>JBFMFC010000071.1:0-15485 GCA_040752195.1 Pseudomonadota bacterium | reverse complement strand
TGGCTCCCCGACCTGGACTCGAACCAGGGACCTGCGGATTAACAGTCCGTCGCTCTACCGACTGAGCTATCGGGGAAAGAGCGCGCGATTATATCGAGTGCACGCGCGCGTTCAAACCGCGACTCAGCCGCGCAGCACGGCGGCGATCGCGTCGCACACCGGAACGACGTTCTTCGTGTTCAGCGCGGCCACGCAGATGCGCCCGGTCGAGACCGCATAGATGCCGAACTCGTTTCGCAGCCGTTCAACTTGGGCCGCGGTCAATCCGGAATAGGAGAACATGCCGCGCTGTCGCAGCATGAAGGACATGTCGCGCGGAACGCCGCGGGCTCTCAGTCCTTCGACCAGCGCGCTGCGCATCCGCTTGATCCGCTCGCGCATCTCGCCGAGCTCCTGCTCCCACAGCGTGCGCAACTGCGGATCGCTGAGCACGGCGGCGACCAGGCTCGCGCCGTGCGTCGGCGGCGTCGAGTAGGTCGCGCGGATCACGCGCTTGAGTTGGCTCAACACGCGCGCAGCCTCATCCTTGCTCGAAGTGACGATCGTCAGCGCGCCGACGCGTTCGCCGTACAGCGAAAACGACTTCGAGAACGAGCTGGCGATGAAGACGGGCAGCCCCGACTCGGCGAACAGGCGCACGGCGGCGCCATCGGCGTCGATGCCCTCGGCGAAGCCCTGGTAGGCCATGTCGAGAAACGGGACGAGCTGCCGCTCGCGTGCAATCTCGACGACCTTGCGCCACTGATCGAGCGACAGGTCGACCCCGGTCGGGTTGTGGCAGCAGGCGTGCAGTACGACGATCGTGTCGGCGGGCGCCGCTTTGAGGGCGGTGACCATGCCGTCGAAGTCGAGCCCCTGGGTGGCGGCGTCGTAGTACGGGTACGTGCCAACCTTGAAGCCCGCCGCTTCGAACAGAGCGCGGTGGTTCTCCCAAGTCGGATCGCTGATCAGAACGGGGGCGTTGGAAAGGATCCGCTTCAGAAAGTCCGCACCGATCTTCAGCGCCCCTGTGCCGCCGAGTGACTGCGCCGTCACGAGTCGTCCGGAGGCGATCAGCGGCGAGTCGGCGCCGAACAGGAGCTTCTGCACGGCCGCGTCGTAGGCGGCGATGCCCTCGATCGGCAGGTAGCCGCGCGGTGCGCCGGCTTTGACTAGGGTTTCTTCGGCAGTGCGCACCGCCTGCAGCAACGGGATCTTGCCCGCGTCGTCCGTGTAGACGCCGACACCCAGGTTGACCTTGGTGGGACGCGGGTCGGCGTTGAAGGCTTCGGACAGACCGAGGATCGGGTCGCGCGGCGCGAGTTCGACCGCGGCGAATAGGGCTTGCGTCATGTGCGAGTCGGAGGTGGTGCCGGCCGGTCAAGAGGCTGGCCAGTCGGCCGTTGCGAGGGCGCAGTCTACACGTGCACTGCAGCGAAGCGGCCCCGCCCGGGGAGGGCGGCCCTCGCGTGGGGCGGTCCTGGCTCCGCTCCGCGCTGTGTTCCGGGCGGATTGAACGGGCGGAGTCGCACGGGGATCCGTTCCGGGGGGAGTGTTCCTAAGTAGTTGATTTGATTGAGTGGTAGCTCGAACGCGCCGCCAGTGGGGGACTAGGCTTTTGCGGGTGCGCCGACTAGAATGCGCGTTTCGCGGGCGCATACTGCGCCGCAATAGCGCCGTGTACGAGACGTTCCCAGCCTCCCCGTTTCAGCTCTTCAAGCCGTTCGAGCCCGCGGGCGACCAGCCCGAGGCCATCGAGCGGCTGACGGAGGGGCTGCGCGACGGGCTCGCCTTCCAGACGCTGCTGGGTGTCACCGGCTCCGGCAAGACCTTCACGATGGCCAACGTCATCGCGCGAATCGGAGCCCCCACGCTGATACTCGCACCGAACAAGACGCTGGCGGCGCAGCTGTACTCGGAGATGCGCGAGTTCTTCCCCAACAATGCGGTCGAGTACTTCGTCTCCTACTACGACTACTACCAGCCCGAGGCGTACGTTCCTTCGCGCGACCTGTACATCGAGAAGGACAGCAGCATCAACGAGCACATCGAGCAGATGCGCCTGTCGGCGACCAAGTCGCTGCTCGAGCGCCGCGACACCGTGATCGTCGCGACGGTTTCGGCGATCTACGGCATCGGCAATCCGTCCGACTATCACGCGATGGTGCTGACGCTGCGCGTGAAGGACCGGATGAGCCAGCGCGACGTGATCGCGCGGCTGACCTCGATGCAGTACCGCCGCAACGAAACCGAGTTCGCGCGCGGCACCTTCCGCGTGCGGGGCGACACGATCGACATCTTCCCCGCCGAACACGCGGAGCTCGCGGTGCGCGTCGAGCTCTTCGACGACGAGATCGACAGCCTGCAGCTCTTCGATCCGCTGACCGGCAGGATCCGGCAGAAGATCCCGCGCTTCACGGTCTATCCGTCGTCGCACTACGTGACGCCGCGGCAGACGGTGCTGCGGGCGATCGAGGACATCAAGGTCGAGTTAAAGGAACGCGTCGATTGGTTTGTCGCGCAGGGCAAGCTGGTCGAGGCCCAACGGCTCGAGCAGCGGACGCGCTTCGACCTGGAGATGATGAACGAGCTCGGCTTCTGCAAGGGCATCGAGAACTACACGCGCCACCTGTCCGGCGCGCGGCCCGGCGAGCCGCCGCCGACGCTGATCGACTACCTGCCGGCCGACGCGCTGATGATCATCGACGAGTCGCACGTCACGATTCCGCAGTTGGGCGGCATGTACCGCGGCGACCGCGCACGCAAGGAAACGCTGGTCGAGTATGGATTCCGGCTGCCGTCGGCGCTCGACAACCGTCCGCTGCGCTTCGACGAGTTCGAACGCAAGATGCGACGCTGCATCTTCGTCTCGGCGACACCGGCCGAGTTCGAGGCGGGCCGTTCGTCGCAGATCGTCGAACAGGTCGTGCGGCCGACCGGACTGGTCGATCCGCAGTTGCAGGTCCGCCCCGCGCGAACGCAGGTCGACGATCTGCTGTCCGAGATCAGGCTGCGCGTTGCGCGCAGCGAGCGGGTGCTGATCACCACGCTGACCAAGCGGATGGCGGAGGACTTGACCGCGTACCTGGCCGATCACGGCGTCAAGGTGCGCTACCTGCATTCGGACGTCGATACGGTCGAGCGGGTCGAGATCATCCGCGACCTGCGCGCGGGCGTGTTCGACGTGCTGGTCGGCATCAATCTGCTGCGCGAAGGACTCGATCTGCCCGAGGTGTCATTGGTCGCGATCCTCGACGCCGACAAAGAAGGTTTTCTGCGTTCGACGCGCTCGCTGATCCAGACGATCGGTCGCGCGGCTCGGCATCTGAACGGCACGGCAATCCTGTACGCGGACCAGGTGACCGACTCGATGCGTGCGGCAATCGACGAGACGAACCGCCGCCGCGCCAAGCAGATGCGCTACAACCAGGAGCGCGGAATCGTGCCGCGCGGAGTGCACAAGCAGGTGCGCGAACTGATTGACGGCGTTTACGAATCGGGCCCGACGCGCGCCGAGCTGAGGGCGGCGAGCGAGGTCGCCGACTACGAAGTGATGGACGAGAGGCAGATCGCACGCGAGATCAAGCGGCTCGAGAAGCTGATGTTCGAGCATGCGAAGAACCTCGAGTTTGAAAAGGCGGCCAGGGTGCGCGACCAGCTGGCTGCCCTGAAGGAACGAGTGTTCGGCGCGGGCGGGACGGGCAACGTCGTGCCTGCGGTCGTGGCCGAAAAGGCGGCGTAGGGCGGCCGCAGCGGGGCTCAGTGGATGCAGGGTCGGTCGGCGCTGCGGGCGGTTGAGATTTGAACTTCCGCCGGCATCTCCGGTCTTCCGAACCGGGTGTTGAGACGTTGGAACTTGTGATTTGGGGAGTGGATGTCGTCGGGCGTGCGTCGCCCGCCGACGATGAGCCGGGCAGGCACAACGCGGGCCCGAACAGAAAGGCGCGTTAGACATGACCAAAGTACTTTTCGTTTGCATGGGCAACATCTGCCGTTCGCCGACGGCGGAAGGCGTGTTCCGAAAGATGGTGCGGGAGGCGGGCCTCGAGGGCAGCGTCCACATCGAGTCCGCGGGCACGCATGCGTATCACGTCGGAGAGCCGCCGGATGTCCGGGCCCAGCAGGCCGCCCGCAAGCGCGGCTATGAGCTCGGCGACCTGCGCGCGCGTCAGATCACGCAGGACGACTTCCGCGAGTTCGATCTGATCCTGGCGATGGACTGGGAGAACCTCGCGTTGCTGCAGCAGCAGTGCCCGCGCGCCTACAAGCACAAGCTGCACCTGCTGATGCGTTTCGCCGGAGAGCACGACGCGGCGACGGTGCCCGATCCCTACTACGGCGGGCCGGAAGGGTTTAACACCGTGCTCGACTACGTCGAGGACGCGTGCCAGGGCCTGCTCGAGGTCGTGCGCCGGCGCGCAACGATGTACGCGGCCGCCTAGCGGGCGCGGTCCGCCAGGAGGTTCCGCGCTACCCGGCGCCGCGGCTGGTCCGCGGCGCTTCCATTTCATAGAGCGCATCCAGCGTGGCGCGTGCCGATCGGCCCGCGCGCGATGCGCGTTTCTCCTGCGCGCGCGCCCACAGGCGGTTGGCCGCCGCAACCCAGGTCGACCCGCTCAGCAGGTAGCGGCGGAGCGTGCGCCGACGGTTCGCCTCGACCACGCGCGCGTGCGCGGATGGCTCCGCCAAGTCGGTCGTCGCTCCTTGGGCACGGCGAAACACGGCGGTCAGATTCGCCTTCGACGGTGCTCCGTCGACCAGCAACGGTACGAGCCCCGCCGAGCCGGCGAGCCGGGTGAGCGGCCCGGGCGCGAAATAGAACAGATGCGCGTAGTGGTACAGGTTCGACGGGGAACTCACGTCGGTCAACGCGTTCGGAACTTCAACATAGAGATGCCCGCCCGGCCGGAGCCAGGTCGCGAGCTTGGCCAGCCCCGACCGCGGGTCTCGAAAGTGCTCGAGCGCGTGGAAGATCGTGATCAGATCGAACTCCGCATCGGCGAACGCCGCGTCGTCCAGCGTTCCGGGCCGCACGTCGACGCCGTATTCGGCGCGGGCGAACTCGCGATAGCCGTCGTTCGGCTCGATGCCCGTCAGTCGATAGCCCCGGCTCGTGAGTAGATAGGCGAACTCGCCGCCGCCTGCGCCGCAGTCAAGGACGCGCGCGGGTGGCTGCGCCAGCAAAGCGACCGTCCGCAAGCGCTCGAGCGCGACCCGGCCAGCGCGGAAGACGTGCCGGATGGACGGGGTCTCGGCTGCTTTGTACTCGCGCCGATAGCGCTCGGCATAGAAACGAGCCAGTTCTGCCGCGCCGGGGAGGGGGTCGACGTAGGTCAGGCCGCAGTGGCGGCAGCACGTGACGTTCAGCGGCGCGCCGCGGCGGTCCTTGGTCTCGACGAGGGTGCCCTCGCGCTCGCCGCAAAGATTGCACGGACTCGCGGGTACGTAGTCGGTAAAACGTCTCGGCGCGGGCAACGCGACCTCCATGGTGAGCGCGGGAGGATATCCAATCGGCGGTCGCCAATCGGCGGTCGCAGGCGGGCGGAGATATTTGTTGACCGAAATACTCGGATTAGCTACGATTCCTACCGTAATGATCGGGAATCGCTGCGTGGGTCGTCCACGAACTGCTCGCGCCACCCGATCGACCGCACAGCAGGGGTGACACCATGCGCTTGACGACCAAAGGACGTTTCGCCGTGACGGCGATGATCGACCTCGGGCTGCGGCAGCACCACGGTCCGGTGACGCTGGCGGGGATCAGCCAGCGGCAGAAGATCTCCCTGTCCTATCTGGAGCAGCTGTTTGGCAAATTGCGCAGGCATGCGCTGGTCGAGAGCACGCGGGGGCCGGGCGGCGGCTACACGCTCGGCAGGCCGATGGCCGACATCTCGGTAGCCGACATCATTTTCGCTGTCGACGAGCCGATTGACGCAACACAATGCGGCGGCAAGGAAAATTGCGATAACGACCAGCGCTGCATGACCCACGACCTGTGGGCCAATCTGAATCGCCACATGGTGGACTTTCTGGATTCCGTATCCTTGCAGGACCTCGTGGACCAGCAGAAGGAGCGTCTCGCGCAGCAGGGCACGCTGGCGAGCGTGCTCCATGACACGCGTCCGGCGCGGCGCGCGCCCGCCGCTCCGAAACAGCAAACCGTCACCAGCTAGGGAACACCGCATGAAGCTCCCGATTTACCTCGACAACTCGTCGACGACCCCGGTCGACCCGCGCGTCGTCGACGCGATGATCCCGTGGCTGCGCGAGCACTTCGGCAACCCTGCGTCGCGCAGCCACGCGTTCGGCTGGGTGGCCGAAAAGGCCGTCGAAACCGCGCGCGAACAGGTTGCCGCGCTGGTCAACGCCGATCCGCGCGAGATCATCTGGACCTCCGGCGCGACCGAGTCGGACAACCTGGCGTTGAAAGGCGCTGCGCACTTCTACAAGGACAAGGGCAAGCATCTCGTCACGGTGAAAACCGAGCACAAGGCGGTGCTCGACACGATGCGTGAGCTGGAGCGCGAAGGCTTCGAGGTCACGTACCTCGACGTCGAGAGCAACGGGCTGCTCGATCTGAGAAAGCTCGAGGCGGCGCTGCGGCCGGACACGACGCTGGTGTCGGTGATGTACGTGAACAACGAGATCGGCGTGATTCAGGACATTCCCGCGATCGGCGAGATCTGTCGCAGCCGCGGCGTCGTCTTTCACGTCGATGCGGCGCAGGCGACCGGCAAAGTCGAGATCGATCTGCAGAAGCTGAAGGTCGACCTGATGTCGTTCTCTGCGCACAAGACGTACGGACCGAAGGGGATCGGTGCGCTGTACGTGCGGCGCAAACCGCGCGTGCGGCTCGAGGCGCAGATGCACGGCGGCGGCCACGAACGCGGACTGCGCTCCGGCACGCTGCCGACGCACCAGATCGTCGGCATGGGCGAGGCCTTCCGCATCGCGAAGGCCGAGATGGCGACCGAGAACGAGCGCATTCGCATGCTGCGGGACCGCCTGTGGAAGGGGCTGTCGGAGATCGAGGAGGTCTTCCTCAACGGCGACCTGGAGCGGCGCGTGCCCCACAACCTGAACGTCAGTTTCAACTACGTCGAGGGCGAGTCGCTGATCATGGCGATCAAGGACGTTGCGGTATCGTCGGGGTCGGCATGCACGTCGGCGAGTCTGGAGCCTTCGTACGTGCTGCGCGCGCTGGGGCGCAGCGACGAGCTCGCGCACAGCTCGATCCGTTTCACCGTCGGGCGCTTCACCACCCAGGAGGAGATCGACTACACGGTCGATCTCGTCAAGCGCAAGGTCGCGAAGCTGCGCGACATGTCTCCGCTGTGGGAGATGTACAAGGACGGCGTCGATCTGAATGCCGTGCAATGGGCGGCGCACTAGCGCGGCGCGTCACAATCGCAATCGAGAGGTAACTCATGGCGTACAGCGAAAAGGTCATCGACCACTACGAGAACCCGCGCAATGTCGGCTCGTTCGACAGGAGCGACGACAGCGTCGGCACAGGCATGGTCGGCGCACCGGCGTGCGGCGACGTGATGAAGCTGCAGATCAAGGTCAACGCGCACGGCGTCATCGAGGACGCGCGTTTCAAGACCTACGGTTGCGGCTCGGCGATCGCGTCGTCGTCGCTGGTGACCGAGTGGGTCAAGGGCAAGACGCTCGACCAGGCGATGCAGCTGAAAAACACCCAGATCGCGGAGGAGCTGGCATTGCCCCCGGTCAAGATCCACTGTTCGATCCTGGCCGAAGATGCGATCAAGGCGGCGATCAAGGACTATCGGCAGAAGCACGGGCTCGACGAGTCCGCCGAGCAGAAGGCGGCCGCCTAGCTCGCGATGGAGAACACGATGGCAGTGACGATGACGGAACGCGCGGCGCGCCACGTCGCCGACTTCATCAGGAAGCGCGGCAAGGGCATCGGCCTGCGCGTCGGCGTGCGCACGACGGGGTGCTCCGGCATGGCGTACAAGCTCGAGTACGCCGACGCGGCGAACCCCGACGACAGGCAGTTCGAAAGCCACGGCGTGCGCATCCTGGTCGATCCCAAGAGCCTCGCCTACATCGACGGTACCGAACTCGACTTCGTGCGCGAAGGTCTGAACGAGGGGTTCCGATTCAACAACCCGAAAGAGAAGAACCGCTGCGGCTGCGGCGAGTCCTTCAACGTCTGAGTCTCGCCGGGCCGGCGCGGCCGGCCCGATCGCCGCAGCTGCGTTCCGAGCGGCTGCTCCGTTTCCACCGATTCCCGTGACGACACACGCTCCGGATCACTTCGCCCTGTTCGGCATCGAACCGCGCTTCGCGGTCGACGTCGACGCGCTCGAGCGCGCGTACCGGCGGGTGCAGGAACAGGTGCATCCCGACCGCTTCGCAGCCGGATCGGCGGCGGAAAGGCGGGTCGCGATGCAGTGGGCGACTCGCGCGAACGAAGCGTTCCAGACGCTGCGCTCGCCGCTGAGGCGTGCGGCCTACTTGTGCGAGCGCCACGGCGCGCCGATCGCGGCCGAATCGAATACGGCGATGCCGCCCGCGTTCCTCATGCGGCAGCTCGAGCTGCGCGAGGCGCTCGAAGCGGCGCGCAGCGACCGTGAACCGGCGTCGCTCGCGCGGCTGCGCGACGAAGTCGATCGCCTGCGCGCTGAGACGATCGCCGCGCTGTCGGACGCGCTGGATGGCGTGCACGACTATCCTCGCGCGGCTGCACTGGTGCGGCAGCTGATGTTCATCGAGAAGTTCGGCGAGGAAGTCGCCGCGGCCGAAGCCGAGGCGGCCTGACCAATGGCGCTGCTGCAGATCGCCGAGCCCGGCATGTCGCCCGCGCCGCACCAGCGGCGGCTAGCGGTGGGCATCGACCTGGGGACGACCAATTCGCTGGTCGCCACCGTTCGCAACAGCCTTTCCGTCGTGCTCGAGGACGCCCAAGGCCGGGCGCTGCTGCCTTCGGTCGTTCGCTACCGCGCCGACGGCCGTGTCGAGGTGGGCGCCGAGGCGATCGCGCATCAGGCGGCCGACCCGCGCAACACGATCGTTTCGGTCAAGCGCTTCATGGGCCGTGGCGTCAAGGACGTCGAGCACGTCGAGAATCTGCCCTACGACTTCGTCGACGCGCCCGGCATGCTGCAGATTCGCACCGTCGCGGGCGTCAAGAGCCCGGTCGAAGTGTCGGCCGAGATCCTCAAGGTCTTGCGGGAGCGTGCCGAGGCGGCCCTCGGCGGAGACCTGGTGGGCGCGGTCGTGACCGTGCCGGCCTACTTCGACGACGCGCAGCGGCAGGCGACGCGGGACGCGGCGCGCCTGGCCGGGCTGAACGTGCTGCGGCTGCTGAACGAGCCGACCGCCGCGGCGCTCGCCTACGGGCTCGACAACGCCGCCGAAGGTGTCTACGCGGTCTACGACCTCGGTGGCGGGACCTTCGACATCTCGATCCTCAAACTGACCAAGGGCGTGTTCGAGGTGCTCTCCACCGGCGGCGACACCGCGCTGGGCGGTGACGACTTCGATCACCGCCTGTACTGCTGGGTGCTCGAACAGGCCGGTCTGTCGCTGCTGCCGCCCGAGGACGCAAGCCTGCTGACGGTCAAGGCGCGTGCGGCGAAAGAGGCGCTGTCGACCAGGGACAGCGCGACCATCCAGGCGCGTCTGAGCGACGGTCGCTGGGTCAACCTCACGATCAAGCGCGACACGTTCGCCGGGATGACGCAGCACCTGGTGCAGAAGACGCTCGACGCCGCACGGCGCGCGCTGCGCGACGCGGGGCTGAAGCCCGCCGACATCAAGGGCGTCGTGATGGTCGGCGGCGCCACGCGCATGCCGCACGTGCGCAAGGCGGTCGCCGATCTGTTCGGGCAGGAGCCGCTGATCGACATCGATCCGGACAAGGTCGTCGCGCTCGGCGCGGCGATGCAGGCCAATCTGCTCGCCGGCAATCACGCGCCGGGCGACGACTGGCTGCTGCTCGACGTGATCCCCTTGTCGCTCGGCCTGGAGACGATGGGCGGGCTGGTCGAGAAGATCATTCCTCGCAACTCGACGATCCCGATCGCGCGCGCACAGGAGTTCACGACCTTCCGCGACGGCCAGACCGCGATGGCGATCCACGTCGTGCAGGGCGAACGCGAACTGGTGTCCGACTGCCGCTCGCTCGCGCGCTTCGAACTGCGCGGCATCCCGCCGATGGCAGCCGGCGCCGCGCGCATCCGCGTGACCTTCCAGGTCGACGCCGACGGCTTGCTGTCGGTCTCGGCGCGCGAGACGACGAGCGGCGTCGAGTCGTCGATCGTCGTCAAACCCTCGTACGGCCTGACGGACGAAGAGATCGCCCGCATGCTGCAGGACTCGATCGGAGCGGCCGAAGTCGACGTCGCCGCGCGGGCGTTGCGCGAGCAGCAGGTCGAGGCGCAACGTCTGGCCGAGGCGACGATCAGCGCGCTCGCCGCCGACGGCGACCTGCTCGACGACGCCGAACGCGCGCAGGTCGAGCGCCTGCTGCGCGAACTGATCGACATCGCTCGCGGCGACGACCATCGCGCGATCAAGGCGGCGATCGACCGGCTCGCGCATGGCACCGAGGAGTTCGCCGCGCGCCGAATGGACCGCACGATCCGGGCCGCGCTCGCGGGGCGACGCGTCGACGAAGTCCTGCCCGACTGAACATGCCGAAGATCAAGGTTCTGCCTCATGACGAACTCTGCCCCGCCGGCGCGACGATCGAAGCGGTGCCGGGCAAGAGCATTTGCGAGACCCTGCTCGACAACGACATCGAGATCGAACACGCGTGCGAGATGTCGTGCGCGTGCACGACCTGCCACGTGATCGTGCGCGAGGGTTTCGACACGCTCGACCCGAGCGACGAGGACGAAGACGACCTGCTCGACAAGGCGTGGGGGCTGACGCCGACCTCGCGCCTGTCGTGCCAGGCGAAGGTAAAGGACAAGGACCTCGTGATCGAGATCCCCAAATACACGATCAACCAGGCGAAGGAGGGCGGTCGATGAAGTGGACCGATTCGCTCGAAATCGCCATCGCTTTGGCCGAGAAGCACCCGGAAGTCGATCCGCGTACGGTCAACTTCGTCGATCTGTACCGCTGGGTCCTCGAGCTGCCGGGTTTCGCCGACGATCCGAAGCGCTCGGGCGAAAAGATCCTGGAAGCGATCCAGATGGCGTGGATCGACGAAGTGAAGTGACCCTCAGAACTTCTGCGGCCGGAACACGCCGACCTCGGCGGTGAACAGCGTGACCGCGTAGTTCGGCGCGTAGTGCTGGAGCACGTGGGCCGCCAGCGCATCGGCGACCGCCGCGTCGCAGATCACCTTCATCTCGATCGAGCGGTCGGCCTCCCAGGCGGCCTCGCGGTCCCCGCGCTCGCCGCCGCCGCGCACCTCGGTGATCGTATAGCCGTGCGCGCCGAACGCGCGCGCGTCGCGAATCAGCGCCTTCTCGAGCGCCGCTTCGGCGATGATCACCAGCAGCTTCTTCGGGTGCGACTGCATGTTCAACTCCCCAGCCAGCGCGCGTACTGAAGATAGACCGGAATGCCGACCGTGATGTTGAACGGGAACGTCACGCCGAGCGCGACGCCGATCGAAAGCGCCGCATTGGCCTCCGGCACCGCGATCCGCATGGCGGTCGGCGCGGCGATGTAGGAGGCGCTCGCAGCCAGCGTGGCCAGCAGTGCCGCTCCACCGAGGCTGAGCCCGATCGCGTGCCCGACGACGGCGCCAAGCGCGCCGAGCACGAGCGGCGCACCGATGCCGAACGCGACCAGAAACGGGCCCGCGCGCTTCAGATCGCCCAGGCGTCCGCCCGCGACGAGCCCCATCTCCAGCAGGAACAGCGCGAGCACGCCCTTGAACAGATCCACGAACAGCGGCTCGACGGGCTTCAGCCCGCCGGGGCCCGCGAGCGCGCCGATCGCCAGCCCGCCGAGCAGCAGCAGCACGCTCTTGCCGAAGACGACTTCGTGCACGAGCGCGCCCCACGCGATGCGCTGGGCGCCGCCCAGCCGGGCAAGCACGATGCCCGTGACGATTCCCGGCGCTTCCATCAGCGCGACCAGCAGCGGCATGTGCGATTCGGCGGCGATGTTCTGCTGCGCCAGCACGCTCAGCCCGACCGCGAAGGTGACGACCGACACCGAGCCGTAGTGCGCCGCGATCGACGCGCTGTCGGCGCGCGGCAGTCTGCCGAGGCGCGTGAGCAGCGGGAACAACAGCAGCGGGATCGTCGCTCCGAGCGCGATCACTGTCAGCGCCTGCGGCAGCACGGCCGCCAGCGGCTGCTGCGCGAGCTGCGTTCCGCCCTTCAGCCCGATCGCCAGCAGCAGGTAGATCGACAACGCTTCGTACAACGCCTCCGGCAGGCGCAGATCGCTCTTCGCGAGCCGCGCGAGGGCGCCGAGCAGGAAGAAAAAGACGACCGGATCGATCATGCCCGGCGCAGCAGGGCGTCGAGCGTGACGAGCGCCGCTTCGAGCGTGAACTCGTCGCGTTCGATCGCGTCGAGCACTTCGGAAACGTCGCGCACCTCGATCGCGGCGACCTCGCCGTCCTCGTTGCGCGGCTCGCAGCCCGGGGGCAGCGCGGCGTCGAACACCTGCACCGACTCGATCAGGTAGCCCTCGCGCACCGGCCGGCGCTCACGCACGACGCCGCCGCGTGCCGGCGCGAGCGCCGCCAGGTCGAGGCCCGCTTCTTCCTTCGCTTCGCGCGCCAGCGCGGCGAGCTCGGTTTCGCCCGCCGCCACCATGCCGCCGACCAGGTTGTCCCACAGGCCGGGGTCGATCGGCTTGTCGTCCGCCCGGCGCGCGACGAAAAGCGCGCCGTCCGGCGCGAACGCGTTCAGATGCACGGCGTGCGTGGCGATGCCGAGCGGCCGGCACGCCGCACGCTCGATCGTCGCCAGCGGTGCGCCGCCGGAAAGCGGCCGCACGTCGAGTTGCTCGCCGCGCCAGCCTTGCAGCAGTCCCTCGTCGCGCAGCCGAAACGCGGCATCGGCGAGCAACGCGCTGCGATCGCGGTCGTCAAATCCTTCGGTGACGAACTCCAGGCCGCGCTCGGTCAGTGTGCAACGCGGCTCGCGCGCGGCGAGAAAGCGTGCGACTTCCGGGCTGGTGACGCCGATCGCGTGCCCGGCCATCCGCACGGCAGCCCAGCCCGCCGGCGGCGCGACATCCGCGCGTGCGAGCAGGCGCCGCTGCAGCGCGAGCAGGCGCGCGCGGTCGAGCCTCACCCGCGCTCCTCGGGTCGCATGTGCGGAAACAGCAGCACGTCGCGAATGCTCGGCGCATCCGTCAGCAGCATCACGAAGCGATCCACACCCACGCCGCAGCCGGCCGCCGGCGGCATGCCGTACTCCAGCGCGCGGACGTAATCGGCGTCGTAGTACATCGCCTCTTCGTCGCCCGCCTGGCGTGCCTTGACCTGCTCGAGAAAGCGCGCTGCCTGATCTTCCGGATCGTTCAGCTCCGAGAACCCGTTCGCAGTCTCCCGGCCGGCGATGTAGAGCTCGAAGCGCTCCGTGATGCCGGGTCGCGTATCGGAAGCGCGCGCCAGCGGCGACACTTCGACCGGGTAGTCGACGATGTAGGTCGGCTGCACCAGCTTCGACTCGACCACCTCCTCGAACAGCGCCAGCTGCAGCGCGCCGAGCCCTGTCTCCTTCGCGTGCGTGCTGCCGAGCCGCGCCAGCTCGGCGTGCAGGTAATCGCGGTCGGCGAGCTGCGCGTCGCTGTACTGCGGTGCGTAGCGCTTGATCGCCTCGACGATCGTGAGCCGCGCGAACGGCTTGGCGAGATCGATCGTTTCGCCCTGGTAGTTCAGCACCGCGGTTCCCGTGGCGGCGACGGCGACTTCGCGCAGCAACTCCTCGGTGAAGTCCATCAGCCAGCGGTAATCGTGGTACGCGGCGTAGAACTCCATCATCGTGAACTCGGGGTTGTGGCGCGGGCTCAAGCCCTCGTTGCGGAAGTTGCGGTTGATCTCGAACACGCGCTCGAAGCCGCCGACCAGCAGTCGCTTCAGGAACAGTTCCGGCGCGATACGCAGGAACATGTCGATGTCGAGCGCGTTGTGGTGCGTGACGAACGGCTTGGCCGCCGCGCCGCCGGGGATCACCTGCAGCATCGGTGTCTCGACCTCGAGGAAGCCGTGCTCGGTCATGAAGCGCCGCATCGCGTCGATCGCGCGGCTGCGGGTGACGAAGGTCGCGCGCGTCGACTCGTTCATCATCAGGTCGACGTAGCGCTGGCGGTAACGCGCCTCCTTGTCCTCCAGCCCGTGGAACTTGTCGGGCAGCGGACGGAGCGACTTGACCAGCAGCCGCAGTTCGCGGCAGCGCACCGACAGCTCGCCCTTCTGCGTCTTGAACAGCACGCCGCGCGCGCCGACGATGTCGCCGAGGTCCCAGTGTTTGAAGTCCTCGTACGCCTCGGCGCCGATGTCTTCCGGCGTCACGTAGAACTGGATGCGGCCGGAGCCGTCCTGCACGGTCGCGAAGCTCGCCTTGCCCATCACGCGCTTGAGCATCATGCGGCCGGCGAGTGTGACTTCGACGTTTTCCCTGGCGAGCGCGTCGCGATCGAGAGCGCCGTACTTGGCCTGTAGCGCGCCGGCGTGCTGGGTGCGGACGAAATCGTTCGGAAACGCGGGCCCGCGCTCGCGCAACTTCGCCAGTTTGGCGCGTCGCTCGGCGATGATCTGATTTTCGTCCTGCGGCGGGGCCGGTTGCGGCGGGGCGGTCATGAGCATTCTTCTTCAGGCGTCGCGCACGTCGGCGACGGGTTGGGTGCCGAAGTCGGCGCGGGCGAGGTACGCGAGCACGCGCGCGGCCGCGGCGTCGGGGGTGGCGAGCTGTCCGCTCGCCTTGAGCTGCTTGAACTGCTCGATGTCGGGAAAGCCCGCAGGGTCGGAGGCGCGCAGTTCGCCCTGCATGTCGGTGTCGACGACGCCGGGCGCGAGCGAAACGATCCTTGCCGGGTTCGGCAGCCGCTGCTCGTCGAGCGCGGTGACGCGCGAGAAGTGGTCCAGCCCCGCCTTCGCCGCGCAGTACGCGGCCCAGCCGGCGATCGGCCGGCGTCCCGCGCCGGACGACACGTTCAGTACGCGCCGTTGCGCGTTCCAGGGACGGGTCGCGCGCAGGAAAGCACTCGTCAGCACCAGCGGCGCCTCGAGCCCGACGCGCAGCACGGCGGCCAGCGTTTCGGCGTCGCTCGCGTCGATCGGGCCGACCTTGCCCAGCACGCCCGCGTTGTTGATCAGCGTCGCGGTCGTAAAGCGGTCGCGCGGCTGCCCGTGCAGCCAGGCCTCGAGGCGCGCGGCGGCGCCGATGCCGTGCGCCAGGTCGAGCGCCCATTGTTCGAGCCTTGCGCCCGCCGCAGCGGCACGCGCTTCGAGCGTCGGATCGGGCTTGCGCGAGATCGTCAGCAGCGCGCGCTCGCGCGCGAGAAGCTGTTCGACGATCGCGCGTCCCAGACCGCGCGACGCCCCGGTGACGATG
>JBFMFC010000070.1:0-15734 GCA_040752195.1 Pseudomonadota bacterium | reverse complement strand
CCGTCGGCGCGTGCTCGACCCGCACGCCGGTAAAGTTGTGGCGCCAGCGCGGCAGCTCGGGGTGCGCGGCCGGGATCAACGCCAGCCCTTCGCGCTGCAGGCGCGGCGGGACCGTCGCGCCCCCGCGGTAGCGGTCGAACTCGTTCTTCAAGAGGTGATCGACCGCGTTGTTCAGGTTGAACGGATAGCCCGGCGGCTGGCGGATCTTCGCTCGCACGTCGAGCCAGAAGCAGCGCGGGCAGGTGAGGAACAGATCGATCTTGCTGCGGCTTAAGGCGGGCAGAGTCACGGCGAATCCAGGTTCGAAGTCCGATCGGTACGGCGGCAGCGCGCATTGAAGCAGGCGCGTGCCGGTACGATCAAGCCATGGCGAAAGTGATTCCCTCCGGCTGGCGCGAACTCGAAGTCGCCGGCGCCGCGCTGCGCGAGATCGAGACGCTGGCGACGCTCGAATCCGGGCTGCCCGAGGATCTGACGGTCTTCCACGGCGTGCACTGGACGCGCATCGACCGCGGCCATGCGGTGTTCGGCGAGATCGACTTCGTGATCGTCTCGCCGGGTGCGCGCGTGCTGCTGGTCGAGCAGAAGTCCGGGTTCCTGTCGGAGACCGCCGACGGGCTCGTCAAGAAGTACGAAGGGCGCGAGAAGCGCGTCGCCACGCAGCTTGCGCGCACGCTCGAGGCGCTGCGGCGCAGGCTCGCACCCGTCGTGCGCAACGAGCCGCTCGCGATCGACTACCTGCTGTACTGCCCCGACTACACGGTCAGGCACAAAGGCACCGCCGGCATTGCGCCCGAGCGCATCGTCGATGCGCCGTTGCGCGGCGAGCTGTGCAGGCGCATCGCCGACGCGTTGCCCGCGGAGCCGGCACGCGATGCGCTGGCGCATCACCTGCGGCGCTTCTTCGCCGACGAGCTGCAGCTCGTGCCGGACGTGAGCGCGCTGGTCGGCCGCGCCGAGCGACTCGTCACGCGGCTGGCGGGCGGGCTCGCGCACTGGGCGCAGCGGCTGGACTTCGACCCGTTCCGGCTGCGCGTGGTCGGCACCGCGGGCTCGGGCAAGACGCAACTGGCGCTGTCGGTGCTGACCGCAGCGGCCGGCGCGGGACGCCGCGCGCTGTACGTCTGTTTCAACCGCCCGCTGGCCGATCACATGGCGCACATCGCGCCGGCCGCGGTCGAAGTCGCGAGCTACCACCAGCTGTGCGACCGCAGGCTGCGCGCGGCGGGGCAGTCGATCGACTACGGCCGCCCCGGCGCGTTCGCGGACATGGAGGCGCGTTTCGCCGAGCTTGCGGTCGGCGTCGAGGCGCAGGTCGATGAACTGGTCATCGACGAAGGGCAGGACTTCCAGCCCGCATGGAAGGATGCGCTGCTGCGGCTGCTCAAGCCGGACGGGCGCGCCTGGTGGCTCGAGGATCCGATGCAGAGGCTATACGACCGGCCGCCGGTCGAGCTGCCGGGCTGGGTCACGCTGACCGCGGAGACGAACTACCGCAGCCCGCGCGACGTGCTCGGCTACATCAACCGACTGCTGCAGCCGACGCGTCCGATCGAGGCCGCGAGCCCGTTTGCCGGCGGCGAAGTCGAGTTCCTGACCTATGCGGACGCGGTGCAACTCGTCGAAGCGACCAAGCGCGCGGTCACCAAGGCGCTGCAGGCGGGCTTTCGCGTGAGCGACACGGTGGTCGTCACCTTCAGCGGGCGCGAGAAGTCGCTGCTCGCACCGTACGACCAGCTCGGGCCGCACCAGCTCAAGCGCTGGCTCGGCCGCTACGACCTGTTCGGCACGCCGCAGTTCTCCGAGGGCGATCTGCTCGTCGAGACCGTCTACCGCTTCAAGGGACAGTCGGCGCCGTGCGTGGTGCTGACCGAAGTCGACTTCGACGCGCTCGACGACATCGCGCAGCGCAAGCTGTTCGTCGGCATGACGCGGGCGTCGATGAAGCTGATCGTGGTGCTGTCGGAGCGCGCGGCAACGACGCTGCTCGCGAGGATCGGCGCCGGCGAAGCTGTGGCGTAGTCCGATCGCCGGCGCTGCCGGCGCGCACCGTCCGGTAACATCGCGCCCCTTCGCAGCGCCCCGCAGGGCACGGGTCAGCCATGTCGGAACAACAGTCGCTCTTCACCGCGCCGGATGAAGGCGCGGAGGCATTGACGCTCGCGCAATTCGCGAGCCGCGCGTACCTCGACTACGCGGTATCGGTCGTCAAGGGCCGCGCGCTGCCCGACATCGCCGACGGCTGCAAGCCGGTGCAGCGGCGCATCCTGTACGCGATGAACGAGATGGGCCTGGCGGCCAACGCCAAGCCGGTGAAGAGCGCGCGCGTGGTCGGCGACGTGCTCGGCAAGTACCACCCGCACGGCGACCAGGCTGCATACGACGCGCTCGTTCGCATGGCGCAGAGTTTCTCGCTGCGCTATCCGCTGATCGACGGCCAGGGCAACTTCGGCTCGCGCGACGGCGACAGCGCGGCGGCGATGCGCTACACCGAGGCGCGGCTCACGCCGATCGCGCGGCTGCTGCTCGACGAACTCGACGAAGGCACCGTCGACTTCGGCCCGAACTACGACGGCGCCTTCCAGGAACCGAAGCTGCTGCCGGCGCGGCTGCCGTTCGTGCTGCTCAACGGCGCCACCGGCATCGCGGTGGGGCTCGCGACGGAGATCCCTTCGCACAACCTGCGCGAGGTCGCCGCTGCGCTGCAGCTCGTGCTGAAGAACCCGAAGACGCCGCTGAAAGAACTGCTGCAGGCGATGCCCGGCCCGGACTTTCCGGGCGGCGGCCAGATCATCTCCGGCGAAGACGAGATCCGCGAGGTGTACGCGACCGGGCGCGGCAGCCTGAAGGTCCGCGCCCGCTACACGTTCGAGGAATTGGCGCGCGGTCAGTGGCAGCTCGTGATCACCGAGTTGCCGCCGGGCGTGTCGGCGGCGCGGGTCGAACTGGAGATCGCCGAGCTCACCGACCCGAAAGTCAAGGCCGGCAAGAAGTCGTTGACGCCGGAGCAGCAGAACCTGCGGCAGATGGCCAAGTCGCTGCTCGACCGCACGCGCGACGAGTCCGACAAGACCGCGCCGGTGCGCTTCGTCGTCGAGCCGGCCACGTCGCGCATCGACCGGCACGAGCTGGTCAATTTTCTTCTGGCGCACACGAGCCTCGAGACGAACGTGCCGGTCAACCTCGTGATGATCGGCACCGACGGGCGGCCGCGGCAGAAGGCGTTGCCCGACATTCTGCGCGAGTGGGTCGAGTTCCGCGTGGCGACCGTGCGCCGGCGCACGCAGCACCGGCTCGCCAAGGTGCAGGACCGCATCCACATCCTGGCGGGCCGGCAGCTCGTCCTGCTGAACATCGACCGCGTGATCAAGCTGATCCGGCGCTCGGACGAGCCGAAGCCCGAGCTGATGGCCGCGTTCAACCTCACCGAGCGTCAGGCCGAGGACATCCTCGAGATGCGGCTGCGGCAGCTTGCCAAGCTCGAGGGCATCCGGATCGAGCGCGAGCTTGCCGAGTTGCGCAAGGAGGAAACGGGTCTGCAGAAGCTGCTCGATTCGGAGGCCGCGCTCAGAAAGCAGATCGCGAAAGAGTTCGACGAGGACGCGAAGCAGTTCGGCGACGCCCGCCGCACGCTGATCGAAGCGGCCGAGCGCGCGACCGTCGAGGCCAGGGTCATCGACGAGCCGGTCACGGTGATCGTCTCCGAAATGGGTTTCGCGCGCGCGCGCAGCGGCCACGGCCACGACGCGACGCAGTTCACCTTCAAGCCGGGCGATGCGCTGTACGGCGCATTCGAGTGCCGCACGGTCGACCAGCTCATCGCGCTCGGCAGCAACGGCCGCGTGTATTCGATCCCGGTCGCGCAGTTGCCGTCGGCGCGCGGCGACGGCGCACCGGTGACCTCGATGATCGAGCTGGAAGCGGGAACGCGGCTGGTCGCGTATGTCGCCGGCGCCGCTTCGCAGCCGTTGCTCGTTTCGACCAGCAGCGGCCACGGCTTCGCTTGCACGATCGGCGACATGGTGTCGCGGCAAAAGGGCGGCAAGCAGTTCATCACGGTCGAGGAGGGCGCCGTGCCGCTGCGGCCGGCGCTGGTCGATCCGGCGACCGACGACCGCATCGCCTGCCTGTCGGAGAAAGGGCGGCTGCTCGTGTTCGCCGCCAACGAGATCAAGGCGCAGCCGGGCGGCGGCCGCGGCGTCACGTTCATGGGGCTCGACGACGGCGAGAAGATGATCGCCGCAACGCCGTGCGGCGCGAGCGGTGTGGTCGTGCAGGGCACATCGCGCACCGGCAAGCCGGTCGAGTTGCTGGTCGCCGGCGAAGAGCTGAAGGCGCACACGGGCCATCGCGCGCGCAAGGGCACGCTGGTCAGGTCGAAGCTGAAGGTGAGCGGACTGGCGAAGCCGGCAGCGGCGCCGGCGCAGTGATCCGGCGCGGCTAGTCGAGCATCGCCTCGCCGCGCAGCACCTGCACGCAGCCGCCGCCGACGGTGGCGCGGATGCCGTCCGCCGTGCGCCGCGCCGACGCGAGCAGCAGGCTCGGCCGGCCCATCTCGACGCCCTGCGCGATCTCGAAGCGCGCTGCGTTCGCGCTGCCGAGCGACAGCAGGAAGGCGGCGAGCGCCGCGTTGGCGCTGCCGGTGGCGGGATCCTCCCAGGTGCCGGAGATCGGCGCGAACATCCGCGTGCGCAGTCGGTCGGGCGCATCGCCTTCGGCGTAGCAGTGCAGATGCAGCGACAGCCGGTCGTGCATGCCGGCGTGCCGCGCGAGGGACTGAAACGCGGCGAGGTTGGGCGTTGCGCGCGTCAGCGCTTCCGGCCTGACTTCGACCATACAGAACGGCAGGCCGACCGAAGCCATGCGCGGCCGGTGGCGCGCAAGGACGAGGTCCGCCGTCGTGAGCCCGGCGCAGGCGGCAACGCCTTCGGCCGGAAGCTCCTCGCCGACCGACAGCGGCTGCGGCGCCGCGATGTGCGCGCCGGCGATCCCGCCGTGCGCAGCGCGCTCGATGCGCACCTCGACCAGCCCGGCGATCTCCTCGAAGCGCAGCACGTCACCGTGGCCGCGCCCCAGCGTCGCCAGCACGCAACCGGTGCCGACGTTCGGGTGTCCCGCGAACGGCATCTCCGCGGTGCGATTGAAGATGCGCACGCGCGCCGTGTTCGCCGGATCCGCGGGCGGCAGCACGAAGGTCGTCTCGCTGTAGTTCATCTCGGCGGCGAGCTGCTGCATCTCGCGGTCGGTCAGTCCCTGCGCGTCGGTGAACACCGCGAGCGGATTGCCGCCGAAGCGGCGGTCGGTGAAGACATCGACGGTCACGTACGGAAAGCGGCGCGTCATGCGTTTGTCCTCGGTCGGGTGCGGCCGATCGCGATCGTCGCGACGACCGCCGCGGCAAACAGCCACGTCGTCGGCTCGACGCGTTCGCCGAACAGAGCCGCGGCAAAGGCGATCGTGAGGAACGCCTGCAGCAACTGCACCTGGCCGACGCGCGCGATGCCGCCGAGCGCCATGCCGTTGTACCACGCGAAGAAGCCGATCAACTGCGAGACGAGCGTCACGTAGCCGAACGCGGCCCACGACAACGCGCCCGCGTGCGGCGGCGCGTTCCACAGCAGCGCGAGCGTGATCGGCGCCGTGATCGGCAGCGCGACCGCGAGCGCCCACAGGATCACCGCGATTCCGCCCAGCCGTGCCGACAGCCGACCGCCGGCGGCGTAACCGACCGCGCAGATCGCGACTGCGCCGAGCATCGCCGCTTCGCCGAAGCCGAACGCGTGCGTGCCGCCGCCGCGCAGCGCGAACGCGATCACGAGCGCCGATCCGACCACCGCGCACAGCCAGAAGCGGCGCGAGTGGCGCTCGCCGAACCACAGCGCGGCGAGCAGCGCGGTCGCGAACGGCAACGCGCCGTTCATGATCGCGCCGTGATTGGCCGGGATGTGTTTCATCGCGAGCGACGACAGCAGCGGAAATCCGATCACGACGCCGACCGCGGCCCACAGCACCAGCGGCCAGTCCGCGCGCGCGGGGCGCCGCACGCCGCTGGCGACGATCACGAGCGCCGAGAGCGCGCCGGCGATCGACATGCGGCCGAACGCGAGGAACCACGGGTCGAGTTCGGCGACCGCGTAGCGCGTCATCGGCAGCGTCAGGCTGAACGCGATCACGCCGAGCACGCCGAGGAAAAGACCGAGCCCGGGGCGGCGCGGCGCGCCGCCCGCGGCGGCCGGTGCGACCGTCGCGACGTTCATCGCGAGCGCCGCACTTGGCGATCGGGCGGTGCGTTGCCGCGGCGCCGCTTCACGCCACCCCCATCCAGACGGCGGTGACGGCGAGCAGGGCACCCATCGTCGTGTTGAACGCCCGCAGCCGTGCGCCGCGCGCAAGCCAGTCGCGCAACGCCGCGCCGACGGCGGCCCACAGCACGAGGCTCGCGGCGCAGGCGATCGAGAAGACCATGCAGACGACGGCGGCACGCTGCCACGGCCGGTCGGTCGCGAGCCAGGCGGCGGCGGTCGCGACCGCGAGCATCCACGCCTTCGGATTCAGGTACTGGAACAGCGCCGACTGCCAGAACGCGAGCGGCAGCTTGAACGGCCCGCCGGCGCTGCCGCCGTCGCGCGAGCGCGCCAGCCCCCACGCCAGCCAGAGCAGGTAAGCGATGCCGAGCCACTTCAGCGCTGCCGACAACGCGGGCGACGCGACGACGAGCGTCGCCACGCCGCCGGCGGCCGCGAGCAGCATCGTCGAGAAGCCGAAAGGCACGCCCGCGATGTGCGGCAGCGCGGCCGCGAAGCCGTGGTTCGCGCCGGTCGCGGTGGCGATCGCATTGTTCGGTCCCGGCGTGAACGAACCGACGAGCGCGAAGACGACGAGCGCAGCCAACTGGTCCGCGCTCATGCGTCTGCGCCCCCGAGCACGCGCGCGAACACGTCGGCGTCGACGTTGCCGCCGGTGAGCGCGAGCCCGACCTTGCGGCCGGCGAGCGCTTCGCGCTGCGCCAGCGCTGCCGCCAGCGCAGCCGCGCCGGCGCCTTCGGCGGTGTTGTGGGTCGTCGCGAACAGCAGCCGCATCGCAGCGGCGACCTCGGCGTCGGTGACCTGCACGATGCCGTCGACGTTCGCCAGGATCGCGTCGAGCGACTCGGGATCCGGCACGCGGCAGGCGAGCCCGTCGGCGAGCTTCGTCGTCACCGGCGCGTCGATCGGGCGGCGCGCCGCGAACGACAGCGCATAGCACGGCGCGTGCGCGGAGACGACGCCGACGATGCGCGTGCGCAAGCCGAGCGCGTTGCGCGCGGCAGCGCAGGCGCCGATGCCCGACCCCAGGCCGATCGGCACGTAGACGACGTCGAGTCCGGGTGCGGCGCCGAAGAACTCCATCCAGCAGGTCGCCACGCCGCGCACGAGATCGGCGTGATACGAAGGCACGTAGTGCATGCCGTGAGCCTGCGCGTAGCGGTCCGCTTCCTCGCGCGCGGCCTGGAAGTCGTCGCCGTGCTCGACGAGCCGCGCGCCGAGCGCGCGCATCGCGGCGTTCTTCTCGCGGCTGTTTCCGCGGGGCACGAAGATCGTCGCGGACACGCCGTAGCGGCGCGCCGCGAACGCCACCGATTGGCCGTGGTTGCCGCGCGTGGCGGCGACCGCGCCGCGGCAGCCCGGCTCGCGCCGGTGCAGTTCGTCGAAGTAGACCAGCCCGCCGCGCAGCTTGAACGCGCCGACCGGCGTGTGGTTCTCGTGCTTGACCCACACTTCGGCGGCGAGCAGCTCGCACAGTTGCGGCCACGCATACTGCGGCGTGGCCGGCATCGCGGCATAGACGATGCGGGCGGCGTCTTCGATGGCGTTGCGGTCGGGCAGCATGGGGCAAGCGGTGCGATCGAGCTTGCACTGTAACCGCATCGACCAGTACAGTGCCAGTACAGTTTGAAGGTTAATCGTGGCCACTGGCCTGCCGCCACGGGCAGGACAGTCGAGCCGGGAGGGAGGCGAGATGGCGCAAGCCGAAGCGAGCTACGAGACGACGGAGAGTGCGAGCGAGGCCGACATCGAAACGCTCGATGCCGGCCTGCACCGGCACAACCTGGAAGCGGCCGACCTCGGTGCGGTGCGGCCGCTGTTCGTCTTTGCGCGCGCCGCGGGCGGGCAGATCGTCGGCGGGCTGCGCGCGCGCGTCTGGGGCAGTGCGTGGGAAGTGCAGCAGCTCTGGGTCGATGCACGTCATCGCCGGCGCGGCATCGGCTCCGAGCTGCTGCGCCGCGTCGAGCGCGCCGCGCGCGAACGCGGCGGCACCCTGATCTATCTGGACACCTTCAGCTTCCAGGCGCCGGCGCTGTACGAACGCAACGGCTACGAGGTCGCGTGCCGCTTCGAGGGGTTCCCGGACGGCATCGTCAAGTACGTGATGCGGCGCCGGCTCGAGTCGACGGACACGGCCCGATGAACGATCTCGCCCGCATCGAGCCGGCGGCGCTCGCGGCGGCGACACCGCGCGTGCTCGCGGGCGCGGAACGCACACTCGCGGACCAGCTCGCCGCGTGGCTCGCGCTGCGCATCGACGAGCACGCGCTCAAACCGGGCACGCGGCTGCCTTCGATCCGGCGCTTCGCAGACGACAAGCGCGTCAGCCGCTCGACCGTGGTCGAGGCGTACGACCGGCTGATCGCCGCCGGCTACGTCGAGTCGCGCCGCGGCTCGGGCTTCTACGTGCGCGCGCGCCGCGGCCGGGCCGCGGCGCCTGCTGCGCGGTCCGCGGTCGCTGCGCGCGCGTCGACGAACGCCGCGCCGATCGACGTCGTCTGGCTGCTGCGCAGCATGCTGCGGCAGTCGCCCGCGAGCGATCATCCGGGCGCGGGGCTGCTGCCGCCGGCGTGGCTCGACAGCGAACTCGTCGCCGCGGCGGTGCGTGCGATCGGCCGCAGCGCGGGCGCGGCGTTGCTCAACTACGGCGTGCCCGAAGGCTATCTGCCGCTGCGCGAGCAGCTCGCGCAGCGGCTCGCGCTGGCCGACATCGGCGCGAGCCCGGAGCAGATCGTCACCACCGCGGGTGTCACGCACGGCATCGATCTGGTCGCACGGCACTTCATCGCGCCGGGCGACACGGTGTTCGTCGAGGACCCGGCGTGGTACCTGATGTTCGGCCGCTTCGCGGCGTTCGGCGCGAAGGTCGTCGGCGTTCCGCGCGGCCTCGACGGGCCCGACACCGCGGTGCTCGCCAACCTGCTGACGCGGCATCAGCCGAAGCTGTTCGTCGTCGGCAGCGTGCTGCACAACCCGACCGGCACGTCGCTGTCGGCGGCCAATGCGCATCGGCTGCTCAAGCTCGCCGACGAGTACGGATTCACGATAGTCGAGGACGACGTCTACGGCGACCTGCATCCGGGGCGCAGCTCCCCGTCGTACATGCGGCTGGCGAGCCTCGATCAACTCAAGCGCGTCGTCTACGTCGGCGGGTTCTCCAAGACGCTGGCGGCGAACCTGCGGGTCGGGTTCATCGCGGCGCACCCCGACATCGCGCAGCCGATCGCGGAACTGAAGATGCTGACGGGGCTCACGACGCCGGAGCTCACCGAGCGCGTGGTCGCGCGCATCCTCGCCGAAGGGCAGTATCGCCGGCACCTCGAACGGCTGCGCGGCAGGCTCGACGCCGCGCGCGACCGCACCGCGCGCGCGCTCGAAAAAATGGGCGTCAAGCTGTTTGCGCAGCCCGACGCCGGCATCTTCCTGTGGGCCGACTTCGGCCGCGACACCAACGCGATCGCCGCTGCCGGCGCCGAGCAGGGCATCCTGTGCGCGCCGGGCAGCCTATTCTCGCCGACGCAGCTGCCGAGCACGTGGATGCGCGTTTCCGCCGCGACGAGCTGCAACCCCGCCGCGATGAGGTTTCTCGCGCAGTCCATGGGCTGACCCGCCGTTGCGCCTGCGCGGCGTCGAACCGGGCCGCGCTTGTCCTGCGACATCCCGGCGCCGCTCGCGGCGGGTACAGTTGCGGCGTTGCGATCGCGTGCCCAGCGCCATGCGCCCGCTGTTCGAACCCGCCCTGGTCAACGACGTCTTCGGCGATCCCGGGCTGTACGTCGACTTCCGCGAGGAGCGCCGCGCGCTGCTGATCGACTTCGGCGACGTTGCCGCGCTGCCGCCGCGCAAGCTGCTGCGCATCTCGCACGCCTTCGTCACGCACGCGCACATCGACCACTTCGTCGGCTTCGACCGCTGGCTGCGCGTCGTGCTCGGCCGCAAGGAGCGCGCCACGCTGTACGGCGGGCCGGGCTTCATCGCGCAGGTCGAGCACAAGCTCGCCGCGTACACGTGGAACGTCGTGCACCGCTACGAAGTCGCGCTGACGATCGAGGCGGTCGAACTCGACCCCGACGGCGGCGCGCGCCGCGCGACCTTCTGCAGCCGCGACCGCTTCGCGCGCGTCGACGGCGAAGCGTGGACTCGGGCGGACGATGTGCTGCTCGCCGAGGAGTCGTTCCGCGTGCGCGCGCGTTTCCTCGACCATGACGTGCTTTGCCTCGCCTTCGCGCTGGAAGAGACGACGCACGTCAACGTGTGGAAGAACCGGCTCGCCGAACTGGGGCTGCCGACCGGCCATTGGCTGCACCGGCTCAAGCGCGCCGCCCGGGCCGGCGCGCCGGACGACACGCCGATCGAAGTTCGCTGGCGCGACCGCGCGGGCGAACACGTCGTGACGCGGCGGCTCGGCGAGCTGCGCCCGGTGCTGGAGTTCGTGCCGGGCAGGCGGGTCGGTTACGTGACCGACATCCGCTACACCGAGGCCAATCTGCGCGCGCTCGACGAACTGCTCGGCGGCGTCGACCTGCTGTTCATCGAAAGCGTCTTCCTGGACAGCGAGGCCGAGCACGCGGCGCGCAAGAACCATCTGACCGCGAAGCAGGCCGGCACGATCGCGCGCCGGCTCGGCGCCAAGGCGGTCGTTCCGTTCCACTTCTCGCCGCGCTACGAGGATCGCGCATCGGAGCTGCACGCCGAGCTGCAGGCCGCGTGGCGGGGGGAAACTCCTGCCGTCGTGTCCGGCGAAAGGGACTGAGGAGGCGCGGTCGGCCGGGCGGGCCGTGCGGCCGTGCTCAAGTGAGATGAAGCCATTGCTCGAAATCCCCGGCGACACCGGCGAAGGCGGAGGGCAGATCGCGCGCATGGCGGTCGCATTGGCGGCGGTGACCGGCACGCCGATCCGGCTGACGCGCATCCGCGCCAAGCGGCCGAAGCCCGGACTCGCCGCGCAGCATCTGACGGCATTGCGCGCGGTCGCGGCACTCGCCGGCGGCGACATCGAAGGGCTCGCGCTCGGCGCCACCGAAGTGACGTTCCGCCCGGGTCCGATCGAAGGCGGCGACATGCGCTTCGATGTCGGCACCGCGGGCAGCATCACGCTGCTCGTGCAGGCGTTGCTGCCGGTTCTGCTCGCCGCGCGACGTGCGTCGACCGTGCGGCTTGCCGGCGGCACCGACGTGCGCGGCGCGCCGCCGCTCGACTATCTGCGTTTCGTGCTGCTGCCGCTGCTCGCGCGCTTCGGTGTCGACGCACGCATCGCGTGTGTGCGGCGCGGCTACTACCCGCGCGGCGGCGGCGAAGTCGAACTCTCGGTGCACCCGGCGCCGGTGCGGTCACCCGGCCGGCTGGCCCCCGGCCCGCTGCGCGCGATCCGCGCTTTCGTGCATACCGCCAGGCTGCCCGAGCACATCGCGCTGCGCATGCGCGATGCCGCGCTCGCGCAGCTCGCGGGCCGGCCGGTCGACGCGACGGTCGATCCGCGGGCCGACGCCTTCGGTCCCGGCGGCGCGATCGTGCTCGCGGCCGATCGCGGCAGCACGACGTTGGGCGCCGGCCGCGTCGCCGAGCGCGGCGTCCGCGCCGAGGCGCTCGGCGAATCGGCCGGCGCGGAGCTGGCGCGCGATCTGACGCTCGACGTCGCGCTCGACGTGCACGCGGCCGACCAGTTGATCGTCTATCTCGCGCTGGCGTGCGCGGCCGGCGATACGGCATCGTTCACGACCGCCGAGGCGAGCCTGCACACGACCACCGCGATCTGGCTCGCCGAACGCTTCGTGCCCGTGCGCTTCACCGTCGAGCGGCGCGAGCGGTGGGTCGAGATCGGTTGCGAACGGCGCGAGTGACGCCGGGGGCGGGACGTCCGCGCCCCGGCGCAGCGAATCCCTACCGTTTCAGCGCGTCGGTCCGCACTTCGCCCCGCCGCACCCACACGCCGCCGCCTTCGCACTTGAGCAGCTCGTTGCCGCTCAACACGAAGCTGCCGAGCTCGTACGGCACGTCGTTGAAGTAGCAGATGCCGGGGCCCTGGTCGAGGTCGAAGGCGTCCTCGTCTTCTTCGTCGATGATCGGCGAGGTCCTGCGTTCGGGATCGGGGGCGTCGACTTGCGGGATCTTCTTGACCATCTGCGCTCCTTCGTTGCGTAGCGAATTCCGGACGGACCCAACATGACACCGCAGCGGGCGCGCCGCCTTGACCGGCGTCAGCGCATGCGCTCGCTTGACCTGCGACACCCGGTGCGGACCCGCTTTGCGGCATCCTAACCGCATTGCCATCGGGCCGTAATCTATGCGCCACATCGACGTCTTCAACGGCGATGCCGACGGGCTGTGCGCGCTGCATCAGCTGCGGCTCGCGCAGCCGGCCGACGCGGAGCTGGTGACGGGACTCAAACGCGACATCGAGCTGCTCGCGCGCGTACGCGCCGGCGCCGACTGCACGGTCACCGTGCTCGACATCTCGCTCGACCGCAATCGCGCCGCGCTCGAACGGCTGCTCGCCGAAGGCGCGCACGTGCGCTGGTTCGACCATCACTACGCCGGCGACGTTCCGGTGCACCCGCGGCTGGAGGCGCACATCGATTGCGCGCCGTCGACCTGCACGAGCATCCTCGTCGACCGCCATCTCGGCGGGCGCTTCCGCCGCTGGGCCGTGGTCGCCGCGTTCGGCGACAACCTGCGCGTGCCCGCGCTCGAACTGGCGGCCGCGCTCGGCCTGGACGAGGCGCGCGCCGAGACGCTGCGCGCGCTGGGCGAGGCGCTGAACTACAACGCCTACGGCGAGACCGAAGCCGACGTGCTGATCCATCCGCGCGCCCTGTATCGCGTGCTGCACGCGTACGAGGATCCGTTCGACTTCGCCGCGCGCGAGCCGGTCGTCGCCGCGCTGATCGACCGCTGCCGCGCGGATCTGGCGGCCGCGCGCGCCGTCGCACCCGAGTACGCGGACCAACGTTGCGCGTTGTACCGGCTGCCCGACGAGCCGTGGGCGCGGCGCGTGCTCGGCACGTTCGCGCATCGGCTGGCCTCCGACGATCCGCAGCGCGCGTACGCGGTGGTCCGCGCCAGGGCCGACGGCAGCTTCACCGTCAGCGTGCGCGCCCCGCGCGGCGCCGACGCGCTGTGCCGGCGGTTTGCCAGCGGCGGCGGCCGCGCGGCCGCGGCCGGGATCGACCGGCTGCCGGCCGAACGGCTCGAAGAATTCGTCCGCAGCTTTCGCGCGCTGGACTGGTGCGAGGAGCCGAGCCGATGAGCACCGACACGATCACACTGTTCCTGTGCGGCGACGTGATGACCGGCCGCGGCATCGACCAGGCGCTGCCGCATCCGAGCCGGCCGCAGCTCTACGAGGACTACGTGCGCTCGGCGATCGGCTACGTCGAGCTGGCCGAGGCGGCCAGCGGCCCGATCCGCCGCCCGATGGGCTACGCGGACCTGTGGGGCGACGCGCTGGCGGAGTTCGAGCGCCGGCGGCCGGACGCGCGCATCGTCAACCTGGAAACCGCGGTGACCGCGAGCGACGACGCCTGGCCGGGCAAGGGCATCCACTACCGCATGCATCCGGCCAACGTGCGCGTGCTCACCGCCGCGAAGCTCGACTGCTGCGTGCTCGCCAACAACCACGTGCTCGACTGGGGGCACGCCGGGCTCGCCGAGACGCTCGACACGCTCGCGCGGGCGGGTATCCGCACGGCGGGCGCCGGCCGCGACGCGGCGCAGGCCGCAGCGCCCGCGATCATCGACCTGCCGCCCGGTCGCCGCGTGCTCGTGTTCGGCTACTGCACCGAGGACAGCGGCGTGCCGCCCGAATGGGCCGCGACCGCGACGCGCGCCGGCGTGGCGCTGCTGCGCAAGTTGAACGCGCAGACGGCCGCCGAGATCGCGGCGCAGGTGAGCGCGGTGCGTCGCGCGGGCGACCTGGTCGTCGCATCGATCCACTGGGGCGGCAACTGGGGCTTCGCGATCCCGGCCGCGCAGCGCGAGTTCGCGCGCCGGCTGATCGACGAGGCCGGCGTCGATCTCGTGCACGGCCACTCGTCGCACCACGTCAAGGGCATCGAAGTCCATCGCGGCCGGCTGATCCTGTACGGCTGCGGCGACTTCGTCAACGACTACGAGGGCATCCGCGGCCACGAGCACTGGCGCGGGGATCTCGCGCTGATGTACTTCGCCACGCTCGACCCCGCCACCGGCGCGCTCGCCGCGCTGGCGATGACGCCGACCCGCATGCGCCGCTTTCGCGTGCGGCGCGGCTCCGACGAAGACGCACAATGGCTCGCCGACACGCTGAACCGCGAAGGCCGCCCGCTCGGCACCCGGGTGGAACGGCTGCCCGACGGCACGCTCGCGCTGAGGTGGACGCCGTGAGCTTTCGGCGCGCGCGCGGGTAATCTCTGCAACGGGACAACGCCATGCTCGTCTTCGCCCTCAAACACACCCGCGGCTTCGGCGAACGCGTCGCCGCCTCGCTCGGCGTCGAGCTCGCTGCGTGCGAAGAGCGCGAGTTCGAGGACGGCGAACACAAGGCACGCCCGCTCGTCGAGGTGCGCGGGCGCGACTGCTTCGTGATCCAGAGCCTGCACGGCGACGCCGGCGCCAGCGGCAACGACAAGCTCGCGCGGCTGCTGTTCTTCGCCGGCGCGCTGCGCGACCACGGCGCCGCGCGCGTCACCGCCGTCGTGCCGTACCTCGCGTACGCGCGCAAGGACCGCGTGACCAAGCCGTGGGATCCGGTGATCACGCGTTACGTCGCGCAGCTTTTCGAGGCGATGGGCATCGCCGGCGTCATCACGCTCGAGGTGCACAACGTCGCCGCGTTCCAGAACGCCTTCCGCATCCCGACGCTGCACCTCGAATCGGCAGAAGCGTTCGCGCCGCGCGCGGGCGAGCTGGCGGGCGCCGGCCCGGTCGTCGTCGCCTCGCCCGATCCCGGGGGAGTGAAGCGCGCGCAGCTCTTCCGCGAAACGCTCGAAGCGCGATTGAACCGCGTGTTCGGCGCCGCTTACCTGGAGAAGCGCCGCAGCGCCGGTGTCGTCAGCGGCTCGCTGCTCGCCGGCGAAGTGCAGGGCGCCACCGTCTTTCTCGTCGACGACCTGATCAGCACCGGCGGCACGATGCTGCGCGCAGCGCAGACGTGCCTCGCCGCGGGCGCGGCCAAGGTCTACGCGTTCGCCGCGCACGGGCTGTTCAACGCGGGCGCGAGCGACGTGGTCGCGAATCCGGCTTTCGCCGCGACGCTCATCACCGACACCGTGCCGCCTTCGCGCCTGAGCGCAGCCGCGCGCGAGCGCGTGGAGATCGTCAGCGCGGCGCCGCTCTTCGCGGACGCGATCCGGCGGGTGCATGAAGCCGTGGCGCGCGGCACGTAAGGGTCACGGCGAGCGCGAAGCCGCGGAAGGAACTTGACCATCCGCGCCGACCGGCGCGACGATGCGC
>JBFMFC010000069.1:0-16555 GCA_040752195.1 Pseudomonadota bacterium | reverse complement strand
CGAGAGCCTGCGCCGACAGGGCCGGCGCGCCGCGGCGCAGCGCGCGCTGACGGAGTATCGCGCCGCGTGGGCGCTCGCCGATCCGGTGCGCCCCGACGCGCGCTTCTGAGCCGCGTTGCGAGCGCGGTTGCGTGAGGGCGGTCGTATCGGGCCTTCGATGCGAGCCTTGGCGCCGGGCTGCGTGAAGAACGCTCAACGTGTGCGCTTTGCGACGCGGTCGAACTCGGGAAGACGTTCAAGCTGTTCGCCAGCGCTGTCATACCGGCCCACGCTCCGCCTTCGCGCGGGACGCGACGAAGGAAGGGAAGAAAGGCCGTGATGGCCGAGGCCGAGAACAAAGCAAAGAAGGGGAGAAAAAAGCCAAGCCCGGGAAGAGCCGCTGCCCCGGCACTCGAAGCGGGTCGACCAGACGGGCGGCAGACTCACCCCTTGCCGTCGAGCCTGCCGGCCATCGATACAAAAAGGGGCGCCATGGGCGCCCCTTTTCTCCACGCTGCGCGTTGGCCGGCGCTCAGAACCTCCAGCCGTACGCGACGCCGAGCGACATTTGTTTCATCTTCAGGTTGGCATTGCCGCCACCGAACGGCGGGGGAATCGAGTTCGATCCGTTGACCGTCTTCTCCGGGACGTACATGAAGAACGCGCTCAACTCGCTGTTGCCCGGCATGGCCCACGTGCCGCCGACCGTGAAGTGCTGCTCGACCACGCCCGGCGCGAGCACGTTGAACAGCGTCTCGCTCGACGGGATCGGCTGCTTGCCGTAGTTGTAGCCGGCGCGCAGCGTCGTCGTGGGGCTCACCGCCCACTGGACGCCGAGCTTGTATGCGGTCACGTCTTGCCAGCCGAAGCCTGCGCCGTTGGCCGTCCCGAGCAGCGCGTTGAACAGATTCGGCAGCAGCGGGTTGTTCACGGACTTGATGCCCGAGTACTCGATACGCACGACGTCGAACGCGACGGTCACCGGCGGTGCGACCTTGCACGCCACGCCCGCGCCGTAGTTGGCGGGGATGTCGAAACCGCCTTCCTCGGCGAACAGACCCTTGTACTTGTCGAACTCGCTCATCTTGGTCTTGGTCTGGTAGGTCACGCCGAAGTCGCAGGTCGGCGCGAGCTTGCCCATCCAGCCGATGCGCACGCCCACACCGGTCGACGAGTCGTAGCCCCTGTTAGTCACGTTGCCGGGAAACGCCGAGAACTGATTGGGCGGGCCGCCGGTGGCGGTGAAGTTCTCCAGCCCTGTGGCCTTGAAGCGTTGGTAGGCGAGGTTGACCGACGCGCCGATGACCTGCCCGGGGGCGACCTGCCAGGCGACCGTCGGCGCGATGAAGAGCTGCGACAGGTCGATCCCGGCTTTCGAGGTGCCGAACAGCGGGAACGGCGACGTGTACGACGTGTTCATCCCGCCGTGCCCGTACACCGTGACGCCCAGCGAAAGGTTCGGATTGACGAGGCGGTTGTAGCCGAACTCCGGGACGAAGAAGTCGCTCTTGTCGTTGGCGTCGTACGTGCCATTGGCCCCCATCGTGCAGCTCGGCGGGTTGAAGCAGCTGCCGACGACTTCGGACTCGCGCGTCGGTCTGAACCAGTCCAGCCCCACGTCGATGCGGTTGCCGACGAAGAACATCCCTGCAGGGTTCGTCGCCGCCGCGATCGCGTCCTGTGGCAGCGCGATCGCCGCGCCGGCCATGCCCTTGGCCTTGATGCCCTGGCCGTGCGGGAAGTACCCGTTGGTCGCGAACGCGGCGGGCGACGCGAACGCTGCCGCGACGGCGGCGGCGATGGCTAGCGATCTCATTCTCATGGCGAAGACCTCCTCGGGGAGTGGGTGCGGAAACCGAACGTGATCAGAACGCGCTGCCGCAGCGGCGCAGCGGGAACACGGCGAGGCGGAAGCGAGGGATCGGGCAGACGTTGCTCGCGCGTGCGATGCCGTGCCGACCGAGGGCGCACCGAGCCATGGCGTCTCCTCCTTTTGTTGCCTGTTCTGATTCGGGCGCCCGTCGCGGACCGCCCGCCCGACCGCGGCGTGATCGCGCGTGCACGACACAACCCGGCCGAATGTGGGCCGAAAGTAGCGGTCGCGGCTGCCACGGGTCAAGGCAGTCATCATGCGACGGGCCACTGTGTGACATAGGTCACAGTCCTTGGGGCTGCGCGCCGCGGCCGTTTCGTCGCGGCGTGTCGCATCGTTGCGCGCGAGCAGCGCGCGAAGGGCGGGCCCCGGCGATGCGTTTCGACGAAGATCGGTGTCGCGTGCGGGAGCGCGGCCGCATCGAGGCGCTCACGAGAGCGTGGATCGCTGCCATCGACGCCGCCCGGTTCGCGCGCCCACGCCTCAACCGAGCTCTCCGCGTTGCGCCAGTTCGCGGATCCGCTGCACGGTGTCGAGATCGGCGCTCTCGTAGGCGCGCCTGCGCAGCGCAGCGGTGACGGCGTCGAGCCCGCTGTCCGCCTCGGCCTCGTCGGACTCGTAGGTGAAGCGCAGAAAGAGCGCGTCGGGCGCCGGCTCCTCGATGCGGATCGTCAGCCTGCTTGCGGGCCAGCGGGGTGTGGCCGCAGTGCGCGTTTCGGTGCGGTCGAGCGGATACAGACGGACGCGGTCGTCGACAGTGAACGCGCCGAAGTCGAGCGTGCGGACCAACTCGACGACGTTGCCCGACCGTTCGCGCGAATGGACGGTGGCTCCCTCGAGCGCGAGCACGAACAGCGTCGGCTCCTCGGCGCGCCGCACGAGCCCGCGCCAGAGCTGCTCGCGCGTCAGCGGGTCGAGCAGCGGGATCAGCGGGTCGTTGATCTGAACCAGGTGTTCGAATCGCATGCGCGGATTCTGCTCCGGAAGGGACGGACGGTGAGCCCCGCCCAGCCGCGCCCCCGCCGATCGCCTTGCGCGTCGCACGGAGGAGACGAGGATGCGCACGCCGATGTCGGCCGCGGCCTTCGCCGTGCTGAACGCCTGTCAGGCCGGTGGGCCCGCCGGCTGCAGCGCGCCGAACTCCTTCGCGAGGAAGCTCTCGCCGCGTTCGAGGATGAAGTAGCGGAACGCCTCCGCCGCCGGCGACAGCACTTTCGCGAGGTTGTTGACGACATACCAGCGCCGCACGATCGGCAGGCCCTCGACGTCGGGTGTCGCGAGCAGACCGGACTTCAGCTCCAGCCCGATCGTGTGCAGCGAAAGGAACGCGATCCCCAGGCCGGCCATCACCGCCTGCTTGATCGATTCGTTGCTCGCCATTTCCATCGCGATGCGCGGCTCGATGCGGTGGTCCGCGAAGTATTTCTCCATCGCCGCGCGCGTTCCCGAGCCGGGCTCGCGGACGATGAACGGAAAGTTCGCCAGCGCCAGCGCCGGCACGTGACCCATCGTTGTCGCCAGCGCATGGTCGGGCGGCGTGACGATCACGTGCGGGTGCGCGGCGAACGGTTCGGCGCGCGTGGCGATCTCGCGCGGTGGCCGGCCCATCACGGCGAGATCGACCTCGTTGCGCTGCATCGCCGCGACGAGCTGCTCGCGGTTGCCGCTGACGACGAGGCGGATCTCCACTTCCGGATGATCCTCGCGGAACTGCGCCAGCAGCCTCGGCAGGAAGTACTTGGCGGTGCTGACCATGCCGATCGCGAGCCGCCCGCCCTGCAGCCCGCGAAAGCGCGCGATCGCGTCTTCCGCGTCCTTCAGCGTGGCGAGGATCTTGCGGACGTAGACGAGCAAGTACTCGCCCGTCACGGTCAGCGCGACCTGGCGGCCGGTCCGGTCGAACAGCGGCAGCCCCACTTGGCTTTCCAGTTCGCGGATCTGCATCGATACCGCGGGCGGTGTCAGATGCAGCTCTTCGGCAGCCTTGCCAAAGCTAAGCGACTTGGCCGCGGCGGCAAAAACGCGCAACTGGCGCAACGTGACGTTCTTCATAAGCAAGGCTTAACTGCCAAAGAAGAAAGTTTGACTTTACCTTATCGGTCTCTGTTCATACAGTCCGGCCACGACTGTTGCGACGATGGAGTGCGACCATGAACAAGCCGGCCGAGGGCCACATCACCGACCTGAAGCAGCGCTACAAGGGCGGTGTCCTGAAGTACAAGCAGATGGGCTACTGGCGGCCCGAGTACGAACCCAAGGACACGGACGTACTGTGCGTGTTTCGCATTACGCCGCAGGACGGAGTGGATCCGGATGAGGCCGCGGCCGCAGTGGCCGGCGAATCGTCCACCGCGACGTGGACCGTGGTCTGGACCGACCTGCTGACCGCGGTCGACAGCTACCGCGCCAAGGCGTACCGGGTCGATCCCGTGCCGAACGCGCCGGGCCAGTACTTCGCGTACATCGCGTACGACCACATCCTGTTCGAGGCCGGTTCGATCGCCAACATGACCGCCTCGATCATCGGCAACGTGTTCGGCTTCAAGCCGCTGAAGGCGCTGCGGCTGGAGGACATCCGCATCCCGGCGGTACTGATGCGCACGTTCCAGGGGCCGGCCACCGGGATCGTCGTCGAGCGCGAGCGGCTGAACAAGTTCGGCCGCCCGATCCTGGGCGCGACGATGAAGCCCAAGCTCGGGCTTTCGGGCCGCAACTACGGCCGCGTCGTCTATGAAGCGCTGAAAGGCGGGCTGGACTTCACCAAGGACGACGAGAACATCAACAGCCAGCCGTTCATGCACTGGCGCGACCGCTACCTGTACTGCATGGAAGCGGTCAACCGGGCGAGTGCCGCCAGCGGCGAGGTCAAGGGCACGTACTTGAACGTGACGGCGGCGACGATGGAAGACATGTACGAGCGCGCCGAGTTCGCCAAGGAACTGGGCAGCGTGATCATCATGATCGACCTGGTGATCGGCTGGACCGCGATCCAGAGCATGGCCAACTGGGCGCGCAAGAACGACATGATCCTGCACCTGCACCGCGCGGGTCACAGCACGTACACGCGGCAGAAGAACCACGGCGTCTCCTTCCGTGTCATCGCCAAGTGGGCGCGGCTGGCGGGGGTCGACCACATCCACGCGGGGACGATCGTCGGCAAGCTGGAGGGCGATCCGCTCACGGTGCAGGGCTTCTACAACGTGTGTCGCGAGGGCCACAACCCTGTGGATCTTGCGCGCGGCATCTTCTTCGAGCAGCCGTGGTGGGATCTGCACAAGATGATGCCCGTGGCCTCCGGCGGCATCCATGCCGGTCAGATGCACCAGTTGCTGACGCTGTTGGGCGACGACGTGGTGCTGCAGTTCGGCGGCGGAACGATCGGGCATCCGGCGGGTATCCAGGCCGGCGCCATAGCCAACCGCGTGGCGCTGGAGGCGATGGTCAAGGCGCGCAACGAGGGGCGCGACATCATCAACGAAGGCCCGGAGATCCTGGCCGAGGCCGCCAAGTGGTGTACGCCGCTGAAACAGGCGCTCGATACCTGGAAGGACGTGACCTTTAACTACACGTCCACCGACACCCCGGATTTCGCCGTCACGCCGACCGCGGCGTAGGAGAACGCGATGAAACTGACGCAAGGCTGCTTTTCTTTCCTGCCGGACCTGACCGACGAGGAGATCCGCAAGCAGATCGAGTACGGCATCTCCAAGGGGTGGGCCTGGTCGGTGGAATTCACCGACGACCCGCATCCGCGCAACACCTACTGGGAGATGTGGGGTCTGCCGATGTTCGAGATCAAAGACGGCGCGGCGGTGCTGTACGAGATCAACGCCTGCCGCAAGGCGTATCCGAACCACTACATCCGGGCCGTGGCGTTCGATTCCACGCGCGGTGTGGAGAGCGTTGCGCTCGACTTCATCGTCAACCGGCCGAAGGACGAACCCGGCTTCGGACTGGTGCGGCAGGAGGGTCGCTCGCGCAACATCCGCTACACGGTTCACTCGTACGCGACCGACAAGCCGGCCGGCCAGCGCTACTGACCCGTCCCGGTGTCTCCTCGTGCCCGCACCCCGTCTTCTCCTCCTTCCTCCGGGACTGCGGGCCTTTTTCCAGCGCTTGCCGCAATCACCGGTGAGCGCTGAAAAAAGGCAGCCCGCGACATGAGCGCAGCCGATACACCGACCGTCGATCTGCGCGCGATCCTGCGGGAAGCGCAGGTGCAGGACGTGCTCGACCAGCTCGACCGCGAGCTGGTGGGACTCGCGCCGGTCAAGAAGCGCATCCGCGAGATCGCCGCCTTTCTCGTCGTCTCGCGCGCGCGCACGCAGCTCGGGCTCGAGGCGGCCACGCCCTCACTGCACATGTGCTTCACCGGCAACCCCGGCACCGGCAAGACAACCGTAGCGCTGCGGATGGCCGAGATCCTGCACCGGCTCGGCTACGTGCGCAAAGGGCATGTGGTCAGCGTTACGCGCGACGATCTGGTGGGCCAGTACATCGGCCACACCGCGCCGAAAACCAAGGAGGTGCTCAAACGCGCGATGGGCGGCGTGCTGTTCATCGACGAGGCCTACTACCTGTACCGCCCCGAGAACGAGCGCGACTACGGCCAGGAGGCGATCGAGATCCTGCTGCAGGTCATGGAGAACAACCGCGACGACCTCGTCGTGATCCTGGCCGGGTACAAGGACCGGATGGACACGTTCTTCAAGTCCAACCCCGGCCTGAGCTCGCGCATCGCACATCACATCGACTTTCCCGACTACACGCTCGACGAGCTGCTCGCGATCGCACAGAAGATGGCGCAGCAGATGAACTACCGCTTCGACGCCGACGCGCTCGCCGCGCTGCGCGAGTACATCGACTACCGCATCCGCCAGCCGCACTTCGCCAACGCGCGTTCGATCCGCAATGCGCTGGACCGCGCGCGGCTGCGGCAGGCCAACCGCATTTTCGACGCCGCGCTCGCGGCCGGCGCGAACGCCTCGCCCGAGGCGCTGACGCTGATCAGCGCCGCCGACATCCGCGCTTCGCGCGTGTTTGCCGCGGCCGCCGAGGATACGAATTCCACACCAGCAAAGTGAGGCGGCGATGCATCTCGGACGAACCACGCTTTCGAAGTTCCTGATCGAACAGTTTCGCGGCACGCCGGGGCAGAGCGAACTTGCGGCGCTGCTGGTCGACGTCGCCGCGGCGACCAAGGCGATTTCAGCGATGGTCGGCCGCGGCGCGCTCGGTCTCGGCGTCGGGTCGCTGGAGTCGCGCAACGCCGCCGGCGACGTGCAGAAGCCGCTCGACGTGCTGACCAACGACGTCGTCGTCAGCTGCTGCGAGTGGGGCGGGCTGCTCGCCGGCATGGTGTCGGAGGAGATGGACGCGCCGTACCCGATCCCCGCGCAATACCGGCGCGGCGAGTATCTGCTCGTGTTCGATCCGCTCGACGGCTCGAGCAACATCGATGTCAACGTTGCGGTCGGGACGATCTTTTCGGTGCTGCGGCAGGAAGGCGAGGCCGCGCCGACCACGGCCGACTTCCTGCAGCCGGGCGCAAAACAGGTCGCGGCCGGCTACGCGATCTACGGGCCGGCGACGATGCTCGTCCTGACCGTCGGGCACGGGACGCACGGCTTCACGCTCGACCGCGAGATCGGCAACTTCATCCTGACGCATCCCGATCTGCGCGTCCCGGAGGAGACCTCCGAGTTCGCGATTAACGTGTCGAACGAACGCTTCTGGGAGCCGCCGGTCGCGCGCTACGTGGCCGAGTGCAAGGCGGGCAAGACGGGCGTGCGCGGGCGCGACTTCAACATGCGCTGGATCGCTTCGATGGTCGCCGACGTGCACCGCATCCTGATGCGCGGCGGCGTGTTCCTGTACCCGCGCGACACGAAGGAGCCGGCCAAGCCCGGGCGCCTGCGGCTGCTGTACGAAGCCAATCCGATGAGCCTGCTGATCGAACAGGCCGGCGGTGCCGCCTCGACCGGCCGCGCGCGCATCCTCGATGTGGCGCCGGACGAGCTGCACCAGCGCGTACCCGTGATTCTGGGCTCGAAGGCCGAGGTCGAGCGCATCGTCCGCTATCACCACGAGTATGACCGCGGCGAGGACAAGCCGTACGTGTCGCCGCTGTTCAACGAGCGGTCGCTCTACCGCCCCGAAGCGCGCGTGTAGGCGGAGGCGCTCATGTCGATCAAGCATCCGATCATCGCGGTGACCGGTTCGAGCGGCGCCGGCACGACGACGGTGATGAAGAGCTTCCAGCACATCTTCCGGCGCGAAGGCATCAAGGCGCAGGTCGTCGAGGGCGACTCCTTCCACCGCTATGACCGCAAGGGCATGCGCGCGGCGATGGCCGAGGCCGAACGCGCCGGTAACCGCAACTTCAGCCACTTCGGCCCCGAGGCGAACCTGCTCGACGAGCTGGAGAACCTGTTTCGCACGTACGGCGAGAGCGGGCGCGGCAGCGTGCGCAGGTACCTGCACGACGCCGAAGAGGCGGCGCCGTACAAGCAGGAGCCGGGCACGTTCACCCCGTGGCAGGACATCGAGCCGGGCAGCGACCTGCTGTTCTACGAAGGGCTGCACGGCGCCTACGCGGACGACAAGGTCAACGTCGCGCGCCATGTGGATCTGCTCGTCGGCGTCGTGCCGATCATCAACCTCGAGTGGATCCAGAAACTGCACCGCGACAAGAGCCTGCGCGGCTATTCGCAGGAGGCTGTGGTCGACACGATCCTGCGCCGAATGCCGGACTACGTGAACCACATCTGCCCGCAGTTCTCGCGCACGCACGTCAACTTCCAGCGCGTGCCGATGGTCGACACGTCCAACCCGTTCATCGCGCGCGACATCCCGACCGCCGACGAGAGCATGGTCGTGATCCGTTTCGCCAACCCCAAGGGCATCGACTTTCCGTATCTGCTGTCGATGCTGCACGACTCGTGGATGAGCCGCCCCAACATCATCGTGGCGCCGGGCGGCAAGATGGGGCTGGCGATGCAGCTCATCTTCACGCCGATGATCCTGCGGCTGATGGATCTGAAGAAGCGCGCGTGATCGGGAACGGATTCACCGCCGCAACATGGACAGCACGGAGAAGAGCCCAGGCGGCCGTTGTCGGTGCCTCGGTGGTCGGACGAATTCTTTGACTTGAGGAACGTTGCGATGAACGCACCGCAGTTCTCCGCGGGCCCGGCGATCGAGCGTCGCGCGCTGGCCAACGCGCTGCGCTTTCTGGCGATCGACGCGGTCGAGGCCGCCAAGAGCGGCCACCCCGGCATGCCGATGGGCATGGCCGACATCGCCGAGGTGCTCTGGCGCGACCACTTCAAGCACAACCCGGCCAACCCGCGCTGGCCCGATCGCGACCGCTTCGTGCTGTCCAACGGTCACGGTTCGATGCTGCTGTACGCGCTGCTGCATCTGACCGGCTATGACCTGCCGCTGGACGAGCTGAAGCGCTTCCGGCAGCTTCACTCGAAAACCCCGGGGCACCCCGAGCAGGGCGTCACGCCCGGCGTCGAGACGACGACCGGCCCGCTCGGCCAGGGGCTGGCCAACGCGGTCGGCATGGCGCTCGCCGAGAAGCTGCTCGCCGCGCGCTTCAACCGGCCGGGCTTTCCGATCGTCGATCACCGCACCTTCGTCTTCCTCGGCGACGGCTGCCTGATGGAAGGTGTCAGCCACGAAGCGTGCTCGCTCGCCGGGATCTTCGGCCTGAACAAGCTCGTCTGCTACTACGACGACAACGGCATCTCGATCGACGGCCACGTCACCGGCTGGTTCCGCGACGACACGCGCAAGCGTTTCGAAGCGTACGGCTGGAACGTGATCGGCCCGATCGACGGGCACGATCCGGCCGCGGTCGAGCGCGCCACGCGCGACGCGCTCGCGTGCACCGGGCGGCCGACGTTGATCGTGTGCCGCACGACGATCGGTTGGGGCGCGCCGACGATGGCGGGCAAGCACGAAGTGCACGGCGCGCCGCTCGGCGCGGCCGAGGCCAAGGCCACGCGCGAGTCGCTCGGCTGGCCGCATCCTGCGTTCGAAGTGCCGCCGGCGCTGCGCGCGCAGTGGGATGCGCGCGCGGCCGGCGCCGCCGCCGAAGCGCGCTGGCAGGCGCTGTTCGCGCAGTACCGCGCCAAGCACCCGGCCGAGGCGGCCGAGTTCGAGCGCCGCTTTCGCGGCGAGCTGCCCGCCGACTGGCACGCGCTCGCGAACGAACTCGTCGCCGCCGCGCGTGCGGTGACCGCACCGACGGCCACGCGCAAGTCTTCGCAGCAGATGCTCGAGCTGCTGGTCGCGCGCGTGCCCGAACTGCTCGGCGGCTCGGCGGATCTGACGTGGTCGAATCTCACCGCGGTCAAAGCGTCGCGCGGCGTGGACTCGCACGCCGACGGCAACTACGTGCACTACGGGGTGCGCGAGTTCGGCATGGCCGCGATCATGAACGGTGTGGCGCTGCACGGCGGCTTCGTGCCCTACGGCGGCACCTTCGCCGTCTTCTCCGACTATGCGCGCTCCGGGATCCGCATGAGCGCGCTGATGAAGCAGCGCGTCGTCTACGTGCTGACGCACGACTCGATCGGCCTCGGCGAGGACGGGCCGACGCACCAGCCGGTCGAGCACGCGACGGCGCTGCGCGCCATCCCCAATCTCGATGTCTGGCGCCCGTGCGACGGCGTGGAAACGGCGGTCGCGTGGCGCTGCGCGCTCGAACGCAGGGACGGGCCGACCGCGCTGCTGCTGTCGCGGCAGAACCTGCCGCAGGTCGCCGACGCCGACACGGCACCGATCGCGCGCGGCGGCTACGTGCTGCGCGAAGCCGAACGCGCGCCCGAGGTCGTGCTGATCGCCACCGGCTCCGAGGTGGCGCTCGCGCTCGAAGCGCAGAAGCTCGCCGCCGCCGCAGGCATCGCCGTGCGAGTCGTGTCGATGCCGTCGACCAGCGTGTTCGACCGGCAGCCGGCGGCGTGGCGCGACGCGGTACTGCCGCGCGGCGTGCCGCGCGTCGCGGTCGAAGCGGCGCATCCGGACTTCTGGCGCAAGTACGTCGGACTCGAAGGCGAGGCGATCGGCGTGGCGAGCTTCGGCGAGTCGGCGCCGGCGGCGGCGCTGTACGAGCACTTCGGCATCACCGCCGGGGCAATCGTCGAAGCCGTTCGGCGCGTCGCTCGAACCGCCGCCGCTGCATGAGGGCGCCGATGTTTGAGCTGGTTCTCTTCGATCTCGACGGCACGCTGATCGACACCGCGCCGGAGATCGCCGACGCGGTCAACGCGCTGCTTGCGGAGCGGGGTCTGCCGTGCGTCGAGGAGGCGCTCGTGCGCGACTGGATCGGCCACGGCACGCGCGAGCTGATGCGCGCGGCGCTGGCGGCCAGCCTGCGCAGGGCCGCGCTCGCGCCCGAGCGCGCGCCGGCGCTCGACGCGCTGATGCCGGCGTTCAGCCGTCACTACCTCGCCCACTGCGGCCGGCGCAGCCGGGTATTCGCCGATGTCGAGCCGACGCTCGATGCCTTGCGGCTGGCGGGCGTTCGCACCGCCGTCGTCACCAACAAGGAAGAGCGCTACGCGTACGCGGTGCTCGACGCGCACCGGCTGCGCGACTACCTCGATCTCGTGATCTGCGGCGACACGCTGGCGGCGAAGAAACCCGACCCGCTGCCGGCGGCGCATTGCATGCATCGGTTCCGCGTCGCGCCCGAACGTACGCTGCTGGTCGGCGACTCGGAGGTCGACGTGGCGACGGCGCGTGCCGCGGGCATCCGCGTGTGGGCCGTGCCGTACGGCTACAACCGCGGCCGGCCGATCGCGTCGGCGGGCGCGGACCGCATCATCGAATCGATCGCGGAAGTCGCGCGCTCGCTCCAGGGCGAACGCGCCGCGGCCAGAGTTTCGTAGACCCTCCGGAGGATTGAACCCATGGCGTTGATTTCACTGCGGCAGCTTCTCGACCACGCCGCCGAGCACGACTACGGATTGCCCGCCTTCAACATCAACAACATGGAGCAGATCCACGCGATCATGCAGGCGGCGGATGCGACCGACAGCCCGGTGATCCTGCAGGCGTCGGCCGGCGCGCGCAAGTACGCGGGCGAGCCGTTCCTGCGCAAGATGGTCGAAGCGGCCGTCGAGATGTATCCGCACATCCCCGTGTGCATGCACCAGGACCACGGCGCCTCGCCCGCAGTGTGCCAGCAGTCGATCCGCAGCGGCTTCACGAGCGTGATGATGGACGGCTCGCTGCTGGAGGACATGAAGACGCCGGCCAGCTACGACTACAACGTCGCGGTCACCGGCCGCGTCGTCGAGATGGCGCACGCGGTCGGCGTTTCGGTCGAAGGCGAACTCGGCTGCCTGGGTTCGCTCGAGACCGGCACCGCCGGCAAGGAAGACGGTGTCGGCGCCGAAGGCAAGCTCGATCACTCGCAACTGCTGACCGACCCCGACGAGGCCGCGCGCTTCGTCCGCGCCACCGGTGTCGATGCGCTGGCCATCGCGATCGGCACCAGCCACGGCGCCTACAAGTTCACGCGCAAGCCCACCGGCGACATCCTCGCGATCGACCGCGTGCGGGCGATCCACACGCGCATCCCGAACACGCACCTGGTGATGCACGGCTCCTCCAGCGTGCCGCAGGAGTGGCTCGCGATCATCCGCAAGTACGGCGGCGACATCAAGGAAACGTACGGCGTTCCGGTCGAGAGCATCGTCGAGGGAATCCGCAACGGCGTGCGCAAGGTCAACATCGACACCGACATCCGGCTGGCGATGACCGGCGCGATTCGCGAGCTGATGGCGAAGAAGCCCGAGGAGTTCGATCCGCGCGCCTTCTTCAAGGCGGCCACCGCCGCGGCGCGCGACATCTGCAAGGCGCGCTTCGAGGCGTTCGGCTGCGCCGGCCGCGCGTCGCGGATCAGGCCGCTGCCGCTCGAAAAGATGGCGACGAGATACGCCAAAGGCGAGCTCGCCGCGACCGTGCACTGAGCGCGGGCAGGGGGCGCGGTGAGCGCAGGAGCGCTGCCGGCTTCGGCCTCGAACGAGCCGCCACCCGCGCCGTGGGTCGAGCGCATCGTTGCGCCGCGCACGGACGGGCGCGGACAGCAGCGCTTGCACCCATGCTTTGAGCCGAATGCATTGCGGCGATGCCCGCGTTGACCGCCGCCGACGTCTTGAACGTGCTCGCCGACGAGAGCCGGCGGCGCATCCTCGTTCTGCTCGGCGCGCACGAGCTGTGCGTGTGCGAGCTGGTCAACGCGCTCGATCTGCCGCAGCCGACCGTTTCGCGCCACCTGGCGGTGATGCGCGAAGCCGGCATCGTCGAGCAGACTAGGGAAGGCCGCTTTTCCTTCTACCGGGTGAGCACAAGGCTGCCTGCCTGGGCGCGACGGATGCTCGACGCGCTGCGCGACGGCGCCGCACGCGAAGCGCGGTACCGCACCGACCGCAGAAGGCTCACGCTGATCGCCGAGCGCGCAGCGGCGTGAGCACGGTCGGCCACGCGGTGTTCCGGGTGACGGCGTCACCCGGCGCAGCTCATCGACCGGCCGCGACGGCCCCGAATACCGGAAGAAGCCGCGTCCTTTCGGGCCGACCGGGCGCTTGACCGCGACGATCGCCTCGCGCCGCTCGCGCTGCGCCTTCGTCAGCGCCGTGCGCGCGTCGTCCGGCGTCTGCACCGGCACCCCGTCGATCAAGCCGATCGTGTCGCCCTTCGGGAAACCCCCGCCGCGCGGCCGCTGCAAGCGACCGGCGTGAAGCGCAGGCCGCGCACCGCCGTTCGAAGCGTCGCCATGGCTTGCACTGCGCCCGGTGCTGCTTGACGCGGGTCAAGCAGCGCGGCCGATTGTTTGATAATGTTCGAACCATGAAAACAAGCGAAGCGGTCGCGGCATTGGCCGCGCTGGCGCAGGCGACGCGCCTGAACGTGTACCGGCTGCTCGTGCAGCAGGGGCAGGGTGGTCTGGCGGCGGGCGAAATCGCGGCCGCGCTCGCCGTGACGCCCGCCACGCTGAGCTTCCATCTGAAGGAGCTGGCGCACGCGGGGCTGGTGAAGGCGCGCCACGAAGGCCGATACATCTACTACTCGGCCGACTTCGCGGCGATGACCGAGCTGCTCGACTTTCTGACCGAGAAGTGCTGCGGTGGCGACGCACGCGCGTGCCTGCCCGCCAGAGGCGCACCCCCGCGCGGCTCGCGGGCACGTGCGCGTGCGTGAAGGCGCTGCCGCATGTCCCGCCGCCTGTGCCACACCGTCCACAGCACCGGGTCGACGCGATGAGGGTTCTGTTTCTCTGCACCGGCAACTCGTGCCGCTCGATCCTCGCCGAAGCCACCTTCAACCATCTGGCGCCCGCGGGCTGGCGGGCGCTGAGCGCCGGCAGCCATCCGACCGGACAGGTGCACCCGCGCTCGTTGGCGCTGCTGGCGCGCGAGGGCATCCCGGCCGATGGTTACACCAGCAAGTCGTGGGATGACCTGCCCGTGGTGCCCGACATCGTGATCACCGTGTGCGCAAGCGCCGCCGGCGAGACCTGCCCCGCCTACCTCGGCCCGGCCATCCGCGCGCACTGGGGTGTGGACGACCCGGCCAAAGCGACCGGCACCGATGCGCAGATCGATGCCGCCTTCGAGCGTGCTTATCGCATCCTGCGCGCCCGCATCGAAGCGTTTCTCGCCTTGCCGCTCGACGAGCTCAAGGGCGATCGCGAGCGGCTGAAGCGCGAACTCGACCGCATCGGCGGCCTGCTGCCGTGAGCTTTGCTGAAGACGACGCCGGTATGGCAACGATCCCTGGCTTTCGTGACCCGGCTGCGGGCGCTTTCGTGGACGCCCGCGCTCGCGCGCTGCGTCGGCAGTCCGCCGAGCCACTTTCCGACGGTTTCCTCCATGTCCGCCCAATGTGAAGTCACCGCCAAACGCGCCGCCGCCGCGCCGCTGAGCTTCTTCGAGCGCTATCTCACCGTATGGGTGGCGCTGTGCATCGTCGCCGGCATTGCGCTCGGCCAGACCTTCCCCGCGCCGGTGCAGGCGATCGGGACGATGCAAATCGCGCAGGTCAACCTGCCGGTCGGCGTGCTGATCTGGGTGATGATCATCCCGATGCTGCTGAAGATCGACTTCGGTGCGCTGGGGCAGGTGAAGGGTCACGTGCGCGGCATCGGCGTCACGCTCGTCATCAACTGGGCGGTCAAGCCCTTCTCGATGGCGCTGCTCGCCTGGATCTTCATCCGCCACGTGTTCGCGCCGCTTCTTCCGGCCGAGCAGCTCGACAGCTACGTCGCCGGGCTGATCCTGCTGGCGGCCGCGCCCTGCACCGCGATGGTGTTCGTGTGGAGCCGGCTCACCAACGGCGACCCGTACTTCACGCTGAGTCAGGTGGCCCTGAACGACACCATCATGATCTTCGCGTTTGCGCCGATCGTGGCTCTGTTGCTTGGGCTTTCCTCGATCACCGTGCCCTGGGACACGCTGCTGATCTCGGTCGGCATGTACATCGTGATCCCGGTGGCGATCGCGCAGCTCGTGCGCGCGCGCGTGCTCGCGCGCGGCGGCCAGGCGGCGCTCGATCGGCTGCTGGCGCGAATCGGCCCGGGGTCGATCGCCGCGCTGCTCGCCACGCTGGTGCTGCTGTTCGCCTTCCAGGGCGAGCAGATCCTGCGCCAGCCCCTGATCATCGCGATGCTGGCGGTGCCGATCCTGATCCAGGTCTTCTTCAATTCGAGCCTTGCGTACTGGCTGAACCGAAAGGTCGGCGAGAAGCACTCGGTGGCATGCCCTTCGGCGCTGATCGGCGCCTCGAATTTCTTCGAGCTGGCGGTGGCGGCGGCGATCAGCCTGTTCGGCTTCGAGTCGGGCGCGGCGCTGGCGACCGTGGTCGGCGTGCTGATCGAGGTGCCGGTGATGCTGCTGGTGGTGCGCGTGGTCAACGCGACCCGGGCATGGTACGAACGAGGGCAGACTGCCTGAAGCGACATGGCGACCCGATCCGCACCCACGCTGGACCTCTCCGCCAATGCGCTGCGCGTGCTGCAGGCGCGCTACCTGTTGCGCGATGCCGAGCGGCGCGTGATCGAGACGCCGGCGCAGTTGTTCGAGCGTGTGGCCACCGCGATCGCGCAGGCCGAAGCGTCGTTCGGCGGTTCGCCTTCCGAATGGGCCGAGCGTTTCCACGCGCTGCTCGTCGCGCGCGACTTCGTTCCCAACAGCCCGACCTTGATGAACGCGGGCACGGCGCTGGGGCAGTTGAGCGCGTGCTTCGTGCTGCCGATCGAAGACACGATGGAAAGCATCTTCGAAGCGGTCAAGCAGATGGCGCTCGTTCAGCGCACCGGCGGCGGCACGGGGTTCTCGTTCTCGCGGCTGCGTCCGCGCGGCGACATCGTCGCGTCGACCGGCGGCGAAGCGTCCGGCCCGGTTTCGTTCATGAAGATCTTCGACTGCGCCACCGAGAACATCAAGCAGGGCGGCAAGCGGCGCGGCGCGAACATGGGCGCGCTGGCGGTCGAGCACCCCGACATCCTCGAGTTCATCGCCGCCAAGCTCGACGGCAAAACGCTCGCCAACTTCAACACGTCGGTCAGCGTCAGCGACGCGTTCATGCAGGCGGCCGCGCGCCGCGAAACCTACGAACTGATCAACCCCCGCACCGGCCGGCCGGCCGGCCGGATGGACGCGGCTCGCGTGTTCGACGCGATCGTCG
>JBFMFC010000068.1:0-16662 GCA_040752195.1 Pseudomonadota bacterium | reverse complement strand
CCTGTTGGGGCTTGGCGGGCACGGTGTGAGTCGGTGCCGAAGTCGGGCCGCCGCTCTGGTTCTGCTCGGCCGACGCCACTGAACCAGTCGCCAGCACCAGCATCGCGACCGCCGCAATCAGCGGCCTTATGGCTCCACCGTGTTTCATCGTGCAATCTCCTTTCATTTGCAAGCGTTTCGTTGGGTTACCTCGCCGCAAAGGCACCGTTGCCACGTCGCACGAGGTCGCTGCGGCGACAGTGACCTTCGGCGGCCCGGCGCGGAACTTGAGGCCGGTTCCGCACGCGCGCAACGCGAGGCCGCCGCCGCGGATGACGCCCCGGCCGGCGCTCGCCGACGAGCGTTCGATCACGGCCGAAGAACGGGCAACGCCGGGCGACCGAGGAACCGCTCGAACTGCTCGGCCAGCGCGAGCGCCGCGGCGCGATCCGCCCGTCCCGTCGAAGCGCTGGTGATCGTCGGGATGACAAGCCCCGCCGCGTACGTGGCCAGAGCACACGTCCGGCCGGTCACGCCGAGGCAAGACCTCAAGAATGACGGCGCCGAGCGAGTGAAGTCTTCCCGGGCGCGTGGTAGCCCGGCTGCGGGACTTGTTCGCTGCCGCGCCGACCGCAACAATGACTTGCACAAACCTGAGCAACGGGTCCGTTCGTGAGAAGACGTGGTCTCGTCATCGGTCTTGCGATCGCCGGCGTCATCGCACTTGCCCTGTTCGTCGGCAGCCAGTGGTGGACGTCGTCGAGCGAGGACGCCGCCGCAGCGGCACAACGCACACCCACGGTCGCCAAGACGCCGCCGCTGCGCGCCCTGCAGGGCAAGCCGGTGTGTGCGCCGGATGCGAACCCGCTGCGCGGCGACTGCCTGCCGGCGTACCTGGCAAATCTTCCGCCGCATCCGGGGTCGGCGGCCAACGCCACCGTCGAAGGCGTGGACTCGAACCACGACGGCATCCGCGACGACATCGAGATCTTCATCGCCGAGAACTACGGCTACTCGGAGCGGGCGGTGCGCGCGCTGCGGTCGATCGCGCGCGACGTGCAGCGCGACCTCGTCGATCCGCCCAGGACGCCGGAGGAGGCGGTGGCGCGGGTCAATGCGAGGCGTTCGATTGACTGCTACGCACGTACTGTCGATTGGGAAACGCGTGTCAGCAGGCGGGCACTGATGGACGTCGTCGCCGAGACCGTGAACACGCCCGCTCGCTTCGAGCTTTTCCGCCGCAAGGAGAAGCTGCTGGCCGGACAGGTCAGCGAGGCGCCTGACCCACGGCTGTCCATTGAGGAGCTGTGCGGCTATGACCCGGAGAAGCTGCAGAACTGACCAACGCTGGAGAAGGGAGGGCCACCATGCTGCGATTCGTCGCTTCGATCATGCTCGCGCTGGGCGCAGGGACTGCGCTCGCGGCCAACATCGATCCCCGTCTGGCCAAATTCGACGTGTGCGGGCGGTACGAGATCTTCCACATCAACGGGATTCAGACGAGCGAGACCGACGCAAATGACAACCGAGCCGCCCTGATCGACGCCTACGGCAACTCCCACAACGAACACCTGATCGCCTACCGCCTTGCCTACAACCCCTCGCAGGGCGCGCTGCTCGATCTGGTCGACGTCTTCGCGCAGAAACTCAACGAGTATCCGGGTGCCACCTTCGCGATGATCGTGCGGGCCTTTCTCGGCCGCGTGCGCGATCCGCTGCCGGTGTCGCTCGCCGACGAACTGCAACGCATCCTGATCGAGCGCATCCGCGGCACCGGCTACGTGTCGCTGAACGACACCGATCTGGCCCGCGTGGTTGACCGCATCCGCCGCCAGCGACTGAGCGGCGCCAAGACGCTGCTCGTGCCGCATTCGCAAGGCAGCCTGTACGCGAATTCGGCCTATGCGCTGCTGACGCAGGGCACCGACGCCATCCCGGCGAAGTCGCTCGCGATCGTCGCGGTGGCAAGCCCCGCCGCGTACGTGGCCGGCGCCAACGGCCGCCACGTGACCTCGCGGCAGGACCTCGTGATCTTCGGCCTGCGCAAGCTGCTCGGCGACGGCAGTGTGCTGCCGGGCAATGTCAGTCAGCCACTGACGCTCGACGATCCGCTGGGTCACAACTTCCAGGCGACCTATCTGCGACTTAACACCGATGGCCGGAGGAAACTGCCCCCGCCGGAGAGGCTTCCTCCGCCGGAGTTGCTTCCCGTAATGGTGGATCCGGGGCTGGACACCGATGCGCGGACGAAGTTGTTGAGCGACATCGCGGCCGTGCTGGATTCGCTCCGGACGGACCGTTACGTCCCGTCGGACCACAACCTCTTCTCAAGGGTGGAGTTCTACCCCGAGGTCGCCCCGATGCCGCCGCGTTTTTGTAAAGCCCCTGGCAGACTGATGTGGTGGGATGGCTGGTCCAACCCAGGCCAGTACCCGCAGTACGCGGTGAGGCGATTCATCGATGGCGCACAACGCGGGGAACTGGAAGGGCGCGTCAAGGCGAACCTGCAGGAGTGTTATGCGAAAGCGCGCGATATGTACGAGCGCTTTCTGCGCGGCGAAGGCAACCCAGCCATAATGGTGTGCGGCGATTATGTGGATCTACTGACTCATTTTAAAGCTTGGCGCATCCATAGCGGAGATCGGCAGGAAATGACCTACCAGGAAGAAGAAGACGCGATGTGGTCGTCCCGTACGTTGCATTGCCCCGACGGGAGTTCAAGCTGGACAAACGTCCGCCTCGTCTACGGAGTGGCATACCTCCGACCCCAATGCAACTGGTAGTCCTGACCGTCAGCGCTAACTCGAGCCAGACAACGTCCTTTCCTTACCGCCGGAAATACACTGCGGCTTCGCGCCCGAGCAGGCGCTCGAGCCACTCGGCGAGCCCGACCGCCGCGCCGCGGTCCGCCAAGCGGCCGACGAGTACGCGGTACAGCCGCCCGTCGCTCTCCACGCGCGGGGCGTCCGCAGCGGCCAGTTCGGCCGCGTACTGCTGGATCAGCACGGCGATGCGCTCGCGCAGCGTTTCGGCGTTGCCGGCGATCGAGAAGGCGCCCAACTGCACCGACCACGGCCCCGATGCGGCGCTTGCCGGCGCGGCGACCGCGGCAGGCGCCGCGTCCTGAACCGATTGAAATACCGGCGGCGGTGCGCGCTCGGCGACCGGCGGGGAGGCCGCGGTGTCGACGCGGCCGGAGCGAATGTCGGCGTGCGTGAGCCGTACCACTTCCACCTCGCCGGTGCCGGCGGCGGCGATACCCAGCTTGACGGCGGCCGCGTACGACAGGTCGATCACGCGGTCGGGCTTGAAGGGCCCGCGGTCGTTGACGCGGACGATCGCGGACGCACCGCTGCGAACGTTGGTCACGCGCGCATAGCTCGGGATCGGCAGCGTCGGGTGCGCCGCCGTCATCGCGAACATGTCGTAGCGCTCGCCGCTGGACGTTCGGTTGCCGTGGAACTGGCGGCCGTACCACGATGCGAGCCCGCGCTGGCGGAACGGGCGGTCGTCGGTGATCGGCGTGAAGCGGCGGCCGAGCGCGCTGTACGGGCGGTTCGCGTACGGGTGGAACGGCTCGATGCGCGGCACCGCGTCGGGCGTGGACGCCAGATCGGACGGCGCGCGCTCGGGCGGGCCGTCGTCCTGATAAAACCCGCCCGCGCGTTTGCTCGGCGCGGTCGAACACGCGGCGAGCGCCAGCACGAGTGCGGCGGCGGCAATGCGACCGACGACTCGCGCTGCGCTCATCGCGCCTACCTGCGCAGCACGACGACGTCCTGCTTCAGCGCGCGCCGCAGCTGCGCGGCGAGCGCCAGCGCCGCTTCGCGGTCCGGCAGATCGCCGACCAGCACATGCGAGCGGTCGCCGATGCGTTCGACGCGCACGATGCGCTGCGCGGGCGCGACGTCCGTGGACGCGAGCCGCGCGGCCACGCGCGCGCGATCGCGCTCGGCGTTGGCCGGGACCGCGAAGACGCCCACCTGGACCGTCCAGCGCCCCGGTGCAAGCGGCGCGGGCGACGGTGGCGCCGCGCGCTCCGCAGTGGAACTCGCCGGGGCCGGAGGCTTCGTCGCCGCCTCGGTCACGGGTGCAGCCGCCGCCGGCTGCGCGCGCGGCGCGACGTCGGCAGCACGCGGCGGAGCGGGCGCCGAAGCAGCTTGCGGCGGCACCGCCTCAGGTGCGGGCGTATCGGGCACAGCGACGTACTGCGGCGCATTGGCGATGTCGGCCGTGCGCAGCGGCTCGGCTTCCGAGAAGCGCTTCGCCGGCGGCGCGCCGCATCCGGCGAGCGCCGCGCCGATCGCCAGCGCGGCCGCGCACGCTGCTGCCGGACTAAGGCGCGGCGCGTTCACGACTGCACCAGTTTGCGGTTGCGGTGGATGCTCATCAGCATCCCGCAGGCCAGGCCCAGGGTGACCAGCGCGGTGCCGCCGTAGCTGATGAAGGGCAACGGCACGCCGACGACGGGCAGGATCCCGCTGACCATGCCCATGTTCACGAACGCGTAGGTGAAGACGATCATCGCGATCGTCGCCGCCAGCAGCCGCCCGAACAGCGTCGCCGCGTTGCCCGCGATCGAAAGCGCGCGCATCACGAGCGCGAAGAACAGAACGATCAGCACGAGGTTGCCGACCAGGCCGAACTCCTCCGAGTAGACCGCGAAAATGAAGTCGCTCGTGCGCTCGGGGATGAACTCGAGGTGCGTCTGCGTGCCCTGCATCCAGCCCTTGCCGAACACGCCGCCGCTGCCGATCGCGATCATCGCCTGCAGCGTATGGAAGCCCTTGCCGAGCGGATCCTGCATCGGGTCGATCAACGTCAGAATCCGTTCGCGCTGGTAGTCGTGCATCAGCGTCCAGGCCACCGGCAAGGTCGCCAGCCCGGCGACGACGAGCGCCGCAAGCCACTTCCACGGCAGCCCCGCAAAGAAGATCACGAACGCGCCGGCGGCGAGCACCAGCATCGCGGTTCCGAGGTCGGGCTGCTTGACGATCAGCGCGACGGGTACCGCGACGATCGCCGCGGCGGCGGCGAAGTCGAAAGTGCGTGCCGCGCCCTCGCGCCGGTGGAAGTACCACGCCAGCATCATCGGCACCGCGAGCTTCATGATCTCCGACGGCTGGATGCGCGCCACACCGATGTCGAGCCAGCGCGTCGCGCCCTTGACGGTGACGCCGGCGAACTCCACGCCGAGCAGCAGCGCAATGCCGACCGCGTACGCCGGCACCGCGAGCTTCATCAGCGTGGGCGGCGGGATGCTCGCCGCGACGAACATCAGCACGCCGGCGATCGCCAGATTGCGCAGCTGGTCCGTGAAGCGCCATGGATAGTCGGCGCCCGCCGAATACAACGTGACGAGCCCGATCAACGCGAGGCTCGCGATGATCGCCAGCAGCGCGGGGTCGAACACCGCCAGGCGCGCCAGCGCCCAGTCGCCGATGCGGCGGCCGAGCGCGATGTCAGTCACCGGCGGCTCCCGTCTCGCGCTGCGCGTACAGCTCGGACGCCTGTCGCGGCAGCGCCGGCGCGGTGGGCACCTTGCCGAGCAGGTAGTAGTCGATCGCCTGGCGCGCGATCGGCGCGGCGGCAAGCGCGCCGAAGCCGCCGTTCTCCACGATCACCGCGAGCGCGATCTTCGGGTCGTCGGCCGGCGCGAACGCGATGAACAGCGAATGGTCGCGATGCCGCTCGTCGACGCGGCTGGCGTCGTACTTCTCGTTCTGCTTGATGCCGATCACCTGCGCGGTGCCGGTCTTGCCGGCGACCTTGTACGGTGCACCCTGGAAGGCCGCGCGGCCGGTGCCGCTGATGTTGACATCGACCATCGCATCGATGACCGTCTTGAGGTGCTGCGGCTTGAGCGGAATGCGGTAGCTCTCCTTGGGCACGGTCAGGCGCCGCTCGCCGGTGCGCGCGTCGACCACCTGCTTGACCAGGTGCGGCTTCATCACGACGCCGCGGTTGGCGAGGTTGGCGGTCGCGTGCGCCAGTTGCAGCAGCGTGAACGCGTTGTAGCCCTGGCCGATGCCGATCGAGATCGTCTCGCCCGGGTACCACTTCTGTTTGAGGCGCTGCTGCTTCCACCGCGTCGACGGCAGCACCCCGGTCTGCTCGCCCTCGACGTCGATGCCGGTGATCTGCCCGAAGCCGAACGGCTTCATGAAGTCGTGGATCGCGTCCACGCCGAGATCGTTGGCGACCATGTAGTAGTAAATGTCGCTCGACTTGACGATCGACCGGTGCATGTCGACCGGCCCCAGCGGCACCTTGTTGCTGTCGCGGAAGCGGTGATTGCCGAACATGAAGTAGCCGGGATCGTAGATCACCTGCTCGGGCCGGCGCTTGCCCAGCTCGAGCGCGGCCAGCGCGAGGAAGGGCTTGTACGTCGAACCGATCGGATACGTGCCGCGCAGCGCGCGATTCAGCAGCGGCTTGTCCGGGTCGCTGTTCAGCGCATCCCAACTTAGCGGGTCGATCCCCTCGACGAACAGGTTCGGATCGAAAGTCGGCTTCGAGACGAACGCGAGCACGTCGCCGGTGGCGGGCTCGATCGCGATCAGCGCGCCGCGGCGGTCGCCGAACGCCTTCTCCACGATCTGCTGCAGCTTGATGTCGACCGACAGGATCAGATCGTTGCCGGGGACGGACGGCGTGCGCGACAGCGTCCGCACCGCGCGCCCGCCCGCGGTGATCTCGACTTCCTCGAAGCCGGTCGTGCCGTGCAGTTCGCGTTCGTAGCTCTGCTCGAGCCCGATCTTGCCGATGTACTCGGTGCCGACGTAGTCGGCGGCGTCGGGCCAGGTCGCGATCTTCTCCTTGTCCGCGGGAGAGACGCGCCCGATGTAGCCGATCAGGTGCGAGGCGACCTCGCCGAGCGGATAGTGGCGGAACAGGCGCGCCTTCAGTTCGACGCCCGGAAAGCGATACTGATGCGCGGCGAACCGCGCAACCTCCTCGTCGGCGAGCCGCGTGCGGATCGGGATCGAATCCGCCCCCTTCAGCTCCTCCTGCAGCTTCTTGAACCGGCGCCGGTCGCGCGGCTGGATGTCGATGACCTTGGCCAGCTCGTCGATCACCGCGTTGGCGCCGCCCGGATGCTCCTGCGCGTAGCGCGTGGCGATCTCCAGCGTGTAACCGGCGTAGTTCTTCGCGATGATCACGCCGTTGCGGTCCTTGATCAGTCCGCGGTTGGCGGTCACCGGGACGACCGCGATGCGGTTGCTCTCGGCGCGCGCGTAGAAGTCGTCGTGCTTGAAGAGCTGCAACCACACGAAGCGCCCGGCCAGCAGCAGCAGGCACGCCAGCACGAGGAGCGACGCCGCCACGATCCGCGTACGAAAGTGCAGGACCTCGTGTTCAGGGTTACGCAGGTGTCTCATGCAGCAAAGCGGTGCTCAGGACTCGCGATCTGTCGCCACGCCGACCGAATCGTAAATCCCGAGCCGCGAATCCTTCCGTCTAAATAGGCCGCGTTTCGTCCCGCTGGATCGGGCGCCGCTGTGGGGCGAGCAGGATGTAGCTCGCGACCGGCCAGAGCACGGCGCCGATCACGCTTTCGAGCAGATAGCTCCAGCCGGGGAACCCGCCGCCGACCCACAGCCGTACCGCCAGCGAAGCGATCTGGGCCAGCAGCAACAGCGGGCCGACGTACAGCGCCTGTGCGCCGAGCGGGAACCACAGGATCCGTCGATGCAGCGAGATCGCGCCGTACGACAGCAGCGTGTACGCGAGCGCGTGTTCGCCGAACAGCGCGCCGCTGTGCACGTCCATCAGCAGGCCGAAGACGAAGGCCGCGCCGATCCCGACGCGGCGCGGCTGGTGCACGTTCCAGAAGACCAGCGCCAGCGCCAGGAAGTCGGGCACCAGCAGCAGGCGCCCCCACGGCAGCAGGTTCAGCAGGAACGCAGCGACCAGCGACACCCAGATGAACACCGGGTTGACCGGCCGCAGCAACACCTTGGGCCGGTACGCGCCGCGCCCGCCGGCGAGCTCGACCGGGTCGACCGTTCGCGCCGGCCGCAGCGCAAACGACTGGGCCAGCTTGTCGAGCAACGAGCCGAAGCGGTTCACTTCTTCGCTCCGCGCGGCTGCGGCCGCTTCGCCTCGGGCGCGGGCTTCGGCGGAATCTTCGAGGTGTCGACGATCAGCACCAGAAGCTGCGTGTGGCTGTGCACGCCGGCGCTCGGCGCGAGCACGACGCGCGCGAACTGGTCCTTCACGTTGCGCTCGACGCGCGCCACGGTCGCCACCGGCAGCCCCGGCGGGTAAACGCCGTCCAGCCCCGACGTGACGAGCTGATCGCCCTGGACGATGTCGGCGTTGGACGGCATGAAGCGCAGCTCGAGCGAGCCGGCGTCCACGCCGCCGTAGGCCACGCCGCGCAGCCCGTTGCGCAGAATCTGGACCGGGATCACCTGGTCCTTGTCGGTCAGCAGCGTGACCTCGGAAGTCAGCGGAAACACGCGCGTGACCTGGCCGACGACGCCGACACCGTCGAGCACCGGGCTGCCGGCGACGATGCCGTGCTGCGCGCCGCGGTCGAGCACGATCTTGCTGGTGAAGCGGTCGCGCGACTCGTACAGCACCTGCGCGTTCACGACCGAAGCCCCGAGACGCTCGCGCAGCCCGGCGAGCTGCCGCAGCTGCGCGTTTTCGGCAGCAAGGCTCTGTGCCTGCTGCAGCAACACCGCGTGCTCGAGCGCCGCGCGCTTCAGCGCCTCGTTCTCGCGCGTGAGGTTGGCCACCGTCGTGAAGTAGTCGGCGATGCGCGCGGCGACGTCGCGCGGCACGAGCAGCGCCTGCTGAATCGGGTACAGCACCACGCCCACGCCGAGGCGGATCGTCTCGAGCGCCCTGACGCGCGAGTCGACGACCAGCAGCGCCACCGCGAGAAAAGAGAAAAACGCGAGCCGCGCCCGGGCGGATACGCCCTGATTGAACAGCGGTGGCGGGCCGTATTCCATCCGCGTCGGGAGTCGGGAGTCCGGAGCCGGGAGCAGCTCAGGCCGGTTGCGCCTTCTCCCGACGCCCGGCTCCGGACTCCGGACTCACATCACCCATGCGCGAAGATCGAACCGAGCTTGTCCATGCGCTCGAGGGCGATTCCGCAGCCGCGCACCACGCAGGTCAGCGGATCCTCGGCGACGATCACGGGCAGCCCCGTTTCCTCCATCAGCAGGCGGTCGACGTCGCGCAGCAGCGCACCGCCGCCGGTGAGCATCATGCCGCGTTCGGCGATGTCGGCGCCCAGTTCGGGCGGCGTCTGCTCGAGCGCGATCTTCACCGCCGAGACGATCTGGTTCAGCGGGTCGGTCAGCGCCTCGAGGATCTCGTTGCTCGAAATCGTGAACGAACGCGGGATGCCTTCGGACAGGTTGCGGCCCTTGACTTCCATCTCCTTGACTTCGGAGCCCGGGAAGGCCGAACCGATTTCCTTCTTGATGGCCTCGGCGGTGGGTTCGCCGATCAGCATGCCGTAGTTGCGGCGGATGTAGTTGATGATCGCCTCGTCGAACTTGTCGCCGCCGACGCGCACCGATCCCGAATACACCATGCCGCCGAGCGAGATGATGCCGACCTCGGTCGTGCCGCCGCCGATGTCGACGACCATCGACCCCGATGCCTCCGACACCGGCAGTCCCGCGCCGATCGCCGCCGCCATCGGTTCCTCGATCAGGAACACCTGGCTCGCGCCGGCCGCCTCGGCCGACTCCTTGATCGCACGCCGTTCGACCTGCGTCGAACCGCACGGCACGCAGATGATGATGCGCGGGCTCGGCGCAAGCAGCGTCGACGGATGGACCATCTTGATGAACTGCTTGAGCATCTGCTCGGTGACGGTGAAGTCGGCGATCACGCCGTCCTTCATCGGCCGGATCGCCTCGATGTTGCCGGGCACCTTGCCGAGCATCTGCTTGGCCTCGCGGCCGACCGCGCGGATCGCGCGCTTGGCGTTCGGGCCGCCCTCGTGGCTGATCGCGACGACCGACGGTTCGTCGAGCACGATGCCCTTGCCGCGCACGTAGATCAGCGTGTTGGCGGTGCCGAGGTCGATGGCCAGATCGCTCGAGAAATAGCTGCGGAGAAAGCCGAACATAGGTTCTTCGTTGGCGGATTGCGGATTGCGCTTACCAGCCCGCCTGCAATCCCAGGGCAACCGGCGGACCGACGGCAGCCCGCATGAGTCGGCGATAATACGGCAAAAGCCCTTGGAAATCGGCCGCAAGCCCTTGTTTTTGCGAGGGCGCGCTCGGCCGTCCGGCTGGTCCACCAACCCGTCACCCAGAACCCGAGATCGCGCTTCCGATGCCCCTGTCCATCGCCGACGTTCACCGGATCGCTCATCTTGCGCGCATCGACATCGACGACGCGCAGGCGCACGCGACGCTCGCGCAGTTGAACGACATCTTCGCGATGATCGAGAAGATGCGGCGGGTCGATACGACCGGTGTCGAGCCGATGGCGCACCCGCTCGGCGGACGGCAGCGACTGCGCGAGGACATCGTGACCGAGGAGGTCGACCGCGAGGAGAACATGAAGAACGCGCCCGCACAGCAGGACGGACTGTTCCTCGTGCCGAAGGTGATCGAATGAGCGTCGGGTCACGGGTCGCGGATCGCGGGTCGCGCAGCACGGATCGCAAGGCATGAGCGAGCTGGCGCACGCATCGGTCGCGGAGTTGTCGCGGCTGCTCGACGCGAAGAAGGTGTCCGCGGTCGAGCTGGCGCAGCTCTTCCTCGCGCGCATCGAAGCGCACCGCGCGCTCAACGCGTTCCTCGATGTGCGCCCGGAGGAAACCCTCGCGCAGGCGCGCGCGGCCGACGCGCGCCGCGCCAAAGGCGAAACCGGCGCGCTGCTCGGCGTGCCGGTCGCGCACAAGGACATCTTCGTCACGAAAGAGTGGGCGAGCACGGCGGCGTCGAAGATCCTGCGGGGTTACATGAGCCCGTTCGACGCCACCGTCGTCGAGAATCTGAAGCGCGCCGGCATGGTTTGCCTGGGCAAGCTGAACTGCGACGAGTTCGCGATGGGCTCGTCCAACGAGAACAGCGCCTACGGGAACGTGCTGAACCCGTGGGATACGACCGCCGTGCCGGGCGGATCCTCGGGCGGCTCTTCGGCTGCCGTGGCGGCGCGCATCGCGCCGGTGGCCACCGCGACCGACACCGGAGGATCGATCCGCGAGCCGGCGGCGTTCGCCGGCGTCACGGGCACGAAGCCGACGTACGGGCGCCCGTCGCGCTGGGGGATGATCGCTTTCGCTTCGAGCCTCGACACCGCCGGGCTGATGACCTATTCGGCCGAGGACTGCGCGCTGGTGTTCAACGCGATGCTGGGTTTCGATCCGAAGGACTCGACCAGCCTCGATCGGTCGCGCGAGGACTACACGCGCGCCCTCGACGCAGGCGTCAAGGGGTTGAAGATCGGCGTGCCGAAAGAGTTCTTCGGTGCCGGGCTCGCGCCCGACGTCGAAGCCGCCGTTCGCGCCGCGCTCGCCGAGTACGAACGGCTCGGCGCGCGGCTCGTCGAGATCTCGCTGCCGAATGCCGAGCTCGGCATCCCCGTCTACTACGTGATCGCGCCGGCCGAAGCGAGCTCGAACCTCGCGCGCTTCGACGGCGTGCGCTACGGACACCGCGCGGCGAAATACACGGATCTCGTCGACATGATGAAGAAGTCGCGCGCCGAAGGCTTCGGCCCCGAGCCCAAGCGCCGCATCCTGATCGGCACCTACGTGCTCAGCCACGGCTACTACGACGCGTACTTCATCAAGGCGATGCAGGTGCGGCGGCTGATCGCCGAGGACTTCCAGCGCGCGTTCGAGCAGTGCGACGTGATCGCGGGCCCGGTGACGACCAGCGTGGCCTTCGGCTTCGGCGAAAAGGCCGCCGATCCGGTCGCGATGTACCTCGCCGACCTGTACACGGTGCCGGGGTCGCTGGCCGGTATTCCGAGCATGAGCATCCCCTGCGGTTTCGGCGCAGGGCCCGTCAACGGCCGCCGGCCCGTCGGCCTGCAGCTCATGGCGAACCACTTCGAAGAAGCGAAGATGCTCGGCGTGGCGCATGCGTTCCAGCGCGCGACCGACTGGCATCGGCGCGTGCCCGCCGGTTACTGAAGCGCGATGTCGACGCGACCGCTCGAACGCATCGATCGCGAGCTGGCCGCCGCCGGCGACGCCGCGACGCGCGTGCGGCTGCTGCAGGACCGGGCGGTGGCGCTGACGCGGCTCGGCCGCGCCGACGAGTCGCGCGAATCGCTCGCCGCCGCGCGCGCGCAGCCGCAGGACGCGCTGCCCGAGTGGCTCGCGCTGCGCTTCGGCTATGTCGAGGCGATCCAGACCTACTTCGCGCGGCGCTTCGGCGAGGCGGCGGCGCAGATGCGCGAGGTGCTGGCCCGCGCACGCGACGCCGGCCATGCCGCGCTCGTCGGCGAGTGCGAATCGGCGCTCGCGATCTTCGTGCAGCGCGAGGGCGACGTGCGCAGCACCGCGCGCTACGCGCGGGCGGTGCTGGCGAACGCCGAGGCAACGGCGGAGTCGCGTTATCGCGCGGCGCTGGCGCTCGCCACGCTGCTGCAGGACGCAAGCGAGCACGACGCGGCCGAGCGGCTGTACGCCGAGGCGCGCGCCGCGGTCGAACAGATGGGCGATGACATCGCGATGGCGAGTCTGCTGCACCGGACCGCCTGCCTGCAGGCGGCGCACGTGCGGCAGGCCGCGGCGCGCGGCGAGCTGGACGACACGGCGCTGCGCCGCGCGATCGGCGGGCTGCAGACGAGCATCGAATTCGGCGCGCAGATCGGCGAAGCGCCCGGGCGCGTGCTCGACGAGCTGATGCTGGCCGAGATGTTCGTGCTGCAGAGGCGCTTCGAGGAGGCGCTGGCGCTGTACGAGGCCAACCTGGCTCGCGCCGAGCGCGACGGACGGCTGGTCGAGGTTACCGTCGCGCTGGCCGATCGCGCGCAATGCCTGCTGCGAACCGGGCACCCCGACGCGGCGCTCGCCGCGGCGCGCGCCGCGCAGGCGCGGCTGGACGACGCCACACCGGCGGAGATCCGCGCAATCGTTCACGGCAATCTGGCGTCGATCCTCGAGGAGCTCGGTCGAACCGAGGAAGCGCGCGAGCACGGCGCGCTCGCGCGAATCGCGTGGCAGGCGACCGAGCACGAACAGCGCGAGGCGCGGCGGCTGCTCGCCGAAGCCGCGCCGACGGAGGCTCGACAATGACGCGGTGGGAAGTGGTCATCGGGCTGGAAACGCACGCGCAGCTTTCCACCCGCAGCAAGATCTTCTCGGGCGCTTCGACCGCGTTCGGCGCGCCACCGAACACGCAGGCGTGCGCGATCGATCTGGCGCTGCCCGGCGTGCTGCCGGTGCTGAACAAGGGCGCGGTCGAACGCGCGATCAGGTTCGGCCTGGCGGTCGGCGCGAAGATCGCCCAGCGCAGCATCTTCGCGCGCAAGAACTACTTCTACCCCGACCTGCCCAAGGGCTACCAGATCAGCCAGTACGAGATCCCGATCGTTCAGGGCGGCGCGCTGTCGTTCGTCGTGACGCCGAAGCAGGGCGAGCCGTACGTGAAGACGGTGCGGCTGACGCGCGCGCATCTCGAGGAAGACGCGGGGAAAAGCCTGCATGAGGACTACCACGGCATGAGCGGGATCGATCTGAACCGCGCGGGCACGCCGCTGCTGGAGATCGTCTCCGAGCCGGATCTGCGTTCGAGCGCCGAGGCGGTCGCGTACGCGAAGGCGCTGCATACGCTGGTGGTATGGCTCGGCATCTGCGACGGCAACATGCAGGAAGGCAGCTTCCGGTGCGACGCCAACGTGTCGGTGCGGCGCGCGGGCGAGACCAAGCTCGGCACGCGCTGCGAGATCAAGAACCTCAACAGTTTCAAGTTCCTGCAGGCGGCGATCGACTTCGAGGTTCGCCGTCAGATCGAGCTGATCGAAGACGGCGGCACCGTCGTGCAGGAAACGCGCCTGTACGACCCCGAGCGCGACGAAACCCGCAGCATGCGCAGCAAGGAAGAAGCGATGGACTACCGCTACTTCCCCGATCCGGATCTGCTGCCGCTCGAGGTCGCGCGCGAGTGGGTCGAAGCGGTCGCGCGTGAGATGCCCGAGCTGCCGTCGGCGATGCGCGAGCGCTTCGTGCGCGACTACGGGTTGCCCGAATACGACGCGCAGACGCTGACCGCGAGCAAGTCGCTCGCCGCGTACTTCGAGGCGGTTGCAGCCGCGGTCGCCGACAAGAAGGCGGCGTCGAACTGGGTGATGGGCGAAGTGTCGGCGGCGCTGAACGAAGCGGGCATCGCGATCGACGACGCGCCGGTGACCGCCGCGCAGCTCGCCGGGCTGATCAACCGCGTGCTCGACGGCACGATCAACAACAAGACCGCGAAGGACGTGTTCGCCGCACTGTGGCGCGGCGAAGGCACGAGCGCCGACGAGATCATCGAGGCGCGCGGCCTGCGGCAGATCTCCGATACCGCCGCGCTCGAGAAAGTGATCGACGAGGTGCTCGCCGCGAACGCTAGGTCGGTCGAGGAGTTCCGCGCGGGCAGGGACAAGGCCTTCAACGCGCTGGTCGGCCAGTGCATGCGCGCGACGAAAGGCAAGGCCAACCCGCAGCAGGTCAACGAGATCCTGCGGCGCAAGCTCGGCGCCGCCTGACAGCGACGGCCCGGATCATCCGGGCCGTCGGGCGACCGCGCGTCTACGGCGCGGGCGGCAGCGTGAAGTTCTGCGTCGCGTCCGCCGAGGTGAGGTCGATCGACGCCGACTGCGGCACGTAACCGGTTGCGGAAGCTTCGAGCGTGTACTTCGCGGCGTTCGCGCCCTGCGGCGCGAACGCAAGCGGCAGCGGCGTCGCATACGCGGCGAGCAGCGGCGCTGCGGTGGGCAGCGTCAGCGTGTACCCGCCGTTCATGTCCGCGTTGACGTGAGCAACCTCGACCCTGGGGAGCGATCCGACCGCCTGCAGCGCGCGCACGCTCGGCAGGGCCGCCGCGGGCGTGACGGTACCACTGGCGGTGCGGGTCGCCGACGCCGGCAGCACGATCGGCGCCGTCGGAGTGCTGATGCGCGTCGACGATCGCGGCGCCACCGGCACTGCGGCGACGACGGCGGTCGCGCGTCCGGCCGCGGTGACCGCGACGTCGTAAGGCGACGCGGCCGGATCGAGGAAGGCCAGCCTGAACGCACCATTGGCATCGGGCGTGGTCGCGCGCACGACACTGCCGTTGCGCTGCGCGCTGACGACCACACCGGACAACGTCGGGTCGACGTTGCCGACGATCTCGGCCACCGTCCGGGGCAACACCGCGATCACCGGCTTGAGCCCGTAGGTACCGTTGCCGCGAACGACGATCGAGCGGCACGCATCGAAGTCGAGCACGAGGTCGACGAGCTCGTCGGGCTGAACCGTGAACGGATGGATCAGCTTGATTCCGCTCTGTACCGCGCTCGGCGTGTCGAGCGGCTGTTCGACGCCGCCGACCGGGACGACCGAGTTCGCGGGTGCCCCGCCGCCGTTGGGCCGCAGGACCAGACGCAGTTGCGTGTAGTGCCCCGCCGGCAGCGGCGTGGTTCCGAGTTCCTCGAGCACACCATTGGTCAGACCGAGCAGGTCGATCCGCCTGGCCGGGTCGAGCCGGATCTCATGCCAACCGGCATCCAAGTCGCCGGCGCTGTCGCTGCGATGAACGCGTACGCGTTCGACCGTGACGTTGACCTGATCGAAGCCGCACGCCGGCGCGTCGGTCAGCGCCACGCGCAACGTTCCGGCACCGCCTCCCGATTCGCCGCCGCAGCCGATCAGCAGCGCGCTCGCTGCCCCAATCAGGCTCCATCGAAACACGGGGTTCCACGCCATCGTCGTTCTCCATCTGTGCGCATGAGGATCGATGGGATATCGTCCCATTCATCGCACCGGCGGGCAACCACGGATGACCCGAAAGGCGGGACGTCCGGCTAAGCGGCACACGAAGTAGTCGCACGAGCGTGAGCAATCGCCCACATGACGGCGACCGGGCGCGCGGAGGTCGTGCGCGGCATGCGCGAAACGACGCCCATGGCCGCGCCGCAGGCCCCGCGCTTACTGCACGGACGGGCTGCGTTGCACCGGCATCGCGCCGGCGCTGACGAGTTCGCGCCAGCGCTTGCGCTCGGCGTCGAAGCGCTCGTTGATCCGCTGCATCTCGGCGCGCGCGTCGGCGATGATCTTCTCCTCGCTTCGCATCAGCGCGGCGTTGCCTTCAAAGGCGCGCTTGAGTTTGTCGGGCATGTCGCGCTTCACGTAGAACTCGGCCTCGTTGTCGAGCTTCCTGCGTTCGCGCCTGTGTTCTTCCATCCGCTTCGTCGCACGCTCGATCAACGCCTGCCGGGTCGCGAGCGCCCGCGCGCGGGCGTTCTCGATCTCTTCTTCGCTCGCGTAGGTCTCGAGCAGCGCCAGATCCTTGCGCATCTGCGTGCGCTGCCGGTCCGCCTCCTCGCGCTGCCGTTTCTCCTCGGCGGCACGCGCGGCTTTCTGCTCGGCCGTCAGCGGTGGCTCGATCACGCGCCGCACCGACCCGTCCGAACGCAACTCGCGGATCGCACCGACGCACTCGGCCGGCGGGCGGTCGCCGCTGATCGTGCGGCCCTTGGCATCGCTGCACACGAAAATGCTCTGCT
>JBFMFC010000067.1:5894-16744 GCA_040752195.1 Pseudomonadota bacterium | reverse complement strand
TGAAGTTCCCCGTCAAGTTGATGCCGCCGATCGTGTGGCTGGTGCGCACGCTGGTCGGTGCTTACCCGCACTGGGTCGGTTCGGCGCCAAGCGCAAATCAGCGCATCTACTTCGCCAATCACACCAGCCACCTGGACACGGTCGTGCTGTGGGCGGCGCTGCCGGGCAGCCTGCGCGCGAACACGCGGCCGGTCGCGGCGAAAGACTACTGGGGCACGGGTGGCCTGCGCACACAAATCGCGCGCGACGAGCTGAACGTCGTGATGATCGACCGCGCGCGCGAGGATCGCGAGGCCGATCCGCTCGACCCGCTGCGCGACGCGCTCGAGCACGGCTTTTCGCTGATCATCTTTCCGGAGGGAACGCGCAGCGCGCAGCCGCTGCCGGGGCCGTTCAAGTCGGGGCTGTACCACCTCGCCGTCGAGTTCCCGCAGGTTGAGCTGATTCCCGTGTACATCGAGAACCTGCACCGCAGCATGCCCAAGGGCGCGCTGCTGCCGGTACCGATCATCTGCACCGTTCGCTTCGGCGCGCCGATCGCGCTGCGCGCAGGCGAGACGAAGGAGCAGTTCCTCGAACGCGCACGCGACGCGGTGATCGCGCTGGCGCAGTAGGGCACCGATGCAACTGACGCTGCACGAAACCTTCTTCGCGGTGCTGGGCGGGCTGGTCGTGCTGTTCGCCACCGCCACGCTGCTCGGCGGGTGGCTGCAGGCGCGCACCGTCGACGCCGTCAAGCTCGCGTGGATCGGCCAGCTCAATGCGCGCATCCGCGCATCGTGGGCAATCGTGCTGCTGTTCGCGATCGCGTTTGCCGTGGGCAGCGGCGCGCTCGTGCTGATCTTCGCGATCGCGTCGTTCTTCGCGCTGCGCGAGTTCATCGCGCTGACCCCGACCAAGCCGTCCGACCACTGGGCGCTGGTGCTCGCCTTCTACGTCGTGATCCCGCTGCAGTACGCGCTCGTCTACACGGGCTGGCACGCCATGTACGCGGTGCTGATCCCCGTCTACGTCTTCCTCGTGCTGCCGGTCGTGATGGCGCTGAAGCAGGACACGGAGCGCTACCTCGACCGCGTAGCCAAGGTCCAGTGGGGGCTGATGATCAGCGTGTTCTGCGTCAGCCACGCGCCGGCGATCGCGCAGCTCGACATCCCCGGCTACGAGGGTCGCAGCGCGCTGCTGCTGCTGTACTTCCTGCTCGTGCTGCAACTGTCGGAACTGCTCGCGGTCATCGCCAGTGCAGCCGTCGGCCGCACGCCGCTGCGCTCGAATCCGAACAAGAGCCGTGAAGGCGTGCTGCTCGGCGGGTTGGGCGCCACGCTGGTCGGCACCGCGCTGTGGTGGATGACGCCCTTCACGTGGTGGCAGGCGGCGCTGATGTCGGCGGCGATCGTCGTGGCCGGCTTCATGGGAGGCCTGGTGCTGGCCTCGGTCAAGCGCAGCCTCGGCGCCCGCGAGTCGTACGAGGGCGGGCAGCTTTCGCGCGGCGTGCTCGACCGGCTCGACGCCCTGTCCTTCGCCGCTCCGGTGTTTTTCCACCTGACCTGGTACTTTTTCGCGCATTGAGGCTGTTGCCCGCGAGCCACAACCCGACGCCGTTGGTTTGGCTTCGAACAGCCGTCGGTGAGGGATGTCGAAGATTCATGCGTTCGTCTACTTGGCAGTCGGCGCGAATTCGCGCTGCAATGTGTGCGTGTGCCGGGTTGCCGGCGACTGCAAATGGAGGAGGACTCATGCGCGATCGTCCCGCCTTCCACCGAGCGCTGAGCGCGTCGATCGCGCTCGCCGGGTTCGCCATGGCTTTGTCCTCGCGTGCCGCCGAACCGGCGCCGCCGGGCGAAACGGGCAGCGCCCCGCTGTACCGGCTGATCGACTCGACACCGCTGATCTCTTCGCGCTGGCCAGCCCCGGCGTTCGGCGCGCGCCTCGAAGGCAGCGCGTGGTTTGCGCCTCGCCACGAGCTTCGCCTTCGCGCAGTGCCGCTGGCCGGTGCCGACTACGCGCGGTCGCTCGAGGGCGTTTCGTTCGCGACGCTGTCGAACGCGCCGACGCTGCGGCTCGATCCTTACCGCGCCACCTACCGCTATACCTTCCTCGAACTCCGCGAGTGGCAATGGAAGGTGGGCGTCACCGCCAACCTGCGCGCGTTCGACGACGTGTTGCGGCCGGGGCTGACCCTCGGGCAGCGCCTGCGCTTGGGCAGCCTGCCCCAGGTGCACCTCGCCGGCGAGGGTCGGCTCGCCAACCGATGGCGGCTTTCCTTTGACGCCGACAGCCCGACGACGCTGCGCGGCCGGTCGCTCGACCTCGGCCTGCGCGTCAGCTATTCGCTGGGCCCCAACTTTTCGCTGTATGGCGGCTATCGCCTGAGCGATCCGGCCGGCGAGGGCGACGACGCCTACACCGGCGGGCTCGCCAACAGCGCCAACGTCGGCATGCGGCTGCGCTTCTGACGGCAGCCGACCCGCCGCTTGCCGCGGCGCCGCAGATTCGGTTACATTGCCGACCGTGCGCGCGTCCGACCGACGGCGCACGAATGAAATGACTGCCGCGCGTTTCTACTTTTTCTACTTCTTTGGCTTTTTCCGGCCTGTGGCGGAAAGAGTCGATCGGCGCGCGTAGAAAAACCGGATTCGACACCGACCGCCAGGCCCGAAACCTGGCGGTTTTTTTTTGCCGGGCCGGGCCACCGACGAAAGAGGCCCCCATGGACGGAGCAGGACCGATGAAGTACATGACCGACGATCTGCGGATCAAGGAGATCAAGGAGCTCGTGCCGCCGGCGCACCTGCTGCGCGAGTTTCCGTGCGGCGAAGCCGCATCGCGAACCGTCTTCGAGGCGCGGCAGGGCATCCACCGCATCCTGCACGGCATGGACGACCGCCTGGTGGTCGTGATCGGACCCTGCTCGATCCACGACCCGAAGGCCGCGCTCGAGTACGCGCGCAAGCTCGTCGCGGAACGCGAGCGCCTGCGCGCCGACCTCGAGGTCGTGATGCGCGTGTATTTCGAAAAGCCGCGCACCACCGTCGGCTGGAAGGGGCTGATCAACGATCCGGACCTGGACGGCAGCTTCCGCATCAACCACGGCCTGCGCGTGGCGCGCGAGTTGCTGATGGAGATCAACGAACTCGGGCTGCCGGCAGGCTGCGAGTACCTGGACATGATCACGCCGCAGTACATCGCCGACTTCGTGAGCTGGGGGGCGATCGGCGCGCGCACCACCGAGTCGCAGGTGCATCGCGAGCTGGCCTCGGGGCTGTCGTGCCCGGTCGGTTTCAAGAACGGCACCGACGGCAGCATCCGCATCGCGGCCGACGCGATCAAGGCGGCGCAGCAACCGCATCACTTCCTGTCGGTCACCAAGGGCGGCCATTCGGCGATCGTTTCGACCAAAGGCAACGAGGACTGCCACATCATCCTGCGCGGCGGCCGCGCGCCCAACTATGACGCGGCGAGCGTCGAAGCCGCGTGCGCCGAACTCGGCAAGGCGGGGCTCGCACAACGGCTGATGATCGACGCGAGCCACGCGAACAGCCAGAAGAAGCACGAGAACCAGATCGCCGTGTGCGACGACATCGGGCGGCAGCTCGAAGCGGGCGAGTCGCGCATCGTCGGCGTGATGGTCGAGAGCCATCTCGTCGCCGGCCGCCAGGACCTCGTCCCCGGCAAGCCGCTCGCGTACGGTCAGTCGATCACCGATGCGTGCCTCGGATGGGACGACAGCGTCAAGGTGCTCGACCGGCTCGCCGCTGCGGTCCGCGGCCGCCGCATCAAAGCCGCCGACTACGCGGGCAAGTGACGCATCCGTCCGCGAGCGAAAGGCGCAGCCTCGCGGCGAACGGAGACGGATGCGCCGTCCGCGCCGAGATCCGATTGCGCGCCGGCGCATGTGTCCACAACGGCGCAGCCGCCGGATTCCCCGTCGCGCGCCGATGTCCGAAAACGGCGAGCGACCAGTGTCGCTTTGGTCCATATTTGGCGCCATGCAGCTCGACCCCGACATCTGCTACCGCGCACATCGCGCACGCGACGCGCGCTTCGACGGGCGCTTCTTCACGGCCGTCGGCTCCACGCGCATCTACTGCCGGCCCGTGTGCACGGCGCCGCTGCCGAAGCGCGAGAACTGCCGCTTCTACGCGAGCGCCGCGGCCGCGGAGCAGGCGGGATACCGCCCCTGCCTGCGCTGCCGGCCCGAGTTGGCGCCGGGGCTGGCGAGCGTCGATGCGTCGGCGCGGCTCGCGCGCGCGGCCGCGAGTCTGATCGACGATGGCGCGCTCGCCGACGCGAGCCTCGCTTCGCTCGCCCGGCGGCTCGGCGTCACCGACCGGCATCTGCGGCGCGTGTTCGAAGCCGAATTCGGCGTGACGCCGATCGCGTACGCGCAAACCGCGAGGCTGCTGCTCGCCAAGCGGCTGTTGACCGACACGGCGATGCCGGTGACGGACGTGGCGATGGCAGCGGGCTTCGGCAGCCTGCGGCGCCTGAACGCGCTGTTCGCGCGGCGCTACCGGCTGAGCCCGTCGGCGCTGCGAAGCGCGCGTGCCGAGCGCCCGCTCGATCACCACGTCTTTCGCCTGCACACCCGCGAGCCGTTCGACTTCGCCGCGCTGCTGCGCTTTTACCGGGCACGCGCGGCCGCGGGTGTCGAGGCCGCCGACGCCAAGACCTACCGCCGCACGCTTGCGCTCGCGGTCGGAGACGCGCGCACGGCCGCCGGCTGGGTCGAAGTCCGGCGCGCCCCACGCGGCGCGGGCGTGGAAGTGCGCGTCGATGCGCGGCTGGCGGCGGCGATTCCGCGCGTGCTGGCAGCCTGCAAGCGCGCGTTCGACCTCGACTGCCGGCCCGACGAGGTGGTCGCGGTGCTCGGCGATCTCGCGCGCGCCCGCCCGGGGCTGCGGCTGCCAGGCGCGTTCGACGCGTTCGAGCTCGGCGCGCGCGCGATCCTCGGCCAGCAGGTCACGGTGTCGGCGGCGCGCACGTTCGCGCAACGGCTCGTGCAGCGCTTCGGCGCGCCGATCGAGACGCCTTTCGCCGAGCTCGACCGCCTGTTTCCGGACGCGCCGCGACTGGCGGCGGCGCAGCCGGCGCAGATCGCGGAACTGGGCATCATCGAGCAGCGCGCGCGCACGCTCGTAGCCTTCGCGCGCGCTGTCAGCGACGGCCGCGTGCGGCTCGATCCGACGGCCGATGTCGAAAGCACGCTCGCCGCGCTGCGCGCGCTGCCGGGCATCGGCGAGTGGACCGCGCACTACATCGCAATGCGCGCGCTGCACTGGCCCGATGCGTTTCCGCCCGGCGACGCGGCCGTGCTCAGGGCGCTGGGCGGCTCGCGCGCGAGCGCGCTCGCGCAGGCGCAACGTTGGCGCCCGTGGCGCGCCTATGCCGTGATGCACCTTTGGCAATCGCTGGAGAAGCCCCGATGACGATCTACACGCTGCTCGACAGCCCGCTCGGCACGCTCGTGATCGCGTCCGACGGCGCACACCTGACCGGGATTCACTTTCCGCGTCGCGACGGCAAGCCGCACGTCGAGCGCGGGTGGCGGCTCGATGACTCGTCGCCGGTGCTCGCGCAGGCGCGAACACAGCTCGCGCAGTATTTCGAAGGACGGCGCACGCGCTTCGATCTGCCCCTTCGTCCGCACGGCACGGCATTTCAGCAAAGCGTCTGGCGCGCGCTGCTGAAGGTGCCGTTCGGAAGGACGTCGACCTACGGCGCGCTCGCCGCCGCGATCGGTCGGCCCACCGCTGCGCGCGCGGTCGGCGCCGCCGTCGGCGCGAATCCGCTCGCGGTCGTCGTACCGTGCCATCGAATCATCGGCGCGGACGGCACGCTGACCGGCTACGCGGGCGGGCTCGCGCGCAAGACCAAGCTGCTCGCGCTCGAAGGCGTGCGCGCGGCATGAAGCCGCGCGACCTCGCCGATCTGCTGCTGCTCGCCGCGCTGTGGGGCGCGAGCTTTCTCCTCATGCGCGTGGCGGCGCCGGCGTTCGGACCGTTCGCGTTGGTCGAGGTGCGCGTGGCGATCGCCGCGGCCGTTCTGCTGCCGCTTCTCGCATGGGGCGGCGGGCTGGCCGAGCTGCGCGCCCACGCGCCGACGCTGGCCGTCGTCGGCGTGATGAACTCGGCGATTCCGTTCGTGCTGTTCACCTACTCGACGCTGACGATCACCGCCGGCTTCGCGTCAATCCTCAACGCGACTGTGCCGATGTGGGCTGCGCTCGTCGGCTGGCTGTGGCTGAACCACCGCGTGCGGCCGGCGCAGTGGCTCGGACTCGCGGTCGGACTCGCGGGCGTCGCGCTGCTCGTATGGGGAAACGTCGACTTGAAGCCGGGCCGGGCGCAGTGGGCCGCCACCCTCGCGATCGGTGCGGCGCTGGCGGCATCGCTGTCGTACGGCGTCGCGGCCAACTACACGAAGCGCCGCCTCGCAGGCGTGAACACGCTCGCGGTCGCCACCGGCAGCCAGATCGCCGCGGCGCTCGCGCTCGCGCCGTTCGCGCTGGCGACGTGGCCCGCCGCGAAGGTCGGCGCGCGCGACTGGAGCGCGGCGATCGCGCTCGGCGTGGCGTGCACCGGGCTTGCGTACATCCTGTACTTCCGGCTGATCGATCGAGTCGGCGCGATGCGTGCGGCATCGGTCACTTTCCTGATCCCGCTGTTCGCGGTGATGTGGGGCGCGTGGTTCCTGCACGAGGCGATCACGCTGCAGATGGCCGGCGGCGGCGCGGTGATCCTGGTCGGCACCGCGCTCGCCCTCGGGCTCGTCGGTGCGCCGCGCGCCGCAGCTACTTCCGCTGCCCGGTGATCTCGGCGTAGAACGCGCCGCTGGAGGGCGCCCGCCCGAGGAAGGATTCGACCAGCGATTGCGGCGTCCGCTCGCCGCCTTTCTCGAGGATCGCGTGCCGGTACTTGCGCCCGGTTGCCGGATCGAGCAGCTTGCCGCCGAAGCCGGACAGCATGTCGAGCGCGAGCACTTCGGACCACATGTAGCCGTAGTAGCCGGCCGCGTAACCGCCGACGAGGTGGCCGAAGCTCGCCGGCAGCATCGTGCCTTCGACGTGACCGAGCCTGGACGCGCGTTCGATCTCGATCCAGGTGGCGAGCGCAGGCTTGGGCGCCCCGGTGTGAAGCCGCATGTCGTACGCGGCGAACTGCCACTGGCGCGCATAGCGGATGCCGTTGCCGAAACGTCGCGCGGCGCGCAGCCGCTCGACCTGCTCTTTCGACAGGTGCGGGCACCCGGGGCAGAGCTGCACGAACAGCGCGAGCGGCTCCTCGCGGCGCGCCCACTCCTCGAACATCTGCGAAGGTGCCTCGACGAAGTCGCGCTTGACCGACGTGCCGCCCAGATCGGCGTAGCGCGTCTTCGACAGCACGCCGTGCAGCACATGGCCGAACTCGTGCAGCAGCGTTTCGAGCTCGTCGTGGTTCAGTCCGCGCCGGTCGAAGTTGGTGACAAGCACCGAAATCGGCGTGCGCTTCGCCAGCGTCGACGCCGCACGCACCGGGAACGCCGCGGCATGGTTGTACTTGCCTTCGCGCGGATACAGGTCCAGGTACACGCCGCCGATGAACTCGCCCGGCTTTCCGTCCGCGCGCGCTTCGCGAACGTCGAAGTAGCGAACGTCCGGATGCCAGCGCGGCACGTCGGCTTCGACGAAGCGGATGCCGTACAGCGTCTCGGCGATCGTCAGCGCGTAACGGATGCTCGCCTCGGTCGGGAAGTACGCGCGCAGCGCCTCCTGGTCGACGTCGAAGCGGCTGCGTCGCACGCGCTCCTGATGGAACGCCACGTCCCAGCGATTGAGCTTCACCTCCGCGAGCGGCCTGCCGAGCAGCGCGGCCTTGTCGGCGCGCAGCTCTTCGAGCTCGCGCGCCTCGACCTCGTCGACCGCCTTCTTCACGCTCGCCAGGAATTCGTTCACCGCCGCCGGCGTCTGCGCCATGCGCCGGCGCAGCGCGAAGGTCGCATAGTCGGGCAGGCCGTAGAGTTGCGCCAATTCGTGCCTGAGCTGCAGCACGCGGTCGAGCAGCTCGAGGTTGACCGCACCGCCTTCCTGCAGCTTGGCGGTCCAGACACGGCGGCGCGCGTCCTCGTTCAGCGCGTTCTCCAGGAAGGGCACATAGGTCGGATAGTCGAGCGTGACGACGAGCCGGCCTTCGCCGTCGCGCTTGCGCGCGTCGATCCACGACTGCGGCATGCCGCGCGCCTCTTCCGGCGCGATCGTCACGACGCCACGGTATTCGTTGACGTTCTTCTGGTACTTCAGCGCGAGACTCTCGATCTCGTCGCGCAGGGCCTTGGCGCGAGCGCGCTTCTCCGGCGGCAGCGCCACGCCGCTGTCCTCGAACGCGTCGAGCAGTTCGGCGCGGTAGATCCGGTCGACCGGATCGCGCGGCGCGAGCGACTTCACGCGCGCATACAGCGCCTCGCTCTGGAACAGCTCCGTTTCGAACGGGATCAGCCTTTCGACGCAGCGCTGCGCCGCATCGCGCGTCGCCCGGTCGGGATCGACGTTGGCGAGCAGATACACGGCATTGGCGAAGTCGCCGGACTCGATCGACAGCCGGTTCCACTCGGCGAGGATCGCGCCGGCGCCGCGCCTGCGTTCCATCGCCGCCTTGCGCGCGCGCAGCTTCGCCAGCTCACCGTCGCAACGCGCATCGATCGTCGCCGCGTCGAGCACCGGGACGAGCGGGCGCGGCGACTGCGCCGCCGCGTCGAACGCACCGGCCAGCGCCAGCGCCGCGGCCAGGCCCGTCAGGATTTTCATTCGGAGTACCCCCGGATCCGAGTGGCGCGCAGTGTAGGCGAGCGCCGCAGCCGCTCCAGCCCTGGGGCGACAAACCGGCAATGCGTCGGACGGACTGCGCACCGCGGCGACCGGAATGCGCGCGACAGCTACTGATTCTTCCGCTGCTGCCACTGCACGTCGCTGCCGCCGGCGTGACGATTGAGCACGCGCGCGAGCACGAACAACAGATCGGACAGCCGGTTGAGGTACCGGCGCGGCGCTTCGTTGACCGTCTCCTGCGCCGCGAGCGCCACGATCGCGCGCTCGGCGCGGCGGCACACGGTGCGGCACACGTGCGCGAGCGCCGCGGCGCGCGACCCGCCCGGTAGGATGAACTCCTCGAGTCGCGGCAGGTGGGCGTTGTAGTGCTCGAGCCGCTCGTCGAGCCGCGCGACCTGCACGTCCTTGACCATCGCATAGCCCGGGATGCACAGCTCGCCGCCGAGGTCGAACAGGTCGTGCTGGATGTCGAGCAGATCGGCGCGCACTTCGTCGGGCAGATCCTCGGTCGCGAGCAGCCCGATGAACGAGTTGAGCTCGTCGACTTCGCCGATCGCCTGGATGCGCGGCGCGTCCTTGCGCGTGCGCGTGCCGTCGCCGAGCCCCGTGGTGCCGTCGTCGCCGGTGCGCGTGGCGATCTTCGAAAGGCGTTTGCCCATGGTCGTGCCCTAGAATGGCTTCGCTCTGACGGGGGTGGATTATGAACGCACCGACCTCGGCGACCGCGCTGCGCAAGCCGCTGCCACCGGCCTTCGTGTCCGCGCTGCAAGCGCGCTTCGACGAACGCTGCTCCACGGCGGCGGCCGTGCGCGAACACCACGGGCGCGACGAGTCGCCGTTTCCGCCGCTGCCGCCCGACGCGGTCGTCTTCGCGCAGTCGACCGAGGACGTCGCCGCGCTGGTGAAGCTGTGCGCCGACTGGCGCGTGCCGGTCATCGCGTTCGGCGTCGGCTCGTCGCTCGAGGGCCACCTGCTCGCGGTCGCCGGCGGCGTCTGCGTCGACCTGTCGCGGATGAACAAGGTGCTCGCGGTCAACCCGGAGGACCTGACGGTGACCGTGCAGGCGGGCGTCACCCGCAAGCAGTTGAACGACGAGATCAGGCACACGGGTCTGTTCTTTCCGATCGATCCGGGCGCGGACGCGACGATCGGCGGCATGGTCGCCACGCGCGCGTCCGGCACGAACGCGGTGCGCTACGGCACGATGCGCGAGAACGTTCTCGCACTGACCGTCGTCACCGCCGAGGGCAAGATCATCCGCACGTCGCGCCGCGCGAAGAAGTCGAGCGCCGGCTACGACCTGACGCGGCTTTTCGTCGGCTCCGAAGGCACGCTCGGCATCGTCACCGAGGTGACGCTGAAGCTGTATCCGCAGCCCGAGGCGATCTCGGCGGCGACCTGTTCGTTCCCGAGCGTGGATGCCGCCGTCAAGACGACGATCGCGACGATCCAGATGGGTGTGCCGATCGCTCGCTGCGAGCTGCTCGACGCGCTGACGGTCAAGGCGGTCAACGCACACAGCAAACTCGGTCTGCCCGAGCTGCCGCTGCTGCTGTTCGAGTTTCACGGCTCGGCGGCGGGCGTGCGCGAGCAGGCCGAGACCGTTCAGCAGATCGCGCGCGAGCACGGCGGACAGGACTTCCAGTGGGCGACGAACGCCGAGGACCGCTCGCGGCTGTGGACCGCACGGCACAACGCCTACTTCGCGTGCCTGCAGCTGAAGCCGGGCGCGCGCAGCTTCACGACCGACGTGTGCGTGCCGATCTCGCGGCTCGCGGAGTGCATCGGCGAGACGATCGCCGACCTGGCGACGAGTTTCCTGCCGGCGCCGATCCTGGGCCATGTCGGCGATGGCAACTTCCACTGCGCGATCCTCGCCAATCCCGACGATCCGCGCGAGGTCGACGAAGCCGAGCGGCTGAACCGGCGCATCGTCGCGCGCGCGCTGGCGATGGACGGCACCTGCACCGGCGAGCACGGCGTCGGACTGCACAAGATGGACTTCCTGATCGAGGAACACGGCGCCGATGCGGTCGATCTGATGGCGCGC
>JBFMFC010000067.1:0-5794 GCA_040752195.1 Pseudomonadota bacterium | reverse complement strand
CCGGCGCATCGTCGCGCGCGCGCTGGCGATGGACGGCACCTGCACCGGCGAGCACGGCGTCGGACTGCACAAGATGGACTTCCTGATCGAGGAACACGGCGCCGATGCGGTCGATCTGATGGCGCGCGTCAAGCGCGCGTTCGATCCGCTGAACATCCTGAACCCGGGCAAGGTGGTGAGGTTGTCGTGAACGGCCGCCGTGCCTTCGGGTCGGCGCGCCGGTCCCATTCGCCGAACCGAGCGCATGCGCGCTCGCCATACTGCAGACGATCGGACTGGCGGACGGCTGCGACATGGGCGTGATCGAAGCGCTTCCCGCGGAACTCGGCGTGCAGCGTCATCGGCTGACGGTCGAGCAGTATCACCGCATGGCCGAGGCGGGCGCGCTCGCGCGCGACGCCCGCGTCGAGCTGATCGAAGGGGTGATCGTCGGTAGGGCACCGATCGGAAGCAGGCACGCTGCAACGGTGAAGAAACTCGACGCACTGCTTACGAAGGCGGTCGGTGCGTGGGCCATCGTTTCGGTTCGGGATCCCATCCGACTCGGCGATCGCTCCGAACCGCAACCGGATCTGGCGCTGCTGCGCCCCCGCGAAGACTTCTATGCCGGCGCTCCGCCCACCGCAGCCGACACTCTGCTCATCGTCGAAGTCTCCCAGGCGACCGGCGCCTACGACCGCCAGTCAAGGTGCCGCTGTACGCGCAGCACGGCGTGCCGGAGGTGTGGATCGTCGACCTCGACTTTTCGCTCGTGCGCTTTTATCGCACACCGCACGGCGACCGATATCTCGACATCACCGCGACCGAAACGCCCGGTCCGACGCCGGTGCCGGCGCTTCCGGGCGTGACGATCGATCTCGCCGGCCTGCTGTAGCGCCCGCGCCTTACCGCAACACCAGCACGCCTTCGCCGCTGCGCGCCGAAAGCTGCGCGCGCACGATGTACGCGGCAAGGTCATCGAGATCCTTCGCCCTGAACACGCCGCGGTACTGCGCCTTCGCGCCGGCCGCGCCGGGCTGCGCGCCGTCGATCGCCCGCTGCAGCACGCGCCGCACCGAGGCCACGTCGTCGGGCTTGCCGCCGCGGTTGCGGATCATCTCGCGCAGCGCCCCGCTGTTCGCGTGGCAGGCGATGCAGTTGCCGACCGCCTTGCCGGTGGCGCCGCGCGTGTTGGCAAACAGCGTCTTCCCGCGCGCCGGGTCCTGCGCGGCAGCCGGCGCAAGCGTGAACACGGCGGCCGCCGCGAGCGCGGCGAAGGCGGTTCGCATGGTTTCCTCCCCTGCAAGCCCGTTGCATCTTACCGAGCCCGTTCGATTCGCAACGCCCGGTCAAAGCTGCGTTGCCGGCGCAGCGCGGCCTTGCCGCTCGCACTGTGCTAGCTTTAACCCTAAATCCGGCAGTTGACCGCTCACGGCTTCGGGCAATGCGTTGTCTGGCAAGCGCTCGCGGCTTCGGCGTCGTTCACCCGGAGGGTGAAACCGCTGCGCACGGCATAGCGCGCACGGCGGGCCGCCTGGCGTCGTTGCTCGTCGTCGCAAGGGTCTGCCTTGCGTCCTCCTCGCGCCTAGCCATCCGGCCCGCCGCACGCACTCTGCCGCACGCTCAACGGCCGGATTTAGGGTGACGCTCGATGAACGACCCCGCCGAAATCAAGCAGCTCGCCGAGCGCCTCCCGCTCGAAGGCACGGGGCCGATCGATCTCGAGCGGCAACGCAAGGTCGTCGCCGCGCTGCGCATCGCGCTGCCCGAGCACTGCGTGCTGTACCGCGAAGAGGACACCGTCGCCTACGAATGCGATGGGCTGACGCTGTACCGGCAACTGCCGATGGTGGTCGCGCTGCCCGAGACGGAAGCGCAGGTCGTTCAGATCCTCAGAACCTGCCATTCGATGCAGGTGCCGGTCGTTCCGCGCGGCGCGGGCACATCGTTGTCGGGCGGCGCGCTGCCGCACAACGCCGGCGTGCTGATGTCGATGGCGAAGTTCAACCGCATCCTCGCGATCGATCCGCTCGCGCGCACCGCGGTCGTGCAGCCCGGCGTGCGCAACCTGGCGATCTCGGAGGCCGCCGCGCCGCACGGTCTGTATTACGCGCCCGACCCGTCGAGCCAGATCGCGTGCACGATTGGCGGCAACATCGCCGAGAATGCCGGCGGCGTGCACTGCCTGAAGTACGGGCTGACGGTGCACAACGTGCTCGCGCTGCGCGGCGTGACGATCGAGGGCGAGATCGTGGAGTTCGGCTCGCGCGCGCTCGATGCGCCGGGTTTCGACCTGCTGGCGCTCGCGATCGGCTCCGAAGGGATGCTCGCGGTCGTCACCGAAGCGACCGTCAAGCTGGTGCCGAAGCCGCAGTACGCGCAGGCCATCATGGCCTCGTTCGACGACATCGAAAAAGCCGGCGACGCGGTCGCCGCGGTGATCGCCGCCGGGATCATCCCGGCCGGCATGGAGATGATGGACAAGCCCGCGGTCGGTGCGGTCGAGCCCTTCGTCGGCGCCGGCTACGACACGAACGCCGCTGCGATCCTGCTGGTCGAATCCGACGGCACGCCCGAAGAAGTCGCCGAAGAAATCGAGCGCATGAAAGCGGTGCTGTCGACGAGCGGCGCCACGCAGTTGAAGGTCTCCGAGAGCGAGGCCGAGCGGCTGCGCTTCTGGGCCGGGCGCAAGGCGGCGTTCCCCGCCGTCGGCCGCATCTCGCCCGACTACTACTGCATGGACGGCACGATCCCGCGCAAGCGGCTGGGCGAGGTGCTCAAGGCGATCCAGCGGATGGAGCAGACCTACGGGCTGCGTTGCGCGAACGTCTTCCACGCGGGCGACGGCAACCTGCACCCGCTGATCATGTTCGACGCCAACGACGCCGACTCGGTCGCGCGCGCCGAAGCGTTCGGCTTCGACATCCTGGAGCTGTCGGTCGAAGTCGGCGGCACCGTCACGGGCGAGCACGGCGTCGGTGTGGAAAAGATCAACCAGATGTGCAAGCAGTTCGACCGCGCCACGCTCGAAGCCTTCTTCGCGGTCAAGCGCGCGTTCGATCCGCCTGGCCTTCTCAACCCCGGCAAGGCGATCCCCACGCTCGCGCGCTGCGCCGAGTACGGAAAGATGCACGTGCACGGCGGCGAGCTGAAGTTTCCGGAGATTCCGAGGTTTTGAACTCGCCCCTCAGTCCCTCCGCCGGCCGTCGCGCCGCCAGGCGAAGCGGCGCCACGAGAAGATGAACGCCCTGCCCGAGCTGATCGACCGCATCCGCGCAGCCGCCGCCGCAAAACAGCCGCTGCAGATCCGCGCCGGCGGCACCAAGGACTTCTACGGCAATCCTTCGCACGGCGACGTGCTCGATCCGCGCGGCTACGGCGGCGATGGCGACGGCATCGTCGCGTACGAGCCGACCGAGCTCGTGGTGACCGCCCGCTGCGGCATGCCGCTCGCGCAGCTCGAAGCCGAACTCGACCGCAACGGCCAGATGCTCGCGTTCGAACCGCCGCACTACGGCGCGGCGGCGACGGTCGGCGGCTGTGTGGCGGCCGGTCTTTCCGGCCCGCGGCGCGCCACCGCCGGCGCAGTCCGCGACTACGTGCTCGGCGCGAAGCTCGTCGACGGCCGCGGCAACCTGCTGAGCTTCGGCGGCACGGTGATGAAAAACGTCGCCGGTTACGACGTCGCGCGAGCGCTCGCCGGATCGCTCGGCACGCTCGGGCTGATCGCCGAGGTGTCGCTGAAGGTGTTGCCGAAGCCGGTGGCCGAAGCGACGCTGCGCTTCGAGACCGACGAGGCGACCGCACTGCGCAGGATGAACGAGTGGGCGGCCCAGCCGCTGCCGATCTCCGCGACCGCGTGGCACGCCGGCGAACTGCACGTGCGGCTGTCGGGCGCGCAGGCCGCGCTCCGCTCGGCGCGCGAGCGCATGGGCGGCGAGCGCGTCGACGATGCGCGCGCGGCGAGCTTCTGGCGCGGCATCCGCGAGCACACCGATCCGTTTTTCGTGTTCAACGCCCCGTTGTGGCGCCTGTCGGTGCCCTCGACCGCCGAGCCGCTCGCGTTGCCCGGCGAGCAGTTGATCGAATGGGGCGGCGCGCTGCGCTGGCTGCGCTCGACCGCGCCGAGCGCGACGATCCGCGCGCGCGCCGCCGCGCTCGGCGGGCACGCCACGCTGTTTCGCGGCGGCGATCGGCTCGGCGGCGTGTTCCATCCGCTCGAACCCGCGATCGCCAAGATCCATCAGCGGCTGAAAGCCGAATTCGACCCCGCCGGCATCTTCAATCCCGGCCGGATGTACGCGCACTTCTGATGCAAACCGCACTCGCCGACTGGATCAGGAACACGCCCGAGGGCCGGGAGGCCGACGCCATCCTGCGCAAGTGCGTGCACTGCGGCTTCTGCACCGCGACCTGCCCGACGTACCAGTTGCTGGGCGACGAACTCGACGGCCCGCGCGGCCGCATCTACCTGATCAAGCAGGCACTCGAAGGGAAGACCGTCACCGCGAGAACGCAACTGCACCTCGATCGCTGCCTGACCTGCCGCAACTGCGAGACGACGTGTCCGTCGGGGGTGCAGTACGGACGCCTGCTCGACATCGGCCGCAAGGTCGTCGACGAGCGCGTGCCGCGGCCGCTGCGCGAGCGGCTCGTGCGCGGCGCGCTGAAGGAAGGCTTGACGAGTCCGCTGTTCGCGCCCGCGCTGAAGATCGGCCAGGCGGTACGCCCGCTGCTGCCGGCATCGCTGAAGGCGAAAGTCCCCGCCAGGCAGGATGCCGGCGCGTGGCCCACGCGCTCGCACGCGCGCAAGATGCTGCTGCTCGAAGGTTGCGTTCAGCCGGCGATGCTGCCGAACATCAACACCGCGACCGCGCGCGTGTTCGATGCGCTCGGCGTCGAACTGGTGCGGCCCGCCAACGGCGGCTGCTGCGGCGCGATCCGCTATCACCTGAACGACCACGACGGCGGGCTCGCCGACGCGCGCCGGAACATCGACGCGTGGTGGCCGCACGTCGCAGCGGGTTGCGAGGCGATCGTGATGAACGCCTCGGGCTGCGGTGCGATGGTCAAAGAATACGGGTACCTGCTGCGGCACGATCCGGCGTATGCGGACAAGGCCGGGCGAGTCGCCGAGCTGACGAAGGACGTCGCGGAGCTGCTGCCGGCGCTGGCGGGGGAGATCAAGCGCAAGCTCGCCGCGGCGCCCGCGCAGCGCGTGGTCTTCCATCCGCCCTGCACGCTGCAGCACGCGCAGAAGATCCGCGGCGCGGTCGAAGACCTGCTGCGCGCGCTCGGCGCCGAAGTGCTGCCGTTCGCCGAGACGCATCTGTGCTGCGGCTCGGCCGGCACGTACTCGGTGCTGCAGCCGGAACTGGCTTACCGGCTGCGCGACCGCAAACTCGCCCATTTGCAGACACCGAGGCCCGACGTGATCCTGTCGGCGAACATCGGCTGCATCGCGCATCTGGCGAGCGGTACCGAAACGCCCGTGATGCACTGGATCGAATGGCTCGATCGGCGACTCGCTTAGCCCCGCGCGCAGTACGCCCGCGTTGACACCGTGATCGGCCCGCTCACGACCCTGCTCGCGTTCCAGTTGGCCGGCGAAGCGCTCGCTTTCGGCTTCAAGCTGCCGATCCCCGGCCCGGTGATCGGCATGGCGTTGCTGCTCGCCGCACTCGCCGCGCGTCGCACGCTGCTCGAGGCGCTGCGTCCGACGACGACGACGCTGCTGCAGCATCTGTCGCTGCTGTTCGTTCCGGCGGGCGTGGGCGTGATGGTGCACGGGCAACGGCTCGCCGACGAAGGCGTG
>JBFMFC010000066.1:15372-17898 GCA_040752195.1 Pseudomonadota bacterium | reverse complement strand
GGAGTCGCGTATCGCGCGGGCGACGGCCGGCATCAGCCGTGCAACGCCTCGTACTTCGCGAGCAGTTCTTCCTTCGACTCCTGGAAGTCGGGATTCGGCACGATGCAGTCGGCCGGGCAGACGTCCATGCACTGCGGTTCGTCGTGCGCGCCGACGCACTCGGTGCACCTGAGCGGGTCGATCACGTAGATCGGGCTGCCGGCGCTGATCGCCTCGTTCGGGCAGGCGGGCTTGCAGGCGTCGCACGCAGTGCAGTCGTCGTTGATCAGCAGGGCCATCGTGGTCTCCTCGATGAGGTTGGTTCAGGCGGCGGCCGCCTCGAGCCGGTTCAGCTTCGCGTGCCGGTACGCGCCCCACAGCGCGGCGCCGATCGCGCCCGCGTAGATCGAGTCGGGGTGCGACACCGCGGTGACGTTGACCTTCTCGTTGGCCATCTCCTCCTGGATCGCCGCGAGCAGGCCGGTGTCGAGCGCCAGCCCGCCGGTCAGCAGCGCGATGCCGTCCTTGATGCCGGTGACCTTCAGCAGCTTGACGATGCGCGAGGCCATCGACAGGTGGATGCCCTTGAGGATGTCGGGCGTGGCGATGCCGCGGCTCACCATGTTGATGACGTCGGTCTCGGCGAGCACCGCGCAGATGGAGCTGACCTTCTCCGGGTTCTTCGAGCTTTGCGACAGCGCGCCGATCTCCTCGACCGCCACGCCGAGGTAGCGGGCGATGTTCTCGAGGAACTGGCCCGAGCCCGACGCGCACTGGCTCGTCATCTTGTAGGAGAGCACCTTGCCGCGCTCGTCGACGTAGATCGCGCGGCCGTTCAACGCGCCGATGTCGACCAGCGCGCGCGCGCGCGGCTCCAGGTACACGCCGCCGCGCGCGTGCGTGGTCATCGAATAGAAATGCCCCGTCGCGAACTTGACGTTCTCGCCTTCGCCGGTGGTGGCGATGTAGTCGACGTCGTCGACCGCGAGCCCGGCGTCGGCCAGAACCGCGTCGCGGCCTTCCTGCGCCAGCACCATCGGGTCGCGGCGGCGGATGCGCTCGCAGCGCCGGGCGAGCCACTGGTGCCGGTCGCCTTCGGTGCGGAACAGGACGGTCTTGACCGCGCCCGAGCCGATGTCGATGCCCATCGTGATCGTCATTGCCTTGCCTCCGCGGTCTTTCCTTCCTCGACCACCGCGCGCCACGCGAAGGTTGCCGCGCCGAGCGCACCGGTGTAGATCGAATCCGGGTCGATGTTGATCGTCAGCCTGCCGTAGTTCTCCTCGACCAGCTCGCGCAGCGCCTTGACGGCCGCTTCGTTCTTCGCGACGCCGCCGGTGAAGGTGAACTCGTTGCGGATTCCGCCCGAGCGCGCCAGGATCGACATCGCGCGCAGGATGATCGCGCGGTGCAGCCCGGCCATGATGTCCTCGCGCTTGTCGCCGAGCGAAAGCCGGTCGCGAAGTTCCGCCCCGGCGAACACGGTGCAGGTCGAGTTGATGCGGATCGTCTTGGTCGACTTCATCGCCAGCGGGCCGAGCTCGTGCAGCCCCATGTTCATCTCGTCGGCGATGTAGCCCAGATACCGGCCGCAGCCGGCCGCGCAGCGGTCGTTCATCTGGAAGCTCTCGACGATGCCGTGCGGATCGACCTGGATCGCCTTCGTGTCCTGGCCGCCGATGTCGAGCACGGTCGCGGTGCCCGGGTACATCACATGCGCGCCGAGCCCGTGGCACAGGATCTCCGAGCGGATGTGCTCCTTGGAAAACGGCAGCCGCGCCCGCCCGTAGCCGGTGCCGACGATGTAGGTCTCCTCCAGTTCGGTGTCGAGCACGCCCTTGATCGGCGCCTCGATCTGCGCGCGCCGCGCGCGCGTCTCGGGCAGCGCCGTGAAAGTGCGACCGAGCGCGTCGAGCAGGTGCTTTCGGATCGAGTCGCCATAGACGCGGTTCTCGACCTCGATGATCGAGCGGTCGAACAGATTCAGCAGGAAGTCGTAGCGGATGCCGGCGTCCTTGGCGACCGATTCGCCCACCGCGAGGTACTGGCTGCCGGCGATGTCGCGGAAGAAGTCGCTCTTGCGTTTCGCGCCCGGCGCGAATAGCGCGTGCGCCTCGCCGTACAGCCGCCTGAAGACTTCCGCGAGCGCCTCGCCGACCGCGCCGGTCATGTCGCCGAAGTGCGCGGTCGCCAGGTTGCGTTGGCAGGTCGCCTCCAGATCGCCGAGCTGCTCGACGTACTGCTCGGCGCGGAAGTCGCGTTCGAGCTGCGCGATGAACGCGTCGAGCCCGCCGTTCAGCGCCTTCGTGTCCGCCAGCGCGCGGCGGAACAGATGGAAGCGGCCGTTGACCAGCGCCTCGTGTTTGGCGACCGCCGCCGCGGTGTCGTAATTCGAGCGCGAGTTGGTGATGCCGCGGCCGAGCACGTGCTGGTTCTCGTCGATGACCACCGCCTTCGTGGTCGTCGAGCCGAGGTCGATGCCGATGAAGACCCGCATGGTGTTGTCCTCCCGCGGCTCAGAAGCCGTGAATCTTTCTACTGCGCGGC
>JBFMFC010000066.1:6346-15272 GCA_040752195.1 Pseudomonadota bacterium | reverse complement strand
ACTGCGCGGCGGCGATCGGAACGAGCGGCGCCGGTGCATTCGCGTGCGCGAGCCGCTTCTGCCTGACCATCTGGAAGTAGCTCTCGAGCCGGTTCTTGACGTTGGCTGCCGAGAAGTAGCGCGGGTCGACGAGGTCCGTTTCGATGAACGCCGCCGGCTTGCCGGTACGGCGCTCGACCTCGCGCAGGATCAGAAGCTGGCCCGCCGAGAAGCTGTTGCAGCTCTTGATCGAGTTGATCAGCAGGCCGTCGGCCTGGTACTCGTCGATGTACCTGCAGATCATGTCGATGCGCGACGGCAGGTTCAGGTTCGTGTAGCAGCCGAGGCAGTACTCGGCGAGCGACTCGAGCGGCCGGTCCGGATCGTGGCGGAAGCCGAAGTCGTAGACGCCGCCGACCTTGGCGTAGGTCGACGCGACCACCACCGCGCCTTCGTCGTAGAACATCTTCCAGAAGTCGCGGAAACTGGTCCAGTTGGGCGGGCCCTCGACGACGAGCCGGTACTTCTCTTCGCCCATCTCGCCTTCGGGCGTGATCGGGCCGCGGCCCTCGCGAACGCGCTGTTCGATCTCGCCGCGCAGCACGCGGTAGTACTCGGTCGCTTCCGGCGTGCCGCGGAACGCGGTGAAGATCGGTCCGATGTAGTAGACGGCGCCGAAGTAGCCGTCGATCGGCGACGGCCGGTTCTTCGCGCTCTGCAGGACGGCGACCAGATCCTCCTCGGCCTTGGCCGATTCCTTCATGTACTGGCGCAGCCGGTCGATGTCGAACTTGACGCCCGAGACGCGTTCGAGCGCGGGGATCACGGTCTCCTTGAGCTGCTTGACGACGTAGTCGCGCATGTTGGGGTTGATCCTGCCTTCGCCCTGGTAGGGCACGTGCAGCATCACCGTCTCGCAGCCGTATTTGTGGCGGATCAGCTCGAACCACTTCATGAAGGTGAAGCAGCCCGTGTACGACAGCAGCAGGATGTCGGGCTTCGGCAGCGGGTCGCCGGTCGGACCGATTTCGCCGCCGAGCATCATCCCGAGGTCGGCTTTGACGTACGTGCAGACGTCCTCGCTCTGGCCGTCGCGCTCGGCGTCCATGATGAACTTGCCGCTTTTCTTGCGCATGCCGTTCTGCAGCGCGTTGGTCTCGGGCAGCGAGCGCGCGAAGTCGAAGCACATCAGCAGCTCGTTGAGGTTGCCCGGCACGAAGGTCGCCGACACCTTGCGCCCGAGCGCACGGGCCTGCGCGAGTTCGGCGTAGTTGCGGTTGATCAGCTCCTTCTGCAGCCACATCGCGTCCTCTTTCTGGACGTTCTGCGGCTTGGCCGTCGGCTTGCCGAGCGGCGCGGGCATGGCGATGGTCGAGGTGTTCATCAGGCTGCACTCCACAACTTGATCGAATCGGCGAAGGTGCCGGCCTGCTCGCGGATCGGCGCCATCTGGCCGGTGTTCTCCGCGTACTTGAACGCGGTGTGCGGGATCTTCTGCTTGCTCAGCACGTCCTGCAGCATCGGCCGCTCGAGCAGCGCCGGGTCGCAGAAAGAAGGCGCGGCGAAGATCACGCCCTCGGCGCCCATGCGGCTGACCTGCTGCAGCAGGTACTGGCCCTTTTCCTCGCGCCGCGTGTCGTACTTGGCGGCGGTCGTCGCCGAGCGGTGCAGGAAGGCCTTGCTCAATTCCTCGAGCGGCTTGCCGTCGGTCGGCACGTCGTCGAGCAGCCAGCGGTGCACCAGCATGAAGTCGTCGTCGACGATGTAGCAGCCGGCCATCTCGATCGACTTGATCAGCGCCAGCGGCGGCTGCTCGCAGAACGTGCCGTTGATGACGACGCGCGCGTTGTCGCGCTTGGGCCGGGGTAGCGCATCGGCGGCGGCGATGTAGTCGCGCACGAGCTGCGTGTGCTCCTCGGGCGGCAGCACCATGCCGGCGCGCAGCACCAGGTAGACCTCCGAGGTCGGCGCCTGCCACGGCTTGGCGGCGCGGTACCGGTACAGCTCGCGGATCGCGGCGCGGTTGTCGTTGTAGACGGCGATCGACGCGTTGAGCATGGCGTCGGTGATCTCGCGGCCGGCCACGCGCCCGAGGTCCTCGCGCAGCACCTCGAGCTCCTGCACGTAGAAGCGGCCGCCGATCGCATCTTCGTAGTTCTGCGGAACGTCGAAGTAGCGGACGTACTTGTCCTTGAACAGGATCTGCCACATCCCCGACAGATTGCGGATCACGTCGCAGATCGACGGGAACAGCATGCCGTCGAGGCAGTCGAGCCGGCCGGTCAGCCCCAGCTCGATCGTCGAGCGCGGGATGCGGCAGATGTAGCTCTGGTAGTAGGCGTCGCCCTGGATCACCTCGAGCTGGTCGCCGCCGCCCAGGATGCCGACGGGCAGCATGCCCGCCGCGTGGATGATCTCGCGCGGCACGTAGATCGGCATGTAGCCGATCGCCTTGCGGCCCGGCGCGGCGGCCTTCCATTCCTTGACGGCGTTGAAGTGCAGGTCCTCGAACAGCGCTTCGCAACGCTGGACGATCCGGACGACGGGCGGGATCGCGGCCATCGCGGGCTCCTATCGGTGTTCCCACTGCGGGCGGCGCTTGGCGAGGAAGGCGGTCAGGCCTTCGTTCGCGTCGCGCGTGGCCATCAGTCGGTCGAGATAAAGGCGTTCGACTTCGGCGAGCCGCTGGCGCACGTCGCGGATCATCGGTGCGCGCGCCGCAGCCAGCGCGCAGGCGAGCGACGATGCGCTCTTGCCGGCGAGGTGCTCGTTGAAGTAGGCGAGCGCGGCCGTTTCCGGATCGGCGAAGACCGTGTGAACGAGTCCGGCGGCGCGTGCTTCCTCCGCTCCGATCGAGCGGCCCGAGAACAGCAGGTCTTCGGCCGTCGGCCCGTTCACCCGGTACGGCAGCAGCACGGATGCGGCCGGCGCGAAGACGCCGAGCTTCATCTCGGGCTGGCCGAACTGCGCGTCGGGCGCGGCGAAGATCAGGCTGCCCGCGAGCGCGACTTCGAGCCCGCCGCCCAGGCACTGGCCGCGCACCGCGACCAGGATCGGCGCCGGAAACTCGATCATCGCGACGATCAGCGCGTGCAGCGACGCCAGCATCTGCGCGCACTGCGCCGGCAGGTGTTCCTCGACGCTCGCGCCGAAGCTGAAGTTCGGTCCTTCGGCGTCGAGCAAAACGCCGCGCAGTTTGCCGTTGGCGCGGTGCGCGAGCAGCGCGCCGTCGAGCGCGGCGATCATCGCCGCGTCGACGATGTTCGCGCGCGGCCGCGCCAGCCGCAGCCGCAGCAGCGCGCCGTCCAGCTCTAGCCAGTCCTTCAGCGGCGACATCGTCAGTCCTTCCGCCGGGCTTTCGGCTGGATCGAGTCGTGCAGCGGCCCGACCCACGACTCGCCGGCGGCGAGCCTGCGCCGCAGCAGCACGAAGTCGACCTCGCGATCGTCTTTTGTGCCCTCGTTGAACGCCGTGAAGCCCGCGCGCGCCTCGGTCATCATGTTCAACGCGAGCCAGGCGCGCGAGTCCTCCTTGTTGCGGTTCCACGCTTCGAGCTTCGGCTTGCGCAGCTCCTCGAGCGTCTTGGTCGTGCAGTCGGGGAAAGTCAGCAGGATCTTGGCGGCGAGTTCCTCGACCTTCGCGTCGAGCAGCGACAGATCGACCGTGCCGCGCGCGAGCAGCGCCTTGCCTTCCTTCAGCGCGTCGCCGGTCTTGGGTTCGCCGTAGACGAAGCGGCCGTACTCGTCGACGATGCGCTGCGTCTCCACGAGCGGGTTGGCGACGAACCTGCCGTCGACCTTCAGCGCCGGGACGACGTCGGTCAGGATCCCCATGTGGTACGCCTTGTGCGCGGAGAACGGCTCGCACAGCACGCACGCGGCCATGGCGCGCTCGGCGCCGACGGCGACCGGAAGGAAGTCCGTCGCGCCGCCGATCGGCGCCGAGCCGTGTTTCGGGCCCGCCTGACCGAAACGCGCCAGGTCCTGAGCGACCGAGAAATCGCACGCCATGCCGATCTCCTGGCCGCCGCCGATGCGCATGCCGTTGACGCGGCAGATGACCGGCTTGTCACAGGCGAGGATCGCCGAGACCATGTCGTTGAACAGCCGCATGTACTGGCGGTACTCCTGCGGGTGCCCGGCGTAGTACTCGGCGTATTCCTTCGTGTTGCCGCCGGTGCAGAACGCCTTGTCGCCGACGCCCGTGAAGACGACGCAGTTGACGTCGCGCGCGTTGCTCGCGGCGCGCATCGCCAGGATCACGCCCTTGACCATGTCGGTCGTGTACGAGTTGTACTGGCTCGGGTTGTCGAGCCAGATCCAGGCGTTGTACAGGCCCTCGACCTCCTTGCCGTCGGGCGTGCGGGCGGGGCGCTTCTCGTAGCGGACGCCGGGCTTGCGGATGTCGTCGACGAGGTCGTGATTCTTGAATTCGCGCATGGTGGGCGGTCTTTCTGCGGGGTTCAGGACGGCACCAGCACCGCGCGCCTGCGGATCTCGCGCGCGTGCACGGCGTGGAAGACGCGGTTGATGTCGTCGAGCGGATGCAGCTCGACGAAGGGTGCGATCGCGACCTTGCCTGCGAGAACGAGGTCGAGCGCGGCCGGATAGTGCTCGGGCGGGCAGCCCCAGTTGCCGATGGCGCGCGCGTCGAACGCCATCAGGTTCGACAGGCGCACCTCGACCTTGTCCATCGTGAAACCGACGACCGACAGCGTCGCGCCGTGCACCAGCAGCCCGAACGCGGTGAGCTGGCCCGCCGCCGTTCCCGAGCACTCGAAGATGCGCCACTCGGTCGGGCGCAGCCCGTTGTTCTTCGCGAACGCGGCGACCTCGCCCTTCAGCGCCTTGGCGTCGAAACTGCGCGCGTTCAAGGTCAGCGCCGCGCCGTGCGGCGCGATCGCGGCGAGCTTGGCGTCGTCGACGTCGATCGCGACGACCTGCGCACCGAAAGCGCGCGCCACCTGCACGCAATAGCCGCCCACACCGCCGACGCCGATCACGATCGCGACGCAGCCCGGCTCGACGCCGGCGCGGCGCACCGCCTGATAGGGCGTGGTCAGCGCGTCGGCGACGATCGACACCTGCGGCAGCGTCAATCCGGCGGCGGCAAGCCGCTGCGGGTCGACTTCGCACAAGCCGCGGCCCGGCACGACGACGTGCGATGCGAACCCGCCTTGCACGTCGTTGCCCGGCATCTTCTGGCTGCGGCAGATGGGTGCCAGCCCGCGCCGGCACAGATCGCACTCGCCGCACGGCAGCACCGCCGGGACGATGACGGTCTTGCCGAGCCAGCGTTCGGCGCCCGCGCCGGCGGCGACCACGGTTCCGCTGATCTCGTGGCCGAGCGCGAGCGGCAGCGGTGCGTTCGTGCGAACGCCGTCGTAGTAGTAGCCGAGGTCCGTGTGGCACACGCCGCAGCCGGCGACCTCGACGACGACTTCGCCCGCGCCGGCGTGCGCGCTGAACCTAGCGCGCTCGAGCGGCGCCTTCGGCGCGGTCATCAGCCAGCGGTGTGCCTCGATGCTCATCGAACGACGCCCCCTTTGCGCCAGATCACGGTTCGACCGTCCTCCGATTGACCCGGCCGTTGATGCGCGGCTATTCTGGCATAGCGGTACCGATTTACCAGTTCAGGTGCGAATGCTGCGCAAGCACAGTGCGGATTCAATGATCTGCGTCAAACCGGGGCGGTCGTCTGCGCGGATGTAATGGGCGCCGAAGGAGGTCGACGTGAGCGATGACACGGACGCGGCGCGCGCGGCAAGCGCGCCGCGCGGCGTTTCGATTGCGCTTGCCGGTAGCGGCGGCAGCGGCGTGATGACCGCCGGCACGCTGCTGCTCGCGGCAGCGGCCAAGGCGGGCGCTTACGGGCTGATGGTGCGCACGAGCGGTCCGCAGATCCGCGGAGGCGAAGCGGCGGCGCTGGTCCGGCTCGCGGATCGTCCGGTCGACACGCTCGGCGACGCGTTCGATCTGCTGCTCGCGATCGACTGGGGCAATGTCAACCGCTTCGCCGACGAGATTCCGCTCGCCGCAGCGAGCGTGATCATCGGCGATCTCGACGAGGGCGAGCCCCCGCAGGTCTACGTGGCGACCGGCGCGCGCTACGTGCCGCTGCCGATGAAGAAGATGGCCAAGGGCATCCCCGGCAGCTGGGTCAACATGATCGCGCTCGGGCTCGCCGGCGCGCTCGCCGGACTGCCGCAATCCGCCCTCGAAGACGCGGTACGCGCCGACTGGAAGCGCGGCGAAACGGCGCTCGCCGCCAACCTCGCGGCGCTCGCCGCCGGTTACGCCGCCGCGGGCGGGATCACGCCCGCGCTCGCGCTGCCGCGCGTTCCGCGCAGCGCGCAGACACGCGACCGGTGGCTCATCAGCGGCAACGAGGCGGCGGGCTTCGGCGCGATCCGCGGCGGCGTGCGCTTCGTCGCCGCGTATCCGATCACGCCCGCGACCGAGATGCTCGAGTGGATGGCGCCGGCGCTGGCGCGCGTGGGCGGAACGCTGCTGCAGGCCGAGGACGAGCTGGCATCGATCAACATGATCATCGGCGGTGCCTACGGCGGCGTGCCGTCGCTCACGGCCACGGCGGGGCCCGGGCTCGCGCTGATGGCCGAAGGCATCGGGCTCGCCGTCGCGTCCGAGACGCCGGTCGTGATCGTCGACGTGATGCGCGGCGGTCCATCGACCGGGATTCCGGCGAAGTCCGAGCAGAGCGACCTGTCGTTCGCGGTCAGCGGGCTGCACGGCGACGCACCGAGGCTCGTGCTGGCGCCGACCTCGATCGCCGACTGCGCGACGACCACCCAATGGGCCGTTCATCTCGCCGAGGCGCTGCAGGCGCCGGCGATCGTGCTTTCGGACCAGTTCCTCGGACAGTCACGCGCGATCATCGATCCGCCGGTCGATCCCGGAGTCGTCGCGCAACGGCTCGTCGCCGAACCGAACACGCCGGACTACAAGCGCTATCGCGACACCGACTCCGGCATTTCGCCGATGGCGATTCCCGGAACGCCGGGCGTGACCTACACGGCCGACGGCCTCGAGCACACCGAAGCCGCGGTGCCGAGCAGCGCCGCGCGCGACCATCGGCTGCAGCTCGACAAGCGCGAACGCAAGCTCGCGCTGTACGACTACGGCGAGCGCTGGGCCGACATCGAAGGCGAAGGCGACGCTGCGGTGATCACCTTCGGCTCGACGACCGCCGCGGTGCGCGAAGCGGTCGCGCGCGCGCACACACAGGGGCACAGCATCAAGCTGATCGCGCTGCGACTGCTCGCGCCGGCGCAGCCCGGGCGCCTCGCCGCCGCGCTGGAAGGCGTGCAGCGCGTGATCGTCGTCGAGCAGAACCACGGCGCGCAGTTCTATCGCTATCTGCGCGGCCACTTCGATCTGCCCGGCAAGCCCGCGAGCTATCACCGCCCCGGTCCGCTGCCGCTGCGCCCGGGCGAGCTGCACAGGGCGCTGGTCGACTGGCAAAACGACCGGAGGGCCGCCGCATGAACGACATCGGCATCCGGCCCGCGGCGTTGGCGCCGGCCGACTTCAAGTCGGCGATCAAGCCGATCTGGTGCCCGGGCTGCGGCGACTATTCGGTACTGAGCTCGATCACCAAGGCGCTCGCGATGATCGGGCGCCCGCCGCACGAGGTCGCGATCGTCTCGGGCATCGGCTGCTCGTCGCGCATCCCCGCGTACACGAGCTGCTACGGCTTGCACGGCGTGCACGGACGCGCGCTCGCCGCGGCGACCGGGCTGAAGCTGGCGCGGCCCGACCTCACGGTGCTCGTCACCGGAGGCGACGGCGACGGCTATTCGATCGGCGGCAATCACTTCCTGCACGCGTGCCGGCGCAACGTCGACATGACGTACATCGTGATGGACAACCACGTGTACGGGATGACCAAGGGCCAGCCGTCGCCGACCACCGAGCCGGACTGGGATTCGAAGCTCGCGCCGGGCGGAACGAAGATCCGCGTCTTCCATCCGCTCGTCGTCGCGCTCGCGGCCGGCGCAAACTTCGTCGCACGCGCTTTCTCGGGCGACCCGAACGGCACCGCGGCGCTGATCGCGCAGGCGATCCGGCATCCCGGTTTCTCGTTCGTCGAGGTCCTCAGTCCGTGCGTGACGTTCCGGCCCGAGCAGCGCGACTGGAAGACGCAGGTGCACGCCTCGCCGGTCGACGGGACCGACGACCCGGTGCGCGCGGCGCGCCGCGTGATGACCGACGACGGCTTCAACATCGGCGTGCTGTACGCCGGCAACCGCGCGCCGTACGCGCCCGAGCGGCGCACGCCGCCCGCTGCCGTCGCCGACCTCGAAGCGGAGTTTCGCGTATGAGCATCGACGTACCGCACACGCTCGAAGCATTCATGGCGCAGGCGCTGGCGATGGAACACGAGGCGATGCAGCGGTACGCCGAGCTCGCCGACGCGATGGAGATGCACAACAACCGCGAGGTCGCCGAGCTGTTCCGCAAGATGTCGGCGATCGAGAACCGGCACGCGGCGCAGATCATGGCCGAGATGGGCTGGCAGGAGGCGCCGCCCGCGTCGGCGCCGGCGTGGGAAGGCTTCGAGGCGGCGGAGACGATCGCGCCGGACGACGTTCACTACCTGATGCGGCCGTGGCACGCGCTGCAGCTCGCGTTGCGCGCGGAGGAGCGCGCCGAGCGCTTCTTCGGGAGGCTCGCGCAGGCGGCCACGGTCGAGTCGGTGCGCCGGGCCGCGCTCGAGCTGCAGCGGGAGGAGCGCGAACACGTCGAACTCGTTCGCGCCTGGCTCGCCAAGGTGCCGCAGCCCGAGCCGGACTGGGCGGTCGACCCCGATCCGCCGCGCTACGACGAATAGCGATGTCGCACCGGACCCTGCTGCCGCCCGGCTGGGACAAGCCGGTCGGCTATGCGAACGGCATCGCCGCCGACGCCGGCCGCATCGTCTTTGTCGC
>JBFMFC010000066.1:0-6246 GCA_040752195.1 Pseudomonadota bacterium | reverse complement strand
GTCAAGTGCGTCCACTCCGAGCACCTGTTCGGCGAGTTCTGGCATCGCGCGTTCACCGTGTCGGCCGACATGCCGTACACGCGCTTCAACATCTCGCTCGGCAACAACAACGAAGTCACCGGCGGCCCGTGCGCGGTGACGCGCCACGCGGACGCGCGCGTGCGGGGTGCGAAGCGCGTCCAGATCGAACCGCACCTGTCGGTCACCGCGGCGACGTCGGCCGAGTGGATCCCGATCAAGCCGAAGACCGATGCCGCGTTCATGTTCGCGCTGATCCACGTGATGCTGCACGAGCATCCGCGCGAGCGCCTCGACCTCGCCTTCCTGCGCGACATGACCTCGTCGCCTTACCTCGTCGGGCCGAACGGCTACTACCTGCGTGACGCGGAAAGCGGCAAGCCGCTGCTGTGGGACACGAAGTCGGGCGCGGCGGTGCCGTTCGATACGCCGGGCATCGAACCGCTGCTCGAGGGCCGCGTGCGGGTCGCCCGCGCGGTCGAACTGGGCGCCGACGGCGAGCGCTGGGCGCACGAGAACGTCGGCGCCGACACCGCGTTCGCCAAGCTGGTCGCGCACATGCGTCCGTACAGCCCGGCGTGGGCGGAGGCGATTTGCGAGGTGCCCGCAGCGACGATCCGCCGCATCGCCGGCGAATACCTCGACAACGCCTGCGTCGGCCAGACGATCAAGATCGACGGCGAGGTGCTGCCGCTGCGCCCCGTCGCGGTCACGCTCGGCAAGACGGTCAACAACGGCTGGGGCGCGTTCGAATGCGTGTGGTCGCGCACGGTGCTCGCCGTGCTCGTCGGCGCGCTCGAGGTGCCCGGCGGAACGCTCGGAACGACGATCCGCCTGAACAAGCCGCACGACAACCGCCACGCCAGCGTCAAGCCCGGCGTCGACGGCTTCATGAACACCAACATGAACCCGACCGGCAGGGACACGTGGGTGCGCCGGCCCACCGGCCGCAACGCGCACCGCACGCTCGTGCCGCTGTCGGGCAATTCGGGCGCGTGGAGCGAAGCGCTCGGGCCGACGCATCTGGCGTGGATGTTCACCGATCGCAAGCCCGAGGCATGGCCCGAGGCGAGCCTGCCGGAGATGTGGATCGCGTACCGCACCAATCCCGCGATCTCGTTCTGGGACACGCGCAGGGTCGCAGCGATGATGGCGAAGTTCCCGTTCACCGTGTGCATCGCGTACACGCCGGACGAGACGAACCACATGGCCGACATCGTGCTGCCAGAGGCGACCGACCTCGAATCGACGCAGTTGATCCGGCTCGGCAAGACCAAGTTCGTCGAGCAGTTCTGGCGCCACCAGGGCTGGGTGCTGCGCCAGCCGGCGGTCGCGCCGCGCGGCGATTCGCGCGACTTCACGTGGATCGCCACCGAGCTGGCCCGCCGCACGGGGCTGCTCGAGCCGTATTTCGAAGCGATCAACCGCGGCGCGTGCGGCGTCGCGCTGAAGACCGACACGCGCGACTTCGCGCTCGACCCGACGACGCCGCATTCGGTCGACGAGATCTGGGACGCGGTATGCCGCGCGGCGAGCCATGAACTCTCGGGCGGCACCGAGGTGCACGACCTCGACTGGTTCAAGCAGCACGGGCTGATGGCGCGGCCGTACGAACAGACCGGCTGGTACCTGTACCCGACGCTCAAGCGGCAAGGGCTGCGTTTCGAGCTGCCTTACCAGGAGCGGCTCGCGCGCGCCGGCCGCGAGCTGGGCAACCGCCTGCACGAGGCGGGCGTGAAGTGGTGGGACCGCCAGCTCGACGAGTACCACCCGCTGCCGGTGTGGCACGACTTCCCCGCGATGTGGGAAAAGGACCTCGTGCGCCGCGGCCACAAGCCGGAGGACTTTCCGTTCTGGCTGCTGACGACCAAGAGCATGCAGTACCACGCCGGCGGCAACGCGGCGATCCAGTTGATGGACGAGGTGGCGGGCAACCTGCGCGGGCATCGCGGCGTGGTGATCAACGCGCGCACCGCCGCGAAGCTCGGCATCGAAGACGGCGACTGGATCGAGGTCCGCTCGGTGGTCGGCGCCACCGAGGGCCGCGCCGTGCTCGCGCAGGGCATCCACCCGCAGACGCTGCTGATCATCGGCCAGTTCGACCACTGGGCCACGCCGTACGCGAAGGACATGAAAGCGCCGAGCTTGAACACGATCGCGCCGATGTCGCTCGAGCTGACCGACGCGACCGGCTCCGGCGCGGACGTGGTGCGCGTCGCTGTGCGCAAGGTCGGCGGCGGCTGAACATCGTTGCGCGAACCTCTCTTTGAAAGAGGGGGCAGGGGATTTCTCCGGGCGGCCCCGAAGCGAAGGCCTCAAAATCCCCCTCGGCCCCTTTGCGAGAAGGGGGAAGAGCTCCGAACGAATGCCTCGCCACGACCATCTCCTGTCGCCACTCGACCTCGGCTTCCTCACGCTGCGCAACCGCATCGTGATGGGCGCGATGCACACGCGGCTCGAAACGCTCGACCGTCCGGTCGAGCGCATGCGGTCGTTCTACGCGGCGCGGGCGCGCGGCGAAGCGGGGCTGATCCTGACCGGCGGGTTCGCCCCGAACGCCGAAGGCCTGATCGAGCCGGGCGCGCCGATCCTCGACCGCGAAGACCAGCTCGATCCACACCGCGCGATCTGCGACGCGGTCCATCGCGAAGGCGGCCGCATCGCGTTGCAGATCCTGCACGCGGGTCGCTACGCCAAGGTGCCCGAGTGCGTCGCGCCTTCGGCGATCAAGGCGCGGATCAACCGCTACGCGCCGCGCGCGCTCGCCAACGAAGAGGTCTGGCGAACGATCGGCGACTTCGCGCGCACTGCCGCGCTGGCGCGTGCCGCGGGCTACGACGGCGTGGAGATCATGGGCTCCGAGGGCTATCTCATCAACGAGTTCACGGCGCCGGCGACGAACCGGCGCGACGACGAATTCGGCGGCTCGTTCGACAACCGCGCGCGCTTTCCGGTCGAGATCGTCAAGGCGGTGCGCAAGGCGTGCGGCGACGACTTCCTGCTCGTCTATCGCATTTCGTCGATCGACCTCGTCGATGGCGGACTGTCGGCGGAGGAGATCGCGCAACTCGCTCGGCGCATCGAGCGGGCCGGCGCGAACGTGCTGAACACCGGCATCGGCTGGCACGAGTCGCCCGTGCCGACGATCGCGGCGAGCGTGCCCAGGGCCGCATGGACCTTCGCGATCCGGCGTGTCAAGCAGGCCGTGTCGATCCCGGTGATCGCGTCGAACCGCATCAACGATCCCGATGTCGCCGAAGCGCTGCTCGCGCGCGGCGACGCCGATCTGGTTTCGATGGCGCGCCCGCTGCTCGCCGATCCGGAGTTCGCGAAGAAGGTCCGGCTCGGACGCGCCGACGAGATCGCGACCTGCATCGCCTGCAACCAGTCGTGCCTCGACCGCATCTTCACCGAGCAACCGGCGACCTGCCTCGTCAATCCGCGTGCCGGCCGCGAGATCGAGTTCGCCGATGCCCCCGCCGCGCCGCCCAAGCGGGTCGCGGTGGTCGGCGCCGGTCCCGCCGGCCTGGCCTTTTCCGTCAACGCGGCCGAACGCGGCCATCGCGTGACGCTGTACGAGGCCGCCGACACGCTCGGCGGCCAGCTCGAACTCGCGAAGGTCGTTCCCGGCAAGAGCGAGTTCGGCGAGTTGCTGCGCTACTTTCGGGTACGGCTCGAGCGCCTGGGGGTCACGGTAAAGCTCGGCCTGCGCGCCGATGCCGCGGTGCTCCTCGACGGCGGCTGCGACGAGATCGTGCTCGCCACCGGTGTGAAGCCGCGCGTGCCCGCGATCCCGGGCATCGATCATCCGAAAGTGGTTTCGTACGTCGACGTGCTGAGGTGCCAAGCGCGTCGGCGAGCGCGTCGCGATCGTCGGCGCGGGCGGCATCGGCTTCGATGTCGCCGAGTATCTGCTGGGCGATCCCGACGAGTCGCGCGAGCCCGATGCGTTTCTTGCGGCGTGGGGCGTGGACACGGAGGTCCGCGCGGGCGGTCTCGATACGCGTGCCGTCCAGCGCCCGCGCCGGGGTTCGCGCAGGGTCACGCTGCTCCAGCGCAAAGCCGACAAGCCGGGCGCCAACCTCGGCAAGACGACGGGCTGGATCCTGAAAGCGCGGCTGCGTGATGCCGGCGTCGAGATGATCTCGGGCGCCAGCTATACGGCGATCGACGATCGCGGGCTGCACTACCGGATGGGTGGCGAGCCGAAGGTGCTCGACGTCGATCACGTCGTCATCTGCGCGGGCCAGGAAAGCGACCGCGCCCTGTATGACGCACTCGTCGCGCGCGGCGCGAAGCCGCACTTGATCGGCGGCGCCAAACTGGCCGCCGAGCTCGACGCCGCGCGCGCGATCGACGAGGCGGTCCGGTTGGCGGTCGCGATGTAGCTCCGACTCGCCCGGATCGAGGGCGTGGACCTCGCCGTCGGAACAGGGCTTGTCGAAGCCCGAACGCCGGATCGAGAATGCGGCCGGGGAGGGAAGGACCAGACGATGAATGTCGACCAGTTCCGCGAACTGCTCAAGCCGATCATCGACGCCGTTGCCGGCCGACCGCTCGCGCCCGAGCTCGGCGACGAGCTGGACCGCCGCTTTCCGCCGACCTCAGCCGAATTCAAGGCGATCGAAGCCGCGTGCCACGCGGCGATCGCCGCCGGCTGGATGTGCACGCAGGGCGGCGCGGGGCGGCGTTTCGGCCGCGTGATCGAGCCGAGCCCGCGCACGTCGGATCTGAGCGTCGATGTGGTCGACCTCACCGACATCGTCGGACCGCATCACCGGCATCCGACCGGCGAGATCTGCCTGGTGATGCCCGTGACTCCCACTGCGCGCTTCTGCGGCAAGGCGGCGGGCTGGAAGGTCTATCCGCCCGATTCCGCGCACCATCCGACGGTGACCGACGGTCGCGCGCTCGTGCTGTACATGCTGCCCGAGGGCAGGATCGAGTTCACACCGGCGGGCTAGACGCCCGTCGCCGGCGTTTCGTTGAGCTTTTGCAGCACGAAGTTCTGCAGCAGGACCTGATCGCTTTCGCTCAGGTTCTCGAACTGCAGGCCGTGGGTGTGACTCGGCGGCGCATCCCCCGCGGCCGCGAGCGGCTTGACTGCGCGGATCGTCGCCTTGACCGCGATCCTGGCTTCCGTGCCTTGGGCGCGCGGAACATCGAACTCGAGGTCGAGCGTCTGTCCGGGCTCGCCGAGCGGCTCGGGCGCGACCACCTTGGCGCCGTAGGTGCTCAGATCGATCAGCCGGACGGGCACCGCAGCCGGCGCGCCGTTGCCGCGCGCCTGCGCACCGAGGTCGACGCGCGCGCGCGGGGCGGCGCGCAGCGTCGCCACGCGCACCTGCTCCGGATAGCTCAGGTGCCAGTACGAGATCGGCGCGCTGAACTGCAGCAGCAGTGAGGTGCGGAACTCGACGACGTGCGTGCCGGTGAACAGCCGCACGTCGACGAGCTCGCCGTTCTGCAGCCTGACCGCAAGGCCGCCTTCGACGGGGGTGCGCACGATCAGGAACTCGTTTTCGGCGTAGCCCAGCAGTGTCGAAACCAGATGGGTCTTGCGTCCAAACGCGGACACGACGAGCTGAAGCCGCGCTCCCACGCGGACGTTCAACGCATCGAAACGCGCGCGCTGCGCGCCGGAGGGTTCCACGGATTCCTGCTGCATCGTTGCTTTCCTCTGGTGGCCGCGGCTTGCACGGGTCGCACGGGCCGTATTGTGACCTGTCGGCGCGATTGCGGGAATCGGTCGGCGACCGAGCGCTCGCGCGCACGTCGCATGCGCCATGCGGTAAGTCGGGGCGCCCGGCCGGCTCCGATCCGCAGGATCCGGCTCTCGCCCGCGCCCGCGTTCCCCGCGATCGGATCGATCGCAGACGAGTCGGCGCACGGCAGCCGCGACGATAGCGTACGGGCATGTGCATATGCGAATGCGTTGGTCCGCCTGCGGATGCCGCCCCGCATAATCGGCCAGGGAGCGAACGATGGAACGCGAGCGAACGATGAAACACCTGACGCCGCAGCAGGCCTACGAGGCACTGCAAGCCGACCCCAACGCGCTGCTGATCGATACGCGCACCGAGATCGAGTTCTGGTACGTCGGCCATCCGGTCGGCGCGATCAACGTCGAGTGGCAGATGGCGCCCGACTTCGAAGTCAACCCGCACTTCGTCGAGGAAGTGCAGCGCGTCGCCGTTCGCAAAGACCGCCCGATCATCCTGATCTGCC
>JBFMFC010000065.1:0-17911 GCA_040752195.1 Pseudomonadota bacterium | reverse complement strand
CGGTCGCATCGCGCGCCCAGTCGATGCGGCGGTCGTCCTGCTTCATCGACGGCCGCGCGCGGCCGCGCACGCCGGGTGCGCCGGGTTCGATCCGCTGCGGCACGTGGCGGCCCGACGCGTAGCGCTCAGGCGAACAGCGCCAGGATGCCGAGCAACACGAACAGCGCCGCCGCGATCCAGCGCATCAGGCCCATGTTGACGCGGTGCGCCAGCGTTTCGCCGAGCCACACCGCGGGGACGTTGGCAACCATCATGCCGAGCGTGGTGCCGGCGACGACGGCGGCGAGCGCGTCGTAGCGCGCGGCCAGCGCGACCGTCGCGAGCTGGGTCTTGTCGCCCATCTCGACCAGGAAAAAGGCGACCAGCGTGGTCAGGAACACGCTGCGGCTCGAATACTCGCGCCCCTCGTCCAGGGTATCGGGCTTCAGCGCCCAGACCGCGAACGCGAAGAACGACGCGGCGACGATCCAACGCAGCGTCGCGGGCGACGCCAGCGTGGCCAGCCACGCGCCGACCCAGCCCGCGAGGAAGTGATTGGCCAGCGTCGCCAACAGGATGCCCCCGGCGATCGGCACCCTGCGTTTGAGCTTGGCCGCCAGCACGAACGACAGGAGCTGGGTCTTGTCGCCCATTTCGGCGAGCGCGACAAGCGCGGTGGAGACGAAGAGCGCTTCCAAGGAGGACTCGGACGGCGGATTGCGGAGCGCGGGCGCCCGCCCGCGCAAAGAGGCGCGAGCTTAGCGGATGCGGCGCCGCCATCTCTCGGGCTCCGGCATCGGCCGGCGGCAGGGAGCGATCGCCGAGGTCGAACGAGGACCGCCGTACCGAGTCGCTACATCCTCGGCGGCCACGCGTACGTTTCGCCCTGCCCCTGCCGGCACCACGCGTACAGCGCGTCGTACATCACGAACCCGTGCGCGAGCAGCGCGGGGTCGTCGGCGAAGACGTGCGACAGGCCGAGCGAGATCGCATACAGCCCCGCGCACTGCGGCGCGAGATCGAGCCGCGCCGTGATCGTCTGCGCGCACGATCACGAGCTGAGCCGGAGCGCGGCACCTGGCCTTTCCACGCGAAGAGGTCCTCCGGCCGCACCCAGCGCGCGCCGGGAATGTCGGCGCCGTCGGCGGCGCGCACGTGTTCGCGGCGCACGTCGAGCAGCGTGAAGCTGCGCCGGGCGCGCAGCCATTCGTCGAGCTCGCACAGCGTGATGCGGTCCATCGCCATCTCCTAAACGAACGAGCGCAAGGCGAAACCGGCCGCCGCGCATGCGCCGATGACCGGGATGACGCCGACCTTGAAACGCCACAACGCGACGAAGGCCGCCGCGCCGATCAGCGCGGACGCGAAGTCGAAGCGTCCCGCGAAGCCCTGCGGCCAGAACACGTGCGCGGCGAAAAACACCGCCAGGTTGACGATGACGCCGACGACGGCCGCGGTGATGCCGGCGAGCGGCGCGGTGAAGCGCAGTTGCCCGTGCGTCGTCTCGATGAACGGCGCGCCGACCAGGATGAACAGGAACGACGGCAGGAACGTGAAGAACGTCGCGACCGCGGCGGCGAGCAGGCCGCCGGCGAAGAGCAGCTCGGGTCCGAGCACCTCCCTGCCCCAGCCGCCGACGAAGCCGACGAAAGCGACCACCATGATCAGCGGCCCGGGCGTGGTCTCGCCGAGCGCAAGCCCGTCGATCATCTGAGCGGTCGTCAGCCACTGGTAGTGCTCGACCGCGCCCTGGAACACGTAGGGCAGCACCGCGTACGCGCCGCCGAAGGTCAGCAGCGCGGCCTTGGTGAAGAACCAGCCCATCTGCGTCAGCGTGCCGTGCCAGCCCTGCCACGCGGCGAGCGCGCCCATCGCCGCGAGCCAGAGCGCGACGAAGACTGCGAGCACGCGCAGCGCGTGCGCGGGCCGCCAGCGCGCGTGCGCCGGCGTGGGCGTGTCCTCGTCGATCAGCGCCGGGCCGAAGGATCCGCCGGCGACGCCGTGCCGCGCGCTGCCGTCGAAGGCGGAAGGCGCGAAGCGCGCGCCGATCGCGCCGGCGAGCGCCGCAGCCGCGACGATCGCCGGGAACGGCACGTCGAACGCGAACATCGCGACGAACGCGCCGACCGCGATCGCCGCGAGCAGCGGATGCTTCAACGCGCGCGCGCCGATGCGCCAGGCGGCGGCGAGCACGATCGCCGTCACCGCGGGCTTGATCCCGTACAGCACGCCGGCGACCGCGGGCACGTGGCCGAAGCGCAGATAGATCCACGACAGCAGCACCAGCACGGCGAGCGAAGGCAGCACGAACAGCGCGCCGGCGACGATTCCGCCGGCGGTCCGGTGCATCAGCCAGCCGATGTAGGTCGCGAGCTGCTGCGCCTCGGGCCCGGGCAGCACCATGCAGTAGTTCAGCGCGTGCAGGAAGCGCTTCTCGGAGATCCAGCGGCGGCGCTCGACGAGATCGTGATGCATGATCGCGATCTGCCCGGCCGGCCCGCCAAAGCTCACGAAGCCGAGCCGCAGCCAGTAGACGAAGGCAGCACCGAAAGAAACTGGAGCGGGTCGTTCGTTCACACTGCCGGCGCGCAAGGGATCGTCAGGCGCACGCTACAGCAAGTGCCGGCGATCCCGGCGGTTCCGCCCGCCGCGCGCGGCGGGCGGCGCGCGAACGAGCCGCCGGCAGTCCGCCGGATGCGCCAAAGACCCCTTCTATTTCGCGGATTGCGGCACCCGAGACCGGCCTACACTGACCGGACATGGGCCGGTGACGAGCGGTCGACGTCATCGGCTACCGCCGCAACCGATACGGCAGACCCGGAGAAGGGGTCATGGAGAAGAAGAAGAAAAAGAAGAAGAAGGGCAAAACAGATCGATCGGACAGGACCGGTCCGCGCCTGGCGGCGACCGCGCGGCCGCACGGACAACGCTCGCGAACGCGCAGCCCATGAGCCGATCCCGCGCCCTTGCGGTCCTGCGTGTCGTCGTCCTGTACGCGGCGCTCGCCGCCCTCTGGATCCTGGCGTCGGACTTCGTGCTGATGCAGCTCGCGCCCGACGCGGCCACCCTGGCACGGTGGTCGATGTACAAGGGCGTCGCGTTCGTCGGCGTGACTGCGGCGCTGCTCGCCTACCTCGTGCGCCGCGAACTGCTCGTCCATGAGCGCCAGCAGGCCGCGCTCGCCGGCAGCGAGTCGCGCTACCGCCAGCTTTTCGAGGCGAACCCGCATCCGATGTGGGTGTTCGACACGGAGACGAGCCGCTTCCTGGCGGTCAACGACGCGGCGATCGCCCAGTACGGCTGGACCCGCGATGAGTTTCTGCGAATGTCGATCGCCGACATCCGGCCGACTGAAGACGTGCCGCGCCTGCAACGGCGGTTGACCGAACTGGCGAGCGGCTCGACGCCCTATGCGCGCTCCGGAGTCTGGCGCCACCGCAGGAAAGACGGCACGCCGATCGACGTAGAGATCATCTCGCACGCGCTCGAGTTCGAGGGCCGGCCGGCGCGCGTGGTCGTCGCGCTCGACATCACGGCACGCCTGCAGGCCGAGCGCGCTGCGCGAGAGCGAGGCGCGCCATCGGGCGATCTTCGAGAACCCGCACGCGCCGATGCTGGTCATCGATCCGGAGAACGGCCGCATCGTCGATGCCAACGCGGCGGCCACGCGCTTCTACGGCCTGTCGCGCGAGCAGTTGCTGGCGCGCACCGGCGCCGAGCTGAACACGCTGCCCGAAAGCGAGCACCGCGCGGCGCTCGCAGCGGCGTTGAGCCAGCAGCAAAGCGTGTTCCACTTCCGCCATCGCGTCGCGGGCGGCGAGTTGCGCGACGTCGACGTCTACAGCGGTCCGATCGAGCGCGACGGCCGCACGCTGCTTTTGTCCGTGGTCCACGACGAGACGGCGCGCCACCGCGCCGAGCGCGCGCTGCAGCGCATGAGCCGCCTGCACGCGATGCTTTCGGAGACCAACCAGCTCGTCGTGCGCGCGCCGGACCGGGCGAGCCTGCTCGAAGGCATCTGCCGCATCGCCGTCGAACACGGCGGCTTCAGGCTGGCGTGGGTCGGCGTCGTGCGCGCCGACGGCGCGATCGAACCGGTGGCGCGCGCCGGTGCGGACGACGGTTACGTCGACGCGGTGCGCGCGGTGGCCGACCCGGCGCACGAACGCGGGCGCGGTGCCGTGGGACGAGCGATCGCCTTCGGGACGCGCGTCGTCGTCCACGACGTTCTGGCCGATCCGGGCATGCGGCCGTGGCACGCCGCCGCAGCGCGCGCCGGCATCGCCGCCAAGGTTTCGCTGCCGCTGCGCGAGTCCGGCGTGGTCATCGGCGCGCTGAACCTGTACGCCGCCGAGGCGGAAGCCCTGGGCGAGGCCGAGATTCAGACGCTCGACGAAATGGCCCTCGACATCTCGTTCGGGCTCGACAACCTGCGGCGCATTCAGGCGCTGCAGGCCGCGCTGCACGTCGTCGAGGCGAGCCCGGTGGTGCTGTTCCGCTGGCGCCCCGATCCCGACCGCCCGGTCGAGTTCGTATCCAACAACGTCGCGCGCTGGGGCTACCCGGCGCAGTCCTTCCTCGAAGACGGGCGCACGTACGAGAGCGTCGTCCATCCCGACGACCTCGCGCGCATTCGGGCGGAAAGCGGGCAGCACCTGGCCGAAGGCCGCGACCGCTATGTGCAGACGTATCGGATCATTACCGCCGCCGGCGAGATCCGCTGGGTCGAGGACGCGACCGCGGTCGAACGCGCGCCGTCCGGCGAAGTGACTCACCTGCAGGGCACGGTCGCCGACATCACCGAACGGCATCTCGCCGAAACGGCGCTGCGCACGAGCGAGCGGCGGCTGCGCGAGGCGCAACGCCACGCCCGCATCGGAAGCTGGCGATACGTGCCGCCGGACACGCTCGACTGGTCCGACCAGATGTACGAGCTGTTCCAGTTGCCGCGCGAAGTCCCAGTGACGTACGACGCCGCCGTCGCGAGGCTGCATCCGGACGATCGCGAAGCGACGCGCCGGGCGTTCCGGGACGCGATGGCGTCCGGCGCGGCGGGCCACGATGCCGAGTTCCGCATCGTGTGGCCCGACGGCCGGATCCGCGTGCACCACTCGATCGGCAAGTTCGTGCGCGATGCGCAGGGACGGCTGCTCGAAGTCGTCGGCACGCAGCAGGACATCACCGAGCGCAAGCACGCCGAACAGGCGCTCGCCGACAGCGAGCGCAGGTTTCGCGCGACGTTCGAACAGGCCGCAGTCGGCATGGCGCACGTCGCGCCCGACGGGCGCTGGCTGCTCGTCAACGACCGGCTGTGCGAGATCGTCGGCTACACGCGCGAGGAACTGCTGGCGCGCTCCTTCCAGGACATCACGCATCCGGACGACCTCGAGCGCGACCTCGAGCAGGTGCGGCGGCTGCTCGCCGGCCAGATCGGCTCGTACACGCTCGAAAAACGCTATCTGCGCAAGGACGGCTCGACCGTATGGATCAACCTGACCGTCGCGCTCGTGCGCCGCGGCGACGGCAGCCCCGACTACTTCGTCTCGGTCGTCGAGGACATCTCCGAGCGCAAGCGCGCCGAGATCCTGCTGCGCGACGCCGAGGAACGCTTCCGCCAGCTCGCCGACAACGTCAACGAGGTGTTCTGGGTCAGCAATCCGGAAAAGACCGCGATGCTTTACGTAAGCTCGGCGTACGAATCGATCTGGGGCCGTTCGCGCGACCGGCTGTATGAGTCGCCGCACGACTGGTTCGAGGCGGTTCATCCCGACGACCGCGAACACCTGCACACCGCCTTCCTGACCCGGCAGGCGAGCGGCGAGTACGACGAGATCTACCGGATCGTGCGCCCCGACGGCGAAGTGCGCTGGATCCACGACCGCGCGTACCCGGTGCGCGACAGCCAAGGCACCGTCTACCGGATCGTCGGGACGGCATCCGACATCACCGACCGCAAGCGCATCGAGGACGAACTGCGCATGCTGTCGCTCGCGGTCGAGCAGAGCGCGGAGAGCATCATCATCACCGACGTGCAGGGGCGGATCGAGTACGTCAATGCGGCGTTCACGCGCGCGTCGGGTTACGCGCGCGAGGAACTGCTCGGCCGCAACCCGAGCGTGCTGCAGTCGGGCCGCACGCCGCGGGCAACCTACGAGGACCTCTGGCGGACGCTCGAGCGCGGCGACGTGTGGCGGGGCGAATTCATCAACCGCCGCAAGGACGGCGCGGAGTACGTCGAAGAGGCCGTCGTCAGTCCGATCCGCCAGTCCGACGGCCGCGTCGTCAGGTACCTCGCGGTCCAGGTGGACGTGACCGACAAACGCCGCGTCGCCGCCGAGCTCGAGCAGTACCGGCACCGTCTCGAGGAGCTCGTCGCCGAGCGCACGCGCGAGCTGGAAAGAGCGAGGCTGCAGGCCGACGCGGCCAACCAGGCCAAGGGCGCGTTCCTCGCGACGATGAGCCACGAGATCCGCACGCCGATGAACGGCGTGCTCGGCATGCTGGAGGTGCTCGCGCGCAGCCGGCTGTCCCAGGAGCAGCTCGAGATGGTGCGCACCGCCGAGGAGTCGGGTCGCACGCTGCTCGGCATCATCGACGACATCCTCGACTTCTCGAAGATCGAGGCCGGCCGCATGGAGATCGAGCGCGCGCCGGTGGCGGTCGCGGAGGTCGTCGAGAATCTGTGCGACTCGATGGCGTCGCTCGCCAACCAGCGCGACGTCACGCTGACCGCGTACGTCGCGCCGGAGATCCCGGAGTCCGTATCGGCCGACCCGCTGCGCCTGCGGCAGATCCTGTTCAACCTGATCGGCAACGCGATCAAGTTCTCGGCGGGACGTCCCGAGCGGCGCGGGCGCGTCGCGGTCCGCGTCACCGTGGCGCAGCGCACGCCGCTGCGGCTTGCCTTCGCCGTCATCGACAACGGCATCGGCATGACGCCGCAAGCGGTCGCGCGGCTGTTCACGCCGTTCACACAGGCGGAGGTGTCGACCACGCGCCGCTTCGGCGGAACCGGGCTCGGGCTGACGATCTGCAAGCGGCTCGCGGAACTGATGCGCGGCGACATCGCGGTGGAGAGCCGACCCGGCGAAGGCTCGACCTTCACGCTGACGCTGCCGGTCGAACCCGCGCGCAGTGTGGCGCCGCCGCCGCGCCCTCTGCCCGACCTGCAGGGCGTCGAATGCCTCGTCGTCGCGAGCGACGAGTTCGACGGCGACGGCGTCAGCGCCTACCTCGCGCACGCGGGCGCGCGCGTGCAGCGCTGCGCGACCGATGCCGACGCCGCCCGCGCGGCGGCCGATCGGGCGGCGCCCGTGGTCGTGATCCATAGCGCGGGCGGCCCGGCCGCGCCGCGCGCCGCGCCCGGGTTCCGCGCGCTGACGCACGTTCGCCACGTGTGGATCACGCGCGGCCGGCGCCGGCGCGCGCGGCTGGAGTCCGCGGACGCCGTCACGCTCGACGGCCCCGCGCTGCGCCGGCATGCGCTGCTGCGGGCGGTGGCGATCGCCGCGGGCCGCGCCTCGCCGGAGCCCGCCCACGACGACGAAGCGCACGCGGTTGCGGCGATGCCACCGCCGCCTTCGGTGACGGATGCGCGCGATCGCGGCGAGCTCATCCTCGTCGCCGAAGACGATGCCGTGAGCGCCACGGTGCTGCAGAAGCAGCTCGCGCTGCTGGGACGCACCGCCGAGTTCGCGCAGGACGGCGCCGAAGCGCTGCAGCGCTGGCGGCAGGGCCGCTACGCTCTGCTGCTGACCGACCTGCACATGCCGCGGATGGACGGCTACGAACTGGCCGCGGCGATCCGCGCCGAAGAAGCGGCGAGCGCGCGCCCGCGCCGGCTGCCGATCGTCGCACTGACCGCCAACGCGCTGCGCGGCGAAGCCGAAAACGCCAGGGCGGCCGGAATGGACGACTACCTCACCAAGCCGCTGCAACTCGACCAGTTGCGCAAGGCGGTGGACCGCTGGCTGCGCGCGCCGGCGCCGGCGGACGCCCCCCTCGCGATCTTCGACATCGCCGTGCTGAAGGCCTACGTGGGCGACGACCCCGCGACGCTGCGCTCCGTGCTGAACGAGTTTCTGCGCGTGGCTCCGCAGCAGGTGGCCGAGATCGAGGCCGCGGCGCCGGGCGATCCGGCGCGCGCCGGCGCCGCCGCGCACAAGCTAAAGTCCTCCGCGCGCGCGGTCGGCGCGCTGGCGCTGGGCGAGCACTGCGCCGAGCTCGAGCGCACCGTCAAGGCGGGCGACGCCGAAGGCGCCATGCGCGCTCTGCCCGCACTGGTCGCCGCCTGGGCGCAGGCGCGCCGCTCGATCGAGGCCGCGCTGGCCGCCGGATGAGACCGCGACTGCGACTCCCGTCGACGCCTCCGGCGCCGCCGTCAACCCGAATCGGGCGGCCGGGCCGTCGGATCGGCCCTATTCGGCCGATCGACCCTGCGCGGTTCGGTCATCCTTGCCGCGAGCCGGCACGGGACAGGCGCGTGCCCGCTCGCCGTTGGTAGCATCCTGCAGCAGCCAGCAGAGTTCGCCCGTGTCACTCCTCGATCGCCCCCACTCCGCGCGCCACCGCGTCGGTCGTTCGGACCGAGCGCGCCGGCGGCACGCTGCACACGCGCAGCCCCGGCTCGCGCGCGCCGCGACGCACGACGGCCAGCAGCCGGCAAGGACCGGCGCGTGACCCGCTGGCTGCGCAAGACGCTCCCGGGGCGTTGGGCGCCGGGCCTGGTCGCGGCGCTCGTCGCAGCGCTCGTCGTGGCGAGCGCTCTCGCGTACCAGCAGCAGGTCGCCCAGGAGCGAGCCGAGCGCGAGGCCGAGCTGTCCGCCATCGGCGGCCTGAAGCTGAGCCAAGCGCTCGCCTGGCGCCATCATCACCTGGAAGTAGCGCGGGTCGACGCCACCGCACCGGCCCGCGTCGACCTCCTCGCGCAGTGGCTGCAGCGCCCGAACGATGCGCAGTTGCGCGCGCGGGTGACCGAGTCGATCGAACACATACGTTCGGCGCGCGGCTACCGGAACGCATGGCTGGCGAGCGCAGACGGCGCGCCGCTGCTCGCCCTCGGCGCGCCGGACGCGCAGGCACCTGCGGTGCCCGAAAACGTGGTCGCGCAGGCGGTCCGCGCGCGCGGCGCGGTCATGGGAGACTTTTTTGTCGATGCCGGCACCGACACGGTCCTGGTCGACGTGGCGGCGCCGATGATCGACCGCGCCGGCCGGCTGCACGCGGTGTTGGTGCTGCGCATCGCTCCGGAGGACGACCGGAGTGCGGCGCAGTTCTTCTCGCTGCTGCAGTCGTGGCCGACGCCGAGCCGCACCGCCGAGACGATCCTCGCGCGCCGCGACGGCGACGCCGTGCTGTACCTGAGTCGGCTGCGCCACTCGACTTCCCCGCCGCTGGCGCAGCGGCGGCCGCTGTCGGACACCGATCTGGTCGCGGCGCAGGCGGTGCGCGGCGCCACCGGCATCGTGCACGGGCGCGACTATCGTGGCGTCGCGGTGCTCGCCAGCGTCCACCCCGTTCCGGGATCGGACTGGATCCTGATCGCCAAAGTCGACGAAGACGAGATCTACGGCGCCGCCCGCGCGCGCGGCTACACGATCGCCGGCGCCACCGCCGCCGGCGTTCTGCTGCTGGGGCTGCTCGTTGCGGTGCTCGGCGCGCGGCGCCGCCAGGGCGACCTGCTGGCGCGGGTGCGCGCCGAACGCGCCCGGCGCGAAACGCAGCAGGAGTCGCGCGCCACGCTGCGCAGCATCGGCGACGCGGTGATCTCGACCGACGTGCACGGGATCGTGCGGCAGATCAACCGGGTGGCCGAGCGGCTGACCGGCTGGACCGAAGCCGAGGCCGTCGGCCGGCCGCTCCGCGAAGTGCTGCGCGTCGTCGACGAGCGCACCCGCGCCCCGCTCGACTGCCCGGTCGAACGCGTTCTTCGCTCGGGCGGCACCGTCGAACTGGCCCGCGGCGCGCTGCTGCTGGGCCGCGACGGCAGCGAGCGGCCGATCGCCGACAGCGGCGCGCCGGTGCGCGACGAAGACGGCGAGCCGATCGGCGTCGTCATCGTCTTCCGCGATCAGAGCGCCGAGCGCGCCGCGCAGGCGCGGCTGGCGGCCAGCGAGGCGCGGCTGCGGCTGGTGCTCGACACCGAGCCCGAGTGCGTGACGCTCGTGTCGCACGACGGGCGGCTGCTCGACATCAATGCCGCGGGCCTGCGCATGATCGGCGCCGAGACGAGCGAGCAAGTACTCGGCCGCTGGATCGACACGTTGATCCATCCCGCCGACCGGCACGCCTACGCCGATGTGCATCGGCGCGCACTGGCAGGAGAAACGGGCACGCTGAGCTTCCGCATGGTCGGACTGAAAGGCACCGAGCGCTGGCTCGAGGCGCACAGTGTGCCGTTCCGGGAGGCCGGCGCAGCGACGTCCGTGCTCAGCGTCATGCGCGACGTGACCGAGCTGCGGCACCGGCAGCGCACGGCCGTCCTCGAAGCGACCCTGCTCGAGGCCGTCTCGACCGGGCTCGCTCTGACGGAGGTGCTGCGCAAGACGTGCCTCGGAGTGCAGGCGCTGTTTCCGGGCGCGCTGGCCTCGGTTCTGCTGGTCGATCCCGCCAGCGGCCGGCTGGTGCACGGTGCGGCACCCAGTCTGCCGGACGACTACGTGCGCTCGATCGACGGCCTTCGCCCCGGGCCGAATGCCGGCTCGTGCGGCACGGCCGCGCATCGGCGCGAAGCGGTGGTCGTCGAGGACGTCGCCACCGACCCCCTGTGGCAGGCGCACAGCGAGCACGCGCTCGCGCACGGCCTGCGCGCCTGCTGGTCGATGCCCGTGCTCGACCGCGCGGGCGAAGCGGTGGCGACGTTCGCCGTGTATTACCGCGAGCCGCGCCGGCCGAGCCCGGAGCAGCTCGAGGTCATCGGCCGCGTCGCGCGCATCGTCGGGATCGCCATCGCGCGTCACCGGCACGACGAGGCGCTGCGCGACAGCGAAGCGCGCTTCCGCCAGATCGCCGAGAACATCCGCGACGTGTTCTGGATCGCCGACGCCGCGACCGGCCGCGCGTTCTATGTCAGCCCGGCCTACGAGTCGATCTGGGGCCGCAAACCCGACGCGCTGTACGCGTCGGACGCCGAGTGGATCTCCAGCGTGCATCCGGACGACCGCAAGCGGATGCGGCACGCCGCGCAGCGGCTGGCCACCGGCGAGTGCGACGAGACGTACCGGATCGTGCGGCCCGACGGCGAGGTGCGCTGGATCCATAGTCGCCGCTATCCGGTGCGCGACGAGCGCGGACAGGTGTACCGCGTGGTCGGCGTCGCAACCGACATCACCGCACGCCGGCAGGCCGAGGCGCAGTTGCACAAGCTGTCGCAGGCGATCGAGCAGGGTTCCGAATACATCGTCATCACCGACACGAACGGCCGCATCGAGTACGTCAATGAAGTGTTCGTGCGCAATTCGGGTTATTCGCGCGAAGAGCTGCTCGGCCGCAATCCGCGACTGCTGCAGTCGGGCAAGACCCCGCGCGCGACGTACGCGTCGCTGTGGGCGACGCTCAAGCGCGGCGACGTGTGGCGCGGCGAGTTCATCAACCGGCGCAAGGACGGCAGCGAGTACATCGAGGCGGCCATCATCTCGCCGATCCGCGCGGCCGACGGCACGGTCACGAACTACCTGGCGACCAAGGAAGACATCACGGCGCGCCGCGCGGCGGAGCGCGAGCTCGAGCGGTATCGGCAGCGCCTGGAGGAGCTGGTGGCCGAACGCACGCGCGAGTTGCAGGCCGCGCGCGCGCAGGCGGAGGCCGCCAATCGCGCCAAGAGCGCGTTTCTCGCCAGCATGAGCCACGAGATCCGCACGCCGATGAACGGCGTGCTCGGCATGCTCGACGTGCTCGAGAGCGGCCGGCTCACCGAGCAGCAACGCGAGATGGTGCGTACCGCGCGCGACTCGGGGCGCACGCTGCTGGCGATCATCGACGACATCCTGGATTTCTCCAAGATCGAGGCCGGGGCCATGCAGGTGGAGCGCGCGCCGGTGTCGATCGCGGAGGTCGTCGAGAACCTGTGCGACTCGCTGGTGCCGCTGGCGCTGCGCAAGGACGTGGATCTGTCCGTGTACGTGGACCCGTGGCTGCCGCGGCAGGTGGCGGGCGATACGTTGCGGCTGCGCCAGATCTTGTTCAATCTGGCGGGCAACGCGATCAAGTTCTCGGGCGGGCGCGCCGAGCGGCGCGGGCGGGTGGCCGTGCGTGTGACGGCGGCGCAGCGCGACCCGTTCGCGCTGTCGATCGCGGTCATCGACAACGGCATCGGCATGAGCGAAGAGACGCTGGCACGGCTGTTCACGCCGTTCACGCAGGCGGAGGCTTCGACCACGCGCCGCTATGGCGGCACGGGTCTCGGACTGACGATCTGCAAGCGGCTGGCCGATCTGCTCGGCGGCCGCATCGACGTGGCGAGCCGCCTGGGCGAAGGCTCGACGTTCACGCTGACCCTGCCGTGCGAGGTGCTCGACACCGCGCCCGCGCCGGCGCCGTTCGACCTCGCCGGCGTGCACTGCCTGTTGCTGCAGGCGCCCGAGATGGACGGCGAGGCGCTCGCCGCGTATCTGCAGCACGCCGGCGCGCAGGTACGGATCGCCCCATGCGCCGAGCAGGCCGCGGCCATGGTGGCCGATCTGCCGCTGCCGGCGGTGGTGGTCCGCCATGCCGACGCCGGGCAACCCGGGCATGAACCCGCGCTGCAGGGCGCGCCGCAGGTGCGCCACGTCGTGCTGACGCGCGGCCGGCGGCGGCGCGTGCGTCTCGACGCCGACAGCGTGATCGCCGTCGATTCGGCCGCGCTGCGTCGCGCCGCGCTTTTGCGCGCGGTCGCGGTGGCTGCGGGCCGCGCCTCGCCGGAGGTCCCGGCCGAGGGCACGCCGCAGGCGCTGCCCGCACCGGCGGCATCGGGCGGCCCGAGCGAAGCGCGCATCCTCGTGGCCGAGGACGACGAGGTCAACCGCGTGGTGATCCGCCACCAGCTCGATGTGCTGGGACACGCGGCCGAGTTCGCGGTCGATGGCGCCGAAGCGCTGCGACGCTGGCAGCACGGCCGCTATGCGCTGCTGTTGACCGACTTGCACATGCCGGGCATGGACGGCTACGAGCTGACGCGCGCCATCCGCGAGCAGGAGGCGCGGCGCGGCGGCGCGCGGCTGCCGATCGTCGCGCTCACCGCCAATGCGATGCGCGGCGAGGCCGAGCGCGCGCAGGCCGCCGGCATAGACGACTATCTGACCAAGCCGCTGCGCATCGAAGTGCTGCGCGCAGCGCTGCAGCGCTGGCTCGCGCCGGTGCGGACCAAGGCCGCGCAGGCCGCTGCCATGCGCGAACCGACCTTCGACGCGAATACGCTGACGCGCATGATCGGCGACGACGCCGCAGCGGCGCGCGATCTGCTCGCGCAGTGGCGCGCGGCGGCGACCGGGCAGCTCGCTGAACTGGACAATGCGGCGGCGCACGACGACCGGGCGCGCATCGCCACGCTCGCGCATCGGATGAAGTCGTCGGCGCGCGCGGTCGGCGCGGCGGCGTTGGGCGCGCTGTGCGAGCGGCTGGAAGGCGCGGCGCAGACGGCCGACGGCGCCACGATCCGCGCGCTGCTGGCGAGCATGCGACGGGAGTACGCGGCGGTCGAGGCGGCGATCGCCGAGTCCGAAAACCGCGCCGCCGCCGCCACCGGAGCGGACTGATGCGACTGCTGGCGATCGACGACGACGCGTTCGCGATTGCGCTGCTGAGAAAGCAGCTCGCGCAGCTCGGCTTCGACGACGTGCAGACATGCACGGATGCCGCGGCGGCGATCGAACTGCTCGACGCGCCAGCGGCGTTCGATGTGCTGCTGTTCGATCTGAACATGCCGGGCATGGACGGCGTGGAGTTCCTGCGCCATCTGGCGCAGCGGCGCTTCCGCGGCGCGCTGGTGCTGATCAGCGGCGCGGACGAGCGCGTCGTGCAGTCGGTCGCCAAGCTCGCGCGGGCGCACCGGCTGCGGCTGCTCGGCGCGCTGCACAAGCCGGTTCCCTTGGAGCGGCTGCGCGAGCTACTCACCACGCTGCCGCAGACCGCAGGCAACTCGATCCTGCGGCCGGCGCGCCGAACCTACGACGCCGCAGAGCTGCGACAGGCGATCTTCGACGGCCTGCTGCGCAGCCACTACCAGCCGCAGGTCACGTTCGCCGACGGCGAGGTCACCGGCGTGGAGACGCTGGTGCGCTGGCAGCATCCGACCGACGGCCTCGTGTACCCGGACCAGTTCATCGCCGAGGCCGAAGGGTTCGGGCTGATGGACGCGCTCACGCAGGCGGTGTTCGAGGCGGCGCTCGCCGACGCGCGCCGCTGGCGCGACGAGGGGCTGGCGCTGCGGCTGTCGGTCAACGTGTCGATCGAGAACCTGAAGTCGCTCGACTTTCCGGATCGCGTCGTGCGCGCCGCGCAGTCCGCCGGGCAGCCGCTCGACTCGATCGTGCTGGAGATCACCGAAAGCCAGGCGATGCGCGATCCGGTGGCGCTGCTGGACATCGCCGCGCGGCTGCGCCTGAAGGGCATCGGGCTGTCGATCGACGACTTCGGTACCGGCTATTCGTCGCTCGCGCAGTTGCGCGACGTTCCGTTCGACGAACTGAAGCTCGACCGCAGCTTCGTGCACGGCGCGGCGCAGGATGCTTCGCTGCGCGCCATCCTGGAAGCCAACCTGGGGATGGCGAAGCAGCTCGGGCTGCGGAGCGTGGCCGAAGGCGTCGAGGACCGCGACGACTGGGAGTGCCTGCGCGCACTGGGCTGCGATGTGGCGCAGGGCTGGTTCGTCGCGCGGCCGATGCCCGCGAACGAAATTCCCAACTGGGTGCGCGCGTGGCGGCTGCGGCAGGCCGAGCTGCGGAGGTCCGCGTGACAGCGTCGCGCGGCGCGCGCATCCTGGTGGCGACGGACTCGCTGTCCGACGCCGACCTCGTGCGCAAGCTGCTGTCGGAGGAGTTCGACAACGTGGCGATCTCGACCGATCCGGAGCGCAGCGTCGAGGACTTCGAACGGCGCAAACCCGAGGTGCTGGTACTCGCGTTCAACACGCTGGAGAAGGCCGAGCGCTACTACCTCGGCCTGTACCGGCGCGGCACGACGGTGCACGCGCTGCCGCACCGCACGGTGATCCTGTGCAACAAGGACGACGTACGGCGCGTCTACGAGTTGTGCAAGAAGGAGTACTTCGACGACTACATCCTGTTCTGGCCGATGACGCACGACCCGACGCGGCTGCCGATGACGGTGCACCATGCGCTGCGGCAGATGGCGGCGAGCCGCGCGGCGCCGGCCAACACCGCGGAGCTGGCCGCGCAGGCGCGGCGCATCGCCGAGCTGGAGGCGCAGCTCGAGCAGTACGCGGCGCGCGGCCAGGCGCGCGTCGAAGAGGCCAGCCGTTCGCTGCGCGCGGCCGGCCAGCACATCGGCGCGGCGCTCGACAACTTCGGCCGCCGGCTGACCGAAGGCGAACTGCGCGACGTCGTCGAACTGAAGGACCGCAGCGGCTTCGAAAGCGAGCTGGGGCGGTTCAAGGCGCAGCAGATCGAGCCTCAGCTACGCGCCGCCGTCGAAGCGGTCGCGCCGGTGCGCCAGTGGGCGGAAGGAATCACGGATGCGCTCGCGCCGCAGATCGAATCGGCGCGCTCGATGAAGGCGCTCGCCGATCGGCTTCGCCCGTTCGTGCTGACCGTCGACGACGACGAGTTGCAGCACCGGATGCTGGCGCAGATCCTGGCCGACGCCGGATTCGATCTGTCGTTCGCGACGAGCGGTGCCGAGGCGCTCGGCATCCTGCGCAAGCGCCGCCCCGACCTGGTGCTGATGGACATCGAGCTGCCCGACATCAGCGGCGTCGAAGTCACGCGCCGCATGAAGGCGGTCGAGCAGTTCGCCGAGATTCCGGTCGTGATGATCACCGGGCACAGCGAAAGGCATCTGGTCGTCGACAGCCTCAGAGCGGGCGCCTCCGACTTCGTCGTCAAGCCTTTCGACAAGACGACCCTGCTCGCCAAGCTGCGCAGACTGCTCGACAGGCCGGCCTGACTTCGTCGACGAGGGCGAGACGGCCTCCGGCGGTTGCGCGTCGCGGGCCCGGTTCGTTCACGCGCGGAGCGGGTCCGAGCCGCGCGCATCGACCTCAGAAGTTGTGAATCTTTCTACTGCGCGGCCCGCTGGCGTCGTTGCGCGGTGCTCGGGCCTCGCCTATCTGCTTGATATGTCTCGGCCCTGCGCTCCGTGCCCCCGGACTTGATCCGGGGCAGCGGGCCGCTCGCGACGAAATCTTCACAACTTCTCAGTCCGCGAGCGCGGCGCGGACGGCGTCGAGCAGCTCCTGCCTGGGAAGCGGCTTGCCGAGATAGCCATCGAAGCCGGCGGCGATGATGCGCTCGCGATCGCCTTTCATCGCCGACGCGGTCAGCGCCAGCAGCTTGATGCCGCGCGTGGCCGGATCCGCGCGCAGGTGTTGCGCGGCGGTCAGACCGTCCATGCCCGGCAAATGGATGTCCAGCAATATCAGCGCCGGCCGGTGTTCGCGCGCCAGTTGCAGCCCGTCCTCGGCGGTGCCCGCCTCCAGCACGCGGTAACCGGCGTCGGTCAGGACGAAGCGCACCAGCTTCATGTTGATTTCGTTGTCCTCGACCACCAGCACCGTCTGCATCCCGCGGGTCTCCTTCGCTTCCTCATCGACTGCGCTTCGTCGCGGCGAGCGCGCGATGCACTTCATCCAGGAAGTCGGACCCGCTGAAGCGTGCCTTGTCGACCACCTGCAGCACCTGCCCGTTCAGCAGTGCACGCTCCTCGCCCGCCAACTGCTTGGCGGTGACCACGACGATCGGGATCGTCCGTCCGTGGGCATCGGCCCGCAGCTCCGCCACCACGTCGAAGCCGCTCGTGTCCGGCATCATGATGTCGAGCACCATCAACGCCGGCCGTTCGGCGATCGCCGTCGCGATCGCCTCCCTGCCGCCGTAAGCGCGCAGTACGCGCATGCCGGCCGCTTGCAGCAGCGTCGCCGAGATCTCGACCGCGGCCGGGTCGTCGTCGACCACCAGAACGGCGGCCGCGGAGTTCTTGCCGAGCCCGAGCTGCGCAAGGACCGCCAGCAGCTCTTCGCGGGCGACCGGCTTCTGCAGAACCCGCACCGCGCCCAGCGCCAGTCCGCGCTGCGGTGCCGCGCTGACGCTCACGATGACCACCGGTATTTCGGCCGTTTGCGAGTCGCCCTTGAGCCGTTCGAGGCACTCCCAGCCGTCGATATGCGGCAGGAATACGTCGAGCGTGATCAGGTTCGGCCGGTGTTTGCGCGCCAGCACCAGCCCCTCTTCCGCGGTCGATGCGCGGATCACCTCGACCCCCTGGCTCTGCAGTTCGGTCGCGAGCAACAAGGCGGCCGTATCGTCGTCCTCGATGACGAGCGCGAGCGGCACCGCGCGCTCGAGCGGCGGCGCGACAGTCGCGCCAGTGGCGACCGTCGTGGCCGTCGCCGGACGGTACGGCAGCCACACCGTGAACCGCGAACCGCGGCCGGGCGCGCTCTCGACGGCCAGCCCGCCTCCGCACAGCTCGACCAGGCGCCGCACGAGGGCCAGGCCGAGGCCCGTCCCCTCGTGCCGGCGCCGCAGCGATGCGTCGACCTGAACGAACGGCTCGAACAACCGCGCCAGGTCGGCCGGCGCGATCCCCACGCCGGTGTCCTGCACCGAAACCTCGACGAACTCGTCGCCCGCCCCCGACGGCGGCAAAAACACGCGGCCGGCGGCCGCGGCGACCGCCTCGGTGTGCGCGCGGCCCACACGTCGAGCGGTCAGTTCGACGCGGCCGCCTTCCCCGGTGAACTTCACCGCGTTGGACAGCAGGTTGAAGACGATCTGCT
>JBFMFC010000064.1:15861-18365 GCA_040752195.1 Pseudomonadota bacterium | reverse complement strand
ATTGCCAACATCGCTTGCGCGCATCCGTGCCCGGCCGCGATCACCGCGAAATGCCGTCCACGATCACGCTGAAACGCCGTCCGCGATCAAACTGAAACAGCCGTCCGCGATCGCTGAAATACGCACCTTGGCTACGCGCAGCTTCTGGCGGCGTGGGAGCGGCGCGCCTTCGACGCGCTGGTCGTCGACGAGGTCTCGCGTCTGGCGCGCGGGGCGCTGGAACTGGCGCGCCTTCAGGAGCGCGTCGAAAGCACGCGGGTGCGGCTGGTCACGGCCGACGGCATCGACTCGGCGCAACCGTCCTGGGGGCTGCTGTTCGGCGTCATCGGCGCCGTGGCCCAGCAGGCGCGGCGCGAGACGCGCCATCGCGTCTCGCGCGGCATGCTCGGCCAGCTCGAGCGCGGCTTCATGATTGCCGACGCGCCTTTCGGCTACCGGCGTGAGGTCGAGACCGCATCGGACGGAACCGTCGTGGGTACGCGCTGGGAGGTCGACGAGGCCGAAGCGGCCATCGTGCGCGAGATGTTCGCGATGCGCCGGGGCGGCCGTTCCTATCGCAGCATCGCGGCATGGCTGAACCGGCGCGGCGTGCCGACCCCGCGCGCCGCCCGAAAGGAGCATCGCGCTTTCTGGCGGCAGAGCACGGTGCATCGGCTGCTTGCGAATCCCATCTACGCCGGCAAGTTCGTCTGGCAGGGAAGCAGCGCCTGTCGCGCAAAGGCACGGCGCAGCGGCCGCGCACTCGAGCCCAGGACGTTCGACCGGCCGCAGTTGCGGCTGGTCGACGACGAGACCTGGCGCATCTGCAATGACCGCACGCAGCGGCCGCTGCGCGGCGGGCGCAAGCATCTGCTCGCCGGGCTGCTGACGTGCGGGCCGTGCGGCGCCGTGCTGACCGTGAATGTCGCGCGCGGCCGGGAGAGCGCCTATTGCGCTGCCTGCGCCGCGGCCGTTGCGGTGCGCGCCAAGGCCGGGTTTCTCGGCTACGTGTCGACCGCGGGCACGCTGAAGATGCTCCAGCACGTGCTGCGGTCGGTGTTCTCGCAGGCCGCGGTCGAGGAGTTCAGACGCCGCCTACGGCTGCGCCTGAACGGCGGTCGCGACGAGGACATGGCGAGGCTGCAGCAGGCGCTGAAGCAGGCGACCCGCGCCTGCGAGCGCCTGGCGCGGCAGCTTCGGGAGCTGCCGGAGGACGACCCGATTCTCGAGCGGCAGTACCGCGAGGCGTCCGCGGAGCGGCGCCGGCTCGAGGATGAAGTCAGGTCCCTGGCGACAAGCCAGGTGTCCGCAAAGGAACGCGCGGCGATCGAGCGGCAGCTCGCGGTCGAACCGCTCGCGGTCCTTGCCCGCCTGCTCGAGGGCGAAGGCGACCTCGAGCGAACGCAGGCCGTCCTGGCCAGGCTGTTCCCGCGCATTGCGCTGGTGGCCCGGCCGCAGCGTCACACGGCTGTCTATGAGGTCGAAATCGCAACCGGCAGCGGGCTTGCCATCGCCGCCGACAGCGATACGGTGGTCGATGGTGTGGAGGTCTTGAGGGTCGAAGTACGCTGTTCCGCGCATCGGCCAACGCGTTGGGCGGTGCGCGTCATCCAGTGCAAGCAGTGAATCTTTCAGGGCGGGGACTTCGGTCCCCGCTTTTTCTTTGCCACGGCCGACAGGGGGTTTGTCTCCACGGGGTCCCAAGACAGGACGAAACCCCTGTGGCGCCAGCCTGCCACGCCGGAGCGGGCTTGCCGGGCATGGCGCGCGCCAAACTCGCGACCGCGAAGGACGGCCCGAAGCTCGACCAACACGCACTGCTCGTCGAACTCCGTGAGGCGGAACTCAGGTGACTGAAGAGCCGCCTCTCGCCCGCCGGCAAACGCGTGACCGTGCTCAGGAACGACGACGGACTCTGCTTGGTCGTCGTGCCGGTGCGGCCGGTGCAACTGCAGTACCGACTCGTCGTGCCGGTGCTCGGAACGCGCGAACAGGCGTGGGTGCGCGAGTGCGTCGAGCAGCAGTCCGTGCTGATTGCCGTACATGCGTCCGCGACGAATCAGCTCGCGCCCGTCGTGGTCGGGTTCAGTCACGGCGACACGGGCGATGACCTGATCCGGCGCTGCAAAGCGTCCATCGTCCCGTCGGCAGACACGATGCTGCAGCAGTACACATGCGCCGTGGCCGCGCTGCTCGAGCCTGAGACCCTCCAGTCGGCAGTGCCGCCAGTAGCGGTGATGACTTGGCCGTCCATCTCCCGGTCCCGCAGTCGCAAGGCGCCGAGGGGCGCTCGCGGCAGCCGGTGTCTTCGTCGTTGCACTAAGGGCGCTCGGGCCGGTTGCTACACGTGTACTCGAACAGGAGCTGCGTGTGTCAGCAATCGACGACCTGCCCCCCCACCAGTGGTCGGCCTACCTGGAGGCCATGGACGGCGTCGCGCCAACGGCCGAGGTGCCGGCGCAGGCGCGCGCGCTGCTCGCGATCGCGTTCTGTGAGCCCGGTTGGATTCCGCCGGAACTCAGGCG
>JBFMFC010000064.1:0-15761 GCA_040752195.1 Pseudomonadota bacterium | reverse complement strand
ACCAGTGGTCGGCCTACCTGGAGGCCATGGACGGCGTCGCGCCAACGGCCGAGGTGCCGGCGCAGGCGCGCGCGCTGCTCGCGATCGCGTTCTGTGAGCCCGGTTGGATTCCGCCGGAACTCAGGCGCGACGCGCCGCAGGCCGTGTGGGAAGCGTTGACCGTGTCGCAGTTGCGAGGTCTCCTGCACTGGAGCCAATCCCGGCGGCGGCACGGCGACCATTGAGGAGGCACTCGGACATCGTCATTGGGCCTGCGGCTTGAGCAACGGGGCCTACTCTTCTCGCGTTCGCGATTCGACGAACGTCCTTGTGCACGATCGCGACAGGGTCATCTCATGCCGGTGCCCAGTACTTACCACCGAGTGCGCCCCGAGCTTGCGTCGGGGAATTCGGCGGTAGACTTTTGCGATGAGCGCGCCTCAGTGTGCGCAGCCCGTGTCACCCGCCAAGGTCTCCGATAGCCGTTGTGTCGTCCGCGATCAAGCTCTTTCAAGGCCGATTCGGCCGCGTCGCACTGCTCGACATGAACGCGCCGCTGGTCGAGCACGCACATCACCATTGTCATGTGCTGCTCAAGGCGGGCGGTTCGGATAGTGCATTTCTGGTCCGCGGCGAACGCCAACCGCTGACAGACTCGACTGCCGTCCTGATCAATGCCTGGGAGCCGCACGCATATCAGCACGACCTTCCTAACAGCCTGGACACCCTGATCCTTGCGCTGTACATCGAACCTGGTTGGCTGGCAGAAATCCAGCGATCGCTGACGCTTGCGGGTCATCCGCGCTTCTTCCCTCGTAACTGCGTCGAAATCGATGCCCGCACGAAGAAGATCGTTGACGAGTTCGTCCTTGAACTATGGTGGGCCGATGACATCGCCGCAGAGCGTCTGGAGAACCTGCTGTTCAACCTGATGATGGCGGTGATCGACAGCTACTCGGGCTGGCGCAACATGGCAGGCCTGCTGCGGAGCCGGCCGCCGACGTCGATCGATCCGCGCATCCGTCGCGCCATTGCTTACATGCGGGCGAACATCGCGCTGGACTTCGACATGACGACGCTGGCCAGTGAGGCCGGTCTGTCGCGTGCGCACTTCTTCTCGCTCTTCCAGCGCGAGACACAGACTACGCCGCTCGTTTACGCCAACGTACTACGCGTCGAAGCGGCAATCCGCAACCTCACGGACCACCGTCAGCCTATCGCGGACATCTCTCACACGCTGGGCTTCTCGGCGCCGGGCCATTTTTCCCGGTTTTTTCGCGAGCATGTCGGTATCACCCCGACCGAGTATCGAAGCCGAGTCAACCTTTTCGTCCCGCGCGAGGATGCCCTAGGGCGTTCCTTCAAGGAGTTTGGCTAGTCCGCGACGCGTTCGGTGCGCCACCATTCCTTCCGGCCTACTGAAGGAGGCACACCGGCGACGCGGTGCAGCACAAAAGTCGCCAGATTCACAGGTCCGGAATCAGACTCCTTGGTAAGTCGCCGGACCGAGCCGTTCACGGCCCCCAGCCACCCCCGCAAACACTGCGCGCCTGTTTCGTTCAGGCCGCAGCCATGCACCGTGACGTCAATCTCTCGCACGCTGTCGTGCCCCAAGTGGGGCTCGCACGCGAGCGACTAGAGGATTCGGCGCTACTCACCGGCCGCGGCCAGTACGCCGACGATCTGGGCGTCAAACCTGGCACGCTGCATGCGGCCATCGTCCGGTCGCCGCACGCGCACGCGTACGTGCGACGGATCGACGCGGCGCGCGCATTGGCCCTCCCCGGCGTTCGGACCGTTCTGATCGGCGAGGACGTTAAGCGCTGGTCGCAGCCGTTCGTCGCTGGCGTAAAGGCGCCGGTGCAGTACTGGGCGCTTGCCATCGATCGCGTGCGTTACGTTGGGGAGCCGGTGGCGGTCGTGATCGCCGAAAACCGCTATCTCGCGGAAGACGGCGTTGATCTTGTACGGGTGGACTACGAGCCGTTACCGCCCGTCTTGTCGATCGACGACGCCCTGGCTGTCGACGCGCCGCTGCTGCACCCGGAAGTGGGCAGCAACATCGTCAGCGAGCGTAGCTTCAGCTATGGCGATCCGGAGCGCGCGTTCGCTACTGCAGCGCACTTGATCAGGCTCTCTGCACGCTACCCGCGCAACTCGTGCACACCAATCGAGTGCGGGGTGGTGATCGCCGAATACCTGGCTGCCGACGGCGCCTACGAGGTGACGTCGAACTTCATGGGACCGTTCTCGCTTCACGCGGTGATGGCGCTGGCACTGCAGGTGCCGGGCAACAAGCTCCGTCACCGCATACCGCGCGACTCAGGTGGCAGCTTCGGCGTCAAGCAAGCCGTCTTTCCCGTCGCGGTGCTCATATGCCTGGCGTCGCGCAAGGCAGGTGCAGCAGTCAAGTGGGTCGAGGACCGGGTCGAGCACCTGACCGCGGCTACGTCGGCCACAGCGCGCTCGACCGAAGTCGAGGCCGCCGTCGATGCGAACGGCCGCGTGGTCGCCCTGCGCTACGACCAGGTCGACGAGGTCGGCGCCTACTTGCGCGCGCCCGAGCCGGCGACCTTCTATCGGATGCACGGCGCACTGACCGGCGCGTACGACATCGCGAACCTGGTCGTTCGCAACCGCGTCGTCGTACTGAACAAGACGCCCACCGGACTCGTGCGCGGCTTTGGCGGTCCGCAGGTGTACTTCGCCCTCGAGCGGCTGATGGATCGCATCGCCGCTCAACTTGGCGTCGACCCGATCGAGTTACGCCGGCGCAATTACGTGCGGCGCGAGCAGTTCCCGTATCGCGCCGCCGCCGGCGCGCTTCTCGACAGCGGCGACTACCACGCAGTGACCGACGACGCAGTCGCTGGCGCGCGTCTGGACGAGCTGCGTAGCCGTCAGCGGGCCGCGCGCGCTGAAGGAAGGCTCTACGGAATCGGCTGCGCGGCGATCGTCGAGCCATCGATCTCCAACATGGGCTACATCACGACGGCGCTTACACCTGCGCAGCGCGCGAAGGCGGGACCGAAGAACGGCGCCATTGCCGCCGCAACGGTCGCGGTCGACCCGCTCGGCGGCGTCACAGTGACGATCGCCTCAGCACCGGCAGGCCAGGGCCACATGACGGTGTGCGCGCAGGTCGTGGCCGAAGCACTCGGGCTCACGCCGGAGCAAGTAGTCGTCAACGTCGAATTCGATACGCAGAAGGACGCGTGGTCCGTCGCCGCCGGCAACTACTCGAGTCGCTTCGCCGGCGCGGTCGCCGGCAGTGTGCACTTGGCCACCATGCAGCTGCGCGCCAAGCTCGCACAGATCGCCGCCACGCAATTCAAGTGCGACGCTGCGGCAGTGCGCTTTGCGCGCGGCAAGGTGTTCGCCGAAGGAGCGGATGCGCAGGCGCTGCCGTTTGCGCGCGTGGCGGGACTCGCGCACTGGTCGCCGGCGCTGCTGCCCGAGGGTATGGCCCCCGGACTGCGCGAGACCGCGTTCTTCTCGCCTGACTCGCTCGCCGCGCCTGACGAGCAGGATCGCGTCAACACGTCGGCAGCTTACGGATTCGTGTTCGACATCGTCGGCGTGGAAGTCGACCGCGACACCGGCCGCGTGCGCGTCGACCGCTATGTCACCGCACACGATGCCGGCCGCCTGCTCAACCCGGCGCTGGTCGACGGTCAGATCCGTGGCGGCTTTGCGCAGGGGTTGGGCGCTGCCCTCTACGAGGAGTTCCGCTACGGGGTCGACGGCAGCTTTCAGTCCGGCACGTTCGCCGACTACGCGGTGCCCACATGTCGCGAGGTGCCGGACCCGGTGATCGTTCACCGTGAAACGCCGTCACCTTTCACACCGCTCGGCGCCAAGGGCGTAGGCGAAGGCAACAACATGAGCACGCCGCCTGCGATCGCCAACGCGGTAGCCGATGCACTGCGCCCGCTGCATGGCGAACTCGATCTCGTGCTACCACTCACGCCGGCGCGCGTGTTGGCGCATTTGGCGCAGGCCGAGCCGCCGGCTCCACCAGTAATCGCGCGGACCGAAGTGCCGATCGGCGCGACGCGCGGCACCAAAGGCGCCGTGGCGCTGCACGCGGCCGGCCAAGTGGAGATTGCTGCGCCGCCCGAACGCGTGTTCGCACTGCTGCTCGATCCGATCGCGCTTGCTAAGGTGATTCCCGGCTGCAATGCGCTCGAAAGCGTCGGCCCGAATCGCTATCGCGCCGACGTTGTGGTCGGCGTCGGTGTGGTAAAGGCGCGCTACAAGGCGCAGATCACACTGTCTGATATCGACGCGCCGCACACCCTACGGCTCGTCGGTAGCGGTACCTCCTCGCTCGGCACCGGCAGCGGAGACGGCCGCTTGCGGTTTGAACGCACGGCAACCGGCACGCGCCTGCATTACGACTACGAGGCGCAAGTCGGCGGCAAGGTTGCCGCAGTGGGAAGCCGCATGCTCGAGGGTGCCGCACGCATGCTGCTCGCCGAGCTGTTCACCGCGCTGGGCCGGCAGGCGAGCGGCGCCGCGCCCCTGACCTTCTGGCAACGCCTGCTGCGCTTCCTCAGGATCAAGCAATGAAGCCGCCACGCTTCGATCTCCTGCGCGCAGACAACGCCGCCGAGGCCGTCGGCGCGTTGCGCGCGCGCGGCGACGACGCCAAGATCCTCGCCGGTGGCCAGTCGCTGATGACGGTGCTCAACATGCGGCTCGCCGCGCCAGCCGCGTTGATCGACATCACTCGCTGTGAAGATCTGCGCGGCGTGCACCTCGAACGCGACTCGCTAGTGGTCGGTGCCGCGGTAACGCAGATGACCGTAGAGCGGCGCGCCAGCCTCGCGCGCGAAGTGCCGCTGCTTGCGAAGGCGCTGCCGTGGATCTCGCACCAGCAGGTCCGCAGCCGCGGCACCGTGTGCGGCTCGATCGCGCATGCCGATCCGGCTGCGGAGTTGCCGCTCGTTCTCGCCACGCTCGGCGGCTCGGTCACGCTGCGCAGTTCGCGCGGCAGACGTTCGGTTGCCGCCGAAGACTTCTTCACGGGCATGCTCAGCACCGCACGCGCCTCAGACGAGTTGGTCGAGGACGTGCGTTTTCCGCTAGCAGACGGGCGCTGCGGCTTTGCTTTCACCGAGTTCGCGCTGCGTCATGGCGACTTCGCGATCGTCGCCGTGGCTGTTGTTCGCGCGCCGGATGCGCTACGCGTCGGCATCGGAGGGGTCGCTGACCGGCCTGTCGTCAAGCGCCTGCCGCTGCTCGACGGCAACGCGCTCGACGACGCGCTGAACGAACTCGCTTGGTCGCTAGGGGCGCGTGACGACCCGCACATGACCGCACAGGGCCGGCGGCACTTGGTGCGCCGGCTGGGGCGCCAAGCCGTGCTCGCGGCCGCATGGGACTCGAGGAGCCTTCATTGAAGTCGTACTCGCAAGACACCGCGCACGAAGTGCGCCTTGAGCTGAACGGCGTCGCGCGCAGCGGCCGCGCTGAGCCGCGTACGCTGCTCAGCGACTTCCTCCGACATGAGCTCGGCGCCACGGGCGTGCACGTGGGCTGCGAACATGGCGTGTGCGGCGCATGCACAGTACGCATCGACGGCGTGCCCGCACGCGCCTGCCTGACGCTGGCAGTTCAGGTGGACGGCCGCAGCGTGCAGACCGTCGAAGGGTTGTCACCCGAAGCTGGTGCGCTGAGCGAGCTGCAGGCTGCATTCCGGCGCCATCACGCGTTGCAGTGCGGCTTCTGCACCCCCGGGATACTCATCTCGGCCACCGCCTGGCTCGAGCGAGTTACCGCAGGGGAGATCGAACCCACCGATGTGGCCGTGCGCGACATGTTGTCGGGGCACCTGTGCCGCTGCACCGGCTACACGCCGATCGTGGCGGCCGTTTTGGAGGCTGCGCTGACCCGGGTATCGCCGACGGCGGTCGACGCAGCCGAGTAGCGCCTCAACGCCCACGACATCGAGGAGACAGACATGAAACGACGTTCACTGCTTCGGGCCGCACTGGCTTTGGTCGTCGCGGGTAGCGGCGCGATCGCCCATGCACAGGGCTACCCGAATCGGCCGGTGACCGTGGTCGTGCCGTTTGCCACCGGCAGCGCGAGCGACGTCTTTACCCGCGTGGTGCTCGACCACATAGCTACCCGCGGCACGTTCCGCTTCGTCGTCGACAACAAGCCGGGAGCCGGCGGCAACGTGGGCACGCAGCATGTGGCCAAGGCAACCCCCGACGGCTACACGCTGCTGATGAGCTCCTCCGGCCCGTTGGCGGCCAACAAGACGCTGGTGAAGACTCTGGGCTACGACCCGGAGAAGGACTTCGAGCCGATCGCGATGTTTGCGGTGGTGCCCAATGTAATCGTGGTCAGCACGAAACTGCCGGTCAGGACACTGCCGGACCTGATCGCCTACGCCAAGATGAAGCCGAAGGAGCTGAACTACGGCTCGGTCGGCATCGGCAGCTCGCAGCACCTAGCCGGCGCGTTCTTCGAGCAGGTGACCGGCGCGCAGATGGTCCACGTGCCGTACCGCGTGACGTCGCAGATGGTCACCGACATGGTCTCGGGCCAAGTGCAGGTCGGCTTCCAGCTGCTGCCCAACGTCAAGGGGATGATCGACGGCGGCCAAGTGCGCCCGATCGCGGTGGCCTCGAGCAGACGACTGGCGGCGCTGCCCGACGTGCCGACAACGCGCGAGGCAGGGCTGGCCGGCTACGAGTCGGCCGCGTGGTTCGCCTTCCTTGCGCCCAAGGGCACGCCGCGCGCGGCCATCGACCGTTTCCATGCAGAACTCGTCCTCTCGATGTCCGACCCGGCCGTGCGTGCGCGCCTGAGCGATCTCGGCGCCGAGGCGGTGGTGACCACGCCGGAAGACCTGGGACGCCACATCTCGGCGGAGATCGCCAAGTGGCGGGAGATCATCACCAAGGCGGGCATCACCCTCGATCAGCAGTAGCGCTCACCCGAAGGCGACGACACGGAGGGGTCCCGAAATGCTCGATCTCGGACGCACGTTTCTGCAAAGCGTGGAGCGCAACCCGGGCGCTTGCGCGCTTGTCGACGGCGACCTGCGGCTGACCTACGCCGAGTGGCTGTCGCTTGTAGGCGGCGCCGTCCGTGGCCTGCGCGAACTGGGGCTCACACGCGGCGACCACTTGCTGGTCGTGCTGCAGAACCGCTGGCAGATGGCCACGCTGCACTGGGCGTGCCAGTTCGCAGGCGTAATTGTCACGCCGCTCAACTGGCGAGCTAAAGGCGAAGAGATCGACTACTGTCTACAGGATTCGGCAGCGAATGTGATCGTGTACGAGCCGGTCGTCGAGGCGGCCGTCGCCGAGTCCGCGCTCGCGCAGCACGTGGCACGCGTCGGTTTGAACGGCGCTGCCGGCGCCCAGCATGCGCTGGAGCAGTGGCTGAGACCGGACCAAGCGCCCACCCCGCAGGCAAGTGCCGACGATCTGTCGTTGATGCTCTACACGTCCGGTACGACCGGCAAGCCCAAAGGTGTGCCGCGCCGGCATCGCGCCGAGCGCGCGGCCGCACTGGCACACGTCGCGCAGAACCTCTACGGCTACGGCGAGCGCACGCTCGGCGTGATGCCGCTGTATCACACGATGGGCGTGCGCTCGCTGCTGGCGCTCGCGCTGGTCGACGGACGCTTCATCTGCATGCCCAAGTTCGATGCACGTGCGGCGCTGGCGGCAATCGCGAGTGAACGGGTCACGCACCTATACCTCGTTCCCACGCTGTATCACGACCTGCTCGCCCACCCCGATTTCGCGCGCACCGACGTGAGCAGCGTGCGCAAGCTCGGATTTGCAGGCGCGCCGATGCATGACGCACTGCTCGCGCGACTTAACGCCGCCTTCAGGCCCGATCTGTTCGTAAACCACTACGGCAGTTCCGAGATCTACACCTTCTCGATCAACCAGCGCGCCGTCGACAAGCCGGGATCTGCCGGAAAGAGCGGCATCAATGCGCGGCTACGCGTGGTCAAGCTCGATGCCAGCGGTCCGAATGATCTGGCAGCCGTCAGGGAAGAAGGCCAGATCATCGCCGACCTGGCGGGCGACGAGGCGTTCGACGGTTATCACAACCGGCCCGATGCAAACGCCAAGGCGCTGCGGGATGGCTGGTACTTTACGGGCGACACCGGCTACATCGACGAAGACGGCGACCTGTACGTTACCGGGCGCGTCGACGACATGATCATCAGCGGCGGCGAGAACATCTCGCCGGTGGACATCGAGTCGGTGCTGTCGCTGCACCCAGCAGTGGACGAGGTGGCCGTAGCAGGCCTGCGCGACGAGCGCTGGGGCCAGCGCGTGGTCGCCTTCGTTAAACCGCGCCACGACGAGATCTCTGCCGAGGCGCTAGACGCGCACTGCCGGCAGTCCGACCTTGCGAACTTCAAGCGCCCGCGCGAGTACGTGTTCGTGCGCGAGATTCCGAAGTCGCCCGTCGGCAAGATCCTCCGGCGCAAGCTGGTGGCGGGCGAATACCAGCGCGCCACACCCAGCTCGCAGGGGGGAGCCGAATGAGCGTTCGGCCCTTTACGAGCTTGCGCGCGTGGCTGCGCCACTTGGCCGCGAGCGAGCGGCTCGCCGTCGCACGATCGGGCGTCAGACTCAAGCACCAGCTCGCAGCCATCGCAAAGCGGCTGGACGGCAAGCAGGCGGTGCTGTTCCCGCAGCCGGGCGGGCACGCGATGCCGGTGGTCTCGGGCTTCATGTCGCAGCGTGCGTGGATTGCCGAAGCGATGGGCGTGCCGCAGAGCGAACTGCTGGCGCGCTTTCGCAAGGCGAGCGAAGCGCCCACGCCTTGGCGCGAAGTCTCAGCCGGACAGGCCGCGTGCCAGCAGGTCGTGCACGACTTCCGTGCGCAGCCGCTGGACATCGCGCAACTGCTCCCTATCCCGACGCACAGTGAGCACGACAGCGGTCCCTACATCACCGCGGGGCTGGTCATTGCGCGCAATCCGAAAACCGGCGTGCAGAACGTCTCGATCAACCGCATTCAGATCAACGGGCCCGATCGGCTCGGGATCCTGATGTTGCCGCGCCATTTGCATGCCTTCTACCAGAGCGCCGAGAGCGCGGGCAGCGCGCTGCCCGTGGCGATCGTCATCGGCGTGGACCCGCTGACAGCGCTGTCGTCGCAGGCGATCACGCCGATCGATTTCGACGAACTGACCATCGCCGGCAGCCTGCACGGTGCGCCGCTGCCCGTGGTCAAGTGCCGCACCAGCGATGTGCGCGCGCCGGCCGATGCCGAGATCGTGATTGAAGGTCGCATCTTGCCGCACGTGCGTGAGGCCGAAGGGCCCTTCGGCGAATTTCCGAAGTACTACTCGGCGCGCGAAGACCGTGAGGTGATCGAAATCGACTGTGTCACTCACCGCCGCAATCCGATCTTCCACACGATCGTTCCGGCCCAGATGGAACACCTGCTACTCGGTGCGATTCCGCGCGAAGCCACGCTGCTCGCGCACCTTCAGCGCAGCTTTCCCAATGTCACCGACGTACACCTGTCGGTCGGCGGCGTGGCGCGCTACCACCTGTACGTGCAGATGAAGAAGACGCGCGAGGGACAACCGAAAAACGTGATTCTGGGAGCCTTGGGCAGTCACTACGACGTCAAGCATGTCGTGGTGGTCGACGACGACGTCGACGTGCACGACCCGGGCGAGGTCGAGTGGGCGGTCGCCACGCGCTTCCAGGCCGACTGCGACCTCGTCGTCGTGAATGGTGCCCAGGGCTCGCCGCTCGATCCGTCCACCACCGTGCGCTTTGCGCACTCGCACGGCGGCAACCCGCCGACGCATCTGCAGGGTATGAGTGCCAAGATGGGCCTCGACGCGACCAAGCCACTCAAGAGCGCCGAGCATGTGTTCACGCGCGTGCGCATCCCGGCCGAGGGCGAGGTCGATCTGGCGCGCGCATTGCAGCCGGCTGCCCCATCACAGCTTGCCACTTGGCTCGCGGACTGACGATGCCCGACGCACGCCTTGGTAGACAGCTGACCATCACCCTCACGGGGTCTAAGTGGCTTGACTCGCGGCGGCGGGCTGCGGTAGCCCCCGCGCACGAGCGTCTGAGTCTCGTGCACCTTGTCAAGACGCGGCACGTCGTCAACATCGGTTCGACAAACTGCTCGCCGGCGACCGCCGTTTCGGTGCGGTCGCAGTCGCTCAGTAGAGCGATCGACCGCCCCGTGGATCGCGCCTGCGCCCTGTTCGGACCCGCATTGCCACGCGGCCAGAGGCTCCCGGCAGGACTCGGCGCGCCTCCGTCAAATCATCTCAGCGCAGTCGTCTCAAGACGACCGCCGCAATCCACGGGAGGAAAGCGATGAAACTGAACGACCTGCCTCACCCTGCACGCGAGCTGCCGGCTGACTTCGACGGCTTTCGCGTAGAGGTAAGTGCCGAGCGCGAGCGCGCCGACATCGTGCTCGACCGCCCGCCATTCAACGTCGTCAGCATGCGCCAGCGCGAGCAACTACGTGTTGTGTTTGAGGCGCTCGATGCCGATACGCGTGTGCGGGTGATCGTGCTGCGCGCAGCGGGCGAGCACTTCTCAAGTGGCGGTGACATCAAAGGATTCATGCAGGCGAGCCCCGAACACGTGTCCAAGCTCGCGTGGAACGTCGCCGCCCCGGCCCGTTGCAGCAAGCCGGTGATCGCAGCCAACCGCGGCTACTGCTTTGGGGTGGGCTTCGAACTCTCACTCGCCTGCGACTTCCGGATTGCCACCGACACGACGCTGTACGCGCTGCCGGAGCAGAAACTCGGTCAGATCCCCGGCTCCGGCGGCTCGGCGCGACTGCAAAAGATGGTTGGGATCACGCGCACGAAGGACATCGTGATGCGCTCGCGCCGCATCACCGGCCAACAAGCGTACGACTGGGGCGTGGCGACGGAGTGCGTGCCCGACCCGCACCTAGAAGCGGCCACCGATTCGCTGTGCGAAGAGTTGCGCGCGTTTTCGCCGCTGGCACAGCGCACCGCGAAAAAGCTGCTCAACGACACCGAGGACAGCTCGCTGTCGATCGCAATCGAGCTGGAAGGACACTGCTACTCGCGCCTGCGCAGCTCACACGACTTTGCGGAAGGCGTTGATGCCTTCCACAGCAAGCGCCGTCCCAATTTCAACGGCGAATGACAACCAGGAGACACCGATGAGACAAACGATCGAACGCCTGCTACTAGCTGTCGGACTGGCGCTTGCCGGTACCGCCGTCGCCCAGAATCCGCCGATCAAGATCGGCGTCGTGACACCGCTGTCAGGCACTTACGCCGGCATCGGCCAGCAGGTCAAGTGGGGTCTGGACCTTGCGGCGAAAGAGATCAACGACAGCGGCGGAATACTGGGCCGCAAGATCGAACTGATTTACGAGGACGAGGAGGCCAACCCCGCCGTTGCCACGCAGAAAGCCGAGAAACTGTTCCAAGTGAACAAAGTGGACTTCCTCACCGGCACCGTGAACTCGGGCTCGACGCTTGCAGTGGGCCAGGTTGCCGAGCGTAACCAGCGCCTGATCGCGACGACCGTGTCGTTCGCCGACTCAATCACCGGCGATAAGTGTTCGCCCAACGTGTTTCGCGTCAACGCGCGCGCCGGCATGCAGTCTGCGGCGCTCGCCGAGTGGCTGAGCAAGGAAAAACCGCACGCCAACGTTTTCTATCTTGGTCCCGACTACGAAATGGGTCGCAGTACAGTCGCCGCGTTCAAGGCCGCTGCCGAAGGCAAGGGCGCGCGAACGGTCGGGGAGATCTTCGCGCCACTGGACAACAAGGACTACTCGCCCTACTTCGGACAGATTCGCGCCGCACGGCCTAGCGTTGTCTACACGTCGGTTGCGGGCAACGACACGGTTCGGCTATTCACGCAACTGTCGGAGTTCGGGCTCGGCCGTAACCTGCAGATCGTCGGCGCGAGCGGCACGGTCACGTCACAGAACCTGCCGGCGATCGGCAAGGCAGCCGAGGGCTTCGTTACCGGGGTCGGCTATTCGCCACTGATTGACTCACCCGAGAACAAGAAGTTCGTCGCCGCGTTCCAAGCCGCTTACCGGGCGCTGCCCGATCTCTACGGCGCTGACTCCTACGGCGTGCTGTACTTCTACAAGGCCGCGGTCGAGAAGGCCAAGAGCACCGACACCGACAAGGTGCGTGTCGCGATGCGCGACCTGGAATGGGTGACACCGCAGGGCACGAAGAAGATGCGCGGCGGTGACCATCAGGCGATGCAGGACATGTACGCGGTACGCGTGACCGACGGCCAGTTCCGAATTGTCGGCAAGGTACCCGCAGCGGCAGCGATCGGGCCGGACACCTGCACGAAGTTCTGACTACGCCGAAGCAAAAGGGGTCCCCGCCTGTGGGCGGGGACATCTGACCGGGGAACACGATGACCGAAGTCCTCGACTGGCTGCAGTTCGTACTGGCGCCGCAGATGATCAACGGATTGTCGATCGGCGTCGCGGTGATCCTGATGGCCCTCGGCCTAACGATCATCTTTGGGCTGCTCGACGTCATCAACATGGCGCATGGTGAGTTTTATGCGTTGGGCGCCTACGTTGCCGTCGCACTGCTCGCATTCGGCGTGCCCTTCTGGTGGACGCTGGCGCTCGTGCCGGCGGGAATGCTCATCGTGGGTTACGCGACGGAGCGGCTGCTGATCCAGTGCGTATTCGACAGCAAGGACCGGCACACGCTGACCCTACTGCTGACGCTGGGCCTCGGCATCGTGCTCGAGGACGTTCTGAAGATCGTCTTTGGCGCGAACCCGCTGCGTATCGACGCGCCGATCAGCGGCGCGACCGAAGCGCTAGGGCTCGTGTTCCCCAATTACCGCACGTTCTTGATGCTATCCGGCGGCGCGCTGATCTTCGCCGTGTGGATTGTCGTGTTCCGCACGCGGCTCGGAGCAATGGTGCGGGCGGCCGCGTTCGATCGCCACATGGCCGGCTCGCTCGGCGTTCCGGTGGGGCGTGTGTACGCCGCGACGTTTGCATTTGGTGTAGCCCTCGCAGGGCTGTCGGGCGTGCTGCTTGCGCCGATCTACTCGGTTTTCCCCACGATGGGTCGCGACTTCGTTCTGATGGCGTTTTCGGTGGTGATCGTCGGCGGCATGGGGTCAATCAAGGGCGCCGTGATCGCCGGCCTGCTACTCACCCAGATCCAGTCGATCTCCAGCCTCTACATCTCACCTGTGTGGAGCGATCCGCTGCTGTTCGGCATTATGGTGCTGGTTCTCATGTGGCGGCCACAGGGTCTGTTTGGTCGGCTCGGCCATGCCTGAGGCGATCCGGTTTTCCGTGGATGCGGCACTGGCCTCGCACAGCCGACAGCCGCGCGCGCTGCAGCTTCTGACTTGGCTCTTCTTTGCGGGCGCGCTTGCCTTTGCGGCTGTGGCAGCGCTGATGGACGACGTGTTCTTTTTCCGCCTTGCCACCGAGGCGCTGATTTTTGGCGGCCTCGCACTGGCAGTGGACGTCCTGCTCGGGCGCACGGGCCTGCTGCCGCTGGGGCATGCGCTTTTCTTCGGCTTCGGTGCCTACCTCGCGGGGCTGGTTCTCAAGCACTGGGCCGCGTCTTTCTGGTTGGCGGTCGGCGTGGTGTTCTTGGCCTCGCTTGCCGCCGGTACCGTCGCCGGGATAGTCGCAATCCGCGCCAAGGGTGTGTATTTCGCGCTGATCAGCTTCGGACTCGCGCAGGTGGTCGCCAAAATCGTATTCAACACGCGCGAACTGGGCGCCTCGGACGGAATCATTGGCATCCCGGTCCTGCAGGTCGACTTAGGGCTGTTCAGCATCGACACCGCTCACGCGCCCAGCATGTTCCTGCTGACGCTGGGTTATGTCGGCGTGCTATTCGCGGTCACCGTGTGGCTGATGGACACGCCGCTCGGACGCCTGCTTTCAGCGGTGAAAGCCAACGAGCATCGCGTTCCTTTCCTCGGTTTCGATCCATGGCGCGTGAAGCTCGCCGGGTTTACCTATTCGGCCGTTGTAGCAGCGCTTTCGGGCACGCTTTACCCGGTGCTACGCGGCTTCGTCTCGCCCGAGCTGCTGTTCTTTCAGGTAAGCGTGAACGCGGTGATAAACGTGATCGTTGGCGGTACCGGCACGCTGATCGGGCCGCTGTATGGATCGGCTCTGCTCACCGGACTGCGCTCATTCGTGGGCTCGTTCACTGCACACCATCTGATCGTCATCGGGCTTGTGTTCATGGCCTCGGTGATCCTCTTTCCCCGCGGGCTGATCGGCTACGCTGCGCCTGCACTGCAGCGGCTGCTCGACCGCGCAAAGGCCGGGCGATGAGCGACACGATCCTGTCCGTACGCGGCCTCACGGTGCGTTTCGGCGCACTAACGGCTGTCGATGACGTGAGCTTCGACGCGGTGCGCGGTCACATTACGTCAGTGATCGGGCCCAACGGCGCCGGCAAGAGCTCACTGTTCAACCTAATCAGCGGGGCGATTACGCCGCGCGCTGGCCGCGTTCTACTCGACGGGCGCGACGTGACCGGCTGGCGCCCCAACCGACTGCTGGCGGCGGGCTTGGCGCGCTCGTTTCAGATCACCAATCTTTTCTTCGAGTTGACGGTGCGAGAAAACCTGCGTCTCGCGGCGCAATTCGTCGAGCCCGGACCTAAATTGGCCACCGTGCTGCGGCCAGTGGCAGCAAGTCGGGCGGCGCTGGCGCGCGTCGATGAACTGACCGAGCGCTTCGGACTGCGCGCCAAGCTCGACGAGCTGGCAGGCTATCTGTCACACGGCGAACAACGCCGGTTGGAGATCGCGGTGGCGCTCGCCGCACGGCCGCGGCTGCTACTGCTTGACGAGCCGACGCAGGGCATGAGCTACGCCGACACGCAGGACACCGCAATGATGATCAAGAGCTTGGCCGGTGATCTTTCGATCCTGCTGATAGAGCACGATGTCGGACTGGTGATGGACCTGTCGGACCACGTAATTGTGATGCACCAAGGTGCCAAGCTGGCCGAGGGCACGCCGCAGAGCGTGCGCAGCAACCCGGCTGTGCAGGCGGCCTACTTCGGAGAGGACGCGCATGCTGCGACTCACTGATGTGCATACGCACTATGGTCTGAGCCACGTGCTGCAGGGCGTGTCACTGGAGGTTGGCGCGGGTGAAGTCGTGGGGCTCTTCGGCCGCAATGGGGTCGGCAAGACCACACTGATCAAGACAGTGGCCGGCTGGGTTAGGCCGAGCCAGGGACGGATCGAATTCGACGGAGTGGCGATCAATGGTCTCTCGAGCGACATCATCTGCCGCAGCGGCATCGGCTTGGTTCCGGAAGACCGGCGTATCTTCCCCGGTCTGACGGTCGAGGAGAACCTGCAACTCGGCGCAATGCAGGCACCGGGGCGCGCAAAGGCTGAGACGCGCCGCAAACTCGACGCGATCTACACACGATTCCCACACCTCGGCGAGCGGCGCACGCAACTGGGAACCACTCTTTCCGGAGGCGAGCAGCAGATGCTGGCAATGGCGCGCGTCTTGGTCGGAGCGCCGCGCCTGCTACTGATCGACGAGCCAAGCGAAGGGCTCGCGCCGAAAATTGTCGACGAGGTGTTCCGGCTGATCGATTCCATGCGTAACGACGGACTCCCGATCGTGCTCGTCGAACAAAACATTCGCCGCGCGCTCGACGTAGTGAATCGGTTTTACGCGCTGGAGCGTGGGCAGATCGTGTTCCACGGATCGGCGGCGTCGAAGTCGGATCGGGAAGAACTCATGGAGCGAGTTGCCATCTAAACGCGACC
>JBFMFC010000063.1:0-18699 GCA_040752195.1 Pseudomonadota bacterium | reverse complement strand
TGCGCGCGCTGCGGCTCGCGCGGCGTCATCCGCTCGCGAGTGCGGCGCTGGCGGCCGCGGCGGCGGCGGCGATCTTGGCGCGGCGCATGCCCGCGCGCGGCGCGACCCCGGCAGAGCCCGCGCCCGGTGACGGGATGCCTCCCGAGAATGCGTGACGCGGCGGCGAAAGCGCCGCGTTGACCGCAGCCGGGCGCGCGGTCAGCATCGCGGCTGCACGTTCCGCCCGCTCGACTTTCGTGCTCCCATGAAAGCCCTGCTCGCCCAACGTTTGCGCGCGATCGGCGAACGCTCGCCGATCGCCTTTCGCGTCGTCTTCGCCGACGGCACCGATTACCGCAACCGCCCGCTCGAGGTCGAGCCCGCGTTCACGCTGCGCTTCAATTCGGCCGCGGCGCAGCGGCGCGTGATCTACTTCGGCCACATCGGACTGCTCGACGCGTACTTCGACGGCGAGATCGACATCGAAGGCGACATCGCGCGCATGTTCGCGCTCGGACTTGAAAGCGGTTTTTCCGAGCCGCATCCGCTCGTGCGGGTTCGCAACCGCTGGCACGAGTTCACGAAGAACAACGCCACCATCGCGCGCGCCAAGGAAAACGCGCGTTTCCACTACGGCCTGGGAACCGACTTCTACAAGCTGTGGCTGGACCGCGAGCTGATGATGTACACGTGCGCGTACTGGGACGACGGCACGCGCACGATCGAGCAGGCGCAGGTCAACAAGGTCGACCACGTGTGCCGCAAGATCCTGCTCGCGCCCGGCGAGACGGTGGTCGACATCGGCTGCGGCTTCGGCGGCTTCATGTTCCACGCCGCAAGCAAGTACGGCGTGCGCGCCACCGGCGTGAACACCACCACCGAACAGGTCGACTGGGTGCGCGAGGAAATCGCGCGCCGCGGCATGGGCGACGCGCTCGCGGTGCGCGAAGCGGACTTCCGCGAAGTCGACCGCCAGTACGACAAGGTCGTGTCGATCGGCGTGCTCGAGCACGCCGGGCGCGACCAGATCATGGAGGTGGTCAAGGCGCACGCGGACTTCCTCAAGCCCGGCGGGCTCGGCATGTTGCACTTCATCGGCCACGTCGGGCAGTACGAGACCGAGTTCTTCATCCGCCAGCACGTCTTCCCCGGCGGCTGGATCCCGAGCCTCGCCGAGACGCTCGATGCGATGGACGCCTGCGGGCTTGAGATCCTCGACATCGAAAACCTGCGCCGCCACTACGTGTTGACGCTCGAAGCCTGGGCCGAACGCTTCGAGGCGCACTGGGGCCGCATCCATGCGATCGATCCGAAGCGCTTCGACGAGCGCTTCCGCCGCATCTGGCGCACCTACCTCGTCGGCTGTGCCGAGATGTTCCGCGCGTCCAACGGCATCACGGGCCTGTATCAGATCACCTTCGGCAAGGGCCGCCGCACGCCGCAGACGTATCCGATGAGCCGGGCGTTCCTGTACGAGAAAGCGGCGGCACCCGCGCTGGCGCGCGCGGCGTAGCCGGCCGGATTCAGGCTCGGCGCCGGACGCGCCGCCTGCGGCGGGCCGCGGCGCGCCTCACTTCCACAGATCGACGCGCTCGCCGCGCTCGCGCATCTTCTCTGCGCGCGCCTGGATGAAGCGCTGGAAACTCGGCTGTTCGCGGTAGGCGCCGCTGGCCACGTAATCGAGCGCGGAGGCGAGGTGAAACGGCCGCAGGTAAGCCTCCACACGGAAGACCTCCGCGCCCTTGGCGTCGAAAAAGACGAGCGCCGGCACGTACGGCAGGGCGAGCGCGCGCGCCCAACTGCGCGCATCGGTGGCGCGGCCGTCCGGTGTGGTGACCGCCGTGAACGCCGCCGCGTCGAGCCGCGCCACCGTGAACTGGCGCAGCAACCGGTCCACGTCGGGACGGCGCAGTCCCTCGCGGTGCAGCTCGTCGCAACTGGCGCAGCGCGCGCGCTCGAAGATCACCAGCAGCGGCTTGCCGCCGCGCCGCGCGGCCGCCGCCAGGTCGTACGGCGGCTTGATGAACAGCGGATGCTCGGCGAGCGTGGCGGCCGCCTCCTCCTTGACCGCGCTCTGCAGGTAGTCGGCGAACGACTGCTTGGCTTCCAGTTTCTGCGCGACGAAGTCCAGCGCGGCCTCCAGCCGGTTGGCGGGAAAGTAGCCGTTCAAGCGCGCGACGACGGCGCCCTTTTCGTCGAACAGCAGCAGCGTCGGCGTGAACTGCACCTCGAGCCGACGCCCGAGCTCCTTCTCGCTCATCTTGCGACCGTCGACCCACGTCACTTCACGGTCGCCCCAGAGGTTCAGCTCGACGGCCACGAAATGCCGCTTCGCCTTGTCGGCGACGCGCGCCTCCGCGAACGTGGTTTCCATCAGCAGCTTGCAGTACGGGCAGCCGTCCTGGCCGAAATACACCAGCAGCCGCTTGCCCTGCCGGGCGGCCTCGGCGACGTCCTCGCGGAAATCGAGAAACGTCTGCGTGAACCACGGCGGAACCTTGATGGTGTTCGGCGACGCCTGCTGCGCGCGCGCGGAGCCGACGGGCAGCGCTCCGAACGCAAGGCAGCCGACGAGCGCGAACAGGCGGACGAGTCGCGATCCGGTCATTGCAGGCCTCCGTTCGCTCGATCTGCAGCGATGCGATAAGAGGCTACCCCCGGCAGGTGACCGCAACAAGCGCGAGCGGTTATCCTCGCCGGCACATCCGAGAAAACCCGAGTGCGACGATGAGCGAGGCCGAAGCGGGGCATGCCGAAGCGCACGGCGCCCGCGTCGCGCGGCTGCAGGCGCAGTTGGCGGCCGCCCCGGAAGTGCGCCTGGCCAAGCGCACGTCGAACTTGTTCCGCGATCGCGTCGCCGTGCGCGCGCCGCGGCTGGACGTGCGCGACTTCGACCACGTGCTCGCGGTCGATGCGGCGGCCGGCTGGGTCGACGCCGAGGGCATGGTGCCGTACGACGCGCTCGCCGACGCGTGTCTGGCGCACGGCGTGATGCCTGCGGTCGTGCCGCAGTTGAAGTCGATCACGTTGGGCGGCGCGGTCGCCGGCGTGGGCATCGAGGCGACCTCGTTCCGGCACGGCCTGGTGCACGAAACCGTGCTGGCGCTGGACGTGCTGACCGGCGACGGCCGCGTCGTCGCGGCGCGGCCGGACAACGAGCACGCGGACCTGTTCTACGGCTTCCCGAATTCGTACGGCACGCTCGGCTACGCATTGCGCGTGCGCGCGCGCACGCTGCCGGTCAAGCGCTACGTCGCGGTCGAGCACCGGCGCTTCGACGACGCGGCGAAGTTCTTCGACGCGCTCGCCACCGCGTGCGCGGGCGGCGCGGACTTCGTCGACGCGGTGGCGTTCGACGCGCGCACCTTCGTGCTCAACGCCGCGCGCTTCGTCGACGCGGCCCCGTACACGTCCGACTACACGTACGAGCGCATCTACTACCGGTCGCTGCTCGAGCGCGAGCTCGACTATCTGACCGCGCGCGACTACCTGTGGCGCTGGGACACCGACTGGTTCTGGTGCTCGAAGAACGTCGGCGCGCAGCACCCGCTGCTGCGTCGGCTGTACGGCCGCGAGCGGCTGAACTCGCGTACGTATACGAAACTGATGCGGGTCAACAGCCGCCTCGGGCTGACGCGCGTGATCGACCGGCTGTCCGGCTGGCACCGCGAATCGGTGATCCAGGACGTCGACATCCCGATCGAGCGCGCGCCGCAGTTCCTCGACTTCTACCTGCGCGAGATCGGCATCCTGCCGGTGTGGCTGTGCCCGATCGGCGCGACGCCGACGGCCGACCGCTTCCCGCTGTTTCCGCGCCGCCGCGCGCTGTACGTGAACTTCGGTTTCTGGGACGTCAAGCGCACGCGCGAGCGGCATCCGCCGGGGCACTTCAACCGGCTGATCGAGCGCCAGGTGGCAAAGCTCGGCGGCATCAAGTCGCTGTACTCGGACAGCTACTACACGCGCGCGGAGTTCGACGCCGCGTACGGCGGCCAGACCTACGCGAAGCTCAAGTCGCGCTACGACCCCGCCGGCCGGCTCGGCGATCTGTACGCGAAGTGCGTGCTGCGGCATTGAACCCCGCGACCGATGCCCTACCTGCTGCTGATCCTTCCGGGTGTTTCGTTCGCGCTGCTCGCCGCGCACTTCTACCGCGCGGGGCAGCTCGCGCTCGCGGTCGCGTCGGTCGCGCTCATCGCGCTGCTCGCGGTGCCGCGGCGCTGGTCCGCGCGGGCGGCGCAGAGCGCGCTCGCGCTGGGCGCGCTCGAATGGCTGCGCACGCTCGCGGTGTTGGCGGCCGACCGGATCTCGGCCGGACAGCCGTACCTGAGGCTCGTCGCGATCCTGCTCGCGGTCGCCGCGTTCACGGCGGCGTCGGCGCTCGTTTACCGCAACGCCACGCTCGGAGTGCGCTACAACATCGGTGCCGGACTCTGAGCGGAGGCTCGTCATGTTCAATCTGAACGCGCTCGCGCGCGAGCTGAAAACGGCGCAGGACGAGGTGCGGCAGATCGCACCGTTCACCGGCCGCATCGACGGGTTCGACGAGGCCGCGGGATACGAAGTCGCGCGGATCATCCACGAGGCTCGCCTGCGCGAAGGCCGCCGCCCGGTCGGCCGCAAGATCGGCTTCACGAACCGCAACATCTGGCCCGAGTACGGCGTGTACGCGCCGATCTGGGGTTACGTCTACGACGCGACGGTGACCTACGCCGCCGCCGCGCGCGCAGCGTGCCGCATCGGCCGTCTGGCGGAGCCGCGGATCGAGCCCGAGATCGTGCTGCACTTCGCCGCGGCGCCGCCGGCGAGCGGCGATCCGCAGGCGATCCTCGCGTGCGTCGACTGGATCGCGCACGCCTTCGAGATCGTTCAGTCGCACTTCCCCGGGTGGAGGTTCGCGGCGGCCGACACGATCGCCGACGGCGCCCTGCACGGGCTGCTGCTGATCGGTCCGCCGCGGCGCATCGGCGAGCTCGGCGCGGACGTCGCGGCGCGGCTCGAACGCTTCGCGATCGAACTGCTCCGCGAAGACGATCTGCGCGACAGCGGAACCGGCGCGAACGTCCTCGACGGGCCGCTGCAGGCGGTCGCGCACCTGGTCGCGACGCTCGATCGCAACGGTGCGCCGCCGCTGGCGGCCGGCGAGATCGTCTCGACCGGCACGCTGACACGCGCGCTGCCGATCGCCGCCGGCGAAACCTGGAGCACGCGCATCGAAGGCATCGATCTGCCGGGGCTGACAGCGACCTTCGAGCGCTGACGCCAGGTTCTGCGCAAGATCAAAGCGCGGCCGGCGCCGGCGGCCAAACTGAACCTGCGGCCGAGGCGTCCGTGGTTCCAATCGGCCTTCAGACGTCCCCAGCCTGCGGGCGGGGATGAGCGAGACGGCGATTGGCCCGTCGCCGGGACACGGCGCCTCGCCGTCGTTTGACGATCGTCGCGCGCGTGCCGCGGCTGCCGCGGCGCGCGGCTCAACGCCTGCGGGCGGCGAGCAGTTGCTGTGCGAACTCGGCGAAACCGGCGCCTTCGGCGCCGGCCGTGACATGCGCCGGCCTGTGCTCGAGCGAGCCGGCGAAGTGCGCGATGTTGGCGACCGCGGCGGAAACCGGAAAGAAAGCGAACATCGGCTCGTCGTTCGGCGAATCGCCGATGAAGGCGAGCGCTTCGCGGTCGCGCTCGAGGTCCACGCCGAACTCGTCCTGCATCAGCCGGCGCGTCATCGTCAGCTTGTCGTAGCGGCCGAACCACGCGTTCACGTGGATCGAGCTGACCTTCACGGTGAGCCCCTGCGCCGCGAGCAGCTCGACGATCCGCTGCACGTCGCGCGCCGGTAGCGGCGCCACGTCCTCGCAGTAGTCGATCGCGAGATCCGCTTCGCGATACGCCTGGTCCGCTGCCAACGCCGCGCCGGGCACTGCGCGCAGCACCTGCGCGCCGATCTCGGCCAGCCGCGCGCGGTCGGCCGCGCGCTCGGCGTCGCTGCGCGCGTAGCGGCGCGTCATCCGCCGTGTCGCGTGGTCGTAACGGAAGTAGAACGCGCCGTTTTCGCCGACGACCGCCGCGACCGGCCAGAACCGCGCGATCAGGTCGCACCAGCCCGCCGGCCGGCCCGTTACCGGGATGACGAGCAGTCCCGCCGACTGCAGCGCTTCGAGCGCGCCGTAGGCCGCTGCGGACAGCCGGCCGTCGGTGGTGATCGTTCCGTCGATGTCACACAGCAGCCCGCGCAGTCGCGCGAGCGTCGACGCGGGCCAGGGCAGCGGGGTCGGGGATGCGTTGGTCATGGCGTGCGGCAGGGGTGCGGCTGGCGATTATGCGCGGCGGCGGCGAGCGGCTAGGATGAATCGAGGACGAACCCACCCTCGACACGGAGGCTCGCATGGCACTGAAACAGTCACGCATGATCGCGCTCGGCTCGCCCGCGCCGGATTTCGCGCTGCCCGATGTCGTGAGCGGGCGCACGGTCAGGCTCGCCGACTTCGCGTCGGCGCCCGCGCTGCTGGTCGCGATCATCTGCAACCACTGCCCCTACGTGAAGCACATCCGCGCCGGCTTCGTCGCGTTCGCGCGCGAGTACCAGCCGAAAGGCCTGGCCGTCGTCGCGATCAGCGCCAACGATGCGACGACCTACCCGGAAGACGCGCCGGAGGCGATGGCGCGCGAAGCGAAGAACGCGGGCTTCACGTTCCCGTACCTGTACGACGAAACGCAGGCGGTCGCGCGCGCGTTCGAAGCGATCTGCACGCCGGATTTTTTCCTGTTCGATCGCGAGCGCAAGCTCGTCTACCGCGGCCGCTTCGACGCCAGCCGGCCGGGCTCGAACGTTCCGGTCACCGGCGCCGATCTGCGCGCCGCCGTCGATGCGCTGCTCGCCGGCCGACCCGTTCCGGCCGAGCAGCATCCGAGCATGGGCTGCAGCATCAAGTGGAAGCCGGGCAACGAGCCGGCGTATGCGTAGGGACAAAGGCCCGCGCGCGCCCGCCGCCTGCGAGGCCGCTGCGCTCGCGTATGCGGCGCGCGGCTGGTCGCCGATCCCGATCGAGCCGCGCGGCAAGCGGCCACTGGTGCCGTGGCTCGAGTTTCAGCAGCGCATTGCCGACGCCGCCGAGATCGCGGCGTGGTTCGCGCGCTGGCCCGATGCGAACGTCGGCATCGTGACCGGCCGCGTGTCGGGCATCGTCGTCGTCGATGTCGATGCGCAGCACGGCGGGCTCGACAGCCTGAGCGAACTGCAACGCGCGCACGGCGCGCTGCCGCCGACCGTCGAGGCGATCACCGGCGGCGGTGGCCGTCATCTGTACTTCGCACTGGCCGACTTGCCGCTGCACAACCGCGTCGGCATTCGCCCGGGTATCGATCTGCGGGGCGAGGGCGGCTGCGTCGTCGCGCCGCCGTCGGTCCACCCGAGCGGCCGCCGCTACGCCTGGGTCGACGCACGCGCGCCGGACGCGCTCGCGCCGGCGGCGCTGCCGACGTGGTTCGTCGCGCTCGCGCGGCGAGCTTCGCCGACGGGCCATCCGCTCGCGCACTGGCGCAGGCTCGTGCGGGAAGGTGTGGCCGAAGGCGAACGCAACAACACGATCGCGTCGCTGACCGGACATCTGCTGTGGCACGGAGTCGATCCCGAAGTCGCGCTCGAGCTGCTGCTCGCATGGAACCGCATGCGCTGCCGCCCGCCGCTGCCGGACGACGAGGTCGCGAGCGTCGTGGCGAGCATCGCGCGGCTGCACGAGCGCGAGGCCGGCGCGGGCGGATGAGTGCCTGCGCATGATGCCGATCCACGCGCTGCTCGCGCGCATCCGCTGGGACCGCGACTTCGGCCGCGGCCGGTTCACGATCGGCTACTGGGATCGCATCGCGCGCACCATCGTGCGCGTGCCGCTGGCGCGAATCGAGTTCGATCCGGCCGATCGCGCGCGCTTCACCGCGATCGAGCCCGACGGCTCGGTGCACGAAGTGCCGCTGCACCGCGTCCGCGAAGTCTGGCGCGATGGCGAGCTGATCTGGCAGCGGCGCCGGGCGCGCGACGCCGACGCGGCGTAGTGCCCGCCGCTATGCGGTCGACATCTGGCGAACGAGTTCCTTGAACCTGGTCCACTCGAGCGCGGGCCACACTTCCGTGTGCGCATGCCCGTAGCTTCGGATCAGCGCCGAGACCTTCAGCGCGGTTTCGAAATCCGGCGCGCTGAAAATATCGACGTAGTCATACGGGCCGGCCACGGCGTAGTTGGCGATCCACTTGACGCCGGGGCAGGACTTGCGAACCGCGTCGAGCGCGTGGCGCTCGAGTGTCTCGATCGACTTGGGCTGGCTCAGCGATTCGACCGACACGCGGGTCAACATCACGTAGTGCGTCATGGGCGTCTCCCGGAACGGGGGTCAGGCCCTTGCGTCGAACGGGCCTGCCCGATGGAGCGACTTCGACGATCGACCGATGAAGGCGCCGGCTTCGCATCCGACCGGCGGGCGCCGACGACGCGCCGGCGGCGCGCCCAGCGTCCTTCGAGCGCAGTCTCGTACGCCGCCGGCGGCCGGGCTTGACGGCCGTCAACGGGCGCCGGTGAAACGGCGCGGCCCGGCGGCGCAACGCGCCGGCGCCGCCGCTTGAGCCAACTCAACGCGGCGGGCGCGTAGCGCCTTAGGCTGACGCTGTGGACTGTGGAGGTTCGCCATGTTCAAGACCCTGCTCGTTCCGGTGGATCCGCGGCCGCGCAGCCTGCGCAGCCTCGAAATCGCGGGCAAGATCGCCGACCGGTGGGACTCGCACGTCATCGGCCTGTACGTGAAGCCGAGCATGTACCTTCCCGCCGGCGTCGAGGCCGGCGCCGAAACGCTCGCTGAACTGCAACGCAGGACCCTGGCCGAACTGGTCGCCGAAGCGCGCGCTCGATTCGACGCCGGCGTCAAGGCCGCGGGGATCACGCGTAGCGAATTCCGCGCCGACGAGGGCGACATCGCCGAAGTCGTCGCGCTGCACGCGCGCTATGCCGACCTCGTGATCGTCAACCAGACCGACCCGGAAGCCGATACCCGCACCAACTTCGCCGACGCCGTGCTCATGTGGGTCGGACGCCCGGTGCTCGTCGTGCCGTACACCGGGCAGTTCAAGACGCTGGGCGAACGCGTCCTCGTCGCCTGGAACGCCAGCCGCGAAGCGGCGCGCGCGGTGACCGATGCGCTGCCGTTCCTGCAGCGCGCGCAGCAGGTGGTCGTGCTGTCGATCGCAGGCAAGCGGACGACGAGCGAGTTCGGCGGCACGCCGGGCGCGGACGTTGCGGTGTACCTGGCGCGGCACGGCGTGAAGACCGAGGTCGCGCCCACCGTTGCGGCCGACGTGGACGCGGGCGAGGAGATCCTGTCGCGCGCGTTCGACTACGGCGCCGACCTGATCGTCATGGGCGCGTACGGGCACTCGCGTGCGCGCGAGATCGTGCTCGGCGGCGCCACGCGCACGGTGCTGAAGTCGATGACCGTGCCGGTGCTGATGTCGCATTGAGCGCGCGCTATCGCGCCGCGGCGCGGATGCGCGCCACGTCGAGCGTGCCGGCCGCGCCCCAGCCGCGCACGCCCGGCGGCACTTCCGGGCGAAACGCCTCGTACAGGTCATAAGCGCGGCGCGCCAGTTCTTCCGCGGGCAGCGATCGCGCCAGCGCCCGCATCTCTTTCTCGACGACGTCGAGCGCGTCTCCGAACTTGCTCTCCAGATAGCGCTGCACGCTTTCTGGGCTGACCGGCGCGTTCTTCGACAGCGCGCGCAGGCCCTCGGGCGTGCGCACGACCGGCACCGCGCGACCGAGCAACTCGACGTGCATCACCGCGCCGGGAGCAAGCCGCTTGCGCTCGCGCTTGACCTCCTCCGGCGCGGGCTTGAACAGGCCGAGCGCTTTGCCCTTGGCGTACGCGTTCAGCCCGGCGACGACCCGCCCCATCGTCAGCGCCTCGTCGCGGTCGAAGCCGAGCCGCTCGGCGACGACCGCCGCCCACAGCGTCAGCACGGGCGCGCGGTTGACGGTGATGCGTAGCATCGGCTTGTCCACGACGGTGTCATCGGGGGCAGGCTGCGCGAGCGGCGCTCGACGGCCGTCAGCGGCCGGCCCGATCGCTCGGCGCCGAGTCCCGCGCACAGTCGCGCAGACGCTGCCCCCACGCGGCGCGCAGCCGTTGCCGCACCGCCGCGTCGTGCAGGCTCGCAGCCAATTCGGCGTCGTCGACCGGGAAAGTCACCGTCTGCCAGTCGCCGTTGATCGCGCACTCGACGCGCAACAGCGAACCGTCGTCCTTCGTTTCGTGCGTGAACAGAAACGCGCGCAGTCCGAGATCGTCGAGGATGCGCTGGATCGCGGTGCGCAGCGCCGCCGGATCGGGCGGCGGCCCGGCTGCGTCGACGGATCGTGAAGGCGCGGTTGCGCGCAGCGGCGCCCGCAGCCGCAACACGTGCCGGTCGCCCTGCGCGTCGACGATCTCGATGCCGTGCAGCCATTCGTCCTCGGTGTCGACGTCGATGCGGCGCGGGCCCGGCAGGCGCAGTTCGCCGCCCGCGATGCGCAGCGCGATGGTATCGGCTTCGGCGTCGTAGGCCATGCCCTCGAGCGCGAGCCAGCCGGTCACGTCGGGCAACGCGAGTCCCGTCGCTTCGACCTGCACGCGCTCGGTCCCGAGCGTGCGGTTCAGGCGCTCGAGATACGGCTGCCAGAGGGTGCGGCGCAGTTGCGTCAGCGGCATGTCGATGCGGCGATGACCCACGCTGCAAGGATGCGCCGGCCGGATGCGCCCGCGCTTGAGGGATGTCAACACGCGTGCCGCGGCTTGTCCCAGTCTCGCCGCGTGCGGATCAGCCAGTTACCGGTCGAGGAAGCGATCGCGAGCCTGCGCAGCTCGCGCACAGGGCTCACTGCGGCCGAAGCGCAGCGCCGGCTCGCCGAGTTCGGCCCCAACCGGCTGGAGGAGGTCCGGCGTGCGCCGCTCGCGCTGCGCGCAGCGCGCCAGTTCACCCACCTGTTCGCGCTCGTGCTGTGGGTGGCGGCCGCGCTCGCCTTCTGGGGCGCGCTGCGCGACCCCGCCAGCGGCATGGCCACGCTCGGGTTCGCGATCGTCGGCGTCATCGTCGTCAACGGCGCCTTCTCGTTCTGGCAGGAGTACCGCGCCGAGGAGGCGATCGCGGCGCTGAAGGCGATCCTGCCGCACCGCGCGATCGTGCTGCGCGACGGCGCCGCACACGAGCTGCCGATCGAACTGCTGGTGCCGGGCGACGTGATCCTCGTGCGCGAGGGCGACGACGTTCCCGCCGACTGCCGGCTGATCGAAGCGACCGCGCTGCGCGTGAACACCGCGACCGTGACCGGAGAGTCGGTGCCGCAGCCGCGCACCGCGGACCCGACCGACGAGCCCGACGCGCTGGCGGCGCGCTGTCTGCTGCTGGCGGGCACGTCGGTCGTCGCCGGCGAAGGCCGCGCGCTCGTGTACGCGACCGGCATGCGCACCGAGTTCGGCCGCATCGTGCAGTTGACGCAGTCGGCGGGCGAGTCGCCGTCGCCGCTGCAACGCGAGATCGCGCGGCTGTCGCGGCTGGTCGCGCTCGCCGCGGCCGGGCTCGGGATCGGCTTCTTCCTGATCGGGCAGGCGATCGGGCTGCCGTTCTGGGCGAACTTCCTGTTCGCGATCGGCGTCATCGTCGCCAACGTGCCCGAGGGCCTGCTGCCGACCGTCACGCTGGCGCTGGCGATGGCCACGCAACGAATGGCCCGGCGCAACGCGCTGGTACGCAGGCTGCCGGCGGCCGAGGCGCTCGGCGCGGCGACCGTCATCGTCACCGACAAGACCGGCACGCTGACCGAGAACCGGATGGCCGCGGTGCGCGCGTTTTTCGCCGACGGCGCGCGCGACCTGGCGCAGTTCGACGCCGCCGCGGCCGCGCGCGTCGCGCCGTTGTTCGAATGCGCGCGCCACTGCCACGGCGTGCGCGAAGTCGTCGAGCGCGGACGCACGCGCCTGCTCGGCGACCCGACCGAAGTCGCGCTGATCGAGATGGCCGAGCGCGCGCTGCCGGCAGCGCCCATGCCGCGCGTGGATGAGATCCCGTTCGACTCCGACCGCCGCCGCATGGCCACGCTGCACCGCGCGCGCGACGGGCTGGTGCTCTACTGCAAGGGCGCGCCGGAAAGCGTGCTCCCGCTCGCCGCGCAGGCGCTCGACTCGCATGGCGAGCGCGTGCCGGTCGACGCCGCGTTGCGCGCGCGGCTCGCGGCCGCCGCCGACCAGATGGCCGAGCACGGGCTGCGCGTGCTGGCGCTCGCGTTCCGCGAGATTCCGCAAGGACTGCCGCGCGAGAAATTCGAAAGCGACCTCGTGCTCGCGGGTCTCGTCGGGCTCGCCGATCCGCCGCGCCCCGAAGTGCCGCAGGCAATCGCCACCTGCCGCAGCGCCGGCATCCGCGTGATCATGGTCACCGGCGATCATCCGCAGACCGCGCGCGCGATCGCGCGGCAGATCGGGCTGGCGCAGGCGCCGGTCGTCGTCACCGGCGCGCAGCTCGCGCGCATGACCGACGCGCAGCTCCAGCTCGCGCTGGACCGCAGCGAGGAAGTGCTGTTCGCGCGCGTGACCGCCGATCAGAAGATGCGCGTCGTCGACGCGCTCAAGCGCAAGGGCGAGGTGGTCGCCGCCACCGGCGACGGCGTCAACGACGCGCCGGCGCTCAAACGCGCCGACATCGGCATCGCGATGGGGGTGGCCGGCACCGATGTCGCGCGCGAAGCCGCCGACATGGTGCTGCTCGACGACAACTTCGCGTCGATCGTCGCCGCGATCGAGGAGGGGCGGGCGGTGTTCCGGAACATCCGCAAGTTCCTCACCTACATCCTGACGTCCAACGTCCCGGAGCTGATTCCGTATCTCGCGTTCGTGCTGCTGCGCATCCCGCTGCCGCTGACCGTGGTGCAGATCCTGGCGGTCGACCTCGGCACCGACGTGCTGCCCGCGCTCGCGCTCGGCGCCGAGCCGCCGACGGCGGACACGATGCGCGAACCGCCGCGCCCGCGCGGCGAACGCCTGCTCACGTGGCGGCTGCTGGCGCGCGCGTACCTGTGGCTCGGCATGATGGAAGCGGCCGCCGCGATGGCCGCGTTCTTCTATGTGCTCGCCGGCGGCGGCTGGCACTACGGCGAGCCGCTCGCGCCGACCGCGCCGCTGTATCTGCAGGCCACCAGCGCGTGCCTGGCGGCGATCGTCGTGATGCAGGTCGTCAACCTATTTCTGTGCCGCGACGACCGCGCGAGCGTCTTCGCGTCCGGGCTGCGCGCGAACCGGCTGCTCGCCTGGGGCATCGGCGTCGAGCTCGCGCTGATCGCGGCGATCGTCTACACGCCGTGGGGCCAGGCGCTCTTCGGCACCGCCGCGTTGCCGGCCGACGTGTGGCTCTTCATGCTGCCGTTCGCCGCGGCGATGCTCGCGCTCGAGGAGGCGCGCAAGGCGGTCGTTCGCCGGCGCAGCGCGCGCGGGTAGGGGCTGCACTGGGCGCACACCCTGACCACGCGTCCCGCTGCTCGCGTTTCACGCTGGACGTGACGATCGACCGGACCGCGAGAACAGCAGGCGCGGCTTCGCGTGCTCGTCAAGAGCATCCCGGGCACGTACTGCGACTCCCCGGACAAACAGGAGTGGCGACGCAGAAGGCGCTGGAGCGGGTGGGGCTGCCGTCGGCTGAATGGGCGTCGGCATGAAAGGCGCAACGAAACCCGTCGGCGCGAGCTCTGCCGTGACCGTGCGAGTCGACGCCGCTCGCGTTGACGCGCGTCAACCCGGGTCGGCGTGCACCGCCAAGAATGAATTCGAAGGCGTCGTTCAAGGGCGCCGCGATCCGAAGGAGGTTTCCATGGCCAAGTCGACATCGCTGGTTCCGGTTTCTTCGTCGCTTTCCCCATGGCGCGAGATGGATGAGTTCTTCGACCGGATGCTCGACCTGCGCCGCTGGCCGCGGCTGTGGCCGGCGGAGCGCGAGTTCGAGTGGCGTCCGGCCACCGACATCGTCGAGACGGACAAGGAGTTCGTCTTCAAGGCCGAACTGCCGGGCGTCAAGAAGGACGAAGTCAGCGTCGAGCTGGAGGGCAACACGCTGACGATCAAGGGCGAGCGCAAGGAAGAGAAAGAAGAGAAGGGCAAGAAGATGCACCGCATCGAGCGCTTCTACGGCTCGTTCATGCGCAGCTTCACGCTGCCGGAGAACGTCGACACCAAGGCGATCAGCGCCGAGATGAAGGACGGCGTCCTCGAGGTGCATCTGCCGAAAACCGCCGCCCCCGAGCGCAAGGCGACGAAGATCGAGGTGAAGTGAGCGGCGGCTCGCCCCGAGACCCGGTGCTGCATCGCGGCGCCGGTTCGGGCAGATGCGGCGAAGCGAACGAGGGCGGCGCGCAGCGCCGCCGCGGGCGCGCCAAGGAGCGACCGCGGCGCCCTGACGGCTGCTGCGGCCCCGCGCGTCCTCAGTGGGCGCGCACGAACGGGTAGGCGTCGCGCAGCGCGCGGGGCAGCAGCGCCACGCCACACTCGTTGCCCAGCGTCTCGACGGCGATCACGAAGTCCGGGTCGTCGAACTGCGTGCGCAGCGACTTGCCCTGCGCCGCAGCGAGCGCATGAACGTGCTCGCCGATCGCCCGCTCGATGTCCTGCGTCTTGACTTCGCCGGCAAAGCCGCGGCGCTCGATGCGAACGCAGAACGAACCGCTGCCGATGCGTTCGGCGAGCGGCGTGACGGTCTCCTTCAGCCGGTCGGTGAAGGTCTCCGGCGTGAACCAGAACACGGCATCGGCCGGGATCACGCGGCCCACCCGCTGCGCCCACGGCGCGCCGGCAGCGCGGGCATCGCGCAGCGCGTCGAGAAACGCCCCGCGATCGTCGACGCGGCCGACACACACGTCGCGGAACGGTGTGGCGCGAAAGCGGCCGAAGCGCGCGAGCGCGCCGAGCAGCTCGCGCTGAAAGCCCGGCCCCGGCTGCACTGTCACGATCACGTTCCAGTCCATATATATACGTTGCGCTCGCTGCAGAGCGCGCGATTGACGCAGGTCAGACGGGCTGGGGTCCGCCTTGCGCAGCGTGCCGGCGCGATCCGCGGGAACCCGCGCTGCCGCGCTTGACCGAAGTCAGCCGGACCTGCGGGCAGAGGACTATGTTGAAAACGGGTCTAAGCAGTACCGGTAGAGGGCGACCATGATGAAAACCAAATACGGCGGTTGGCGCGAGGAATACCGGCAGGACGAGGTCCACGACGCCTACAAGCAGCAGAAGAAGCTGCCGGAGCCGACGCGTTGCCCCGACTGCGGGGCCGTGTTCCGCGAGGGGCGCTGGCAATGGGAGGTGGCGCCGGCGGATGCCAACGAAGCGCTTTGCCCGGCGTGCCACCGGATCCGCGACCGCTATCCGGCGGGCTACGTGACGTTGAAGGGCGACTTTTTCGCGGCGCACCGTGACGAGATCCTGCGTATCGCACGCAATTTCGAAGCGCGCGAAAAGGCCGAGCACCCGCTCGAACGCATCATGGAGGTCGAGGACATCGAAGGCGGCGTGCAGATCACGACGACCGACGCGCATCTGGCGCGCGGCATCGGCGAGGCGGTGCACGACGCGTACAAGGGCGAACTGGTGGTCAAGTACAGCAAGGAGGAGAACCTGGTGCGCGTTTACTGGTCGCGTTGAGCCGGCGGAACGGCGGCCACGGCGTGCACGAGAACATCCGGTTCGAGGCGCGCTTCGGGTGCCGGCGTTCGCGGCACGCGCAATGCTCGATGCGGCCGCGCACCTGCCGTATCCGAGACCCGGCGTGCACCGGTACGCGCTGTGGGCCGGCCGCGGCGGGTATGCCGCCAAGTCGGGCCACGGCCAAGCGAAGAAAGGAAGGTGAACGGATGCAAGTCCCACTGCAGATCACGATGCATGACGTGCAGCACTCCGAGGCGCTGGAAGCCGAGATCCGCGAACGCGTGGCCAAGCTGGAGCAGTTCTATCCGCGCATGATCAGTTGCCGCGTGACGGTCGACGAGCTGACCAAGCATCACCGGCAGGGGCGGCAGTTCACACTGCGGCTTGACGTGCACGTTCCGGGCAAGGAGATCGTCGTGACGCGCGATCGTCACGAGGACGTTTACGTGGCGCTGCGCGAGGCGTTCGACGCCGCCAAGCGCCAGATCGAGGACGTGATCCGCGAGCAGCGCGGCGATGTCAAGGTGCACCCGATCCCGCAGCGCGGCCGGGTCGCGCGAATCTTTGCCGACGAGGGCTACGGCTTCATCGAGACGGCCGACGGGCGTGAGCTGTACTTCAGCCGCGTCAACGTCGTGCACCCGGACTTCGACCGCCTGGAACCCGGCATGGTGGTGCAGTTCATCGAAGAGATGGCCGATGAAGGCCCGCAGGCCAAGCGCGTCAGCGTCGGCAAGCACGGCGTCGCGTGAGCCGTCGCGCGTCGCCGCCCCCGCGCCTGCGCGATGATCGAGCCGCACGTTCACGTGGCCTGGGCACCGTACGGTGCGGGCGTGCTGTGCGCCGCGTTCTGGATCGTGCAAGGCCGTCACGTCTACGGCTGGTTCACGGGCGCGCGCGGCGCAACGTATCCGGCGTGCTTCTTCGCGCTCGAGGACTACTACGCGGAAGAAGAAACCGTTTTTTACCGCTCCGCACAGAACGACGTGCACGGCCCGTGGCTCGTCGTCACCGCCGACGGCGAGGTTCCCATCGAGCGCGAGCCCGTGCCCGGCGAGATGTGCGCCGAGCTCGAGCGCGAGCAGGACGCGTTCGTCCGCGAATGGCTCTTTTATCAGGACGAACCGGGCCACGAAGACGACGCGGCGGGGTTGCACGATCGTGGCATCCCCCTGCGCGAGGTGAACCTGCGGCCGAAGAAGCTCGCCAAGCTGCAGCCCGGCGCGGGCGCCGAAATCTATACCTCGGTCGGCGCCGACCTGAACGTGATCGTGTTCCTGAGCGGTCGGTGGCCGCTCGACTACGTACCCCAATGAAGCGCGCGCCGAGCCCCGCCGGTCGCCCGCCCGGGTTCGGCGGCCTGTTCGCGGTCGGCGCGGCGCCGTGTGTTGATCGCCGTCACGTCGCGGTCGCTCGCCACGCGGCAGCATGACCCTATGAATCGAGTCACCGCTGAACTGATCGAAGCTGTCTGGGAGCACGGCCGCGTCATGCCCGAAGCCGACGGCACGGTCTGGCGCCAGGACTCCTGCGGCGCGTGGATGCGCCGCGAGCATTTCGGGCGCGAAGACAGCGACTTTGGTTGGAAGATCGAGGCGATCGCACCGGGGCCCGCATCGGACCCGGAAAACCTTCGGCCGTTCAACTGGCGCAACGGCTACGACATCGCCAACGGCCGGCCGCGCTGCCGTGTCGTCGCAGACCGCTCGGACGTCCCCGCCGAAAAGTACGCAATGCCGCCGCGCAACCGCGAGCTGTAGCCCGGATGCGCGGCGGGCGGCGGCAGGTCGCGCGATGCATCGCTGCGATGAGCCGTCCCGCCGGTCGGGCTCGTTTTCGGGTTCCGCGTCGCAGCCGAGGTGCGGACGGGTCGCAGTGGCAGGATGCTTTGCCGCGACCGCGCTCACGCCGAGGGTATGTCGTCCGGCTCGACGCTGTCGACCTTCGGCTCGTCGCGCAGGGGATGCTGCTTGATCGCGCGCTTCAGTTGCTCGTCCTTGACGATGCTGCGGCTGTTGCCCTGCTGGACGTCCGGATCGATCGGCAGGACTTCGGGTTTCTTCGGGCGCGGTTTCCGGTTCATCGTGTTCGCCTCCTGCAATCGATTGGCCCGGCTCGGCGCGGGCACCGCGCCTCGCCGTTCACATCTTCCCCCTACCGGTCGGCGCCCTGATTTGACGCGCGTCACGCCCGAGGGTTTCGCCGGCCACGCTTGAATCATCGCCGCGCGGCGCCAGATTGATAGCCGTCAAGGCCGGTCGCGACGCCAGGGGAAAACTGCTTTCGTATGAGTGAGAAGCCGGTCCCGGGTGATCCCGCCAAAGAAATCTTCGTGTTCGGCTCGGATCTCGCCGGACGTCACGCCGAAGGCGATGCGCTGATCGCACTGCGCGACCATGGCGCGATCTACGGGCGCGCCGTCGGCCTGCAGGGCCGCAGCTACGCGATCCCGGTGCGCGACGAAAATGGCAAGCCGTTGCCGGTCCCGGTAATCGCGCGCTACGTGAAGGCGTTCTTGCGCTTTGCCGAGATTCACCGCGAAATGACTTTCCATGTCACGCGGATCGGCTGCGGGCACGGCGCACACCGCAACGAAGACATCGCGCCGCTGTTTGCCGGCGCTGCCCCCAACTGCCGGCTGCCACCAGGTTGGCGGAGAATCATCGAACGTCACGCCGGGGCGGGCGACGGCGGCAAGCGCGTTCGTTCCGCGCGATGAGTCCGCCCGGTTCGGAGAAGGACGATGCTCGCCAAGGAAACCATCATCAAGAAAGTGCGCGCACTGTTGGAGTATGAGCCGCGCATCAACCTGCACCGCGACCCCATCGAGATCGACGTGGTCGCGGACGCGGTCGTTCTGGAAGGCGAAGTCGCGGACCTCGCGGCGAAGAAGCTCGCGCTCGAGCTCGCCGCCAGCGTCCCCGGCGTGCGCGGCGTCGTCGATCGGCTGCACGTCAAGCCGGCCGAACGCCTCGGCGACGGCGCAATCCGCGCCGCGCTGTGCGAAGCGCTGCTCGCCCTGCCCGA
>JBFMFC010000062.1:0-19313 GCA_040752195.1 Pseudomonadota bacterium | reverse complement strand
AGCGTCAGGATGTGCGGGTTGCGCTTGCGTTCGCCGCTTTTCTTCAGGTACGGCAGGCACGCCTGTGTGCACAGGAACGTGCCGCGGACGTTGACGCCGAACATCAGGTCGAAGCGCTTCATCGGGGTCGCCTCGGTCGGCGTCAGGCTGATCGCGCTGGCGTTGTTGACGAGGATGTCGATTCCGCCGAAGTGCTCCGCGGTCTGCTTCGCCGCCGCGACGACCTGGGCTTCGTCGCGGATGTCGCACTGGATCGGCAGCGCTTTGCCGCCGGCGGCCTCGATCTCTTCGGCCGCGCTGTAGATGGTTCCGGGCAGCTTGGGGTTCGGCTCCGCGGTCTTCGCGGCGATCGCGACGTTCGCGCCGTCGGCTGCGGCGCGCTTGACGATCGCCAGCCCGATTCCGCGCGAGGCGCCCGAAATGAAGATCGTCTTGCCCTTGAGGTCCATGGTGGTCTCCGGTTCGTGACTCAGTGAAGGGACTCGCCCCGCGACGCCTGCGCGAATCGCGAAGCGATCAACTCGGCCCAGCGCGCGTAGCCGAGCGCCGACGGATGGAACCCGTCGCGTGCGAAGAACTCGCGCGCGCCGTCGAAAGCGAAACGATCGTGCCGCACGCGCCGCTCGCGCGCGTCGAGCCGCGCCGCCACGCGCGCCAGCGCCGCATCGAGACGGCGCGCGTCGGCGCCGAGCACATCGCGCAGCGGACGCGGCAGCGCCGGAAACTTCGCGAGCGGCGGCACACCGAGCAGGATCACGTCACGCGCTGCGGTGCGCGCCTGCAACGCCGCGACGAGCGCGGCGACGTCGCGTTGCCAGCGCGCCACGCGCGTCTGCTCGAGCACGTCGTTGACGCCGAGCGCGACCACCGCCAGGTCGGCCGGTGCGGCTTCGGCGGCCTCGAGCACCTGCAGCGCGCGGCGCGCGGTCGCGCCGTTTTCGCCGATCACTCGCCACGACACGCGCCGGCCGAGCTTTGCCGCAAGCCGGCCGGCCAGCTCACCCGCGAGCGCTTCGCCGTGGTGCGCGGCGCCGACCCCGACCGCGGTCGACTCGCCGATCACGAGCAGTCGCAGCGGCGCGCCGACTCCGATCTCGCCGGCAAGCGCCCCGGCCGCCACGGGCAGCCGCGGCGTCGTGCGACGAACCCGGTATCCCTGCCAGATCAGCAGCGGGCCGAGCGCGATCTTGGTGGCGAGCGGGATCAAGCAATGGCCCGGAACGGCATCACGGCTTCTTCGGCCACAGCACCATCTGCGTGCAACGGAACAGCGCGAGCGTCTTGCCGGTGGCGACTTCGGTCACGGTCGCGTCCCATACCTGCGTCGTGCGGCCCAGATGCGCGCCGCGCGCCACCGCCTCGAGCGTGCCCTGCGTCGCGGTGCCGAGGAAGTTCGACTTCAGCTCGATCGTCGTGAAGCTCTCCGCGCCGTCGGGCAGATGCGCGACGGTGGCAAAGCCGCACGCGGTGTCGGCGAGCGCGATCACGCTCGCCGCGTGCAGGAAGCCGTTCGGCGCGAGGAACTCGGGACGAACGTCCATCCGCATCACGAGCTCGCCCGGATCGATGCGAACGACCTTCAGCCCGAACAGCGCGGGCAGCCGCGTCGCGGCGCGCGCGGCGAGCGCGTCGATGCTGACCTCGGGCCTGAGTTTCATCGGCGACCTCGTCCGAAGTTTCGTTGCCGTGAATCGCGAACGGGCGGAAAGTCAGCTGAACTTCGAGAAGTCCGGCTTGCGCCGCTCGAAGAACGCCGTGAAGGCTTCCTTCGCCTCGGGGCTCTTCAGCATGCGGCCGAAGGTCTGCGCCTCGTCCAGGATGAGCCTCTCGACCACCGACCTCCAGCCGGCTTTCATCAGGCGCTTGGTCTCGCGCACCGACGCGGGCGGCAGCGTGTTGAAGCGCGCGGCCTGCCTGTGCGCGTAGGCGAGCACCTCGTCGGGCGGCAGGATGCGGTTGACGATCTTCATCTCGAGCGCCTCTTCGGCGCTGATCGGGTCGGCGAGCAGCAGCTTTTCCGCCGCCTTGTGATAGCCGGCCGCCAGCGGAACGAGCAGACTCGACGCGAACTCCGGGCACAGCCCGAGCGAGACGAAGGGCATCGAGAACATCGCGTTGTCGGCGCAGTACGCGAGGTCGCAGTGCAGCAGCATCGTCGTGCCGATGCCGACCGCGGCGCCGTTGACGGCGGCGACGACCGGCTTCTCGGCGTAGCCGAGCGCCTGGATGAACCTGAACACCGGCGCGTCCATGCTCTGCGCCGGATGCTTCATGAAGTCCTCGAGGTCGTTGCCGGCGGTGAAGACGTCCGGCTGGCCGTGGATCAGTATCGCGCGCACGCGGCCGTCGTCGTGCGCGGCGGCGATCGCGTCCGCCATCTGCTGGTACATCGCCGTCGTGATCGCGTTCTTCTTCTCGGGCCGCGCGATCTCGATCCGCGCCACGCCGTCCGCAGTCTCCGTCCTGATGCTCATCGCGTCTCCTTGCTGCCGTGCCGTTCGTTTTGCGCAAAGCGGCGCAGCGCGTCGGCGGCCTGCGCGCGCACGCGGTTGCGCAGCCACGGCGTCCAGCCGAAAAGCCACCCCTTCCAGCCGAGCGCCTGGCGCGACCAGCGCCAGAAGCTGAAGCGATCGGTGTGCCGCACGATCTTGCCGGCCGCGATCACCATCTCCGTGTACACGCGGTTGCGCACCGGCCGCGCGCCGTACGTATAGCGGGCGATCCACACCGCGCGCGCGCCGCCCGGTCCCTCGTCGACGGTGGCCGACACGCCGAAGTCGCGCGCGCGTGTCAGCAGCATGCGCCACATCAGCCGCGCTTCTTCCGCCGACAGCAGCGGAAAGATCGGGTCGCTGAAGGTCGCGTCCGGCGCGTAAAGCTGACCCATCGTATGGTGGTCGCCGACCATGAAAGCGTCGAAGAAGCGCTGCGCGACGCTCATGCCGGCACGCCCTGCAAATGCCTATGCCGCGGCGTTCGGGTCTTGCTTAGCACGCGCGGCTAGACCCGCTCGAAAATGCCCGCCGCACCCATGCCGGTGCCGACGCACATCGTCACCATGCCGTACTTCAGGCTTCGACGGCGCAGCGCGTGCACGACGGTGGCCGAGCGGATCGCGCCGGTGGCGCCGAGCGGGTGCCCCAGCGCGATCGCGCCGCCCATCGGATTGACTTTCGCCCGGTCGAGCCCGAGGTCGTTGATCACCGCGAGCGCCTGCGCGGCGAACGCCTCGTTCAGCTCGATCCAGCCCAAGTCGTCCTGCTTGAGCCCCGCCAGCCTCAGCGCGACCGGAATCGCTTCCTTGGGACCGATGCCCATGATCTCCGGCGGCACGCCGCGGATCGCGAACGACACGAAGCGCGCGAGCGGCGTCAGGTTGAACTGCTTGATCGCGCGTTCGCTCGCCAGGATCAGCGCGCCGGCGCCGTCGGAAGTCTGCGAGCTGTTGCCGGCCGTGACGCTGCCCTTGGCGGCGAACACGGGCTTGAGTTTCGCCAGCGCTTCGATGCTCGTGTCCGCGCGCGGCCCTTCGTCGAGCGACACCTTGCGCGTCTTGACGTCGATGTCGCGCCGGTCGAGGTCCGGAAACTTCTCGACCACGTCGATCGGCGTGATCTCGTCGGCGAACTCGCCGGCCTTCTGCGCGGCGATCGCCTTCATGTGCGACTGGTACGCGAACTCGTCCTGCATCTCGCGCGTGACCTTCCACTGCGCGGCGACCTTTTCCGCGGTCATTCCCATGCCGTACGCGATGCCGATGTTCTCGTCGCGTTCGAAGATGCGGATGTTGAACGACGGTTTGTTGCCGGTCATCGGCACCATGCTCATCGACTCGGTCCCGCCGGCGATCATCACGTCGGCCTCGCCGACGCGGATGCGGTCGGCGGCGATCGCCACCGCGTTCAGCCCCGACGAGCAGAAGCGGTTGATCGTCATGCCGCCGACGCTCGGCGGCAGTCCGGCGAGCAGCACCGCAACGCGCGCGACGTTCAGTCCCTGCTCGGCCTCGGGCATCGCGCAGCCGATGATGGCGTCCTCGATCGCCTTCGGGTCGAGGCTCGGCACCTGCTTCAGTGCCGACTGGATCGCCGCGACCAGCAGATCGTCCGGCCGTACGTTCCTGAAGCTTCCCTTCGGCGCCTTGCCGATCGGCGTGCGCGTCGCGGCGACGATGTAGGCGTCCTGCACTTGTCTCATTTCGATCTCTCCACAAAGGACCTCGGCCTTGACCGGGGCAGCACGAGGAAGCCGGCCGATTCCCCTCGTTCGACGAATAGCCGGGACCGCGCCGGCGGGCGCTCCGGCAAGCCGGTCAGTTCCTGACCGGCTTGCCGGTTTGCATCATCCCCATCATGCGTTCCTGCGACTTCGGATGGGCGACGAGCTGCAGGAAGAACTTGCGCTCGAGATCGAGCAGCCACTGCTCGTCGACCAGCGAACCCGGCTCGACATCGCCGCCGCACATGACCTCGGCGATGCAACTGGCGATGAAGAAGTCGTGCGCGCTGATGAAGCCGCCGTCGCGCATGTTGACGAGCTGCGCCTTGATCGTCGCAACCCCGGTGCGGCCGGCGACCGGGAAGCCCTTGACCTTCAGCGGCGGCCGGTACCCGGTCGCGTGCAGCGCGAAGGCCTCGCCGATCGCCGTCCACAGCAGTTCGTGGTTGTTGAAGACGATCGTGTCGGCCGGCAGCAGATAGCCCATCGCGCGTGCCTCGAGCGCGGACTTCGAGACGTTGGCCATCGCCGCGTTGGTGAACCAGTTGCGGATGAACGGAAAGACATCGTTCATGCCGGCCGCCTGCGCGGCCTGCGCCGCGCGCAGCGCGCCCTCCTTCAGCCCGCCGCCGCCGGGAATCAGCCCGACGCCGACTTCGACCAGGCCGACGTAACTCTCCAGGTGCGCGACCCGCTTGGCGCAATGAAGCAGCGTCTCGCAGCCGCCGCCGAGCGCCATGCCGCTGACGGCGGCGACGACCGGCACCTGCGAGTACTTGATCCGCATCATCGCCTGCTGGAACTTCTCCACCTCGGGGCCGATCGCTTTCGCTCCGCCCGCCATGAACACCGGCATCATCGCCTGCAGGTCGGCGCCGACCGAGAAAGGGTCGTCCGGCGACCAGATCACGAGCCCGCGATACTGCGACTCGGCGAGCTCGACCGCCCTGTTCATGCCGGCGATCACGCCCGGTCCGATCGCATGGACCTTGGTCTTCAGCGACAGGATCAGCACCTCGGAGGCGAGTCCCTGGTCGAGCTTCCAGATGCGGACCGAATCGTCCTCGTGGATCGTCGTGCCGCCGTTGTGCCCGGTCGGTGCACCTTCGCCCAGTAGCGGCGCACGGAAGATTTGGCGTGCATACACCGGCAGCTCGGAGCGGCCGACGAATTTCTTCTTCGCCGGCGACCATGAGCCTTCCCTCGTGTGCACGCCGCCGGCTTTCGCGACCGGACCCTCGAAGACCCACTTCGGCAGCGGCACCTTCGCGAGCGCATCGCCCTTGTCGATGTCGGACTGCACCCACTCGGCGATCTGTTTCCAGCCCGCGGCCTGCCAGGTCTCGAACGGTCCGGTGCTCCAGCCGAACCCCCAGCGCAGCGCGAAGTCGACGTCGCGCGCGGTATCGGCGATCGACTCGAGGTGCACGGCGGTGTAGTGGAACGTGTCGCGGAAAATGGCCCACAGGAACTTCGCCTGCGGATGGTCGGTCTCGCGCAGCAGCTTCAGCCGCTCGGCGGGATCCTTCTTCTTCAGGATGCGCGCGATCAGCTCGTCGGCCTTGCCGGTCGACTCGACGTAGTCCTGCCGCTTCGGATCGAGGACCTTGATGACCTTGCCCTCCTTCCGATAGAAGCCGGCGCCGGCTTTCTGTCCCAACGCGCCCTTGTCGACGAGCGCCTTGAGCACGGGCGGCGTGGCGAAGTGTTCGGCGAACGGGTCGACCGACGGCGGCAGCGTGTCCTGCATGGTCTTGATCACGTGCGCCATCGTGTCGAGCCCGACCACATCGGCGGTGCGGAAGGTCGCGCTCTTGGCGCGGCCCAGTTTCGTTCCGGTCAGATCGTCGACGACGTCGTACGCGATGCCGTACTTCTCGGCCTCCTTGATCGTCGCGAGCATGCCGAATATGCCGACCCGGTTGGCGATGAAGTTCGGCGTGTCCTTGGCGCGCACGACGCCCTTGCCGAGCGTGGTCGTGAGAAAGGTCTCGAGATCGTCGAGGATCGCGGGCCTGGTCGCCGGCGTCGGGACCAGCTCGACCAGGTGCATGTAGCGCGGCGGATTGAAGAAGTGCACGCCGCAGAAGCGCTGTTTCAGATCGGTGGCCATCACCTCGGCCAGCCTGGCGATCGGCAGCCCCGAGGTGTTCGAAGCGAGGATCGCGTCCGCGCGGATGTACGGCGCGACCTTTCGGTACAGGTCGTGCTTCCAGTCCATCCGCTCGGCGATCGCCTCGATGACCACGTCGCAGCCGCGCAGCAGCTCGAGGTGCTCGTCGTAGTTGGCGGCTTCGATGTACTGGGCGTCGTCGGCGCGGCCGAGCGGCGCGGGGCTGAGCTTCTTCAGGTTGTCGATCGCGCGCAGGACGATGCCGTTCTTCGGCCCCTCCTTGGCCGGCAGGTCGAACAGCACGACCGGCACCTTCGCGTTGACGCAATGCGCCGCGATCTGCGCACCCATCACGCCGGCGCCGAGGACGGCGACTTTGCGGACGACGAAGTTCTTGTTGGACATCCTGTTCTCCGTTTTCGGTGATCCGTTTCCGTTGCCCGCCGCTCGTCGCGGCGGACGACCGGCGCGCAACGGCTAGAAAAGCTCCGCCGGCAATTCCATCAGGTTCTTCGCCCCCGAGCGCGCCGCGCGAATGTGGTACGCCGTCTCCGGCAGCAACCGCTGGAAGTAGAAGCGCGCAGTGGCGAGCTTCGCCGTGTAAAAGGGGTCGACCCGGTCGCCGTCCTGCTCGATCCGCGTCAGCGCGATGCGCGCCATTTTGGCCCAGAAGTAGGCATAGACGAGGTGGCCGACGACGCGCAGGTAGTCGACCGCTGCGGCGCCGGCTTCCTCCTGGTTCTGAAACGCCTTCATTCCGAGTTCCATCGTCAGCTTGGTGACTTTGTCGCCCAGGTCCGCCAGCGGCGTGACGAACTCGTCCATCGCGGGCGTGGTGCCGTGCTCTTCGATGAAGTCCTGCACCAGCTTGCCGAACTTCCTCAGCTTCGCGCCGTTGTCCATCAGCACCTTGCGGCCGATCAGGTCGAGCGCCTGGATCGTGTTGGTGCCTTCGTAGATCATGTTGATGCGCGCGTCGCGCACGAGCTGCTCCATCCCCTGCTCGCGGATGTAGCCGTGGCCGCCGAAGACCTGCATGCAGTGCGACGCGCAGTAAAAGCCGTTGTCGGTCATGAACGCCTTCACGATCGGCGTCATCAGCGCCATGACGTCGGCGGCGTCCTTGCGCACGGCTTCGTCGGGATGGTGAAGCTGCTTGTCGGCGGCCAGCGCGACCCAGTACGCGAACGCGCGCCCGCCTTCGGCATACGCGCGCGCCGTCAGCAGCATCCTGCGCACGTCCGGGTGCACGATGATCGGATCGGCCGGCTTGTCGGGCGCCTTGGGACCGGACAGCGAGCGGCCTTGCAGGCGCTCCTTCGCGTACGCGGCGGCGTTCTGGTACGCGGCCTCGTTGATGCCGAGTCCCTGCACGCCGACCGCCAGCCGCGCCCCGTTCATCATCACGAACATCGCATTGAGCCCCTTGTTCGGCTCGCCGACGAGCCAGCCGGTCGCGCCGTCGAGGATCATCTGGCAGGTCGAGTTGCCGTGGATCCCCATCTTGTGCTCGATGCCGCCGCAGTAAATGGCGTTGCGCGCGCCGACGCGGGCGTCGGCCCCGGTGCCCTGCGGGACGAACTTCGGGACGATGAACAGCGATATCCCCTTCGTTCCCGCCGGCGCGCCCGGCAGCCGCGCGAGCACGAGGTGCACGATGTTGTCGGCAAGATCGTGCTCGCCGGACGAGATGAAGATCTTGGTGCCGGTCAGCTTGTAGGTGCCGTCGGCGTTCGGTTCGGCCTTCGTCCGCAGCAGGCCGAGGTCGGTCCCGCAGTGCGGCTCGGTCAGGCACATCGTGCCGGTCCACTCGCCGGAGGCGAGCTTCGGCAGGTACAGATCTTTCTGCTCCTTCGTTCCGTGCACCAGCAGCAGCTCGTACGCTCCGACCGTCAGCCCCGGGTACATCGCCCAGGCCTGGTTGGTCGAGTACTGCATCTCGTACAGGGCGATCTGCAACAGGTGCGGAAGTCCCTGGCCGCCGTACTCGGTCTCGGCAGCCAGCCCCTGCCAGCCGGCTTCGCGGAACTTGTCGTACGCCTCGCGGAATCCCCGCGGCGTCTTGACGGAGTGCGTGGCCGGGTCGTAGGTGCAGCCTTCGGCGTCGCCGCTGCCGTTGATCGGCAGCAGTACCTCGGCGCAGAACCTGCCGGCCTCTTCGACCACGCTGTTGACGGTGTCGGCGTCGATGTCGGCGTAGCGCGGCATCGCCCTGAGCTCGTCGACCGCGCCGAGCAGCTCGTGCATCACGAAGCGCTGGTCGCGCAGGGGCGGGTTGTAGATCGGCATGAACTTCTCCTTTTCGATTACGCGTTCGCTGCGCGCGGGCGCTTGTGAACCCGCCGCGCCGGGGACGATCCGACCGCGCGCGCAGACCTGGCCGAGTCGAGCAGCCGCGCGAGCCCGGCGCGCGCGTGCTTGACGCTGTCGGGCGAGTGCAGCAGGCGCGCGTCCTGATGCAGCGCGAGCATCAAGCCGTAGATCTCGAACACGAGTTGCCCGGCGTCGACGTCGCGCCTCAAGTGACCTTCGTCGCGCGCTTGTTCGATCGCCCGCAGCAGCTCGCGCCTCCACCCTTGCACGATCTCGACCACCGCGTCGCGCAGTGGCCCGGGGCGGTCGTCGTATTCGCTCGCGCCGGAGATCATCAGGCACCCCAGATCGATCTCGCGTGCGAGCAGCGCGAGCCAGTTCTCCAGCAGCGCGCGCAGCCGCGGCAGTCCGCGCGGACGCTGCACCGCCGGCCGCAGCACCTGGTCGACGAAGCGCGCCGCGTACTCCTTCATCACCGCGAGTTGCAGGTCCTCGCGCGAACCGAAGTGCGCGAACACGCCGCTCTTGCTCATCCGCATCTGCTCGGCGAGCACGCCGATCGTCAGTCCCTCCAGACCGTCGCGCCGCGCGAGCGTGAGCGCGGCCTCGACGATCGCCGCACGCGTGGCTTCGCCTTTGCGCGGTCGAGCGTCGCCGCGCGCGCGCAGCGCGGCGGTCGGTGCATGCCCAGCAGGCGAAAGCGTCATCCGTTCAGCGGCCGTCGGCGCTGCGGTCGCGGCGGGCCGGGTTTCCTGAGAAACGAACGTTCGTACTATTTCTGAGTCGCGCCGGCGCGTCAACCGGACCGCCTAGAGGGGTGCGCCTATTGGTGCGGCGCGGCAGCCATCAGCGGCGCCGCGCGGCCACGGGCTTTCCCGAGGCCGTCGCCCCGAACTGCTCGGCGATGTGATCGACGAACATGCGCACCTTCGCCGAGAGATGGCGCCGGCTCGGATAAACGGCCCAGATGTCGGCGGGCGCGCTCTCGTAGTCGGGAAGCACGCGCACCAGCAGTCCGGCAGCGAGCGCGGGCGCGACGATGAAGTCCGGTTCGAACACGATGCCAAGGCCGGCGATGGCGGCGGCGACCGCGAGGTCGCCGCTGTTCGAATGCAGCGGCCCGCCGACGCGCACCTCCTCCGGCCGACCCGTTCGATCGACCAGGCGCCAGACGCGCGGGTTCGGCGAATACGCGTACGTCATCACCGCGTGCGATGCGAGATCCGCCGGCACGCGCGGCGCGCCGCGCGCCTGCAGGTACGCGGGGGAGGCGCACGCGAGCAGCCGCATCGTTCCGAGCCGGCGGGCGACGAGCCGATCGCTGCCGACCTGGCCGATGCGGATCGCCAGATCGAAACCCTCCTCGACCAGATCGACGATCCGGTCGGACACCGACACCTCGAAGCGCACTTCGGGATGGCGCGCGCTGAAGCTCGCGATCGCCGGCGCCACGCGCTGCACGCCCATCGCGTGCGAACAGGTCAGCCGCAGCGTTCCGCGCGGCGCGGCGGCCGCGGAACTGACCAACGCTTCGGCCTCCTCGACATCGGCGAGCACCTGGACCGCGCGCTCGTAGAAGGCCTGACCGCCTTCGGTCAACGACAGCCTGCGCGTCGTGCGATTGAGCAGGCGCGCGCCGAGATGCTGCTCGAGCTCGGCGATCTGGCGCGACAGCGTCGAAGTCGACGTGCCGAGGCGCTCGGCCGCGCGGACGAAGCTGCCGGACTCGACCACCGCAGCGAACGCCGCCATCGACGCGAAGCGATCCATGACAGTAGATTATCCCGAAAGACGGGACAAACCATCCCGTTTGCCTGTATTTATCTTGTGTTCCGGCATTCCTAGAGTTCGGCCCGCGTGCTCGTCGGATCGAGCACATTCCGATCAACCTGACGAAAGAGGCTCTGCCATGTTCTATCCGCAAACCGCTCCGCTCGCGGCCTTCGTGCTGCGAGTTTCGCTCGGCGTCATGTATCTGGCCCACGCGCTCGTCCTGAAGGTCGGCGTCTTCGGCATGGCCGGTACGGTGCAGTTCTTCCAGTCGCTCGGCTTGCCCGGTTGGACCGCGTGGGCGACCGTGTTCACTGAAACCGTCGGCGGCGCGCTGCTGGTGTTGGGAGTCGGCTCGCGCTACGTGGCGCTCGCGCTGACCCCGATCCTGGTCGGCGCGCTGTGGGTGCACGCCGGCAACGGCTGGGTCTTTTCCGCACCGAACGGCGGTTGGGAGTACCCGCTGTACCTGATCGTGCTGTCGATCGTGCAGGCGCTGCTGGGCGACGGCGCCTATGCGCTCGGGAGCCGGCGCGCTTCCGGTGCGGTCAAATTGCAGACCGCCTAGGTCTTCACCCAGGTAATCCATCGGGCGGCGGCCGCGCGGCCGCCCGCCATTCACGCACTTCGAGGAGGTCTCGTGAAACTGTATTACTCGCCCGGCGCCTGTTCGCTATCGCCGCACATCGTGCTGCGCGAACTCGGCTTGCCGTTCACGCTGGTCAAAGTCGACCTGAAAAGCAAGCGCACGGCCGACGGCGCCGACTATCTGACCATCAACGGCAAGGGCTATGTGCCCGCGCTGGAACTCGACGACGGCCAGATCCTGACCGAAGGCCCGGCCATCGTGCAGTACCTGGCCGACCGCAAGCCGGAAGCGCGGCTGGCGCCGCCAAACGGCACGCTGGAGCGCTACCGCCTGCAGGAGTGGCTGAACTTCATCAGCACCGAGCTGCACAAGCAGTTCTCGCCGCTGTTCGCACCGAACACGCCCGATGCGACGAAGGAAGCGCAGCGTGAGCGCCTCGCCAACCGCTTCGACTGGCTGAGCAAGCAGCTGGCGGGCAAGGAATACCTGCTCGGTCGCGAGTTCTCGGTCACCGACGCGTACCTGTTCACCGTGCTGAACTGGTGCGGCTACGTCGGGCTCGATCTCGCCAAGTGGCCGGTGCTCGCGCAGTATCACGCGCGCGTCGCCGCGCGGCCGGCGGTGCGGGAGGCGCTGAAGGCCGAAGGGCTCGTGAAATAGCCTGGCGCGTGGCGTCGGGAGTCCCTTCGACTCCGACTCCCGACGCCCGCCCCCGACTCCGACACCCGACCGATGCTCCCGACGCTGTTCCTGTCGCACGGCTCGCCGATGCACGCGCTGCACGGCGGACGGGCCGCGCGCGCCTGGGCCGAGCTGGCGCAACGCCTGCCGCGGCCGCGCGCGATCCTCGTGGCTTCGGCGCACTGGGAGACCGAGCTGCCGATGGTGTCGACGAGCGCACGGCCCGAGACGATCCACGACTTCGGCGGCTTTCCGCCCGAGTTGTACAAGCTGCGCTATGCCGCGCCCGGGGCGACCGACGCCGCGCAGCGCGCGCTCGAGCTGCTGAAGGCTGCCGGACTGCCCGCCTCCGGCAACGGCTGCCGCGGCCTCGACCACGGCGCTTGGGTGCCGCTGCTTCATATGTACCCGGCCGCCGACGTGCCGGTCGCGCAGATTTCGGTGCAGCCGTCGCTCGGCACGGCGCACCACCTTCGGCTCGGCGCGGCGCTGGCGCCGCTCGCGCGCGAAGGCGTGCTCGTCGTCGGCTCGGGACACATGACGCACAACCTGCGCGAGTGGATCGCCTACGTGCACCGGCACGGCATGCAGCCCGGCGACACGCCGGTTGCGCCGTACGTCGAGCAGTTCCGCAACTGGGTCGACCGTGTGCTGCGCGACGACGACCGCGCGGCGCTCGCCGCCTGGCGCGAACGCGCGCCGCACGCGCTGCGCGCTCATCCGAGCGACGAGCACTTCCTGCCGCTGCCGTTCGCGTTCGCCGCGGCGGGTCCTGCGCCGCACGTCGAACGGATCGACGCCGGCGTCGATGCCGGCGTGCTGGCGATGGACGCGTATCTGTTCTGGCCGCGCGAGGTCGAGCGGTAGCCGCGCGGCGCCTCAGTCGAGCGGCCTGATCGTGTAGCCGCGCGCGCGCAGCAGCGCGAGCAGCCCGTTCGGCCCGAAGTAGTGCAGCGATCCGACGGCGACCAGGTGCAGCCGGTCGCTCGCGGCGAAGCGATCGATCGCCTCGACCATCGCCGGATGGCGCCCGTCGATGACCTGTCCGACGACGAAACGCTCGGCCGCGCCGCCGGACTCGCGCATCGCCGCCAGCATGCGCTCGATGTCGGCCGCGTCGCGCTTGTCCCAAGCTTCGACGAGGCGCCGCACTTCGCGCTCGCTGTCGCCGCTTTCGATGCCCTTGACCGCCTGTTCGAGATACGCGAGCTGCAGCTCAGAACTCGTGCCGTCGAAGATCGCGAGCTGCTTTTCGACGCCTTCGATCTCGACGATCGCCTTGCCGCAGGTCCGCGCGAGCTGGTAGAGCATCGCCTCGGTCGCATACGCGGGATTGAATCCGAGCCGCGCCGCCTCGACGACGACGAGGGTGTTGGCGAGCATCCACGGTTTCATCCGCCAGATCGCCGGCGAATCCAGCCCGTAGCGTGCGAGCAGGGTTTCGACGCGCTGACGCAGCGGCGCGGGCAGCCGCGACTTCAGATCGGGCTCCTGCGGCGGATACGTCGCCAGCTTCTGCACGAGCTGTCCGACCTTCTGCGCGTCGAAGACATTGGCTTCGAAAGCGATGACCGCCGCCTGCGCGAAGCGGTGGCCGCAGTCGGGCGGCGGCGAGGCGGCGCGGCCGACGTGGATCGTTCCCACCAGCAGCACTCGCCGGCCGTTCTTCGTCGCTTCCCACGCGAAGCCGCGCGAAGCGGCGGACTCGACCTTGCGCTCGGCGTCGGCGTTCGGCGATTGAGCCAGGCTCGGCGAGACCGCGACGGCGGCAAGCGCCGCCGCGACGCACAGCGCGCGAAGCGCGACGGCGCAAAGATTCATCGGATCGACCTTTCGGAGGGTGCGGCGATTCTATCGGTGAGGCGTTTCCGGCTCGGCGCAGCGGCCGCCACCGGGTCGAACGAAGCGGCGCCGCACGCGCGCCGCCGCTCTTTCAGGAAAGACTTTTCACACGAGATCGGCGACGTACCGCGCCAGCGCGAGCGACGCGGTCAATCCGGGCGACTCGATTCCGTACAGGTTGACGAGCCCGCGCACGCCGTGCGTATCTGCGCCGTGGATCACGAAGTCGGTGTTCGATCCGCCGGGCCGTTCGACTTTCGGTCGAATGCCCGCGTAGCCGGGCTGCAGCGCGCCGTCGGCAAGCCCCGGCCAGTAGTTGCGGACAGCGGCGTAGAACGCATCGGCGCGGCGCGGATCGACGGTGTAGTCCACTTCGTCGACCCACTCGACGTCAGGGCCGAAGCGCGCGCGTCCGCCGAGATCGATGGTGACGTGCACGCCGAGCCCGCCCGGCTCCGGGATCGGGTAAACGAGCCGCGAAAACGGATTGCGCCCGGCGAGCGTGTAGTAGTTGCCTTTCGCCAGATGCAGCGGCGGGATCGTCGCGGCGGCGACGCCTTCGATCGCGCGCGCAAGCCGCTGCGCGCCCAGACCCGCGCTGTTGATCACGGTCGCGGCGACGAGCGTCGTCGGTGCAGCGCCGCCCGTGCGCAGCTCGATGCCGTCGTCGCGCACCGCGCCGCCTTCGACGGGCGTCGCAAACGCGAACGCGGCGCCGTGCCGTTCGGCGTCGCCCTGCAGTGCCAGCATCAGCCCGTGGCTGTCGACGATGCCGCTGGACGGCGACAGCAGCGCAGCGACGCAGCGCACTTCGGGTTCGAGCCGCGCGACCTCGGCGGGCGCGAGCCAGCGCAGATCGTTCACGCCGTTGGCTTCGGCCTGTCGCTTCAGCGCGGCGAGCTGCGGCGCCTGCGCATCGCTGGTGGCGACGATCAGCTTGCCGCAGCGACGGTGCGCCACGCCGTATTCGGCGCAGAACGCGTACAGCAGCGCTTTGCCTTCGACGCACAGCCTGCGCTTGAGCAGATGCTGCGGGTAGTAGATGCCGGCGTGGATCACCTCGCTGTTGCGCGAGCTGGTCTCGGTGCCGATCGTGTGCGCGCGTTCGAGCACGAGCACCTCGCGCCCGCGCCGCGCCAGCTCGCGCGCCACCGCCAGGCCGACCGCCCCGGCGCCGATGACGACGCACTCGACCCGTTCCATGCCGGCGCTCTACGGGACCGTCGCGACCGCTTCACCGCGCGCGGAAACGGAACCGAGCGCGGGCGCGGCGGCGGCCGGCTGCAGCCGCTTGCTGAAGCGCACCACGCCGGGATCGTGCTCGTCGCGCTGCGCGTCGTACATGCGCGCGCGCATCAGCTTGGCCATCTCCTCGTTCTCGAGCAGGACGTAACCGATCAACTCCTTCAGCCCGCGCTCGCGGGCGCAGGTTTCGATCGCCTCCATCAGTGCGTGCCCCAGGCCGCGTCCCTGCCACGCGTCCTCGACGACGACGCCGAATTCTGCCGTCACTCCGTCCGGATTGCGCGTGTAGCGCGCCACTCCGCGGATCTCGCCCTCGCCGCCGGGCGAATCCGCGTTGGCGTCGATCGCGACGAACGCCATCTCGCGGTCGTAGTCGATGTTCGTGAAGCGCGCCAGCCGTTCGGCGGTCAGCTCGCGCAGCGGTGCGTGGAAGCGCATGTACATCGTCTTCTGCGACAGTCGCGTGATCAGCCGCCGCTCCGCCTGCGCGTCCTCGGGGCGGATCGGACGCAGCAGCACCGTCTCGCCCGTTTTCAGGCGCGTGGCTCGCGCGAGGTTCTTCGGATACGGATGAATGGCCAGATGCGAGTACGTCGCGTCCGGCACGAGCGGCCCGTCGCCCAGCACGATGCGCGCGTCCAGCGCGACCACGCCCATTTCGTCCGCCAGCAGCGGGTTGATGTCGAGCTCGTGGATGCAGGGGATCTCGCACGCAAGGTCGGAGACCTTCAGCAGCACGTCGAGCAGTGCGTCCAGATCCGCGGCGGGCATTCCGCGGAAGCTGTCGAGCATCTTCGCGACCCGCGTGCGCGAGACGAGCTCCTGCGCGAGAAAGCGGTTCAGCGGCGGCAGCGCCACGGCCGAATCGCGCAGCACCTCGACCGCGATGCCGCCCATGCCGAAGGTGATCACCGGACCGAACGTGACGTCGCGCGCCAGCCCGACGATCAACTCGCGCCCGTGCGGGCGGCGGATCATCTGTTGCACGAGCACGCCGATGAACTTCGCGTGCGGCGCGCGTTCGGCCACGCGCGCACGGATCGTCTCGAATCCGCTCATCACATCGCCGCCCGACTGCAGCGACAGCAATACGCCGCCGACTTCGCTCTTGTGCGTGATGCCGGCGGCGACGACCTTCAGTACGACCGGGTAGCCGATCTGATCGGCGACGCGCGCGGCTTCGTCGGCCGAGGTCGCGAGCATGCCGCGTGCGGACTCGATGCCGAATGCGCCGAGCAGCGCCTTCGCCTCCTGCTCGTCGAGCACGGCGCGGCCCGCGAGCAGCGCACGCTCGACGATGCGGCGCGCGGCCGCGAGGTCCAGCGCGAACTCGTCGACCCGCGGCGGCGGAATCTGCAGCCGCAGCTCGCGGTTGCGGACGAACTGCGCGAGATACGAGAACGACTCGACGCCGCGCTCCGGGCTCGTCAGCGCGGGCAGCCCCGCTGCCTTGATCACGGCGCGGCCCTTGGCCGCATCCGCTTCGCCGAGCCACGCGGTGACGACCGGCTTTTCGGTCGCCTCCATCACCGGCAGCACCGCGCGCGCGGCGTCCTCGGAGGCGAGCTTGATGGTCGGACAGAACAGCATCAGCACGCCGTCGTTGCTCGCGTCGTCGACGAGGATCCGCATCGCTTGCGCGAAACGGTCGGCGTCGGCGTCGCCGATGATGTCGACCGGATTGCCGTGCGACCAGGTCGGCGGCAGCGCCGCGTCGAGCCGTTCCATCGCCTGCGGCGAGATCCGCGCCAGCGCCACCCCCGCGTCGGCCGCGGCGTCGGCGGCGAGCACGCCCGGGCCGCCGCCGTTGGTGACGATCGCGAGCCGGTTGCCCGGATTGGGGCGAGGCAACCGCCCCGAAGCAAGCGCCTCGGCCGCGGCGAACATCTGGTTGTACGCATGCACGCGGATCGCGCCGACGCGTTTGAGCGCCATGCCGAACACTTCGTCGTTGCCGACCAGCGCGCCGGTATGGCTCATCGCGGCTTTCGATCCGGTCAGGTGGCGGCCGACCTTGAGCACGATCACCGGCTTGGCGCTGGCCGCGGCGCGCACGCTCGACATGAACGCGCGCGCGTCGTGCACACCTTCGATGTACAGCACGATGCTGCGCGTCGCCGGATCGAGCGCGAGGAAGTCGAGGATCTCGGAGAATTCGACGTCGGAGCCGGCCCCGGTCGACACGACCGAAGAGAAGCCGAACCCGGCCGTCCACGCGTAGTCGAGCAGCGCAGCCACGACCGCGCCCGACTGCGACACCAGTGCGACCGATCCCGGCCGCGCACCGGTGCGCGCAAACGTTGCGTTCAGCCCGATCTCGGGCCGCATGATGCCGAGGCAGTTCGGTCCGAGCATGCGGATGCCGAGCGCTCGTGCTCGGGCAAGCGCCTGCGCCTGCAGCCGCCGGCCCTCCTCGCCGACTTCAGCGAAACCCGCCGACAACACGAGCACCGCGCGGATGCCGCGTTTGCCGGCATCGTCGATCAGCGCCGGCACGGTGCGCGCCGGCGTGACGATCACGGCGAGATCGGGCGCCTGCGGGAGCGCGGCGAGCGACGGATAGCAGACGTGCTCGCCGACTCTGCGGTACTTGGGGTTGACCGCGTACACCTCGCCCTTGAAGCCGCCGGCGACGACGTTGGCGAAAACGTATCTGCCCAGGCTCTCCACCTTCTCGGACGCGCCGACGACGGCGACCGATTGCGGAGCCAGCGCGTTGCGCAGATAGTGTGAAGTGAACATGATTCCTTCCGAGGCGACTGCGGGTCAGCCGCGTGCGCAACCGGTATGGAGGCAGCCTTGTGAGCGGCGCCCAGCGCCCGGACCGGCAGGTCGCCGGGTTGTCGCGTCGCAGCATTATCGTTCAAGAACCGACGTGCGTGTGACGCTGTCGGTGGCATTGATGCGTGTCAACCGGGGTGTGACGCGAGTGCGTAGCCTCGGCTGCCGACGAGGACGGGCCCTCACGATGGACGAAGCCAAGCCGCTGACCGCCGAAGAAATCGCGCGACTGCATGCGCGTTTGCGCGAACGCCGCGCGGAACTCGCCGCCGCGGTCGACGCGCGCCTGCACGGGCAGGGCGACGACCGCCACACTGAAGCGGGCCTGCCTCGGCGGGCGGAAGAGACCGACGACGACGCTGCAGCCGAAGCCGAGCGCCACGCCGACGTGGCGCATCTGTCGCGCACGGCCGAAGAGCTGGCACGGGTCGACGCGGCGCTCGCACGCGTAGCCGCGGGCAGCTACGGCGAATGCTCTGACTGCGGCGAGCCGATCGGCATCGCGCGGCTCGCCGCCAATCCGGCTGCGGAGCGCTGTGCGGCGTGCCAGGAGATCTTCGAGAGGCGGCGCGGCCTGGCGCGACCGCGATAGACACGAGGAGCCGATCCCGCCCGCCCGCGCGCTGGGGCGGTCGACCACCCGGACATGAACCGCTCCGGGCTTGCTCGCTCGGCAGCGTGCTCTGACGGCCAACCTGTCGTGGCACGGCGCGGCGCGCCGTGTTCTGAAACGCAACACGGCCACCTCGCGGACCTTGCCCGTAAGCGGGCACGTAGCCGCTTGGCCTCTAGAGGGCGGGATCGAGTCATTTGGGCAACAAGCGCGAACGCGCTTGACCGTCGACAACCTGGCCCGAGCCGCTGCGGAGGAGAGTTCGTCGCGTTGATCGAAGGCGAGTGACCAACGATCGATTTGACGGCAAACGGCCGGGAGGCTGTATGAAACTGAAAGGTGTATTGGCAGGTACGTTGCTTTTCGCAGCAGGCTCGCTCTTCAACGCCGCGTTCGCGCAGGGCTATGTGGGTGCATCCGTCGGTCAAAGTGACTACAAGGTCGATTGCACCGGTTTGACGACGTGCGACACGAAGGACACCGGCTACAAGCTGTTCGGCGGCTACATGTTCACGCCGAACCTGGGCATTGAGGGCGGCTGGGTCGATCTGGGCGAGACTACCAGCAGCGTCACGCTGGTACTGCCCGGGATCGAGGGGGGCACGATCGTTGGTGCCGCCAGCGCGGTACTGAAAGCGTCCGGTCCGTTCCTCGCCGCAGTGGCAGCGGCACCGATCGGCAGCGGCTCGGTATTCGGCAAGCTCGGGGTCGCCAACCTGAAGTCCGAACTGACCGCGTCGACTTTCGGGCAGACCGAAACGACCTCCGTCAGGGCCACGGATGCGTTCTTCGGCATCGGGGCCAGCTACGGCTTCTCCAGGAACTTCAGCGTGCGGGCAGAGTGGGAGCGCTTTCGGATCAAGTGGAACAACCCTGCCGAAAAAGACGACGTCGATCTCCTGTCTGTGGGGGCCACATATCGGTTCTAGCGGATTGACGCGCACGGGACAAAGCCGCGGCCTTGGCCGCGGTTTTGTTTTCGGCGATCCTCATCGCTGAGCCGCAGCCGCATAATCCCGCCGCATGAAGATCGGAGGCATCCATTACCGGTCGATCTGGCCGATCGGGACGCGCGCCGTTGGCATCGTCGATCAGACGCAGCTGCCGTATGCGTTCGCGACGATCGAGCTCGCATCCTGCACGGCGGT
>JBFMFC010000061.1:0-19349 GCA_040752195.1 Pseudomonadota bacterium | reverse complement strand
AAGGCGCTCGGCGCAGCCGTCGCCGCGTTCCTGTGCGCGGTGGCGCTGGGTTTCGCCGCGCGGCTCGCGCGGCCGCCGGCCGACGTCCACGCGAGTTGCGTGCAGACGGCCTTCCGCTACAACTCGTACGTGGGGCTCGCGCTCGCACAGTCGCTGTTGGGCGCAAGCGGTGTGGCGCTGCTCGCGCTGATCCTCGCGGTGTGCGTTCCGCTCGCCAACGTGTTTGCGGTGTACGCGCTCGCGCGCCACCGCAAGACAGGGCTTGCGCGCGAGCTCGCGACCAATCCGTTGATCGTCGCGACGCTGGCGGGGTTCGCCACCAACCTGCTCGGCTGGAAGCTGCCCGCGCTCGCGGCGGGACTTCTCGCCAGGCTCGGCAGCGCGAGCGTCCCGCTCGCGCTGATGTGCATCGGCGCGGGGCTGACGCTCGCGGGCATCCACGCCCATCGCGGGCTGATCGCGTATTTCTCGACGGTCAAGCTCGCGGTGTTCCCGGCGCTGGCGCTCGCGTTCGCGAAGCTCATCGGGCTCGGTCCGCTCCAGACGCAACTCGTCGTGCTGTTCGCCGCGCTGCCGACCGCGTCGACCAGCTACGTGCTGGCCGCGAGGCTCGGCGGCAACGCCGCGCCGGTGGCGGCGACGGTGACCGCGCAGATACTCGCGTCGATGGCGACGATGCCTTTGTGGATCCTGCTCGCCGCGCGCTGATTCAGTCCGCCGCGCCGTGTTGCGCGAGCGCCCACGCGACGTGCTCGCGCACGAGCGCCGACGGGTGATCGGCGCGCGCGCGCAGCGCCGCGACGACGGCCGGCGTGGTCGGCGCGTTGCCGAGCGCGATCGCGAGATTGCGCAGCCAGCGTTCGTATCCGATGCGGCGGATCGCCGAGCCGGCATGGCGCTCGTCGAACTCGGTTGCGCTCCACGCGAACAATTCGACGAGCGTGGCCGCACCCAGCCCGTTGCGCACGTCGAAGTCCGGCAGCGTGGCCACGCGCGCGAACTTGTTCCACGGGCAGGCGAGCTGGCAGTCGTCGCAGCCGTAGACGCGATTGCCCATCAGCCGGCGCAGCTCTTGCGGGATCGCCGACTTGTGCTCGATCGTCAGATACGAGATACAGCGCCGCGCATCGACTTCGTAGGGGCCGACGATCGCACGCGTCGGGCACACCTCGATGCAGCGCGCACACGTGCCGCAGTGTTCGGCCGGCGGCGCGTCGGGCGGCAGCGGCAGCGCGGTGATGATCTCGCCGAGGAAGAACATCGATCCCGCGTCCTGCGCGAGCAGCAGCGTGTGCTTGCCGCGCCAGCCGAGCCCCGCGCGCCGCGCCAGCTCCACTTCGAGTACGGGCGCCGAATCGGTGCAGACCCGGTACGCGAACGGGCCGACCTCCGCGACGATCCGGTCGGCGAGCTTCTGCAGGCGGTCGCGCAGCACCTTGTGGTAGTCGCGCCCGCGCGCATAGATCGACACGACCGCCGCGTCGGGCCGGGCGAGGCGGCGCCACTCGCGCTCGACCCAGTCGTCGCCGTCGCCGCGCGGCCGGTAGTCGACGCGCGCCGCAATGACGCTCAGCGCGCGGGCGCCGTCGGGCAGCAGCCGCGAAGGATCGGCGCGTAGCGACGCGTGCCGAGCCATGTAGTCCATCTCGCCGTGGCGCCCCAGCGCGAGCCAGCGCTGCAGCCGTGCGCTCGCCTCGTCCACGTCGACGCCGGCGATGCCCACCGCGGAGAATCCCAGCTCGCGCCCCCACGCTTTGATCCCGCGCGCAAGCGCCGCGAAATCGACCGCGCCGTCGGCGTCGGTATGCTTGGCGCGCACCTCGTTCATCGATGCAGTCTAGTGCCCCAAGCGCAACCGCTCGCCAGCGCACACTTCGAACTCGCCGACGAAGCCGCGACCGCGCGCCTCGGCGCGCTGCTCGCGCGCGCGCTGCGGACGCAGCGCGCGTCGATCGAGGCGAACGGTTTTGTCGTCGGCCTGAGCGGCGATCTCGGCGCCGGCAAGACCACGCTCGTTCGCGCCGTGCTGCGCGCGCTCGGTGAGACCGGACCCGTCAAGAGTCCCACATTCGCGCTGCTTGAACCTTACGTTGTTTCGAGCTTAAACTTCTATCACTTTGATTTCTATAGATTCGTCGACCCGGAGGAATTTGCTGCCGCCGGGTTTCGCGAACTGTTCGGGCCGGGTGCGGTGTGTGCGATCGAATGGCCCGAACGCGCGACGGGCGCACTGCCAACGCCCGATCTCGCGCTGACGTTGAGGGTGAGAGGCGAAGGGCGCGGCGTCGACGCCGCCGCGTACAGCGCAACGGGAGCCGCATGTCTGAACGAGATCGCCGCCGCCTGGAGGACCCGCAGCGACGCCGCATGATCCGCGCGGGCGCGGCCGGCACGCTCGTTCTGTCGCTCGCGCCGTTCGAGATCGCGCGCGGCGCCACGCTGCTCGGCGTGCGCGTCTGGCCCGCCGCCGATTACACGCGGGTGACGCTCGAGCACGACGCGCCGTTGAAGTTCAGCCACTTCCTGCTGCGCGACGCGCCGCCGCTGCGGCTCGTCGTCGACATCGAAGGCATCGACCTCACGCCGCAGCTGAAGGAACTCGTCGGCAAGGTCGAGGCCGACGACCCGTACATCGCGCTCGTGCGCATCGGCCAGAACCGGCCGCGCGTCGTACGCCTCGTCATCGAGCTGAAGGAAGACGTCAACCCGCAGGTGTTTTCGCTCGAGCCGATCGGTCCCTATCAGTATCGACTGGTGATGGACCTGGTGCCGGTGAACCCCCCCGATCCGCTGCTCGCGCTGTTGCGCGAGACCGAAGCGCGCCGCACCGCCAGCGCTTCCGCAGCGCCGGCGCCGCAGGACGAGGCCGCGCTCGAGCGCGAGATCGAGAAGTCGCTCGGCGCGGCCGACGCGCGACCGGCACCGCGCGGCAAGCCGCGCGAAGAAGAGCGCGTCACGCGCTACGCGACCATCGCGATCGACCCCGGCCACGGCGGCGAGGATCCCGGTGCGGTCGGCAAGCGCGGCACCTACGAGAAGAACGTCACGCTGTCGATCGCGCGCCGGCTCGCCAAGCTGATCGAAGCCGATCCGAACATGCGCGTGGCTCTGACGCGCGACGGCGATTACTTCGTGCCGCTGAACCAGCGCGTCGCCAAGGCGCGCCGCGTGCAGGCGGATCTGTTCGTGTCGATCCACGCGGATGCGTGGATCCGTCCCGACGCGCGCGGCTCGTCGGTGTTCGCGCTGTCGGAGCGCGGCGCCACCAGCACCGCGGCCGCGTGGATGGCGCGGCGCGAGAACGACGCCGACCTGATCGGCGGCGTCAACCTCGGCCAGCACGACCACCAGCTCGCGCGCGTGCTGCTCGATCTGTCGACGACCGCGCAGATCAACGACAGCCTGCGCTTCGGCAACGCCGTGCTGCGCGAGCTGGAGCGCGTCAACTCGCTGCACAAGCCGCGCGTCGAACAGGCCGGCTTCGCCGTGTTGAAAGCGCCCGACATCCCGTCGATCCTCGTCGAGACCGCGTTCATCAGCAACCCGGAGGAGGAGCGGCGGCTCAAGGACGACGCCTACCAGCAGCGCATGGCGCAGGCGATCTACGACGGCATCCGCCGCTACTTCGCCAAGCACCCGCCGCGCGCGCGCAGCCCGCTCGGATAGCGGTCGCGGTCAGTCGCCGTCGCGCGGCCGCACCGATGCCGCGCGCGCCGCGCCGGACACGGGCCGTTGCCATGCGCCGACCAGGCGCATCAGCGCCCCGAGCGCGAGCGGGCCCACGACCGCGGCGATGCCGACGATCAGGATGATGCCGAGGTTGTCGCGCACGATCGGCACGTTGCCGAACAGATAGCCGCCGCCGACCAGCGAGACGACCCACAGCAGCGCGCCGGCGACGTTGAACAGCTGGAACTTGCGGAAGTCCATCCCGGACGCACCCGCGACCAGCGGCGCGAACGAACGCACCACCGGAACGAAGCGCGCGATCACGATCGTCTTGCCGCCGTGCCGCTCGTAAAAGTCGTGTGTCTTCATCAGCGCGGCCAGGTCGATCCAGCGGATCGTGCCGTCGTAGACCTTGCGGCCGAGCCAGGAGCCGATCAGGTAGTTCAGTGTGTTGCCGAGAATCGCGCCGATCGAGATCAGCACGATCAGCGCGTACACGTCCATGTAGCCGCCCGCCGCCACCGCGCCGGCGACGAACAGCAGCGAATCCCCGGGCAGGAAGGCCATGAAGACCAGCCCCGTTTCCGAGAAGAAGATCGCGAACAGCGTGATGTAGACCCACACGCCGTGCTTCTGCGCCATGGACAGCAGAAACTGGTCCATCGCGGTGAACAGATCGCCCCAGTTGATGCCTTCCATCGGATGCCGCGCGTTGACTTGGTGTGCCCCGCGCGTTCGGCGTCGGGAGCGAAGGGTTGGGCCGGACGAGCGAAGAAGCCGCCGGATCATACGCGAGCGAAGCGATGCAGCCACCCGGGCTTGCACCGAGGTCGCGCGCGGCGCTTCCTATAATCCGCGGCATGTCCTCGCCGCCGCTCGCGCGGTTTTCGGGGCGGCGCGCGATCCGGCCGCTGCCCGATCCGCTGATCAGCCAGATCGCCGCCGGCGAAGTCGTCGAACGCCCCGCCTCGATCGTCAAGGAGCTCGTCGAAAACGCGCTCGACGCCGACGCCACGCGCATCGACGTCCGGCTCGAAGGCGGCGGCGTGCGGCGCGTGCTGGTCGCCGACGACGGCTGCGGGATTCCGCGCGACGAGCTGCCGCTCGCCCTTGCGCGCCACGCGACCAGCAAGATCGCGAGCCTGCAGGACCTGGAGTCGGTACTGTCGCTCGGCTTTCGCGGCGAGGCGCTGGCGGCGATCGCCGCGGTCGCCGCGGTCAGCATCACGTCGCGCGAGCGCGGCGCGCCGAGCGCGTTCCGCATCGAAGGCGAAGGCGGGACGATCGAACCGGCCGCCGGGCCGCCGGGAACGCGCGTCGAAGTCGCCGATCTGTTCTTCAAGACGCCCGCGCGCCGCAAGTTCCTGCGCGCTGAGGCAACCGAGCTCGGCCACTGCATCGCGCAGGTCGAACGCATCGCCGCCGCCCACCCGGCCGTCGCGTTCACCGTCGCGCACGAAGGCCGCGTCGTACGCGATCTGCCCGCGACCACGCTGCACGATCGCGCCACGGCACTGATGCCCGCCGGGTTCGCCGGCGCGAATCGCGTGGTCGACGCGCGCGCCGGGGCGATCGCGCTCACCGGCTGGGTGGGCCTGCCGACCGCCGCGCGCGCGCGCGCCGATGCGCAGTACTTCTACGTCAACGGTCGTTACGTGCGCGACAAGGTGCTCGCGCACGCGGTGCGCGCCGCGTACGCCGACGTGCTGCACGGGCAGTCGCAGCCGATGTATGTGCTGTTCCTCGACATCGACCCGACGCGCGTCGACGTCAATGTGCATCCGACCAAGATCGAGGTGCGCTTCCGCGATTCGCAGGCGGTGCACCAGTTCGTGCTGCGCGCGGTGCAGGAGGCGCTGGCGCCCTTTCGGCCAACGCAGGGCCCGGAGCCGGCGCGCGTCGATGCGTCGGCCGCCGCCGCGCCGTCGACGGCGCGAGCGCCGTGGCCGCAACGCGCAGAGCAGGCGACGCTCGGCATCGCGCAGCCGGTCGCCGAATACCTCGCGATGCTCGCGCCCGGAGGCGGGCGCCCTGCCGCCGCGGCGCCGACGGCAGAGCACGGCGGCGAAGACCTGCCGCTGGGCGTCGCGCTGGCGCAACTGGCCGGCGTATACGTGCTCGCGCAGAACCGCACCGGGCTCGTGCTGGTCGACATGCACGCAGCGCACGAGCGCATCGTCTATGAGAAGCTCAAGCGGCAGCTCGATGCGCGCGCGATCCCGCAGCAGCGGCTGCTGATTCCGCAGGTCTTCGCGGCCGATGCGCTCGACGTCGCCGCCGCCGAGGAGCACGCGGAAACGCTCGCCGCCATCGGCCTCGACCTCGCGCCGGCCTCTCCCGCGCAGCTCGCGCTGCGCGCGCTGCCCGCGCTGCTCGCCGGCGCCGACGGCGCCTCGCTCGCGCGCGACGTGCTGCGCGATCTGCGCGACTATGGCGGCTCGCGCGTGCTGACCGAGCACCGCAACGAGCTGCTCGCCACGCTCGCCTGCCATGGCGCGGTGCGAGCGAACCGCAGGCTCACGCTCGACGAGATGAACGCGCTGCTGCGCGAGATGGAAGCGACCGAGCGCGCCGACCAGTGCAACCACGGCCGGCCGACCTGGGTCCAGCTTTCGCTCGCCGAGCTGGACAAGCTGTTCCTGCGGGGTCGATGAGCGCAGCCGTCGCCCGCCCCGCGCTGGTCGCGTTGCTGCGCGCCCTCCTCGCGCTGGCGCCCGTGCCTGCGACCGCCGACGAGCGGCCGCCGCCGATCGTCGACACGCACGCGCACCTGGAGAACCTGGGCGGCATCGCGCGGTTTCCCGCAGCGCTCGAGGCCGCGATCGCCGAGATGGACCGGCTCGGCGTCCGCGCGAGCCTGTTGATGCCGCCGCCGCAGGCCAAGGACAACCGGGCCTTCTATGACATCGACGAACTGAGGTTCGCGGTCGAGCGCTACCCCGCCCGCTTCCTGCTCGTCGGCGGCGGCGGCACGCTGAACCCGACCATCCTGCGTACCCCGCCCGACGCGGTCGACGAGTCGACCAGGCGGCGCTTTCGCGAGCAGGCCGAGCGACTGCTCGCGCAGGGCGCCGTCGGCTTCGGCGAGATCACGGCGCATCACCTTTCGCTGCCGGCGATGGGGCCGATGCACGGCTACTCGGTCGCACCGGCCGACCATCCGCTGCTGCTCGCGCTCGCCGACATCGCCGCCGAGCGCAACGTTCCGATCGACCTGCACTTCGATGCGGTGCCCGAGCCGATGCCGCTGCCGGCGCCGATCGCGCAGAACCCGAGCAACCCGCCCACCCTCGACGCCAACCTGGCCGCTTTCGAGCGGCTGCTCGCGCACAACCGCAACGCGAAGATCATCTGGGCGCACGCGGGCTCCGACCCGCTGCGAACGCGCACGCCTGCTCTGTGCCGCGAGCTGCTGGCGCGCCACCCGAACCTGTACATGAGCCTGCGCGGCGGCGGACGCACCGTGCCGCATCCGAGCTTCGCGCTCGACGAGCAGGGGCGGCTCAAGCCGGCGTGGGTCAAGCTGATTGCCGACTTCCCCGACCGCTTCGTCCTGGGCAGCGACCGCTTCCATACGGCCGACGCACCGCGCACCCCCGTGCTCGCGCAGGCGCTGCCGAACCTGCGCCGACTCGTCGATCAACTGCCGCCGCCGCTCGCGCGGCGCGTCGCCATCGACAACGTCGAGCGCCTGTACGGCCTGCCACAGGGCTGGGCCGCATCGATCGCCCGCGCGCAGTGAACGGCCGCGCTTTTTCTCGACGGGGGGCGCGCGCATGACGCAGTCGACCGCACGACTCGCCGCGACCGGGCTCACCGCGACGACGGTGCTGTGGTTCACCGCGGGGCTGTCGATGCTGCAGCCGCTGGCGACCGATCTGTACCTGCCGACGCTGCCGGGCATCGCAGCCTACTTCGACACGACCGTCGCGACCGTGCAGTGGACGCTGTCGATCTTCGTCGCCGCGTTCGGCGCATGGCAGCTCGTCGCCGGGCCGGTGTCGGATCGCTACGGCCGCTATCCGGTCGTCGTCGGCGGCGCCCTCGTCTACTGCGGCGCGAGCGTGCTCGCGATGTTCGCGCCGACGATCGAGGTGCTGATCGGCGCGCGACTGCTGCAGGCGATCGGCGCCTGCTCGTGCCTGGTCGGTGCGCGCGGCTTCGTGCGGGATCTGTACGCGCCGACCGAAGGCGCGCGCATGCTCGCAGCCGCGGCGACGATCATGAGCTTCGCGCCGCTGACCGGACCGGTGGTGGGCGCGTATCTGTACGTCGCGTTCGGCTGGCGCTCGGCGTTCGCGCTGCTCGCCGCATTCTCGCTGCTGCTGGCGGCGGCCGCCGCACTGAAGCTCAGGGAAACGAACCTGCACCGCAATCCGCACGCACTGCGCATCGCGCCGATGCTGCGCACGTATGCCGAGGTCGCGCGTTCGCCGGCGTTCCGCGCCTACACGCTGTCGGCCGCCGCCACCTACGCGGGCCTGTTCGCGTTCATCTCGGGCTCGTCGTTCGTGCTGATCCGCGTGCTCGGCGTGTCGACGACCGCTTACGGCTTTTCGTTCTCGACGATGGTCGCCGGCTACCTCGTCGGCACGCTCGTCTGCCGCCGCTTCGTCGTGCGGCACGGATTGCAGCGAACCGTCTACGCCGGCGCATCGCTGCAGGCCGCTGCAGGACTCGCGATGGCGCTGCTGGCGATCGCCGGCGCGCACGCGCCCGCCGCGATCGTCGTGCCGATGTTCTTCTACGGCATCGCGCACGGAATGATCCAGCCGCCCGCGCAATCCGGCGCGGTCGCACCGTTCCCCAAAAGCGCCGGCGCGGCGGCCGCGCTGATGGGCTTCACGATGATGGGCATCGCCTCGTTCGTCGGTTTCTGGATCGGTGCGAGTTTCAACGGCACCGTCTATCCGCTGACGCTGACGATCTGCGCCGCATCACTGGTGTCGGCGGCCATCGCGTTCACCCTCGTCCGGCGCCACGGCGATGTCGCGCAACACGGTTGACGCCGTCCTGCTGCTCGGCCCCACCGCCTGCGGCAAGAGCGCGCTGGCGATGCGCCTGGCCGGCGAGATTCCGCTCGAGATCGTGTCGGTCGATTCCGCGCAGGTCTACCGCGGCATGGACATCGGCACCGCCAAACCGAGCCGCGACGAGCGCGTGCGGGTCGCCCACCATCTGATCGACCTGCGCGATCCGTCCGAGCCGTACTCCGCCGCCGATTTTGTACGCGACGCCACGCGTGCGATCGAAGCGATCCGCGCGCGCGGCCGGCTGCCCCTCATCGTCGGCGGCACGATGCTGTACGCGAAGGCGCTGCGCGAGGGTCTGAGCGCGCTGCCTTCGGCCGACCGCGCGGTGCGCGCTCGCATCGAAGCGCGCGCGCGCGAGATCGGCTGGCCCGGACTGCATGCGGAGCTGGCGCGTGTCGATCCGGCGACCGCGCAACGGCTGCCGCCGAACGACAGCCAGCGCATCCAGCGCGCGCTCGAGGTGTTCGAGCTGACCGGCGTGCCGATGTCGGCGCTGCTGGCCTCGACGCAGCGTCCATCGCTTGCGCTCGCCACGATCGCGCTGCTGCCGCACGATCGCGCCGAACTGCACCGGCGTATCGAACAGCGCTTCGACGCGATGCTCGCCGCCGGCTTCCTCGAAGAGGTCCGCGCGCTGATGGCGCGCGGCGATCTGAACCCGGACCTGCCCGCGCTGCGCGCGGTCGGCTATCGGCAGGCGTGGGAGCACCTGGCGCGCGGCACGCCGTCCGCGGAGTTTCGCGCCGCGGCGATTGCCGCCACCCGCCAGTTGGCGAAACGGCAGATCACGTGGCTGCGGTCGATGAAGGACGCGGCCGTCGTCGATCCGTTCACGCGCGATGCGTTCGAACGCGTCAGAGCCCTCGTCCACGAACGACGCTGACCGCAAGGCCGGCGCACCCGTCAGTACGTGTCCAACTCCGCCGGCAACCCCGCTTCGCGCAGCGCGCGCAGCACCTCTTCGATGTGTTCGGGGCCGCGCGTCTGCAGCACCATTTCGAGCTGCGCGTTCTGCGCAGGCAGCGTCGTGAACGCGCGCTGATGCTCGACTTCCTCGATGTTCGCGCCCGCGCGGCCGACGATCGCCGCGGCGCGCGCAAGCTCGCCCGGCACGTCGCGCGTGGCGACGCGAATGCGCGCCAGACGTCCGGCGCGGACCATGCCGCGCTCGATGATGTCGGCGAGCATCATCGGGTCGATGTTGCCGCCGGTCAGAATCAGCCCGACCTTCCTGCCGGCAAAGCGTTCGCGGTGACGGATCAGCGCCGCCAGGGCGGCCGCGCCGGCGCCCTCGACGACGGTCTTTTCGATCTCCAGCAGCAGCACGATCGCGTGTTCGATGTCGCCTTCGGACACCAGCACGATGTCGTCGACGAGCCGCCTGACGATCTCGCGGGTGATGAGCCCCGGCGACTTCACCGCAATGCCCTCGGCGAGTGTCGCGTTGGCCGAAGGCATCTGCACGCCCTTGAACAGCGCGTACATCGCCGGGAAGTGCTCGGCTTGCACGCCGACGACATCGATGTCGGGCTTGATCGCGCGCGCGGCGATCGCCACGCCGGAGATGAGCCCGCCGCCGCCGATCGGAACGCACAGGCCATCGAGTTGCGGCTGCGCGGCGAGCATCTCGAGCGCGATCGTGCCCTGCCCGGCGATCACGTCGGGGTCGTCGTACGGATGGACCATCGTCAGCCCGCGTTCGGCGGCGAGCCGTGCTGCCTCGGCCTTCGCGTCGTCGAACGTCTCGCCGATCAGCACGATCTCGGCGCCGAAGCCGCGCGTGCGTTCGACCTTGACCATCGGGGTGAACTTCGGCATCACGATCACCGCGGGCACGCCCATGCGCTGCGCGTGGTACGCCACACCCTGCGCGTGGTTGCCGGCCGAGACGGCGATGACGCCACGCGCGCGCTCCTCGGCCGTCAGCCGGCTCATCCGGTTGTACGCGCCGCGCTCCTTGAAGCTCGCGGTGAACTGCAGATTCTCGAACTTCAGGTACACCTCGGCGCCGGTGATCTGCGACAGCGTGCGCGAGTGCACGCACGGCGTGTTCTCGATCTGCCCGCGCAGGCGCTCGGCGGCGCGGCGGATGTCTTCGATGGTGATGCTCGGCATTGGGTTCGTCGTTTTCCCCGGCGGTCGCGGCAGTCTAACCACCCTTCGTACAATCGGCTCATGCTGCGCATCGCGGGCCTCGCCAAACGATTCGGCCGGCGCCCGATCCTGGACGGGCTCGACCTCGACCTTGCGGGCGGCGAATACGTCGCGATCGTCGGCGAGTCGGGCGCCGGCAAGTCCACGCTGCTGAACCTGATCGCCGGGCTCGACGTGCCCGATGCAGGGCGCATCGAGATCGGCGGACAGGCTCTCGATCGGCTCGACGAGGATGCGCGCACCCGTCTGCGCCGGACGAAGGTCGGGTTCGTCTTCCAGGCCTTCCACATCCTGCCGCACCTGACGGTCGGGCAGAACGTCGAGCTGCCGCTGGTGCTGCTCGGTGTGGCGCCCGCCGAACGCGCGGCGCGTGTGCAGGAGTTGCTCGCCGCGGTCGGCCTCGGCGAGCGCGGCGGCTCGTGGCCGCGCGAGCTGTCGGGCGGCGAGTTGCAGCGCGTGGCGCTCGCGCGCGCGCTCGTGCACCGGCCCGCGCTGGTGCTCGCCGACGAGCCGACCGGCAACCTCGATCCGGAAACCGCCGACGGCGTGCTGCGCCTGCTCGCGCGCACGATCAAGGCGCGCGGCGCGACCGGCATCCTCGTCACGCATTCACCGCACGCCGCGTCGACCGCCGACCGCGTATTGCGACTCGAGCGCGGCAGGCTGGCGGAGGTCCCGCGGCCGGCGGCCGACGCCCGCTGGCCGACGAACGCGGCATGACCTGGCTGCTGCGCCACGTGATCGGCGGCTACGCGCGCCAGCATCCGCTGCGCGCGGTCGTGCAGGTCGTCGCGATCGCGATCGGCGTCACACTCGGCTACGCGGTGCATCTGATCAACACGTCGGCGCTCGCGGAGTTCTCGTCGGCCGTGCGGCAGACGAGCGGGCAGGCGGACGCGTCGATCGTCGGCGCGCCCGGCGCGCAGGGCGGCTTCGACGAGCAGATCTACGCGCGCGCGGTGGCCGACCCCGAAGTCGAGCTGGCCAGCCCGGTGCTCGAGATCGAAGCCGCGCTGGTCGAGCCGGCGCCGCTGCGCGGCAAGCCGCTTCCGGTCCTCGGGATCGACATGCTGCGCGCGGCGCTGCTCGCGCCGCAGACGATCGGCGAGCCGGACGAAACCGTCGTCGCCGACCGCCGTTTCGCGCTGCTCGACGACGGGCTGTACCTCTCGCCCGCCGCGCTCGAGTGGCTGCGGCTCGCGCCGGGCGACTCGATCGCGGTGCAGGTCGGCGGCCGCGTCGAGCGGCTGCGCATCGCCGGACGCCTGCCGGGCGCGCGCGCAGGACAGATCGTCGGTTCGATGGACCTGGGCTTCGCGCAATGGCGCTTCGACAGGCTCGGGCGGCTCACGCGCATCGACCTCAAACTCGCGCCCGGCGCCGATGCCGCGGCGCTCGCGCGGCGACTGAACCTGCCGCCCGGCGTGGACGTCGTTCGCGCCGACGAGGCGGCGGCGCGGGTGTCGAACCTGTCGCGCGCTTACCGCGTGAATCTGAACGTGCTGGCGCTGGTCGCACTCTTCACCGGTGCCTTCCTCGTTTATTCGCTGCAATCGCAGGGCGTGGCGGCGCGGCGCACCCAGCTCGCGTTCCTGCGCGTGATCGGCGCAACGCGCGGTGAGGTCGAGCGGCTGCTCGTGCTCGAGTCGATCGCATTCGGCGCGATCGGCGCCGCGCTCGGCGTGCTGGCGGGGCTCGGTGTGGCAGCGGCCGCGCTGCGCATCCTCGGCGGCGACCTCGGCGGCGGTTTCTTCACGGGCGTGCAGCCGGCGCTCGCCTTCGATGCGGTCAACGCGGCGGGGTTTCTCGCGCTCGGCGTGGCGGCCGCCGTGGCGGGCGGATGGATGCCCGCGCATGAAGCGGCGCAGGCCATCCCGGCCCAGGCGCTCAAGGCCGGCAGCGGACTCGACGCCGACGTCACACCGCAGCGTGCCTGGCCGGGCCTTGCGCTGCTCGCCGCGGCCGCGGCGCTGCTCGCCGCGCCGCCGATCGCCGGCATGCCGATCGCCGCGTACGTCGCGATCGCGCTCGCGCTCGTCGCGGCGATCCTGCTCAAACCTTCGATCGCGCCGCTCGTCTTCGGGCCGCTCGCGCGCGGGCTGCAACGGCGCGCGCTGCCCGCCGCGGCGGCGCCCTGCTGGCTCGCGGCCACCCGGCTTGCGGCGACGCCGCGCTTTGCCGCCATCGGCGCGGCCGGCATCGTCGCGTCGTTCGCACTGATGGTCGCGATGGCGACGATGGTCGCGAGCTTCCGCCACTCGGTCGACGAGTGGCTCGACCGCGTGCTGCCCGCGGACATCTACGTGCGCGCGGCGCCGCTCGCGACCTCGGGCGCGACCACCGCGGCGTTTTCCGCGCGCGATCTGGCCACGCTCGCGTCTCACCCCGCCGTGGAACGCGCCGCTTTCACGCGCAACCTGAAGATCTCGCTCGATCCGAAGCGCGCGCCGGTGTCGCTGATCGCGCGCCCCGTCGACCGCGCAAACCCGATCCGCACGATTCCGCTCACGGGCGAGAGTCTCGCGTGGCGCCCCGGCATGCCGCCGCCCGCGTGGGTGTCGGAGGCGATCGTCGACCTGTACGGCGCGCAGGTCGGCGCCGAGATCGAGCTGCCGATCGCCGGCCGCGCGCAGCGCTTCGTCGTCGCCGGCGTCTGGCGCGACTACGCGCGGCAGTTCGGCGCGATCATCGTCGACATCGAGGACTACGAGCGCGCCAGCGGCGACGCCTCGCGCACCGAAGCCGCGCTGTGGCTGAAGCCGGGCGCGAACGCCGCGCAAGTCATCCGCGAACTGCAGGGCCGGCTCGACACGGCGGCCGCCGACTTCCACGAGCCGGGCGAGATCCGCGCGATCAGCCTGCGCATCTTCGATCGCAGCTTCGCGGTGACCTACGTGCTGGAGATCGCCGCGATCGTCATCGGGCTGACGGGCATCGCGGCGACGTTCTCCGCGCAGGCGATCGCGCGCACGCGCGAGTTCGGCATGCTGCGGCATGTCGGCGTCACGCGTGCGCAGATCCTCGCACTGCTGGCGCTCGAAGGGCTGCTGGTGACGGCTCTGGCGATCGCGCTCGGGCTTGCCGCGGGACTGGCCGTGGCGTGGGTGCTGGTCGACATCGTCAATCCGCAGTCGTTCCACTGGACGATGGACTTCCGCCTGCCCGTCGCGCTCGTGCTCGGGCTGGTCGCCGCGCTGCTCGGCGCGGCCGCCGCGACGGCCGTCGTTGCCGGCCGCCGCGCCGTTTCGGGCGAAGCCGTGCTCGCGGTCAGGGAGGACTGGTAGCCGCTGCCGGACCCTGCATGCTGACCCGCCGCCACCTGCTCCTCGCCGGCGCCGCGCTGCCGTTCGCCGCGCGCGCTGCCGTCGAATATCCCGCGGTCACGCCGCGGCCGCTCGTTTTTCCGCGCGATCACGGCGCGCATCCGGACTACCGGATCGAGTGGTGGTACCTGACCGGCTGGCTCGATGCGCAGCCGCCGCTCGGCTTTCAGGTGACGTTCTTCCGCATGCGCACGCCGATCGATCCGGCGAATCCGAGCCGCTTCGCCGCGCGCGAGCTCGTCATCGCGCACGCGGCCATCGCCGATGCCGCGCGCGGCGCGCTGCTGCACGACCAGCGCATCGCGCGTGCCGGTTTCGGCGTGGCGCGCACCGGCGAAGACGACACCGATGTCGAACTCGACCGCTGGACGCTGCGTCGCCGCGCCGACGGCGTGTACGAGTCCGCGGTGCGAGCGCGCGGGTTCGCGCTGCGGTTCACCGCACGGCCGACGCAGCCGCTGCTGCTGCAAGGCGAAGGCGGGTTCTCTCGCAAGGGTCCGAAACCCGAACAGGCGAGCTACTACTACTCGCAGCCGCAGCTTCGCGTCGATGCGGAACTGACGCGCGACGGCCGCACGTCGCGCGCCGGCGGCAGCGCGTGGCTCGACCACGAGTGGTCGAGCACGCTGCTCGATCCGGAGGCCGCGGGCTGGGACTGGATCGGCATGAACCTCGACGACGGCTCGGCGCTCACCGCCTTCCAGATCCGCCGCAAGGACGCCGGCCCGCGCATCTACGCGTACGCGGCGCTGCGCGCCGCCGGCCGCACGCACGCGCAGCTGTTCGCGCCGGACGAAGTTCGATTCGAGCCGCTCGCGCGCTGGACTTCGCCGCGAACGCGCGCGACGTATCCGGTCGCGCAGCGCATTGCGGTCGGCGCGCGCGCGTTCGAGACGAGACCGCTCCTCGACGACCAGGAGCTCGACTCGCGCGCCAGCGCCGGCGCCGTCTACTGGGAGGGCGCGAGCACGCTGCTCGAGTCCGGCCGCGCAGTCGGTCGCGGCTATCTGGAAATGACCGGCTACGCTGCGCCGATGCGGCTTTGACCGCTTCGCCCGGCCGCGGGACTCAACACCGAGACATCGAGCGCCCGGCGGCTCGTCTCGGCGCGCACCGTGTCCCGGCGGGGAACCGGTCATCCATCGAATCCGGCGATGCAACGACCGCGCGAACGGGGCGTCGCATTACGATGCGCCCGAAAACCGGATCGGAGTCGACTCGATGGGACAAGGCCAGGACTGGCTCGCACTCGTGACGCTCGCCGCGCTGGCGCTGTGCTTCGCGACGGCGTGGCTCGTCGGCAGGGCGCGCATCAAATACGGCATCAAGGCGCCCGCGACGGCCGGGCACGAGCTGTTCGAGCGCGCGTATCGCGTGCAGATGAACACGCTCGAGAACGTCGTCATCTTCCTGCCCGCGCTGTGGCTCGCCGGCCGTTACGTCGGCGCGGCCGCCGCGACCGTGCTCGGCGCGGTCTGGCTGGCCGGACGCATCTGGTACGCGGTGGCCTACCTGCGCGAGCCGACGACGCGCGGCGGCGGCTTCGTGCTCGCGTACGCCGCGTGGGGCCTGCTGATGCTCGGCGCGGCATGGGGCGTGCTGAGGTCGCTGGCGGGCTTCTGACCCCGATGGCTGCGACGACCGCCCCGACGAACAAGCTGCAGCCGCTGCGCGCGTTGCTGCCCTTCGTCGCGCCGTATCGAAAGCAGGTCGCGCTGGCGCTGCTGTTTCTCGCGCTGGCCGCCGCGTCGACGCTCGCGCTGCCGTACGCGGTCAAGCTGCTCGTCGACGGCGGGCTGGCGCTGCCGGCGGAGACGGGGCTCGGCGAGCGGCTGGTCGCGATCCGCGAGCGGTTCCTCGCGCTGTTCGGCGTGGCGGTGCTGCTCGGAACGTTCACCGCTGCGCGCTTCTACATGGTGACGTGGATCGGCGAGCGCGTGACCGCAGATCTGCGGCAGGCGGTGTACGCGCACGTGCTTCGGCAGAGCCCGCAGTTCTTCGAGACGTTGAAGACCGGCGAGGTGCTGTCGCGGCTGACGACCGACACGACCGTGATCCAGAACGCGGTCGGCTCGAGCATCTCGATGGGGCTGCGCAACTCGGTGCTGTTCGTCGGCGGCCTGGCGATGCTGGTGGCGACCAGCCCGCGGCTGATGCTGACGGTCGCCGGGATCATCGTGCTCGTCGTGCTGCCGGCGCTCGCGATCGGCCGGCGCGTACGCAAGCTTTCACGCGCCAGCCAGGACCGCATCGCCGACACCAGCGGCATCGCCGCCGAAGTGCTGAACGCGATCCCGGTCGTGCAGAGCTTCACGCAGGAAGCCGCCGAAGCGCGGCGCTTTTCGGCCGCCAACGAGTCGGCTTTCGCGACGTCCGTGCGGCGCACCGGAACGCGTGCGCTGCTGACCGCCTTCGTGATCGTCGGCACGTTCGGTGCGCTGCTGTGGGGCCTGTACGGCGGCGTGCAGGCCGTGCTCGCGGGGCAGATCACGGCGGGACAGCTTTCGCAGACCGCCCTTTACATCGGGCTGGTCGCGTCGAGCGTGGCCGTTCTCGCCGAGGTCTGGGGCGACCTGCTGCGCGCCTCGGGCGCGACCGAGAGGCTGATGGAGCTGCTGTCGGCGCGTTCGGCGATCGCGGATCCGCCCGCACCCCGCGCGTTGCCGGCCGCGCGCGGCGGCGCGCACGTCGCCTTCGATCGCGTCACCTTCACCTATCCGTCGCGGCCGGGGTACCCGGTACTGCGCGATCTTTCCCTCGAAGTGACACCGCGGCAGACGGTTGCGCTCGTGGGCCCGTCGGGCGCGGGCAAGACGACGATCTTCCAGCTCCTGCAGCGCTTCTACGAAGTCGACGCGGGCGCGATCCGGCTCGACGGCGTCGACGTGCGCGAGCTGCGGCTCGCGGACCTGCGTTCGCGCATCGCGGTCGTTCCGCAGGAACCGGTGATCTTCTCGGGCAGCGTGCTCGACAACATCCGCTACGGCCGCGCCGACGCGAGCCGGGACGAGGCGCTGGCCGCCGCGCGCGCGGCCTTCGTCGACGAGTTCGCCGCGCGACTGCCCGACGGCTACGCGACGTTCGTCGGCGAACGCGGGCTGCGGCTGTCCGGCGGCCAGCGCCAGCGCATCGCGATCGCGCGCGCGATGCTGAAGAACGCGCCGCTGCTGCTGCTCGACGAGGCGACCTCTTCGCTCGACGCCGAGAGCGAGCGCGCGGTGCAGGCGGCGCTGGCCGCCGCGATGCGCGACCGCACGACGATCGTGATCGCGCACCGGCTCGCCACCGTGCAGCGCGCCGACCGCATCTACGTGCTCGAGCAGGGGCGGCTCGTCGAGTCGGGCACGCACGCCGAGCTCGTCGCGCGCGGCGGCCTGTACGCGCGTCTGGCCGAGCTGCAGTTCGCGGCCTGACAGAGCGCGGGACGTATACTGTGCGCACGATTCGTGCGCATGGAGCACGGGCATGCTGCGCTTCGACGACGCTCCCAAACGGTCGACCAACCTGTTGCTGAACTCGAATGTGCTCGATCCGGCGAAAGCGCTGGGGATGAAACTGTCGCAGACGGTCGATGCGCTGCCAGAGGAGGAAGTGCGGCGCCGGCTGCGCGAGCAATGGCTCGAGCGCAACCGCGCCGCGATCGGGGCGTACAACGCGCGGATCGAGAAGGAAGGCACTTTCGCCCAGCAGATCCAGAAGTGGCTCGAAGAAAACCCGGGCGGCTAGATTCGACGTCTACGCCAACCCGATCGCGGACCAGCGTCGTGAAGTGCCGTACTGGATCGACGTGCAGACCGAGTATCTGCACGCGTCGGGCACGCGTGTGGTCGCACCGCTACGGCGCGTGCGACCGACGAGCAAGTACGCCGAGCGGCGGAACCCGGTGTACACGGTCGAATCGGCCAAAGTGTTCCTCGATGCGGCCAACGTCGCCACATTTCCCGCGAACCACGTTTCGAAGCATGTGAGCAACCTCACCGCACACCGCTTGGACATCGACAACGCGCTCGACTTCCTCTCTCAAGGCATCTGATGCGCCAGTACGAAGACTTCATGCGCCACGTGTTCGAGCACGGAGTGGACAAGCGCGACCGCACCGGCACCGGCACGCGTTCGGTGTTCGGCTACCAGATGCGCTTTGCGCTGCAGGAGGGCTTCCCGCTCGTCACGACGAAGAAGCTGCACCTGCGCTCGATCATCCACGAACTGCTGTGGTTCCTGCAGGGGTCGAGCAACGTCAAGTACCTGCGCGACAACGGCGTGACCATCTGGGACGAATGGGCCGACGAAAACGGCGAGCTCGGCCCCGTCTACGGCGTACAGTGGCGCGCGTGGCCCACGCCCGACGGCGGGCACATCGACCAGATCGCGCAGGTCATCGAGCAGATCAGAACCAACCCGGACTCGCGCCGGCTGATCGTGTCGGCGTGGAACGTCGCCGACATCCCGAAGATGAAGCTGCCGCCGTGCCACCTGCTGTTCCAGTTCTACGTGGCCGCGGGCAAGCTGTCGTGCCAGCTCTACCAGCGCAGCTGCGACATCTTCCTCGGCGTGCCGTTCAACATCGCCAGCTACAGCCTGCTGACCCACATGGTCGCGCAACAGTGCGATCTGGACGTCGGCGACTTCGTCTGGACCGGCGGCGACTGCCACATCTACAGCAACCATTTCGAACAGGTGCGCGAGCAGCTTGCGCGCACGCCGTATCCGTATCCGCGGCTCGTCATCAAGCGCCGCCCGCCGACGATCTTCGACTACCGCTACGAGGACTTCGAGATCGTCGACTATCGCGCGCACCCGCACATCAAGGCGCCGGTGGCGGTGTGAACGCGTCGGCGGCGACTTGGACCCGGGATCGCGCGCCGGCGGCGCGGCGCCATCCGAACCCGCTCGCGCGATGCCGCGCGTCACGCTGATCGCCGCCGTCGCGCGCAACGGCGTGATCGGGCGCGCCGGCGCGATCCCGTGGCGCATCCCGGGCGATCTGGCGCGCTTCAAGCGGATCACGATGGGGCATCCGGTGATCATGGGCCGCAGGACCTGGGAGTCGCTCGGCAGACCGCTGCCGGGACGTCGCAATATCGTGATCTCGCGCACGCCGGGCTTCGCCCCGGCGGGGGCCGAGGTGTTCGCGAGCCTCGGTGCGGCGCTCGCCGCGTGCGCCGACGCG
>JBFMFC010000060.1:0-19753 GCA_040752195.1 Pseudomonadota bacterium | reverse complement strand
AGGCCGCTGATTGCGGCGGTCGCGATGCTGGTGCTGGCGACTGGTTCAGTGGCGTCGGCCGAGCAGAACCAGAGCGGCGGCCCGACTTCGGCACCGACTCACACCGTGCCCGCCAAGCCCCAACAGGCTGGGGCGCGCCCCGAGATCGTGAAAGACAAAGACACCCAAGCCTCATCCGAGAAGCTGGTGATCAAGACCAAGTCCACGCCGGCCGCGGCACCGGCGTCGTCGCCGATCGAAGAGCGCAAGGCGAATCCGGCAGCGACCAAACCGACTTGCCCGCCCGGATGGCAGCTCTACGGTGTCGGCAACCCGGTAAAAGAGTGGAAGTGCCGGCCGAAAAACGCTGATCCGCGGTGAGCGCCGCCATTGGACGTCCTCTCGCACTGCGCGGCGGACACAAACGGGGAGTGGTGCTGAGAATGAAGGCAACGCGACTTCCTCGCTGCGACCGTGCGCCGTTCGTGTTTGCGGTAGCGCTGGCGTTGTCCGCTTGTGCGACCGACCCCAAGCTCGGTGCGGACGATCCGGTCACCCGCGGTGCGGCCGGCGGCCAGAGCGTCGTCGAAGCCGCACCGCAGCTTCAGCGCTGCGATGCCCCGCTGGGCACGGTGGCGCTGTTCGAGGAAGACAACGCCCGCGCCGCCCTGGCGCGTGCCAACCTCGATTCGTTCGTACCTGTGCTGCGGCTGATCGTGCAGCAGTCGAACTGCTTCATCGTGGTCGAGCGCGGGCGCGCGTTCGCCAACCTGGAGTTCGAGCGCAAACTCGCCGCGGGCGGCGCGTTGCGCGACGGCACCGCGGGCGACGGCAAGCTGCTCGCCGCCGACTACACGATGCTGCCGTCGGTGACGTTTGCCGAGCCAAGCGGCTTCGGCCTGTCGACCGGCATCGGGGGACTCTTCGGGCGCAGCGGCCGCAGCGTCGATACCTCGGTGCAGATCCAGTCGCAAGGGGCGTCGACCACGCTGCTGCTGGTGGACAACGCCAGCGGCGCGCAGATCGTCGCGGCCCAGGGCAGCGCCAGCAACTACAACCTCGGCGCAGGCATCGGCGTGCTCGGCGGACTGCTGGCCGGCGTCAACGCTTACGCGGACACGCCGCAGGGCAAGATCGTCGCGGCGGCGTTCCTCGATGCCTACAACAAGCTCGTGAGCGCTGCCCGACAGTACGCCCCGCAGAGCGCCCAAGGGGCGGTGGGGCGTGGCGGCCGACTGAAGGGACCGTAATGGGCATCGCCGCGCGCGGCGCGGATCGTCGATCGACTTCGCGGTTTGAAGGAGCCGAAGCCATGAACAAGAATTTCCTTGCATCGACCGTCGCTTTGGCGATCGCATGCGTGTGCTGGCCTGTCCACGCCAAAGACCAGGCCGTCGCGGCCGATGCCATCGCCGGCGGCAGCAAGCTGACCAAGGCCGACGCCGCGCGCTCGGCGCAACCCGATCCTCGGGGATCATCGTCGGGCGGTGCTGCGTCGGCCGCCTACGCCGCCACCGCTGCGCAAGGCGCTCAGCCGCATCGCCAGCCGCCCGGCGAGAACGGCGAGAACGGCGAATCCGAAGACGGATCCGCCGCGCGCGGGATCGAGAAGAAGGACATTCGGCGCGGCATGGTCATCGCCAAGCCCGGAACGATCACGCCGCACTCGACGCAGGCGGCACCGCCTGAGCGGGGCTCCGATGTCCGGCCCGAGCGGCGCTCAAGGCATGACCCGCTCAAGACCCAGCACGACACCGTCAAGAATTCGATCCGCAACGTCCGTTGACGCGGCGCACGCGGCGCGCAGGCGCGACCGCAGCGGCGCCGCGGCGATGCGTGCGCCCGGCTGCGGGGTGACCGCACGCGGTCGCGCATTGCAATGTCGCGCAGCGGGCTGCGCCGCTGCGGCCGGCGCGCTCGGCTATCCTGCACACCGCTGATGACCGACCGCCGAGCACGCCATGAACCTCGCCGACCTGAAGAACTTCGTCGACCGCAAATGGGACAGCGATCTCGTGCCGCGGCTCGTCGACTACGTGAAGGTGCCGGCCAAGTCGCCCGCGTTCGACGCGAGCTGGGCGGCGCACGGTCACCTGCAGAAGGTGATCAAGGACGCCGAAGCGTGGTGCCGCGCGCAGTCGATCGAGGGCATGCAGATCGAGATCGTCGCGCTCGAGGGCCGCACGCCCTGTCTGTTCTTCGACGTGCCGGCCACCGGCGGGCGCGGCAACGACCGCACGGTGCTGTTCTACGGTCACCTCGACAAGCAGCCCGAGATGACCGACTGGCGCGACGACCTCGGCCCGTGGAAGCCCGTGATCGAGGGCGACCTGCTGTACGGGCGCGGCGCGGCCGACGACGGTTACGCGATCTACGCGGCGCTCACCGTGATCGCCGCACTCGACGCGCAGCGCGTGCCCAGGCCGCGCTGCGTCGGGATCGTCGAGACCTGCGAGGAAAGCGGCAGCTTCGATCTGCCCGCGTATCTCGATGTGCTCGCGCCCCGGCTCGGCGATGTCGCGCTCGTCGCCGGGCTCGACTCGGGCTGCGGCAACTACGAGCAGCTCTGGGTCACGACTTCGCTGCGCGGGCTCGTCGGCGGCGTGCTGACCGTCGAGGTGCTGACCGAAGGCGTGCACTCGGGCAACGCGAGCGGCATCGTGCCTTCGTCGATGCGCATCGCGCGCCAGTTGCTCAACCGCGTCGACGATCCGGCCACCGGCCGCGTGCTCGCGCCGGAGTTCCATGCCGACATCCCCGCCGAGCGCCTGCGGCAGGCGCACGCGGCGGCGGCGATCCTGGGCGACCAGGTCTGGAAGCAGTTTCCATGGGTCGGCTGCAACCACGGGTCCGAACCGCACGCGCACGCGATGCCGACGACGACCGACCCGGTCGAGGGGATCCTGAACCGCACGTGGCGGCCCGCGCTGTCGGTCACCGGCGCTGCCGGTTTCCCGGGCATCGACGAGGCCGGCAACGTGCTGCGGCCGAAGACCTCGTTCAAGCTGTCGCTGCGGCTGCCGCCGACCGTCGACGGCGAGCGCGCCACGCGCGTGCTCAAGCGGCTCCTCGAAAGCGATCCGCCGTACAACGCGCGCGTTACGTTCAAGGAAGACTTCGGCGCGAGCGGCTGGAACGCACCGCCGACCGCGCCGTGGCTCGCGCGCATCGCCGACGAGGCATCGCGCTTCGCCTTCGGCCGCGACGCCGCGTGGATGGGCGAGGGCGGGACGATCCCGTTCATGAACATGCTCGGCGCCAAGTTCCCGAACGCGCAGTTCCTGACCACCGGCGTGCTCGGGCCGAAGAGCAACGCGCACGGGCCCAACGAGTTCCTGCACATCGCGTACGCGAAGAAGCTGACCGCGGCGGTCGCGCGCATCGTCGCCGCGGTGCCCGCGTGAGACGCACGCGGGCCGTCGGGCGCGATGCCTGAGTCGACGCTGCTCGCGCGCCTCGGCGCGTTCGCGCGCGCCCGCCCGGTCGAGGTCGCCGCGGCGCTGCTGCTGGCCGCGCTGCTCGGCGTGTGGGTCTACTCGGGCGTACGCAATGCGCTGATCGAGCTGGCCGCCGCGAACCTGCGCTCGCTCGTGTCGAGCCAGGCGACGACGACCGAAACCTGGATCGTCGAGAAGCGCCTGAACGTCCAGCGCTGGGCGTCCGATCCGCGCGTCGTCGCCGCCGCCGAGGAGCTGCTCGCTGCGGCCGATCGCGCGGGCGACGCGGCGGCGGCCGCGTGCCGCGCTCAGCTCGGCGCGCGCCTGATCGCGGCGGTCGACGTGCTGCGGCAGGAGGAACTCGCGGCCGCCGTGCACCTGATCGGCCGCGACGGCCGCGTGCTCGCAGCGCGCGACGCGCTCAAATGCGGGCATGTGCTCGACGCGCAGCGGCGCGCCGTGTTCGACCCCGTGTTCGCGGGCGCCACGCGCTTTACCGGCTCGCTCGACGAAGTCGAGCGGATCGGCGTGGCGAGCAGCCAGCGGCGGGACGCGCCCAAGGTGTGGATCGCCGCGCCGGTGCGCGATGCGCAGGGCACGGTGATCGCCGCACTCGACATCGGCAAGCCGGCCAACGAGCGGTTCTCGAAGTTGTTCGAGGCGGCGCGGCTCGGCGAAACCGGCGAGACCTACGCCTTCGACGCGACGGGCCGGCTGCTGTCCGAGAGCCGTTTTCGCTCGACGCTCGAGGACATGGGGCTCGTGCGGCGCGGCGAATCGTCGATCCTGCGCGTCGACCTGAACGATCCGAACGCGCGCAGCAGCGAGCTGCGGCACACGCGGCTGATCGCCGCCGCGCTCGCTGCGGTCGAACGCCCCGACGGCCCGCGCGCCGGCGAATTGCTGCAGCCGTACGACGACTATCTGGGCAAGCCGGTGGTCGGCGCATGGCGCTGGCTCGACGAGTTCGGCTTCGGCATCGCCGTCGAAGTGGCCGAGGTCGAGGCCTTCGCGCCGCTGTTCAGGCTCGAGCGCACTTTCCTCCTGCTCGGTCTGGGCATCGGCATCGCGGTGTTCGGGCTGGTGGTCGCGCTGCTGCGGATCCGCCGCATGGAGATCGAAACGCAGGAGGCCAAGCGCGTCGGCAACTACGAGCTGCTCGAGGAGGTCGGTCAGGGCGGAATGGCGCGCGTGTACCGCGCACGACACCGGCTGCTGAAGCGGCCGACCGCGGTCAAGATCATCGAGCTGGCGATCGCCGACGACGAAGCGCTCGCGCGCTTCGACCGCGAAGTTCGGCTGGCGAGCCAGTTGATGCATCCGAACACGATCGAGATCTACGACTACGGCCGAACGCCCGAAGGACAGCCGTTCTACGCGATGGAGTTCCTCGACGGGCTGACGCTGCAGCAGATCGTCGAGACGCACGGGCCGATGCAGGCCGCGCGCGCCGCGCACGTGCTGCGCGGGATCGCCGGTTCGCTGTCCGAAGCGCACGAGCGCGGCCTGATCCATCGCGACATCAAGCCGGCGAACGTGATGCTGTGCCGCCGAGGCGGCGAGCACGACGTCGTCAAGGTGCTCGACTTCGGCCTGGTCAAGGACACGCGCACCGAAGCCACGCGCGATCTGACCCGCGCGCTGCGCGTGCTGGGCACGCCGGCGTACATGGCGCCCGAGCGCATCGAGCGCCCCGGAGACGCCGGGCACCGTTCCGATCTGTATTCGCTCGGCGCGGTGGGCTTTTTCCTGCTCGCGGCGCGGCCGCCGTTCCAGGCCGACTCGGATCTGGCGCTCGCGTACCAGGTCGTGCACACGCCCGCGCCGCGCGCAGGCAGCGCGGCGCCGCTGCCCGTTCCGCCATCGCTGGACGCGCTGATCGCGCGCTGCCTGGAGAAGTCGCCCGAGCGCCGCCCGCCGTCGGCCGCCGCGGTGATCGAAGCGCTCGACGCGCTGCTCGCGCAGACGCCGTGGACCAACGTCGCTGCGCGCCGCTGGTGGGACGCGCATCGCGATGCTCCGCCCGCAGCCGTCCTGACTCATTAACCGATCGGCGTGAGCGCGGCGCGGCGGCCCGCCGCGCGCGCCCGTAGACTCTGCCGCATTCACTCGGTACTCGGGATGGACACGCATGACACTCGGACACCTCATTGCCGCGACGGCCGCCGCGGCCGTCGCTTTGGCAGGCTGCGCCAACATGACCGAAACGCAGAAGGGCACGGCGACCGGCGCCGGCGTCGGTGCCGTGGCAGGCGCGGTGATCGGCGCGGCCACCGCCGGCGGCAACCGCAGCCGCAGTGCGACGACGGGCGCCGCCGTCGGCGCCGCGGTCGGCGCGATCGGCGGCTACGTGTGGAGCAAGAAGATGGAGGAGCAGCGCCAGAAAATGGAGCAGGCTTCGCGCGGCACCGGCATCGACGTGACGCGCACCGCGGACAACCGGCTGAAGCTCAACATCCCGGCCGACGCCGGTTTCGACGTGAACCGCGCGGACATCAAGCCCGCGCTCGGCAGCGTGCTCGACCGCTTCGCGGCGACGATGAACGAACACGCGGTGACCGCGATCCAGGTCGTCGGTCACACGGATTCGACGGGAACCGACGCGCTCAACGATCGGCTGTCGGTCGCGCGCGCGCAGGCCACGCGCGATCGGCTCGTCGCGCGCGGCGTGGCCGCGCAGCGAATCGCGATCGAAGGCCGCGGCGAACGCGAACCGATCGCCAGCAACGACACCGAAGCCGGCCGCGCGCAGAACCGCCGCGTCGAGATCTACATCGCCGAAGCGGCGCCCGCGCAGTAGCTCGGCCTCGCGCCGCCCGTGGTCGGGGCGAGGGCGTCGCCAACGTCGGGTCGTCGGGTTGCCGGCCTCACGCACTCCGCAACGCGGTGAGCTCGCGGTACAGCAGCTCGCGCGGCAGGCCGGTCGCCTTGGCAGCGACCGCGGCGGCGCGCGCTGCCGGCAGCGCTTCGGCGAGCGCGGCGAGCCAGCGCCGCGTCGCCTCGTCGACCTCGGCCGCGGGCGCGCCCCCGGACTCGGTCCGCGGCGCGTCGATCACGATCGCGTATTCGCCGCGCGGCTCGTGCCGCTCGACCCAGGCGGGCAGATCGCGCGCGGCGAGCGCGACGATCGTCTCGAACTTCTTGGTCAGCTCGCGCGCGACGACGACCCTGCGCTGCGGATCGAGCGCGGCGGCCAGTTCGCGCGCGGTGTCGGCAAAGCGGTGCGGTGCTTCGAACAGCACGCAGGCCGTTGCGTCGGCGGCGAGCGCGCGCAGGCGGGCGAGCCGCTTGTTCGCACCCGCGGGCAGAAAGCCGACGAAGCGTATCTCGCCGGCTTCGATGCCCGCGGCGCTCGCCGCCGCGGTGAAACTGCTCGCGCCCGGGATCGGTACGACGCGCAGCCCGGCGTCGAGCACCGCGCGCACGATGCGGGCGCCGGGGTCGGAGATCGCCGGCGTGCCGGCGTCGGTCACGAGCGCAATGCGCTCGCCCGCGCGCAGCCGCTCGACGACGCGCTGCGCGGCGGCGCGCTCGTTGTGCTCGTGCGCGGCGATGAGCTTCGCCGAGATGCCGTAGCGATCGAGCAGCGCGCGCGTGGTGCGCGTGTCCTCGGCCGCGATCGCGTCCACATGCGATAGCACCCACCACGCGCGCACCGTAATGTCGGCTGCGTTTCCGATCGGCGTGGCGACTACATACAATGCGCCGGTGGGAAACGCCTGCGCCGCGACACCGCTCGCTTCGACCAGCCCCTCGGGCGCATGCCCGTTGTTCGATACCATCGTGAAAGCCGCAAGGTCCTCTTCGACAGGCTCAGAACGCAGCCTGATGCAGCGTTGGACGCCGTGGCTCGCGGCGTGCGCGCTGCTCGCATTGTCCTCGTGCGCGCAGGTGCCGACAACGCAGCCGCCGCCCGAGTCCGCACCGCAGGCGCAGGCCGGCGCTGCGCCGGCCGCGGCAGCGACCGGTCAAACGCAGACCGCGCCTGCCGTCGTGCAGCCGGCGCCGGTGCCGCAGCCGGGCCCCGCGGCGCAGCCTGCGCCGCTGCCGCCGCCCAAGCCGCCGACGATCGCGCTGATCCTGCCGGCGCAGACCACACCTTTCGCGCGCGCCGCGGAGACGGTGCGGCAGGGTTTCTTCGCCGCGCAGTCGGTCTCGGGGACGAATGCGACGATCCAGCTCATCGAGCTCGAAGACGGGCCCGCGCAGCTCGCCAACGCGCTGGCAAGCGCGCGCAACCGCGGCGCCGACATCGCGGTCGGTCCGCTGACGCGCGACGCGGTGAACGCGCTCGGCAGCGGCCGCGTCGCCGCGCCGCTGCCAGTGGTCACGCTGAATCTGCCGGAGAGCGACAGCGGGCTCGCGCCGCACGTGCTCGCGTTCGGCGTTTCGATCGAACAGGAGGCGCGCCAGGTCGTCGCCGTCGCGCTGCGCGAGCTGCCGCTGCCGCCGCCCGTCGGCGCGCCGCCGGCCGCGCCGCGCTTCATGGTGATCGTCGGCGAGTCGCCGCTGGCGCGCCGCATGGGCAACGCGTTCCGCGACGCATTGCGCGAGGCGGGCCAGGCCGCGACGCTGTATCCGATGCGAGTGACCTACGACACGCTGCAGGCGCTGTCGGATGCGATCGCCGCCGCCAGGCTCGAAGCGGTGTTCCTGGCGCTCGAAGCGCGCGACGCCGCCGCGGTGCGCCCGCGTCTGCCGCCCGCGCTGAAGCTGTACGCGACCTCGCAGGTCAACCTCGGCGGCGCGGAAGCCGCGCTGCTCGCGCCCGAGCTGGAAGGCGTGAACTTCGTCGACATGCCGTGGCTGCTCGAGCCCGATCACCTCGCGGTCGTCGTGCATCCCAAGCCGGAGCAGGCGTTGTCGGGAGAGCTGCAGCGGCTGTACGCGCTCGGCATCGACGCGTTCCGTCTGGCGATCGAATGGGCGCAGGGCCGGCGCAGCTTCGGTCTGGACGGCGTTACCGGCGCGCTCGCCGTCGATCGCGACCGCAGCGCGCGCGTGGAACGCGTCCCGACGCTCGCGGTCTTTCGCAACGGCAGGGTCGAGCGCCTCGGTCTGGCGCGATGAGGGTGCAGCGTTGAAGCCGATCCGCGCGAGCGGCGTCCGAACGCCGAAGCAGCGCGCGGGCGACGCCGCCGAGCAGGCCGCGTGCGCACATCTGGCCGCGAACGGCTGCCGCATCGTCGCGCGCAACGTGCGCTATCGCGAAGGCGAGCTGGACGTGGTCGCGCTCGACGGCGGCGTGCTCGCCTTCGTCGAAGTGCGGCTGCGCAGCGGCGCGCGCTTCGGCGGCGCCGGCGCAAGCGTCGACGCTTTCAAGCGCAGGCGAATCGTCCGCGCGGCACAGCACTACCTCGTCGAGCGCTACGGCGCAGGAACCAGGCTACCTGCGTGCCGCTTCGACGTGATCACCGCGGACGCGAGCGGCGTCACCGAATGGATCCGGGACGCGTTCGCGGCGGACGGGTAAGTGCGGATCGAGACCAACGGACAACGGCTCATAGGAGGCATGGCGTGGGGCACATGAACGTCAGACGGCGCGCGCTGCGCGCACTCGCCGCCGCAGCCGCGGCTTCGACGATCGCCGGCTGCGCGCCGCTGGTCGTCGGCGGCGCGATGGTCGGCGGCGCGATCGTCGCGTCGGACCGCAGGTCGGTCGGCATCCAGCTCGAGGACGAAGCGATCGAGCGCCGTATCAACCGCGCGCTGGCGGAGCGCTTCGAGCGCGGCACGATCAACATCAACGTCACCAGCTACAACCGCAAGGTGCTGCTGACCGGCGAGGTGCTGACCGCCGAGGCGAAGGCCGAAGCCGAGAAAATCGCCGCCGGCACCGAGAACGTGCGCGCGGTGCTCAACGAGCTCGGCGTGGGCCGGCTGTCGACGGTCGGTTCGCGCGCCAAGGACACCGCGATCTCGGGCAAGGTGCGCGCTGCGTTCATCGAGTCGAAGAAAGTGCCCGCAGGTGCGGTCAAGGTCACGACCGAACGCGCGATCGTCTACCTGCTCGGCCGCGTGACGCCGGCCGAAGGCGACGCCGCCGCGCAGGTCGCCGCCCGCGTCTCCGACGTGCTCGGCGTGGTCAAGGCCTTCGACTACATCACCGAGAAGGAGCTCGAGGAACTGCGCGGCACGCCCGCCGCGTCCGAGCCGCAGCGCAAGTAACGCCGCAGCCGCCGCCGCTCGCGCGCCGCTTGTCGGCGCACACCGCACCGGCGCTGCGAGCGCGCTCGGCGGTGCGCGGCCGAGATCGACGAAGCCCTTGCGCGCGGAGGCCTTTGCCTTATAGTCCGCGCGCCCCCGACTTGATCCGGGGCGGGTTCGCCCAGCGGCGACGCGGCTGGCGCGCGGTCCAGCGGCCGTTCTCAACAACTGGAGGTCGGGACATGGGTTGGATCATCTTTTTCGGTCTGATCGCGCTCGTCGTGTTCTGGGCGATCGGCGCGTACAACCGGCTGGTCAACCTGCGCAACCGCTTTCGCAACGCGTTCGCGCAGATCGACGTGCAACTGAAACGGCGCTACGACCTGATTCCCAACCTGGTCGAGACCGCCAAGGCGTACATGAAGCACGAGCGCGAGACGCTCGAAGCCGTGATCAAGGCGCGCAACACGGCGGTCAGCGCGAACGCCGCCGCCGCCGCGGATCCGGCCTCGCCGGCCGCGATCCAGGGGCTGATGGCGGCCGAGGGCGCACTGACCGGTGCGCTCGGCAGGCTGTTCGCGCTGGCCGAGGCGTACCCGGACCTGAAGGCCAACCAGAACATGATGCAGCTTTCCGAGGAGCTGACCGGCACCGAGAACAAGATCTCGTTCGCGCGCCAGGCTTTCAACGACGCGGTGATGGCGTACAACACCGCGGTCGAGCAGTTCCCGTCGAACGTGATCGCGAACTTCTTCTCCTTCAAGCTGGCCGAGCTGCTGCAGGCGACCGAGTCGCCCGAGGAAAAGAAGGCGGTGAAGGTGCAGTTCTGACGCGGATCGCGCAGACGCACGCGTGCGCGCCAGGCGCCCGATCGTAGGCCGGCGCGGCGAGCCGCGCGCCGCGTAGCGGTCGCACGCGATCCGCAATCCGACCGCCGATGGACTTCTTCGAACAGCAGGAACTCGCGCGCCGCACGAGCACGCGGCTTGTCGTGCTGTTCGTGCTCGCGGTGATCGGCGTGGTGCTCGCGGTCAACGTGGTCGCGTCGTTCATCTATCTCGGCTTCGTCGAGAACGCCGGTTACTTCGTCGGCCGGCGCGGGCTGCCGACGGGCTTTTACGCGACCAACACGATCGTCACGCTCGCACTGATCGGCGGCGGTACGTGGTGGGAGATCGAGCGCCTGCGCTCGGGCGGCGACGCAGTCGCGGCGATGGTCGGCGCACGGCCGGTCGATCCTTCGACCGGCGACCTGCTCGAGCGCCGGCTCGTCAACGTCGTCGAGGAGATGGCGCTCGCCGCCGGCGTGGCCGTGCCCAAGGTGTACCTGATGGACCACGAGCCTTCGATCAACGCGTTCGCCGCCGGACACACGGTCAACGACGCGGTGATCGCGGTCACGCGCGGCGCGCTCACGCGGCTGACGCGCGACGAGCTGCAGGGCGTGATCGGCCACGAGTTCAGCCACATCCTCAACGGCGACATGCGCCTGAACCTGCGGCTGATCGGCGTGCTCTTCGGGCTGCTGATGATCGCGATGTTCGGCCGCTTTCTGATGGAGATGAGCCGCGGCAGCCGCAACAGCCGCGGCGGCGCCGGCGGGCTCGTCGTTGCGGGGCTGGCGCTGTGGATCGTCGGCTACGTCGGCGTCATCTTCGGCCGCCTGATCAAGGCGGCGGTGTCGCGCCAGCGCGAGTATCTGGCCGATGCGAGCGCGGTGCAGTTCACGCGCAACCCGGACGGCATCGGCGGCGCGCTGCGCAAGATCGGCGGGCTCACGCAGGAGACCGGGCTCGGCACGAAGATCGAGCACCCGAACGCCGAGGCGCTGTCGCATCTGTTTCTCGGCGCCGCGCGGCGCAACTTCGCCAGCGGCTTGTTCGCCACGCATCCGCCGCTCGCCGACCGCATCAAACGCATCTACGGGCGCGCGCTCGACTTCCTGCCCGCGCCCGAGCAGCCGCTCGCGCTCGCGATGGGCGGGCTCGCGCCGAGCGCGACGCCCGCGCCGCTGCCGCCGATCGAGTTCACGCCCGCCGGCGCGACCGCGGCGGCCCGCGCGATCGACGCCGGCGCGAGCCCGCTCGCCGCGTTGGTCGGCGGCGCGCACGGCGCGGTCGAGCGCGTGCCGGTGGCGATCGGCACGGTCGAATCGGGCGCGTCCGCTGCCGCGCAGCGCGCGGCGGCGCATCCCGCAGCCGCGCTGCTCGACGCGGCGCGGCTCGACACGACGAGCGCGCAACTGCTCGTGCTCGGCATGCTGGTCGACAAGGACCGCGAACTCGGCGCGCAGCAGCGCCAGCAGATCGTCGAGGCGCTCGGCAGCGCCGCACTCGCGCAGGTCGATCGCCTCCACGAAGCGGTGCAGCAACTGCCGCCGGGCGCGCGGCTCGCGCTGCTCGACCGTGTGATGCCGACGCTGCGCAAGCTGCCGCAGGACGCCGCCGCGCGGCTGCTGCGGCTCGCGCACGGGCTGATCGTCGCCGATGGCCGCATCACGCTCGCCGAGTTCCTGCTGTTCACCGTGCTCAAGCGCCGGCTCGGGCCCGACGCGCACCGCGCGGTGCCGGTGAAGTACGCGAGCGTCGCGCAGCTCGCGCCGGAGGCCGCGCTCGTGCTGTCGCTCGTCGCGACCGTGCGCCTGCCCGAGACACCCGAGCGTGCGTTCAACGCCGGCGTGTTGCTGCTGCCCGGCGTCGATGCGACGCTCGTGCCCGCCGAGAAGATCGCGCTCGACGCGGTGAGCCGCGCGCTCGACCGGCTCAACCAGCTCGCGCCGCTCGCCAAGCCCGCGTTCATCAAGGCCTGCACCGCGGCCGCCTTCGTCGACGGCGCCACCAACTGGAAAGCCGCGAGCTGCCTGCGCACGATCTGCGCCGCCCTCGACGCGCCGCTGCCGCCGCAGGTGGCGGCGCAGTAGCGCCAGCGGCGGCAGGGCCCGCCTCGACTCTGCCGGCCGAGGGCTGTCGGGCGTTCGTACCGGAATCAATACGGCGCCGGCCAGCCGAAGCGCTGGCAGATCGCCTCGTACCGCGCGCGCAGCCGCGCTTCGTCGGGGGCGCACAGGTTCAGCACCGCGTAGCGGTGGCTGCCGAGCCACTTGTACTCACGCGCGAGCGCGGCGCCGCGCTTGGCGTACAGCATCAGGCGCGCATCCGGGTGTTCGCGCGCGAGCCAGTCGAGGTCGGCCCGCGTGGGGAGCCGCTCGGCGCCGCTGCCGTCGAACTTGCGCCAGACGAAGCTCGCCGCGGCGCCGGCGGCGGGCGCGAGCCGATCGACCGTTTCGGGGTCGCGGCCGCGCGCGAGCGCGACCAGCATGCGGTAGACGTCGCGGCCGTCGACCCAGCGGTACAGATCCGCGAGCTGCGAGGCGAGCCGCGGGTTGACTTCGATGTACTGCACGCGCCCGTCGGGCCGCACGAAGAACTCGGCGTTGAAGAAGCCGTGCGCGAAGCCGAGCTCCGCGAGCAGCAGCCGCGTCAGCCGCTCGATGCGCGAGCGCACGTCCGCGGCAATGCGCGACGGGTGGGCAAAGCGCAGGAAGTGCCGCACGCCGTTGGCCTCGTGCGGATACGTCAGCGCGTCGGTCATGCCGACGATGCGCACGTCGCCGTGGAACACGTAGCCGTCGACGTTGACCTGGTGCCCGGCGATCGGTGTCTCCAGCAGCATGCCGGCGGGGTCGATGAGTCCGGGTGCGACCCGCGCGGCGATCTGCGCGTACGGCTGCACGAGCCTGCGGATGATGCGGCGCTCGAACGGGCCGAAGCGCAGGTGCCGCGCCAGCGCGCAAGCCGAGTCCACGCGTCGCGCGAGCACCGAGAAGGTCGCCTTGATCGGCTTGACGAACAGCGGCCACGCGAGATCGCTCGCGGCGACTGTGGCCTGCAGTGCGCGCGCGTCGTGCGCGCGCGCGTCGTCGAGCGCAAAACCGAGCGGCGCGAAGCGCGGCACCGCATCGGCGGCCACACGCCGCTGCGCTTCGCGGCAGGCGAGCTTGTGGTGCGCGAGCACGACCGCGCGTGGATCGTTGCCCGGCAGTCCGAGCCGCTGCGCGATCACCGCGGCGAGCAGCGCGCCGAACTGCTCGTTGTTCGACAGCACCGCGTCGACACGGCCGGCGTACTTGGCGCAGACGTGGTCGACGAAGCGCCAGGCGTCGAACGCGAGCAGCCGCGCGTTGCCGGGAAAGCGGAACAGGTCGAAGCCTTCGAACGCCAGCTCGACTTCGCCGGCCGCGAGCTGCGGCGCGAACGCGCCGCGGTCCCACTCCTTGCCGAACACGACGAGCACCCGTGCCGGCCGCGCGGAGCGCGCCGCGGCGGCGCGGCGCGTCGCCGCGAGGGCGGGTCTGTGGGTGAGGGGGCGAAGCGTGTCGTCCATCGGCGGCGCATTGCGTGGAGCCGTTAGGTCGGTGGCGGGTGTCGGTTCTTACGCGCGCCGCGTCATCTGAGCGCGCCGAGAGCCTTCTTCGCGATCGCCGCGCCGGCGGAAAGCCGGTCCTCGCGGATCTTCTTTTCCTCCTCGCCGATCGTGAGGTACAGGCCGTCGAGCGCCCTGCCGGTGACGTGCCGCTCGATGCGCGCCTGCCGCGGCTTGACGGGGCCGAGATTCGCGCCGTGGACGGCGAGCGAGTCGTACTGCCGTGCGAGGCCGATGCGGTCGGTTACCCCGGTGACGATCGCCAGGAGGCGCGCGGTCAGCGGGGCGCGCGTCTTGTCGGCGAAGAACTTCGTCACCGAGTCGTCGCCGCCGGTCAGGATGGACTTGTCGCGCTGCACGCTTAGAGTACGGACGGCGTTGACGAGCAGATGCTTCGCTTCGGGCACGGCCTGCTCGGGCGCGCGATTGACGCCGAGCTTCAGTTCTTCCAGGTCGCGGCCGCGTCTCGTCAGCCTGAGCATGCTTTCGCCGCGCTGCCGCCACGCGGGCAGCGGGATGCGCACACGGTCGTTGCCCCAGACGCCGTCGCCCCTGCCGAGCCGCTGGACGGCGACGTGGCGCCCTGCCCGAGCGCCGCCCATGCAGCAAGCTGCGCGGCCGGCTGGTGGCAGTCGGTGTCGGTGAGATCCACCTCTGATCTCCGGTGGTTCGGCACGGATCGGTGGGATGCCTTCGTGCGCCGATTCGACGCCGCCGTGGCCCCCGCGGCCACGCTGCGCCGCAAGCGAACGGACCGGACGGTCACGGCGGAACGCACCGAGCGCAAACATGCGCCGGGCCAGGATTGTTCCAACGCGCGGTCTGCGCGACGCCTTGCGCCGGCGCTCGGCTTAGACGGGCTCGTGCTCGCCGCCGCGCCGGCGGCCCTGCCGCTTGCGGCGACCGAGTTCCTGGTCGACGCGCGGGGCCGCATCGTGCGCCTTCACGACGGCCGCACCGACTTCGACGATCTCGAGCGGCGCATCGCTGCCGAGCGGGCGGGCTGACGCCCCGCGTTTCAAAGGAGAAGCAAGTTTGCCTAGCGACTGAAGCGCCGCACGATCACGGCCGTGATGGCGGGGGCGAGCGCCCACAGCAGGGCGAATGCCGCGGACACCGCGGTCGGTGTACCGCTCGCGCGGTCGAACTGAAAGAACAACAGCGCGAGCGCAAGCGTCGCGATCGCGGTCGCCGCCGCGCCGCCTCGGCGGGCGAGCAGCCACGGGTAGACGAAGATGCCGAGAGCGACCAGCGCGACGATCGTGACCGTGCCCGCGAGTGCGTTCGGAACCTCGATCATCCGCTGCGCTCGGACCGGAAACCCGCCTGGCTTACGCGTAGCCCGCCGCGTGCGCCTGCTGGTCGGCGTGGTACGAGCTGCGCACGAGCGCGCCGCAGGCCGCGTGCGAAAAACCCATCGCCTGCGCCTCGCGCTCGAACATCCTGAACGTGTCCGGATGGACGTAGCGGCGCACCGGCAGATGATGATTGGTCGGCGCCAGATACTGGCCGATCGTCAGCATGTCGACGCCGTGCGCGCGCAGATCGCGCATCACCTGCAGGATCTCGTCGTCGGTCTCGCCGAGTCCGACCATCAGCCCGCTCTTGGTCGGCACGGTCAAACCGCGTGCCTCCACGCGGCGCTTGAACGCCTGCAGCAGCGCGAGCGAATGCGCGTAATCGCCCCCCGGCCGCGCTTCACGGTACAGCCGCGGCACGGTCTCGAGGTTGTGGTTCATCACGTCGGGCGGCTCGGCTTCGAGGATGTCGAGCGCGCGCTCCATGCGCCCGCGGAAGTCCGGCACCAGCACTTCGATCTTCGTTCGCGGCGACAGCTCGCGCACGGTGCGGATGCAGTCGACGAAGTGCTGCGCGCCGCCGTCCTTCAGGTCGTCGCGATCGACCGAGGTGATGACGACGTACGAAAGCTTCAGCGCGGCGATCGTTTTCGCCAGGTTGATCGGTTCGTCGGCATCGAGCGGATCGGGGCGGCCGTGGCCGACGTCGCAGAACGGGCAGCGGCGCGTGCACTTGTCGCCCATGATCATGAAGGTTGCCGTGCCCTTGCCGAAACACTCGCCGATGTTGGGGCAGGTGGCTTCCTCGCACACCGTGTGCAAGCGGTGTTCGCGCAGGATGTTCTTGATCTCGTAGAAGCGCGTGGTCGGCGAGCCGGCGCGCACGCGCAGCCACTCCGGCTTGCGCAGCGGCGCGGTCTCGGCGGAGACCTTGATCGGGAATTTCTTGAAGACCGGCGCGGTCTTCGCCTCGCCCTTTTTCTTGGCGTAGGGATCGGCGCCGGGCGTCGGCTTGCGGATGACTTCGGAACTCATGGGCTGAGATGATCGGCGAGCCGCGCGGCGAGCCGCTCCGCCGCTTCGTGCCAAGTCGTCTGGACACGCAGTGTAGCCAAGTCGACCGTCGCCAAGGACCGATAGCCGCACGGGTCGATCAGCGAAAACGGCGCCAGATCCATCGCCACGTTGAACGCCACGCCGTGATAGCTGCGCCCGTTCGTCACCTTGATCCCCAGCGCCGCGATCTTCGCCACGCCCGAGAAATCGGGGTCAGACACCATTTTCCGGTCCTCGCCTCGGACGCGGCGGGAAGGGCAGGGTGCGGCGCTGTCGTTCACCGGAACGTAAATCCCCGGCGCCCCTTTCACGCGCCTGCCTTCGACGCCGTACGCCTCGAGCGTCTGGATCACGCTCTGCTCGATCCGGTAGACGAGTTCCTTGACGAAGATGCCGAGCCGCCGCAGATCGATCAGCGTGTAGACCACGACCTGCCCCGGGCCGTGGTACGTGATCTGGCCGCCGCGATCGGTCGCCACGACGGGGATGTCGGTCGGCGCGAGCAGATGCTCGCGCCTGCCTGCCTGGCCGAGCGTGAACACGGGCGGATGCTCGACGATCCACAGCTCGTCGGGCGTGTCGGGATCGCGTCGCGCGGTGAACTCGCGCATCGCGTGCCAGGTCGGCACGTAGTCGGCGCGACCGAGCACGCGCACTGCAAGCGGAGGCGCAGCGACGGTGCTCATCGCCGTGCGTCTACAGCACGACCTTGACCAGCGGATGGCTCGTCAGCGCGCGATACAGGTCGTCGAGCTGCTCGCGCGAGGTCGCCCGCACGGTCGCGGTCAGCGACAGATAGTTGCCCGCCCTGGACGCGCGCATTTCGAGCGTCGCCGGGTCGAAGTCCGGCGCGTGCTCGATGACGACGGCGACGATCGCCTGCGCGAACCCGTCGACGCGCCGGCCGATCACCTTGATCGGAAAGTCGGTCGGAAACTGCAACGGCGAGGCACCGTCGAGCGTGATCGGCGCGATCATGCGGCCAGTTTGAGAGCGGGCAGCAGCGACTTCCAGCGCAGCGCGTCGTCGCGCTTGGCCTGCTGGAACCACGCGTGCATCCGCCGGAACAGCGGGCCCGGCGCGCCCTCGCCGATCGGTTCGCCGTCGAGCCGCGTCACCGGCAGCACCTCGCGTCCGGACGACGACAGCCACAGCTCGTCGGCGCTGCGTACTTCGGACTCGGCGACGGGGCGCACCTCGACCTCGACGCCGTGCGTGCGCGCGATGTCGAGCACGGCGCCGTAGGTGATGCCCGGCAGGATCAGGTTCGACTTGGATGGCGCCACGATCGTCCCGCGCCGCACGGCAAGCACGTTCGCGCTCGACGCTTCGGTCAGCAGCCCGTCGCGGAACAGCACCGTTTCGAACGCACCGTGATCGACCGCGTACTGCTTCATCAGCACGTTGCCGAGCAGCGAGACGCTCTTCACGTCGCAATGCAGCCAGCGCTCGTCGGCATGCGTGACGCAGGCCACCCCGCGCTCGAGGTTCTCGGCCGGGATCGGCGGCCACGGCGAGCTCACTGCGAACACCGTCGGTCTGACGCCCGCCGGAAACGCATGATCGCGCTTGGCCACGCCGCGCGTGACCTGCAGGTAGACGGTTTGCCGCGACCACGGGTGCCGCTCGATCAGCGCAGCGAGCAGGCCGAGCCAGCCGTCCATCGTCAGCGGATTGTCGATACGTACTGCGGCGAGGCTGCGCTCGAGCCGCGCGAAGTGTTCGCGCGCCCGAAACGGCGCGCGCAGCCCCGGCTCGACCGTGTCCACCGGGATCACTTCGTAGACGCCGTCGCCGAAGATGAAGCCGCGGTCGAGCACGGAAACCTTCGCGGACGCCAGCGGTCGCCACTCGCCGTCGAGGTAACAGGTCGCGTCTTGCCAGTCCATGCGTGTGTAGCGCCGCCGGGCGCTTTCCGGAGTGTGGAACCCGAATCGTACCCGCGCCGCGCTCAGCGGCCGCGCAGCGCGCGCACGAAGTCGGCGACAGCGGCCTGGCCGAGCAGGCCGGCAATGATGCGCTCGGCCTCCTTGACGCGTTCGCGCAGTTCGTCGGCGGTGCGGCACTGTTCGATGCGCATCGAGATCACTTCCGCATCGGGGCCGAGCCGGTCGGTGAGCGCGCGCACCGTGCGGCGTTTGGCTTCTTCGAGCGTCAGCAGCGTGCGCTCCTCGGCGGACTCGGAGCCGAGCGTGTGCAGTTCGACGCCGGCGACGGTCGGTGCGTCGGGCACGCGTCGCGCCGAAGGTTCGGCGGCCGGCTCGGCGTCCTGCATTCGCTGGATGAATCCCTGCGCTTCGAGCGTCGCGATCAGCCCATCGATTTCGCCCGGCCGTGCGAGCGGCGCGAGGTCGGCCACACGGCGCTTGCCGTCGACCATGATCAGGATGCGGCGTGCCGACAGCGAAAGCACGCCGCCGCGTGCAGCGACCTCGGCAACCCCTTTCGCGGTCTTCGTATAGACCAGCTTCTCGTCCATCCGCGCGCTTCCGATAGCCCGGGGCTTCAAGTGTTGCGAATCTCGCCGCGCGCCGATCGTGTCGGCTGCGCCGAAGTCGCCAGCCTTTTATCGGCTTTGCGTACGAGCGTCAATCGCGCTTGCCGCAAGCACGTGATTGATGACGAGCTGCTTCAGCGTGGACAGACGCTTGTGAAAGAAGTGATCCGCGCCGGGCAGTACGACGACGGGCAGCTCCTGCGGCCGCGCCCAGTCGAGCACGTCGGCGAGCGGGATCGTCTCGTCGACTTCGCCGTGGATGACGAGCGTGTCGGAACGCACCGGCGGCATCGGCCATTTGCCGGCGGCCGTGCCGACAAGCACCAGGTGCTTGACCGGACGATGCTGCGCGGCCAGCGTGCGCGCGCTCATGGCCGCGACGAAACTGCCGAACGAAAACCCCGCCAGCGCGCATGCCGTCGCGGCTGCGTTCGCCGCGTTCGGCAGCCACTCGCCGACCGTGGCGATCATGTGCAGGAAGTCGTCGGTCTCGCCGCGGCCTTCGTCGTGCGTTCCTTCGGTCGCGCCGACGCCGCGAAAGTTGGGGCGCACCGCCAGCCAGCCGACCGCGACGAAGGCGCGCGCGAGCGTGGCGACGACCTTGTTGTCGAGCGTGCCGCCGTACAGCGGATGCGGGTGGCCGATGAACGCCACACCTGCCGGCGCGTCGCGCCGCTCCGGCCAGTCGAGCGCGACCTCGATGCGCCCGATCGGTCCGGGGATCGTTCGCCGTTCGTGCATCGGTTCAGGTCGCAGTGTCAAGTGGCCGATCGCGCGCAACGCAGCACCGCGGCGGCGGGCCGCCGACTAGCCCGGATATTTCACGAGGGGCGCGGGAGTTGCGCGGATGCCGGGGCGAGCCAGAGCCTGCCCCGGACTCGATCCGGGGTTGCGCGAGACGGCCGCAGTCGCGTGCC
>JBFMFC010000059.1:0-19977 GCA_040752195.1 Pseudomonadota bacterium | reverse complement strand
CGATTGTAGGGGACTCTTCGTCCCGTCAGTCACGCCCTTCGTGCTGCGTTTGCCAACAACACTTTCTTGTCGCGGGAGAAAACCATGGAAGCCACCCTCAAGCAGATCGAAACGACCACGACCGACGTCGAGCAGAGCAAGGAAATCGCGGAAGCGCTGCGCGAACTGGCTTCGTTCGAACTCTCGCTGGTCGGTGGCGGAACGGGCGCTCCCTCATTCTTGTGATGAAATACGTCTGACCGGCGGGTCCGCTCAGCCGGCTGGAGTTCGCCAGCCGTAAGGCGGCGGGCTTCGAAGTCCGTTCGTCCGCCAGCGGCGCAGGTCATCCTCGAGCCAAACGGCGCGGTTCCCCGCGCCGTTTGTGTTTTGCCCCTCGCCTAACGCGATCGCCGCGCCGCACTTCGCGCGGAGCACCACGCGCAACCGCCGGGCGTTGGCGGCAAGCGAGCACGCGTCTCCCGACGACGGCTTGGCGCCTGCCAGGCGCGATTCGCGCGGCCATGTGCGCGTGACCAAGGACCGTCGCCTCCACGCCGCGATGCGCTGTGTCGCGCTCACTCAACGGCGCAGCGCTCGCGCAGTTTGAGCGCATCGCGCGGCGCGTGGCCCGCGTCGGTGTTGTCGAAGAAGACCCACACGGCACGTCCGTCTCGGCGCCAGACGGTGATCTTTGCCGCCCACGCAGCGAGCTGCCGCGCCGAATAGCCCGAGCAATACGTCACCGCGTGGCCGTGCAGCCGCAGGTAGACGAAGTCCGTCGTCACCGCCGGCCACAGCGGCCAGTCGGCCGCATCCGATTGCACGGCCGCGATCGCGTGCGCAGCGAGGCAGTCCGCAACCTCATCGTCGAACCACGACGCGTGGCGAAACTCGATCGCGTGTCGCGGCTGCGGCCACTCGGCGAGCTGCCGCACAAAGCGTTGCAGGCGCGGCAGGTCGCGCTGCAGCGACTGCGGAAGCTGCCACAGCACGACGGCCAGCTTGTCGCCGAGCGGCGCAGTGCGGTCGCGTTCGCGCGCGATCGCGGCACGCTCGACCGCCAGCCGCTCGACGTGAGTGATCCACCGATGCGCCTTGACGCAGAAGCGAAAGGCCTTCGGCGTCGCCTGGCGCCAGCGCTCGAACGTCGCCGGCTTCAGCGCGTGATAGAAGCTCGCGTTGACCTCGACCGCGTCGAACACCGACGCGTAGTGGGCGAGCCAGCGCGTACGCGGCACGCCCGCGTAGAAGTCGTCGCGCCAGCCTTCGTAGGTCCAGCCGCTGGTTCCGACGCGCAGGGGGGCGAGCGGTTTGCGTGGCATCGGTCTGGGTTCGCCGCCAATCCGCCAACCCGGTGCGGGCGCCTTGGTCGCCGACGTCGGTCGGATCGCGCTATGAATGGGCAGATGCTGGTCGCCCGTGCGGCGCGACACCATCGACGGCGATCAGCGGCCGAGCCCCTCGTGCGCTGCACAGGGCCTGTCCCGGTTTCGCCGTCGCTTACGGCCGCTGCGCGATGACGGTGGCGAAACGCTTGAGTTTCTCGCCCGGCGCCGGAAAGTCGTCGATGCTCGCGAGCAGGATCTTCCAGTCGGCGAAGGTGGCCTCCAGCTCGTGCGGCGGGAAGAGGCAGTATCCCTCGGGGTCGAACATCTCCATGAACGTGGTGCCTTCGACCAGCACATTGACTGCGGCGACTCCGCCCGGTGCAACCGAGCGCTTGATCTCCTGCAGCACGGCACGCGCGTCCTCGCACGGAAAGAACATCAGCAGGCCGATCGCGACGACGGTGTCGTACATCTCGGTCGCACGCCACTCGGCCAGATCGGCTTCGAGCACGCGGATCGGCAGTCCCTCGGCCTGCGCACGGCGACCGAGATCCTTGACCGCATCGGGGCAGGCGTCGATCGCGGTGACCTCGTGGCCCGCGCGCGCAGCCTCGATCGACAGGTTGCCGAGCCCGCAGCCGAGCTCGAGAACGCGTCCGGCCAGGTGCGGCAGCGTCCACTGCTCGAACGGGTTGAGCCGGTACTCCTGCTCGGCGATCTGCCGGTCGAACTGCTTGGCGAAGAACTCGACGCTCAGATTGATGCCCATCGCGCACCTCCCATCGTTCGTATTCTCGTCTTGCACGCGCCTCGAGACAACAACCGGCCTCGCCTCGACGTCTGTCGTCTGCGTCGCAGGTGCGCCGCAGCAGCCGAAGCTACAATGCCGCCACGCTTGAAAACTTGGAGCGCTGGCGGTTTGCGATGGACGAGAAGTCGGGTCGAGCGGCAGGTGGCAAGGACGATGCGCGTAAGGGAGTCGAGCGCGCACCGGCACCCAACTTCATCCGCAGCATCATCGCGGAGGACTTGCTCCGCGGCACCTACGAAGACCGACGATGGGCGGGCCGGCCCGGCGTGTACGACATCCACGAACACGCACCGAAGGATCCGGCCCGCATCCGCACGCGCTTCCCGCCCGAGCCGAACGGCTACCTGCACATCGGTCACGCGAAGTCGATCTGCCTGAACTTTGGCCTGGCGCGTGACTTCGGCGGGCGCTGCCACATGCGCTTCGACGACACCAACCCGGTCAAGGAAGACAAGGAGTACGTCGAATCGATTCTCGAAGCGGTGCGCTGGCTCGGATTCGACTGGGAGTACGGCGAAGAGAAGAACCTGTACCACGCCTCGGACTACTTCGAGGACATGTACCGCTTCGCCGAGTACCTGATCAAGACGGGTTACGCGTACGTCGACGAGCAGACCGCCGAGCAGATGCGCGCCACGCGCGGCACGCTGACCGAGCCGGGCGTGAATTCACCCTACCGCGACCGCCCGATCGAGGAGAGCCTGCGGCTGTTCCGCGAGATGCGCGCCGGCAGGCACGCCGAGGGCAGCATGGTGCTGCGGGCGAAGATCGACATGGGGTCGCCGAACATCAACATGCGCGACCCGGCGATCTATCGGATCCGCTTCGCCGAGCACCACATGACCGGCAACAGGTGGTGCATCTATCCGATGTACGCGTACGCGCATCCGATCGAAGACGCGCTGGAGAACATCACGCACTCGATCTGCACGCTCGAGTTCGAAGACCAGCGGCCGTTCTACGACTGGACGCTGGAACGCCTCGTGCCCGTGCTGCGGCGGCCGCAGTTCCTGGCCGCGAAGGCGATGGTCGAGGACATCGCCGCGCAGGGAACGGAAGCGAAACGCCAATTCGCGCTGCACTGCCGGAACGTGGCCGAGAAGCTGCACGACAAGCTCGGCCACTCGCGTTACGAGCGGCGCGTCGAGGCGATGTTCGCAAGCTGGAGCAAGAACCCAGATCTGGCGGCCAACGACGCCGACGAACTGCTCAAGCTACTGCGCGAGCACACCGAGTGTTTCACGCCGCTGCTGCAGGCGGCGCTCGACGAACGCAAGCCGAACCCTTTCCTGCTGCCGCACCAGTACGAGTTCAACCGGCTGAACCTGACGTACGTCGTGATGAGCAAGCGCAAGCTGATCCAGTTGGTCGACGAGGGCCACGTCGAAGGCTGGGACGACCCGCGCATGCCGACGATCGTCGGGCTGCGCCGGCGCGGCTATACGCCGCAGTCGATCCAGCTCTTCATGGATCGCATCGGCGTCAGCAAGAGTCCGCAGTGGATCGACTACGAGCAACTCGAACAGGCGCTGCGCGACGACCTCGACGCGCGCGCGCCGCGCGCCACCGCGGTGCTCAGGCCGGTCAGGCTGATCCTCGACAACTACCCCGAGGGCAAGCGCGAGGACTGCGTGCTCCCGGTGCATCCGCAGAAGCCCGAAATGGGCACGCGCACGATCCCCTTCGCGCGCGAACTGTGGATCGAGGCGGAAGACTTCATGGAGAGCCCGCCGGCCGGTTACTTCCGGCTGGCGCTCGGCAAGGACGGCGCACCGGGCAACCCGGTGCGGCTGCGCTTCGCGTACGTGGTGCGCGCCACCGCCGTCGAGAAGGACGGCTCCGGCAACGTCGTCGCGGTGCACGCCGAGTACCTGCCCGAGACGCGCAGCGGCTCGCCGGGCCAGAACAGCGTCAAGACCCGGACCGCCATCCACTGGCTGCCCGTGCACGCCAGCGTCCCCGCCGAGGTGCGCATTTACGACCGCCTGTTCACCGACCCGCATCCAGACGCCGGTGACAAGAACTTCCTCGCGCTGCTCAACGCCGACAGCAAGACCGTGCTGCGCGCCTACGTGGAACCGTCGCTCGCTGCCGCCGCTCCCGACGACAAGTTCCAGTTCGAGCGCAACGGCTACTTCGTCGCCGATCGCAACGATCACACGCGCGACAAGCCGGTGTTCAATCTGGCGGTGACGTTGAAGGAGTCGTGGGGCAAGTAGCACCTGCGGTGCCGCGCGACGCAGGCGTGCTTCGCTGCTGGCGCGAACCGGCGGCTCGTGCAAGTATGCGACCCGCTCTGCCCGAACCTCGGGACCACCTCGCACAGGAGGCGAGCGATGGCCGCAACCACTCCCCCGCTCACGATCCGTGCGCTGCGCGTTCGCGCTGTCGAAGTACCGCTGGCGCTGCCGCTGAGGACAAGCGGCGGCAGCGTCGGCATTGCGCCGCTGGTACTGATCGATCTGCTGACCGAGCAGGGTGTCGCCGGCTGCGCGTACGTGTTCTGTTACACGCCGCTCGCGCTCAAGCCCGTCGCACAACTGCTCGCGAACCTGGAGCCGGGGCTCAAAGGGGCGGCGGTCGCACCGCTCGAACTCGACCGCAGATTGCAGGGGCAATTTCGTCTGCTCAGCGCCAAGGGCGTGGTCGGGATGGCGCTGGCCGGTCTGGACATGGCCGTGTGGGACGCGCTGTCGAAAGCGCACCGCGTGCCGCTGGCGCGGGCGCTCGGCGGCAGCCCGCGACCGATACCGGCTTACAACAGTTGCGGTCTCGGCATGATCGGCCCCGAGCGCGTCGCCGCCGAGGCGGAACGGCTCGCCGCGCCGGGCTTCCGCGCGATCAAGGTGCGGCTCGGGTATCCCGACGTGAAGACCGACATCGCGGTGGTGCGCGCGGTCAAGCGTGCCGTCGGCGAAGGCGTGAAGCTGATGTCCGACTACAACCAGGCCCTCGCCGTGCCTGAAGCCGCCGAGCGCGTGCGGGCGCTCGACGGCGAAGGGCTGTACTGGATCGAGGAACCGACGTTCGCCGACGACTACGCCGGCCATGCGCAGATCCGCGCCAAGGCGCGCACGCCGATCCAGATGGGTGAGAACTGGTGGGGACCGCACGAGATGGCAAAGTGTCTCGCGGCAGGCGCGTCCGACTTCGGCATGCCGGACGCGATGAAGATCGGCGGTGTGACCGGCTGGCTGCGGGCGGCCGCGCTGGCCGAAGCAGCCGGCATGCCCGTGTCGAGCCACCTGTTTCCGGAGATCAGCGCGCACCTGCTGGCGGCGTCGCCGACCTGCCACTGGCTGGAGTACGTCGACTGGGCCGAGCCGATCCTCGAGGAACCGCTGAAAATCGAAAACGGCTGCGCGGTCGCGCCGGACGTGCCGGGCGCGGGCATCCGCTGGAACGAGTCGGCGATCGCGCGCTACCTCGTCGCCTGAGACGGATCGTTCGGGCGACGCCAGCCGCGCGCCGGCGAACCAAACGTTGCCCGACGCCGCGCCGGCGAGTTCAGAGGTGAAGCGGCCTCACGTCATTGCCGCTGCGCGCCCACAGCTCCAGCGGATTGCCTACCGTGCTCCGCAGATGCCTGCGCGCCATCGCGGCGGTGACACGGTCGGTGAACGAGATCGACTGCGGGAAGCACTGGCCCGCGAGCCGGTACAGCCACGTGCGCCGGCGCACGATCACTGCGACTCCCCGACCGATGCGACGGCCAAGCCGGCGAGCTGCTTGCGGCGCTTGCTGCCGTTGCGACCCGTCAGCAGCGCGCTGATACGCCGGTCGAGCGTCGCCGCCGCATCCGATGCGATGCGGCCGATCGCTCTCTGGTGATCGAGGTTGTCGAGCAGGCTGAGCAACTGCTCCTGGCTGAGCGTCTGCAGCTTGTCCTCGGTCCAGTCGATACGCATCGGCGCGTGGAAGACGGGCCGGACTGCACCTGCTGATTTGCGCGCCATGGCGATCCTTTCTCAAGTGGGCTCGGTTGGTTGCGTTCGGCCTGTGCCTCCAGCCAACTTGTCCGGTCAGCGTCAGGGCCCGGTTCATCGCGGCGACGCCGCGCTGCACTTGCTCTTCGTCAGCGCCGCGCGCGTTGGCGACCGACCGGACATCGACATGCGTCCCGATCCGCCGCATTGGCGCAGTATGGACCCGTCCGGCTTCATCCGGGGCTCTTATTTCGCCGGCGGCGGCGACCTTGCGGCTCGAGTCCCGGTGCGGCGTCGCATTTCAAGTCCTCGCCGCAGAAAATAAATCGTTCGACACGCGGCGCGAAAGCAGGTACTGTGCGCCTGCTTGCGTTGAAGGCTCGTCTTTCCTCAGGTTCTCTCAGGCCCGTCCGGTTCATCGCGACGGCGCATCCCGGGTTTTCCAGGTTCGCGTTTCTTGATCGTCGGCTCGCTGCGAGGCGTTCTCGCGGCGGTTTACTTCTCATTGACCTTTAAGGAACGAGAAAATGGCAACAGGCACAGTCAAGTGGTTCAGCGACGCCAAAGGCTTCGGGTTCATCACCCCGGAGGACGGCGGCAAGGACCTTTTCGCGCACTTCTCCGAGATCCAGGCCGGCGGCTTCAAGTCGCTCACCGAAGGACAGCGCGTCCAGTTCGTCGTCAAGCAGGGCGCCAAGGGCCCGCAGGCGGCTGAAATCCGGGCCGTCTGACCGGCGATCGAATCCAGGCGCGGCCTCGCGCCGCGCCCTCTCTACCTTCGGGCGCCGTGCGCGGCGCCCGAAGTCCATGCACGGTCGCACGCGCGGGCGCAGACCCGCGCTGCTTCCCCGAACGGAACCGCCTCGTCGCGGCTCCGACCCGATCCGCTCGGCTTCCCGGAGAGTTCGCCATGGCGAAGGAAGAACACATCGAAATGAACGGCGTCGTCGACGAAGTGCTGCCCGACTGCCGCTATCGCGTCACACTGGACAACGGCCACGCGCTGGTCGCGTACTCGGCCGGCAAGATGCGCAAACACCATATCCGCATCCTGGCGGGCGACAAGGTCTCGCTCGAACTGTCGCCCTACGACCTCAGCAAGGGGCGAATTACGTTTCGCCACATCGAGAACAAGCGACCACCGGCTGCGCCGCAGCGACGCCGGCGCTGATCGCTCGGCGGGACTTCGATCGCTCCGCGTGCCGCGCGCGACTCGGTCGCGCGGAGGCTCGCGGGGGCGTCGTTGCCGCTGCCTGCTACGGCGGAAACGAACCCGCCATGAAGTCGACGAACGCGCGCACGCGCGCGGAAAGCTGGTGTCGCTGCGGGTAGACCGCGTAGATGTCCGCTTCGGGCGTCCGATAGTTCGCGAGCACCTGCACGAGCCGGCCGCTGCGCAGGTAGCGCGCGATGTCCCATTCGGCGCGCATCAGGATGCCGTGGCCGTCGAGCGCCCAGTTGACCGCGATCTCGCCGTCATTGGTGGTGAGGTTGCCGCGGATCTTCACCGCCACTGTGCGCTCGCTCGCGCCGCGCCCGGTCGCCAGCCGCCACACGCCGTATGCCTCGTCGCCTTGGCGGATACCGATGCAGTTATGACGCGCGAGGTCAGCGGGTGACTTCGGGACACCGCGCCGCGCGAGATACGCCGGCGCCGCGCACAGCAGGCGGCGGTTGCCCGCCAGCCGGCGCGCGACCACACGCGTGTCGGGCGGCGCGCCGAAGCGGATGCAGACATCGAACGCATCGTCGGCAAGCGGCGGCGGACTGACCGACAGTTGAAGCTGAACCTCCACCCGCGGGTGCTTGCGCACGAAGCGCGAGATCACCGGCGCGACGTGGCTGCGGCCGAAACCGAGCGTGGCATTGACGCGCAGCAGCCCGCGCGGCTCGGCGCGCGCGGTGCCCAGCAGTTGCGCAAGGTCGTCGATCTCGTTGAGGATGCGGCGCGCGTGCGCGAGGTAAAGCTCGCCCTCGGGCGTCAAGCTCATCCGCCGCGTCGTACGGTTGACGAGCGCCACGCCGAGGCGCGACTCGATCTGCGCCAGCCGCTTGCTGACGGCGGGCGTCGTGATGCCGAGCTCGCGCGCGGCCGCGCTCAGGCTGCCGCACGCGGCGAGCGTCGAAAAAAAGCCGAGGTCCGCGGGCTGGATGCCTGATTTCATCGTCGCCGATTGTTGAATCGAGGTTAACGGCAGGTTGAGTTTCGCAGCGAATCGGTCGCGCGCCGTGATCGTACAGTCGAGCACTGGACACGGAGAAGGACCGGATGACGACGTACCGCATCGCGCTGATCCCCGGCGACGGCATCGGCAAGGAAGTCGTGCCCGCGGGCCGGCAGGCGCTCGAAGCACTCGCGGCCGGCGACCGCTCGCTGCGTTTCGCGTTCGAACCGTTCGACTGGGGCGGCGACTATTACCGCAGGCACGGCGCAATGATGCCGGCCGACGGGCTCGACGCGCTGCGCGGCATGGACGCGATCCTGTTCGGCTCGGCGGGCGACCCCGACATTCCGGATCACGTCACGCTGTGGGGGCTGCGCCTGGCGATCTGCCAGGGATTCGACCAGTACGCGAACGTGCGGCCGACCCGCATCCTGCCGGGAATCGAATCGCCGCTGAAACGCTGCGCGCGAAGCGACCTGGACTGGGTGATCGTGCGCGAGAACACCGAAGGCGAGTACTCGGGTGTCGGCGGCCGCGCGCACCGCGGCCACCCGATCGAGGTCGCGACCGACGTCAGCATGATGACCCGCGCGGGCGTCGAACGGATCATGCGCTACGCGTTCGCGCTGGCGCGCTCGCGCCCGCGCAGGAAGCTCACCGTGATCACGAAGTCCAACGCGCAACGGCATGCGATGGTGATGTGGGACGAGATCGCCGCGCAGGTGGCGCGCGAGTTCCCCGAAGTGGCGTGGGACAAGGAGCTCGTCGACGCCGCGACCGCGCGGATGGTCAACCGCCCCGCCTCGCTCGACACGATCGTGGCCACGAACCTGCACGCCGACATCCTGAGCGATCTGGCCGCCGCGCTCGCGGGCAGCCTCGGCATCGCGCCGACGGGCAACATCGATCCCGAGCGCCGCTACCCGTCGATGTTCGAGCCGATCCACGGTTCGGCATTCGACATCATGGGCCAGGGGCTCGCGAATCCGATCGGCACGTTCTGGTCCGCAGCGATGATGCTCGAGCACCTGGGCGAGCCCGCCGCGGCGGCCAGGCTGATGCGCGCGATCGAAGCGGTGACGGCCGAGCCAAGGCTGCACACGCGCGATCTGGGCGGAACGGCGACGACAGCCGAGGTCACTCGCGCGGTGTGCGATCGCCTGGCCGGATGACGCGCGCGTGCGGCATCATAGGGCAACCATGATCCAACCGAAGAGGAGACGGACGATGAAACGATCGCTTGCAGCGCTGTTGCTGGGCCTGGCGTCGGCGGTCTCGGCGCAGACCTGTCCCGACAAGAACATCCTGTACTGGCAGGCGTTCACGCCGGGCGGCGAGTCGGATCTTTCGGCGCGCCACCAGCAGATGGTGCTGAAGAAGAAGTGCCCGGCGATCGAAACGATCATCCAGTACAAGCCCGGCGCGGGCGGCGGCCTGATGTGGGCGCAGATCAACCAGCTCCCGGGCGACGGGCTTAACATCGTCGGCATCAACCTGCCGCACATCGTGTTCCAGCCGCTCGAAGGCCAGGTGCAATACAAGACCGACGACATCGTGCCGGTGTTCTGGTTCCACTACACGCCCGATGCGCTGGTCGTGCGCGAAGCGAGCCCGATCAAGAATTTCGACGACTTCGTCAAGGCGGCCAAAGCCAACCCCGGCAAGCTCTCGCTGGGCGGCTCGGGGCTGAACTCCGCCAACCACGCCGCGCACGAGCGGCTGAACGCCGCGTTCGGCATCAAGACCACCTACATTCCGTACAAGGGCACCGGCGAGATGACGACCTCGGTGCTCGCCGGCCACGTCGACGGCGCCATGACCTACACCGCGTTCGCGGTCAACAACAAGGGCAAGGTGCGCGCGCTCGCGGTGGCGATGGACAAGCGCCACCCGCTGCTGCCCGACACGCCGACCTTCAAGGAGCTGGGCATCGAGTGGGTCGACGGCGCCTATCGCGGCATCGGCATGCCCAAGTCCACGCCGCCCGAACTGCGCAAGCGCATGTCCGACCTGTGGGCGGCGCTGAACAACGATCCGGAGATGAAGGAGCTGGCGGCCAAAAGCGGTTTCGAACTGATCAACGTCGGCGTCGATCAGATGGACGCCTTCATGAAAGAGAAGGTTCGCCTGTACACCGACGTGGCCAAGAAGATGGGGCTCGGCGCCAAGTAGCGCGCCGCCGCGCCGTATCAGTAGCCGTAGAACTCCTCGGTCACGATCCGGCCGGGCTCCACACCGGCGAACCGCAGCGTCCCCTGAACCGCCTCCACCATCGCCGGCGGGCCGACGACGTAGAAGATCGGCCGGCCGAGATCGCCGACCGCTTTCTTTAGCAGCGCTTCGTCGATCGGCCCGGTTTCGCCGGTCCACGGCAGGCGCGACGTCCCGGCCTGCGTCATCGTGGCGACGAGCTTGAAGTTCGCGCACTGCTGCTCGAGCCGGCGCAACTCGTCGAGAAACGGCGCATCTTCGGGGCGGCGATTCGAATAGATCAGCGTCAGCGGCCGCGGCGAGCGCTCGTGCGCCGCCTGCCGCAGCATGCTCACGAACGGCGTGATACCGATACCGCCGGCGATCAGCACGGCGGGGACGCTGCGGTCGGCAGGCAATGCCAGCGACCCGAACGGCCCGTCCATCGTTACGTGGGCGCCGACCGGCAGCGACCCGAGCGCCCGCTTGAACGCACTGTCGCGCATCCGTGTCGCGATCGTCAGCCGCGGCTCGAACGGCGCGGTGACGATCGAAAACGCGTGGCGCAGGTCACCGCTCAGCGCGACCTCGATCGCCTGTCCCGGCGTGAAGTCGAACCCCGCAGGCTTGGCGAAATGAAACGCCATCGTCCGCTCGGCGACTTCTTCGCGCGCGAGAAGCGTCGTTTCGAAAGTGCTCATGTCGCCTCCTTCACTTGCCGGCGATCACGATACGTCAAAGCGACTTCAGATACTGGACCCAGACCGGCCATGAATCCGATTTCCCTTGCCAAGCACCCCTCGTCCGCCGATCAAGGTTGGCCGGGCCTGGCTCGGCGCTACCCGCGAGTCGCCAAGGTCTTCCTCCTGTTGCCGGTGCTGCCGCCGTCCCTGCGGCCGCCGGCGACGTCGTATCGGGCCGGCACGCATCATCCGGAACTCCGTTTTCCGGCGATGCGACCGAGGGGTCGGGCCCGGTCGCGTGCGGCGCGCTCAGCCGATCTCGAGCACCACGTTGCCGACTGCGCGTCCGCTTTCGACCAGTTCGTGCGCCTCGGCGATCGCCGCGAGCGGCAGCCGCGCGGCAACGTTGTGCTGCAGGCTGCCTTGCTCGAGCCAGCGTGTCAGTTGCGCGATGGCCGCCGTGCGGTCGGCGTGCGCGAGGTTGTAAACGATGAAGAAGCGCACGCGCACGTTCTTGACGATCGCCGGAAAGAACGGCACCGCGATCTCGGGCTTGCTGCTGCCGTAGACGACGATGTCGCCTTCGGGCTTGACCGCGCCAACGGACTCGGCGACGTTGGTGGCGAAGTCGACTTCGATCACGCGGTCCACGCCTTCGCCGTCGGTGGCCTCGCGCACGCGCGTGCCGACATCGTCGCCGCGATAGTCGATGACCAGGTCGGCGCCGGCGCTGTCCGCAAGCGCACCCTTCTGCGGGCTGCTGACGGTGGCGATCACCTGTCGCGCGCCGAGCAGCCGCGCCATCTGCACCGCGTAGTGCCCGACCGCGCCGGCGCCGCCGGTCACGAGTACCGACTTGCCCGCCACGCCGCCGTCCATGCGCACCGCGTGCAGCGCGGTCAGGGCCGGGATCCCGAGGCAGGCGCCGACGTCGAAGCCGACGCCGTCCGGCAGCCGCACCGCCTGGTGCGAAGGCAGCACGACGTACTGCGCGGCGGTTCCGAATGCGCGCTTCCACGCCGCGTTCCAGGTCCACACGCGTTCGCCGATGCGCGACGCGGGCACGCCGGCGCCGACCGCGTCGATCACCCCTGCGCCGTCGCTGTGCGGGACGATCTTCGCGAACGGCAGCGTCGGACTGCGCAGCCCTGCGCGCGTCTTGACGTCCGACGGGTTGACGCCGGAGGTCGCGAGCTTCACCCGCACCTCGCCGGCGCCGGGTTCGGGAGTCGGAAGCTCACCGACGCGCAGCACTTCGCGCGCGGGGCCGGTGCGATCGTAGAACGCTGCCTGCATGTGTCGTCTCTCGAGGTGCGGTGTGTTGGCGTGCGGTTACCCTAGATCCGGCGGTTGAGCGCGCGGCAGAGTGCGTGCGGCGGGACGGCTGGCTAGGCGCGACGACGACGCAAGGCAGCCCCTTGCGAGGAGGAGCAACGACGCCAGGCGGCCCGCCGTGCGCGCTATGCCGTGCGCAGCGGCTTCACCCTCCGGGTGAACGACGCCGAAGCCGCGAGCGCTTGCCAGACAACGCATTGCCCGAAGCCGTGAGCGGTCAACTGCCGGATTTAGGGTTATAGCAGCCCGTCCGCACAGCGTCGGAGCAGCCTGCTCTTCTTTGGGCCGCGCTCGGCCGCCGTCGGGGCGAGGGGCCGACCTCGTGCGGCCGGTCGCCGTCGATTCGCGCTTAAGGCCGTCGAACGTCGGGTCGATGTCGGTCAGCGGCATCGCGGCGTCCCCGCGGATCGGACCCGCACCTTGCGCCGGCCGACGCACAAAACAAAGCCCGGCCGAAGCCGGGCTCGCGCCAGCTTTCCGCCCGCCGCGCTCAGTTCACTGCCGGCGCGCTGACCACCGCGCGCTCGAGCGCGATCGGTTGCGGGCTGGCGCCCTCATAGCGGGGCTGCATCGCGATGGCGGTCGCTCCGAGCACGGCGGTGCTGGCGACAAGCGCAAGGGCGAGCGCGGCAACGCGGGCTGGGGTCGAGGCGGCGAAGTTCGTTTTCATGGTGCGTCCCTGTCGTCGAGTTGCGTCGTTGCGATGAGCGAACTGTAGGCAGACGCATCGCGCCGCACGAGCGGATTGCGATGGACTGCACAAATCGCGGCGCGAGCCGCAGACGCGTTCTCGCCGTGACGGAAGCCTCTTTCGCAGTTCATCCCGGCTTTTCGGCGTTTTGTCACGCACAGATGCGGTTCGCCCGCAATCGGCTTCGCCTGTTCGCGCAACGCAGTTCCCGCCCCGGCGAACGGCCGGAACGCGCTCCGGCTGCTCACCGATCCGAGGGACGCGCGCCGCGCGCGGCGTCGCGTACCATGCCGCATGCCGCCCGCCGGGCCGCATGCCGAGGAAGGCGCTGAGTCGGGGCAGCGCCGCGGACGTCAATCACGAGGAGGAACAAGGATGAAAAAGCTCTTGCTGGCTTCGGCTGCTTGCGCGCTGGTGCTCGGAGGCTGCGCGCAGTTCAAGTTCAGGGCGCCTGACCCGAGCCGCCCGCACGTGGTGCTTTCTCCGGCCGGGTATCTGGTCGTCAACCAGGAACCGATCGTCGTCGCGCGCGAGCCCGGCAAGGACGCGACGATCACGTGGCGGCTGGCGCCGACGGGAAACCTGCGCTTCGAAGACCGCGGCATCGTCATCGAGGGCATGGTCAAGACCGGCCCGAAGGAGGGACAGCGCAAGCTGCCTGCGCCGGACACGAGCCAGAACCCGCTGTTCAAGTGCGAAACGAGTCAGGACCGACTCGAGGCGACGTGCCGGATTTCGCGCGAGGTCAGATCGGGCTTCTATGCCTACACGATCAACGCGCGCGACGGCGCACGGCGGATCGTGCTCGACCCGACCATCATGATGGAGTGAGTCGCGGCGTCTGCCGGAATCAACCTGCGGCGCCCAGCCAGTCGCGCGCCGCGCCAATTGCTTCCTCATAGGGCAGGATCCGACCCAGCCGCTCGGCATCCGCGTAAGCGGCGTCGCCGAGCGCCGATCGGATGCGAAGGACGATCGGCCGTAGGAACGCGTCGTCGGCCGGGTCGCGGCGCAGCCCGGTCCTCTGCGCCTGTGCCTCGGCCGCGCCGAAGAAGCGGGCCGCGGTCGCGGCATCGCCGCGCAGGCATGCATACGCGCTTGCGACTTCGAGCGCGCTCTGCCCGACCGGCTTCGAACCGATCGCGATCGCGATGTCGAGCACTTCGACCAGCATGTTCGCAACGCCTGCGGTCGCGCCGCGGCTGATCGCCAGCATCGCCTTGTTCAGCTGCGCGATCGCGATGCTGTCGCGATCGCCGAGCATGCGGAAGATCGCGAGCACGCGATCGGAGAGGACCTGCGCCTCGTCGATCCTGCCCTCGACGCGGCAAAGCTGCGCGAGTGCATTCAACGCCGCACCGAGCGAACGCTCGTCGCTGTGCCGCGCCGACAGTTCGACCGCTTCTTCGAGATGTGCCCGCGCACTGCGCAGATCGCCGTCGCCGAGACACGCCATTCCGAGCGGCTGCAACGCCGACGCAACGCGCGCCGGGTCACCCATCTCGCGCGCGACCGCGAGGCTGTCCGCGAGATAGCGCCGCGCCTCGCGGTACTGGCCGCGATAGAAGTAGAACTGCCCCGCGACGGCGAGTCCTCTGCAGCGCGACAAGCCGCTCGCTTGCGCCTGCGGCCGCGCCAACGCCTCGATCGCGAGTCGTTCCCCCAGCGCCAGCAGCCCGCGGCTGAGCAGGTAGAACTTGATCGAGAAAACGAGCCGCAGCCCCAGCTCGGCGCCGCCCGCCGCGCGGTCGCACCACGCATGCGCCGCCAGCACGTTGTCCAGGTCGCGGTCCAACCGTTCCAGCCAGACGCCCTGACTGGGGCCGACCAGCTCGGTGCGCGCCGCGTCGGCGAACCGAACGTAGTACGCAAGATGGCGCTCGCGCGCGGCGCCGTCGCCGCCGTACTCTTGGAGCTTCTCGTGCGCGTACTGGCGGACCGTCTCAAGCATCCGGTAGCGACCCCCGTCGATGTCGGCGATGACCAGCGACTTCTCCACGAGACGCGCCAGCAGATCGAGGACATCGGCCGCGTCGATGTCGCCTCCGGCACCGACCGCTTCGGCCGCCTCCAGCGTCCAGCCGCCCGCGAACACGGATAGCCGCTGGAACAGCGTGCGTTCGGGCGGTGCGAGCAGGTCGTACGACCAGTCGATCAGCGCGCGCAGCGTGCGCTGGCGCGGCAGCACGGTGCGGTCGCCGGTGACGAGCAGCCTGAAACGCTCGTTCAGTCGCGCCGCGATCGCTTCGACCGACAGTGCGCGCGTTCGCGCCGCGGCCAGCTCGAGCGCGAGCGGAATGCCGTCGAGCTGGTGGCAGATCGTCGCAACCGTCCGTGAGTTGTCCGCAGTCAGCCGAAACGCCGGCTGCGCAGCGCGAGCGCGGTCCACGAACAGCCGCACGGCGTCGCTGTGCACAAGCGCCGCGTCCGAGGTCGCCTGCGCCCGCGGGTCGGGCGCGGCGAGCGGCGCGAGCTGAAACACGGTCTCGCCGGCGATCTGCAGGGCGTCGCGGCTGGTCGCCAGAATCTTCACCTTCGGAGCCGACTGCAGCAGCCGCTTGGCGAGGTCCGCGCACGCGGCAACGAGGTGTTCGCAGTTGTCGAGAATGATCAGCAGCGTCCGCTCGCGCGCGAACTTCAGCAGCGCGTCGAGCACGGTGCCACCGGCTTCCTCCTTGACGCCGAGCACCGACGCGACGGCCTGCGGAACGAGTTGCGCGTCCCCCAGCGGCGCCAGCTCGATCAGCCACACACCGTCCGGATACTCGTCGAGCACTTCGGCGCCGAGCTGCACCGACAGCCGCGACTTGCCGATGCCGCCCATGCCGAGCAGTGTCACGAGCCGGCTCGCCGCGAGCATCCGGCGCACGTCGGCGAGTTCCTGGCCGCGGCCGACGAAGGAGTTCAACTGCTGCGCGAGGTTGTTCGGTGTGGCCTCGAGCGAGCGCAGCGCCGGAAAGTCCGCGCGCAGCCGCGGGTGCAGGACCTGGTAGACGCGTTCCGGCGCGGCCAGATCGCGCAACCGAACGGCGCCGAGATCGCGCAGCGAAACGCCGGGCGGCGCATCGGCGCCAACTGCGTCGGCCACGGCCTGCGAAACGAGGATCTGCCCGCCGTGCGCCGCGCTCATGATCCGCGCGGCCCGGTTCACCGCCCGGCCGTAGAAGTCGCCGTCGCGCCGCTCGTCGACGCCGCAGTGCAGCCCGCAGCGAATGCGCAGTGCGAGTCCGTCGCCGGCCTCCGGCACGGCGAGCGCAAGCTGCATGTCGACCGCCGCCGCAACCGCATCGCACGCGCGCTCGAACGCGGCGTGCACCCCGTCGCCGGTCGTCTTCACGATCGTGCCGCGGTGACGCGCGACCGCGGCGTGACAGATCGTGTCGTGCCGTGCGAGCGCAATCCGCATTCGCTCGGGGGCATCCTCCCAAAGCCGGGTACTGCCCTCGATATCGGTGAAGAGGTAGGTGATCGCGGCGGGTTCGGTCACTTCGCGGTCCGGTGCGTGCGGCGGATCGGCGGCGCGTCCGTTCAGTCGCGGCCCTTGCCCTTGCCTTTGCCTTTACCCTTGCCGCGACCGTGATCGTCGTCATCGCGACCGCGCCGATCGTCGCCGCGGCGCATCTGTTCGTCGTACCAGTCGTGCCGCACGAAGTAGACCGGATACCCGCAGGCGTTGTAGCGGTGGCAGTGCTTGGCCCAATTCTTTCGATGGCCGTACGGCACCCACAGGTAGATCGGCTGCACCACCACATGCGGCGGGGGCGGCGTGATGATCACCGGCTGCGGGACGATCACCGCGGGCTGCGGAAAACGGCCGATGTCGATGCGACCGTACACGCCCGGCTGAGCGATCTCGACGGTGATGCCGACGTCGGCCGCGTACGCTGCAGGTGCGATCGTCAGAACGGCGAGTGCCGTCGCGAGTGAACGTCTCATGGCGACTCCTGGCTGGGACTTGTGACAGCGTAAGGTTAGCGCCAAGCCGGTGTCTTGCCTTACATCGCGCTGGCGACGGTGCTTCATCCGTCCGTCGCAGCGGCGGGTATGCTGCACGATCAGCGATGGACAACTGCGTGTTCTGCCGCATCGTCGACGGCGCCGAGCCGGCGAGCATTGTCGAGCGCACGTCCTCGACGCTGACCTTTCTCGACCTGTACGGCGTACGCGAAGGTCACGCGCTGGTCATCCCGCGGCGCCATGCGGTCCGCCTCGAAGAGTTGACGCCGGCCGAACGCCGCGCGCTGTTCGATGCGGTGGCGCGCGTGCGGATTGCTCAGCGCGCCGCGGCCCTGCGCGCCGATGGCGGCACGCTGCTCGTCAACGACGGCCCTGCGGCGGGCCAGCACGTTCCGCACGTCCACGTACACGTCGTACCGCGCAGTCGCGGCGACACGCTCGCAGTGATCGGCCGGTTCGTGTTGACCCTGGTGAACTACTTCGGCCGACCGCGCCCCCGCGCCGCGCTCGACGCCATCGCCGCGCGACTGCACGCCGCGCTTCCGCCGCCCGATGATGCGCCCGGCGACTGAGCTGCACGCACGGCCGGCTTACACGTCGCGAACCACGACACCCTTCCAGAACGCCACGCGGCCCCTGATCGCGTGTGCTGCCTCGCTCGGCTCCGGGTAGTACCAGGCCGCGTCGCGATTCTCGCGGTCGCCGACGCGGATCGTGTAGTACCTCGCCGTGCCTTTCCAGTGGCACACCGTGCGCGTCGGGCTGTCGATGAAGTACTCGCGCCGCAGCGACGCCGCCGGGAAGTACGCGTTGCCCTCGACCGTGACGATGTCGTCGGACTCGGCCAGCACCGTCCCGTTCCACTCCGCACGCTTCATCTTCGGCCTCCTGCGCCCGCAGCGGCGCCCGCGAAAATATCATTCGACAATCGGGAGCAAATTGCGTACACTGCGCGTCGCTTTCGTTTGAGTGCCGCTTTTCCTCCGGTTTCTCCTGGCCCGTTTGTTTGTTCGTTGAACAACGGCGCGTCCTCGGTTTCCCCAGGTTGACGTTGCTTGATCGTTTGCTCGTCGGAACTTCATGGCCCCGGCGATTCAGTCTTCAACCCATTTCCTATCGAGGAACGTAAACATGGCTACCGGTGTCGTCAAATGGTTCAACGACGCAAAAGGCTTCGGATTCATCACGCCCGATGACGGCGGCAAGGATCTGTTCGCGCACTTCTCCGAGATCCAGGCGGGCGGCTTCAAGTCGCTCTCCGAGGGTCAGCGCGTGGAGTTCGTCGTCAAGCAGGGCCAAAAAGGCCCGCAAGCGGCGGAAATCCGCGTCGTCTGAGTCATACGTGCACTGAAAACCGCGGCCCAGTGCCGCGGTTTTTTTTTGGCGGATGCCGCACGGCCTAACGAGTCGACGCGACCCGCGATCGTGTAACCCGGGGCGGAAACTTGCCGGCCATCGTCGGGTCAGAATCCGGGCTGACAATGTCTGCCGTTACGGCGGAAGTCGCGGCGCGCCAGAACAGGCAACGACAACCGGGCGCGTGATTCGCGGCCGCTTCGCCGACATCGACCATGGAGGGATCACGCATGCGAACACCCGTTCGCTTGGATGCGCTTCACTTTCACGAACTGGTCACGCACTTTCTGGCGCTGCCGCCGCAAGACCGGCGGCTGCGCTTCGGCCACGCGATGACCGACGAGGCCGTGATCGACTACGTGGGCAGCATCGACTTCGAACGCGATGCCGTCTACGGCGTCGTCGACCCGGTCCTCGACATCGCCGGCGCGCTTCACCTGGCGCGCGGCGACCACGCGATGGAACTCGGCCTGAGCGTGTTGCCGCAAGCGCGCGGCACCGGCATCGGCAGGCGTCTGCTGGACCACGCCGCCGAGGTCGCGCGCGAGCGCGGCACGCCGCGCCTGTACGTACGCGGCCTGACGCACAACGAGGCGATGCAGCGGCTCGCCCGGCGCGCCGGCATGCCGATCGTCACCGCAGCCAACGGCACGGACGGCGCGCTTCAGCAGGCGCTCGCGTCCCAATGGGCAGCGCTCGGTCCGAAAGCTCCGGTGGTGCTGGTCGATTCCGCGCTGCGCGTGGAGCCTCGTCCCGCCGCTCGACCAACCGCCGCCCACTCGGTTCGCCGTTACGAGCTTCATCCCTGAGCGGCGAGGCGCCGCGCGGCGCAGCCGGCCGCCGCGATCGCCCGGCGCGCGCTGGCCGCTGCGCGGCGCGCTCGTACAGTCGCCGCCCGCCCGCGATCGCAACGCGCAGCGGCGCGCCGCATTCCATCCTTAAGCCGGCGTCAGACGTCCGTCGACGCGCGGCGCTATCCTGATCGCGATGAACCGCTTGCTGCGCGCGTTCGCCTATGCGCTCGCCGCCGCGCTCGTCGTCGGCGGCGGCACGCTCGCGCTGACCTACGCACCCGATCGACCGCCCGAAGCGTTGATGACGCGCTGGGCGCCGGCGCCCTCGCAGATGCTCGCGCTGCAAGGCATGGCCGTGCACGTGCGCGACGTCGGTCCGCGCGACGATCCGGTGCCGATCGTTCTGCTGCACGGTACCGGCGCCAGCCTGCACACCTGGGACGGCTGGGCCGCCGCGCTGGCGCCGACTCGGCGCGTCGTCACGGTGGATCTGCCGGGCTTCGGACTGACGGGACCCGAGCCCAAGGGTGACTACCGTATCGAGCGCTACGTGCAGTTCGTCGTCGGCCTCCTCGACGCGCTGGGCGTGAAGCGTTGCGTGCTGGGCGGAAACTCGCTCGGCGGCGAGATCGCGTGGAACACCGCGCTGGCGGCACCCGAGCGGGTCGAGCGGCTTATCCTGGTCGACGCCGTCGGTTATCCGCTCGACTTCTTCGATCTGCCGCTCGGCTTTCAGATCGCCTTGATTCCCGGCCTGAATCG
>JBFMFC010000058.1:0-19982 GCA_040752195.1 Pseudomonadota bacterium | reverse complement strand
GGCCGGCGCGGTCTGACACAATCGCGTCCCCTCGTTCGGGAAGACGGCGCAGGCACGCGATGCTCGACACCCTGTTCATCGGTTCGCTGGTCTTTCTGTTCCTGGTCGTGTTCGTCTGGGCGGTGCAGCGGGCGCGCCGCATTCGCGCCGAAGCTGCGAACCGCGAAGCGCAGGCGCTCGCGCAGATGCGGGCGGGAACGGGCCCGGCAAACGAACGGCAGGGCGAGACCGTGTTCGCCGGCATGCCGTCGCAGATGCTGCCGCGCGCCGGCATCGAGGTGAGCGAAGTCGTCGACCTCGACGAACTGCTCGCCGGCGAGCCGCACGGCGTCGCAGCGCGTGCGCGCGCACGGCTCGAAGAGCCGACCAACATCGACGCCGGGCTCGACACCTTGCCGCCGCGGCCCGCCGCGCCGCCGCCTGCGGTCGCGCGCGCCGCGGTCGCCGCCGCCGCGTCGAACCCGCCGGCGCCCCCACGCGCCACCGCGCCGCGCCCCGCGCCCGTTGCTGCGCCGCCGCCGCGGCAGGAGCCGGCCGGTGCGGCGCTGCGCGAGTTAACGCTCGCGTGGTTCGAGGCACGCGGCTATCGCAGCTCGCCGGCGTCGCCCGCGGTGCGGCCGATCGAACTGGTGCTGCGGCACCGGGGCGACCCCGCGCGCGCGTATGCGTTCGTCGTCGAGCCGCGGCGCGTGACCGGCGAGCGCGTCGCCGCGCTCGCGAACCAGGCGCGCTCGATCGGATTGATGCGCCTGCTGATCGTGGCCGAAGGCGGTGCCGACGAAGGCGCGGCCGCGCACCGCAAGGGCGTGCGCCTGATCGACCGCGGCGCGATGGACGACGAGCTCAGCAAGCTCGACTTGCCGGTCGCGGCCAAGATCATCGCGGTGGCGCGCAAGCGCGCCGCCGGACGCGCCGCCGCCGCCGTCGCGCACTGACCGTCGCGAGTGCTGCGCGCGGTCAAGTACCGTGCGCGCGGGCGGGCTAGCATGTGCGCATCGGAGCTCCTCCTCCGCTCGTCATGTTCGCCGACCGCAGCGACGCAGCGCAGCGGCTCGCCCGCGCGCTCGAACACTACAAGGGCCGCAATCCGCTCGTGCTCGGCATCCCGCGCGGCGCGGTGCCGATGGCGCGCGACATCGCGCGCGCGCTCGGCGGCGAAGTCGACGTCGTGCTGGTGCGCAAGCTGCGCGCGCCGGGACAGCGCGAGTTCGCGATCGGTGCGATCGACGAGTCGGGGTGGTCGTACCTGAATCCCGAAGCTGCGCTCCTCCACATCCCGGACGAGTACCTGCAGGCGGAAAAGGAAGAGCAGCTGGCGACGATCCGCGAGCGGCGTCGCACCTACACCGCGCATCGCCCGCCGATCGATCCTGCCGGGCGCATCGTGATCGTCGTCGACGACGGGCTCGCGACCGGTTCGACGATGATCGCCGCGCTGCACGCGCTGCGCGCGAAGAATCCGCACAAGCTCGTCTGCGCGGTGCCGGTGGCGCCGCCCGACACGCTCGAGCGCGTGCGACCGTTGTGCGACGAGCTGATCTGCCTGGAACCGCACCGCGACTTCTGGGCGGTCAGCCAGTTCTACGCGTCGTTTCCTCAGGTCGAGGACGACGAGGTCGTCGCCGCGCTGTCCGGCAAGTAACGCACGAACCAGTCGCGCGCGGCGACGGCGGCCCGTTCGAGCGTGCCGGGCTCCTCGAACAGATGGGTGGCACCGGGAACGATCACGAGGTCGTGCTCGCAGCGCAGGTGGCGCGCCGCGCCGCGGTTCAGCGCCAGCACTTCGCGATCCCATTCGCCGACGATCAGACGCGTCGGCGCGCGCACGCGGGCGAGCGCTTCGGGCGGCGCCAGATCCGGGCGGCCGCCGCGCGAGACGACCGCGCGGACCGCCGCACCCAGCTCGGCGGCGGCGATCAGCGCGGCGGCCGCACCCGTGCTCGCGCCGAACAGCCCGACCGGCAGCCCGTTCAACTCGCGCTGGCTTTGCGCCCAGACGCACGCGGCGACGAGCCGGCGCGCGAGCAGCGGGACGTCGAAGCGCGCGGCGCGGTCGGTGTCCTCGGCGGGTGTGAGCAGATCGAACAGCAGCGTGGCGAGACCGTCCTCGTTGAGCACGCCGGCCACGTAGCGGTTGCGCGGCGACAGCCGGCTCGAGCCGCTGCCGTGCGCGAACAGCACCAGTCCGCGCGCGCCCGACGGCAGCACGAGGTCGCCCGGCAGCGTGACGACGGCGTCGGCGGCGATGGCGACTGCGCGCGGCTTCATCGTGCGTGCAGCCTGACCGGAATGCGGCGCGGACCGAAGGCGCCTTCGAACCGGCCGAAGCGTCCGGCGATCGGCGTCGCGCAATGCGGGCAACGGCCGTCTTCGGTCAGCTCGTAACGCAGGATGCGGTACCAGTCGCGCTCGATCAGCGCGGCGTGGCAGCGCGGACAGAATGTCGTGCCGCCTTCGGTGTCGTGCACGTTGCCGGTGTAGACGTAGTGCAAGCCTTCGTCGATCGCGATGCGGCGCGCGCGCGTGAGCGTGGCCGGCGGCGTCGGCGGCAGGTCGGTGAGCTTCCAGTCGGGATGGAACGCGGTGAAGTGCAGCGGCACCTCGGGGCCGAGCTCGCGGCACACCCACCGGGCGAGCGCGCGGATCTCGTCGTCCGAGTCGTTCTTCGTCGGGACGAGCAGCGTCGTGATCTCGGTCCAGACGCCGGTTTCGTGGACGAGGTACTTCAGCGTGTCCAGCACGGGCGCCAGATGCGCGCCGGTCAGCTTGAAGTAGAACTCCTCGGTGAAGGCTTTCAGGTCGACGTTGGCGGCGTCGATCTTCGCGTAGAACTCGCGGCGCGGCTCGGCATGGATGTAGCCCGCGGTGACCGCGACGGCCTTCAGCCCGCGTGCGTGACATGCGTCGGCCGTGTCCATCGCATACTCGGCGAAGATCACCGGGTCGTTGTAGGTGAAGGCGACGCTCTTGCAGCCGGCAGCGAGCGCCGCGTCGGCGATCTCGTCCGGGCCGGCGCGATCCATCAGCCGGTCCATCTCGGTCGACTTGGAGATGTCCCAGTTCTGGCAGAACTTGCACGCCAGGTTGCAGCCCGCGGTGCCGAACGAGAACACCGCCGAGCCGGGATAGAAGTGGTTCAGCGGCTTCTTCTCGATCGGATCGACGCAGAAGCCCGACGAGCGCCCGTACGTGGCGAGCACCATCGCGTCGCCGACGCGGCGGCGAACGAAACACAGCCCGCGCTGGCCTTCGTGCAGCTTGCAGTCGCGCGGGCACAGGTCGCACTGAATCCGCCCGTCGGGCAGACGATGCCACCAGCGCGCGGGGTACAGACTCTCGGCGGTCGAGTTCACGCGGGCACCTCCTGTTCCGACCACTTGCGCACCGTGTACCGCGAGATGCGCACCTCGTCGGACCAGAAATCCGCCGGCAGCCCCGCCTTGCGTTTGAGCTGCGCGAGGAACTCGCGCGGGTCGGGCAGCGCCTCCCACACCTGCGGCAGGAAGGTGCTGCGCCGCGCGCCGAACTCGAAGACGACGCCGTCGACGTGGGGCCGCAGCGTCGCGAGCAACCGGCTTTCGTCGGCGGCTGCAACCGGCACCGGTTCGGACAACAGCGACACTTCGATACGGATCGCGTCGAACTCGTGCAGCGCCAGCGGCGCGAAGCGCGGGTCGGCGAATGCCGCCGCGCGCGCATTGTGAGCGACGTCCTCGCCGAGCGGGCGCTGCGCACGCAACGTGCCGATGCAGCCGCGCAGTTCGCCGCGCTTGCGCAGCGTGACGAAACTCGCTCCCGGCTCGTCGAGGAACGGTGCGGTCGGCCGGACCGGTGCGGGCAATCCGAGATCGCGCGCGATCGCGCCGCGCGCGATCTGCGTCAGCACGATCCCCGTGTCGTCGGCGTCGCGCCTGCGCGCGTCGCCGGGGTCGTGGAAAGCGAGCGCGGCGTAACCGACGACGCGCCGACGGTCGCCCGCGGTGTCGCCCGAGTTGCGCGCGTCGAGCAGCTCGGGCCGCAGGCCGCGCCAGCGCGCAACCTGGAGGAGGCCGTTGATCGGCGTGGCGCCGCAGGCCTGACGGTGGTCGAGCCCGGGCTCGAGCGACAGGATCGTCGAGACGGTCCCCGTGTCGACCTCGCGCGCCGCCGTGTAGGGCAGATAGTGCGACAGGTCGGAACTGACCACGATCAACGTCTCGGCCCCGCCCCACGCCTGCTCGAGCGCCTGCGCGACTTCGCCGGGCGCGGCGTCGCCGACGGCGAGCGGCACCAGCCGAAAGTCGCCGAGCACGGCTTGCAGGAACGGAAGCTGCACTTCGAGCGAGTGCTCGAGCGCGTGCGCGGCGGGGCTTTCGACGACTTGCGGCAGTTCGCGCAGCGCTGCGATCGCCTCGCGGTCGACCTCGACTTCGCCGAGCGGCGTGGCGAACCGGTCCGCGCCGGGCAGCGCCAGACCTCGCACGGCGACGCGGTGCGTCGGGCCGAGCAGCACGACGCGGCGGATGCGGTCGCGCGCCGTCTCGAGTGTGGCGTACGCGCAGGCTGCGATCGGGCCCGAGTAGACGTACCCCGCGTGCGGTGCGATCAGCGCCTTCGGCAGGCGCCGCGGCTGCGGGGGGTGCGCGCCTGCCAGCATTGCGCGCACTTGTTCGCGCAACGCGTCGGTGTGCGCCGGGTAGAACATCCCGGCGACCGCGGCCGGTCGAACTGCCGGCTTCCGTGTCTGCATCATGGCGGCCCTCCTGCGGACCGACGCGTACATGCTACGCCGGACATGGGGACGGCGCTGCGCGCTGCAAGCGACGTGGCGCGGGCGCGAACGGTACCCCCGCGGTGTTCGCTGCCGTCAGCCCGACCGGCGCGCCTCGAGCTCGCCGACGCGGGCTTCGAGCGCGTCGAGCTTGGCGCGCGTGCGCGCGAGGACCTGTGACTGCGTATCGAACTCGTCGCGCGTGACCAGTTCGAGCCGCGCGAACTGCTGGTTGAGCAGCGCCTTGAGGTTCTTTTGCAGATCTTCCGCGGGCGTGTCGGCGAGCAGCGCCAGCAAGCGGTTCTGCAGTTCGTCGAGAAAGGAGACCTTGTCCATCGTTTGCATCCCCGCGTCGATGGCGCGAGTGTAAACACCGGCGCGGCACCTCGTTGGTGCGGGCGCGCGCGTTCGGCGTGCATCGGTGCGGTGCCGGAGCGCGCCGCACCGGCGCGATGCACGATCGGCGTGCGCGGAAGGCGTGGCATGCATGTTGCTGGACCGTCCTCGGGAGTTCCCGTATCCACTCTTCGAGGAAAGGAAGGCAATGAAAAAGCTGATCCACGCGTCGGGCGCGGCCGTGCTGCTGCTGCTGTCGACGGGCGCACTCGCGCAGGCGAAAGCCGAACCCGAGTTCACCTTCACCGGCAACGCGGGGCTGTTCAGCGACTACCGCTTTCGCGGCTACACGCAGACCGGCTACGGACCTGCGTTCCAGGGCGGATTCGACTTCGCGCACAAGTCCGGCTTCTACCTCGGCAACTGGAACTCCAACGTCGAGCAGGGGCTGTACAACGGCGCCAGCCTCGAAATGGACTTCTATGGCGGCTACAAGGGCAGCGTCGGCGCCTTCGGCTACGACGTCGGCTACCTCTACTATGCGTATCCGAACAGCGGCGCGCTCGGCTCCGTGAAGATCAAGAACGGTGAGCTCTACGTCGGCGCTTCGTACGGGCCGGTGTCGGCCAAGTGGTACTACGCGACGACCAAGTTCTTCTCGCTCGGCGAAGGCGTACCCGGCGTCGACACCAAGGGTTCGTGGTACCTCGACCTGGCCGGCACGCTCGATCTGGGGTCGGGCTGGACCGCCACCGCGCATTACGGTTACCAGAAGATCAACGACGCGAGGCCGCTGGGCTTGCTCGATGACAGCGTCAGCGACTACAAACTCGGTGTCACGAAGGATGTCGGCGGCTGGGCGCTGGGCGCGGCCGTGGTCGGCACGTCGGAGAAGAAGCTGTTCACGACGGCCGAGTCCGGCTTCACCGAAGGCGCCGGCAAGACTTCCGTCGTGCTGAGCGTGTCGAAGTCGTTCTAGCAGTCCGCAACGCGGCGCTGCGGTCGCCGACCGCGCGCCGCAACCCAAGCAGAGGGAGCCATGAAGCTGATCACCGCCATCATCAAGCCGTTCAAGCTTGACGAGGTACGCGAGGCGCTGTCCGCCGTCGGCGTGCAGGGCATCACCGTCACCGAGGTCAAGGGCTTTGGCCGGCAGAAGGGCCACACGGAGCTGTACCGCGGCGCCGAGTACGTGGTCGACTTTCTGCCCAAGGTCAAAGTCGAGGCCGCCGTCGCCGACGACATCGTCGAGCGCGCGATCGAGGCGATCGAAAACGCAGCGCGCACCGGCAAGATCGGTGACGGGAAGATCTTTGTCTACGACCTCGAGCAGGTCATCCGCATCCGCACCGGCGAGACCGGCAAGGATGCCCTTTAACCCGATGAGAAATCCGATGAAGAAACTGCTCGTGATGCTGCTCGCCGCCGGCGCGTTTGCCCTGGGGTCCGCGCCGACGGTCGCCGTTGCGCAGGCCGCGCCCGGCGCCGAGGCGAAGAAGGAGGAGACCAAGGCCGACGCCGCACCCGCGGCAACGCCAGCCGCGGCCGAGCCCGCCCAGGCCGAGGCCAAACCGCAGGAGAAGGCCGCCGACGCGCCGAAGCCGCCCAACATCAACAAGGGCGACACCGCGTTCATGTACGTCGCGACGGTGCTCGTGATCCTGATGACGATTCCGGGGCTCGCGCTGTTCTACGGCGGGCTGGTGCGCTCGAAGAACATGCTGTCCGTGCTGATGCAGGTGTTCGTCACCTTCGCGCTGATATCGGTGCTGTGGGCGATCTACGGCTACTCGCTCGCGTTCACCGGCGGCTCGCCGTTCATCGGCGGCCTGTCGAAGCTGTTCCTGTCGGGCGTGACACCCGAGTCGGCGGGCGCGACCTTCAGCAAGGACACCTACATCCCCGAGCTGCTGTTCGTGGCGTTCCAGTGCACGTTCGCGGCGATCACGTGCGCGCTGATCGTCGGCAGCTACGCGGAGCGGATGAAGTTCAGCGCGGTGCTGCTGTTCACGGTCATCTGGTTCACGTTCAGCTACCTGCCGATGGCGCACATGGTCTGGTTCTGGGACGGGCCCGATGCAATCAAGGACGAGGCGACGCTGAAGGCGGTGACCGAGGCGGCCGGCTGGCTGTGGGCCAAGGGCGCCCTCGACTTCGCCGGCGGAACGGTCGTTCACATCAACGCCGGCGTTGCCGGCCTGGTCACCGCGTACTTCCTCGGCAAGCGGATCGGCTACGGACGCGAGGCGCTCGCGCCCCACAGCCTGACGCTGACGATGGCCGGCGCCGCGCTGCTGTGGGTCGGCTGGTTCGGCTTCAACGCGGGGTCAAACCTCGAGGCCAACGGCGTTGCCGCCCTCGCCTTCGTCAACACGCTGCTCGCCACCGCCGGCGCGGTGCTGTCGTGGACCTTCGCCGAGTGGATGATCAAAGGCAAGCCGTCGATGCTCGGCGCCGCCTCGGGCGCGGTCGCGGGGCTGGTGGCGATCACGCCGGCGTGCGGCTTCGTCGGTATCGGCGGCGCGCTGGTGATCGGGCTCGTCGCCGGCGTGCTGTGCTTCTGGGGCGTCACCGGGCTGAAGAGGATGCTCGGCGCGGACGACGCGCTCGACGTCTTCGGCGTGCACGGCGTCGGCGGCATCGTCGGCGCGCTGCTGACGGGCGTGTTCGCCTCGCCCGCGCTCGGCGGACTGGGGATCTGCAACTACGTGACCAACAAGTGCGGCGACCCGGCCGACTTCCCCGGCATCGCGTCGCAGGTGTGGATCCAGTTCCAGGGCGTGCTGACCGCGATCGTGCTGTCGGCGGTCGTGTCCTACGTGGCGCTCGTGATCGTCAAGGCGATCGTCGGGGTGCGCGTCAGCGAGGAGGAGGAGCGCGAAGGCCTCGACACGACCTACCACGGCGAGTCGGCTTACAAGTTCTGATGTGCCGCGCGCGGGATCGTCCGCGCCGGAACATCGCCCGCCGTTCGACCTAACCCGCTGCGCGGGCAGGTCGACGGCGGGATCGAGCGGGCCGCGGCGCGGCCCGCTTTGTCTTCCTCGCCTCGACGTCCGGGTCCGAAGGCATGCTTCTTGCCTCGCTCTCGCGTGTGTCTCCCTAGCTCGCCGATCCGCGCCGATTCGCGGCGCGGATGCACCAAGGCGATTCAGAGGGCACCCGACGGGTGCCCTTCTTTTTGCCGGGTTCGAGTCCAGATAGGGGTGATTGGCTAGAATGCCTTTCCCCTCAGCGATGCGGGCGCGCGCTGCGTTTACGGGTCATCCGCCGCAGCCGTGTCGCGCGAATGGACACCCGTGCCGAGTTCCGCCGTTCCCCATCCGCCCGTCCCTGCGCTTCTGACCGCGTCGACGGGCCCGCTGCTCGAGCTGGAGCGGCGCATCCTCGACTCGATGCCGGCCATCGAGCGCTGGTTCAGGCTGCAGTGGCAGGAGCACACGCCGCCGTTCTACGGCTCGGTCGACCTGCGCAATGCCGGGTTCAAGCTGGCGCCGGTCGACATGAACCTGTTCCCGGGCGGATTCAACAACCTGTCCGACGAGATGCTGCCATGCGCGGTGCAGGCCGCACAGGCGGCGATCGAGCACCTCTGTCCGGATGCGCGCAACCTGCTGCTCGTTCCGGAGCGGCATACGCGCAACGTGTTCTATCTGGCGAACGTCGCGCAACTGGCGCGCATCCTGCGCACGACCGGACTTGAAGTCCGCATCGGCACGCTGTCGGAGGAGATCAAGGGGCCGACGACGATTTCGCTGCCGGGCGGCGATTCGCTGACGGTCGAGCCGCTCGTTCGCACGGGCGACCGCATCGGTGTGGCCGGCTTCGACCCGTGCGTGGTGCTGCTGAACAACGACCTGTCGGCAGGCATCCCGCCGATCCTGCGCGACCTGAAGGACCAGGTGCTGGTGCCGCCGCTGCATGCCGGCTGGGCCGTGCGGCGCAAGTCGCACCACTTCGCCGCGTACGACGAGGTCGCCGGCGAGTTCGCCGATCTGCTGAAGATCGATCCGTGGATGATCAATCCGTACTTTGCCCGCTGCGGGCAGATCGACTTCCACAAACGCGTCGGCGAGGAGTGCCTGGCGAGCAACGTCGACATGCTGCTGGCGCGCATCCGCGAAAAGTACAAGGAGTACGGCATCAGCGAGCAGCCGTTCGTGATCGTCAAGGCCGACGCCGGCACCTACGGCATGGGCATCATGACGGTGCGCGACGCCGCCGAGGTGCGCGATCTGAACCGCAAGCAGCGCAACAAGATGGCGGTCGTCAAGGAGGGCCTCGAGGTCACCGACGTCATCATCCAGGAGGGCGTTCCGACCTACGAGGACGTCGACGGCGCCGCTGCCGAGCCGGTCGTCTACATGATCGACCGCTACGTGGTCGGCGGCTTCTACCGGGTGCACACCGAGCGCGGACGCGACGAGAACCTGAACGCGCCCGGCATGCACTTCGTTCCGCTCGCGTTCGCGCGCAGTTGCAATCTGCCGAACTGCCGCGCGCAGCCCGGCGCGTCGAGCGAGAACCGCTTCTACAGCTACGGGGTCGTGGCTCGGCTTGCGCTGCTCGCGGCGTCGCTCGAGCTCGAGCGCACCGCGCACCTGCTGCCGCCGACGGCGCCCGGCGCGCCGGTGGCGGCGGTGGTCGCGGGCTAGCCGGACGATCGCATGTCGCAGGGGCTGTCGATCCTGTTCGTCGTCGATCCGCTCGACCGCCTGAAGGCGTACAAGGATTCGAGCGTGGCGATGATGCGCGAGCTGGCGCGGCGCGGGCACGACGTGTGGGCGACCACACAGCCCGAGATGGGCTGGTGGAGCGACGAGCGCGGCGGCCGCGTCCAGGCGCGCACGCACCTGCTCGAGCTGCTGCCGGCTTCGGCGGACAAGCATGCGCCGTGGTACGTCGAGCGCGAGGCGGGCGAACGCGACCTGGCCTCGTTCGACGCGGTGCTCATGCGCAAGGACCCGCCGTTCGACACCGAGTACCTGTATTCGACGTTCCTGCTCGAAGCCGCGCAGCGGCAGGGCGCACGCGTGTTCAACGACCCGCGCGCGCTGCGCGACCACAACGAGAAGTTCGCGATCACCGAGTTCGCGGACTACACCGCACCGACGATGGTCAGCCGATCGCCCGATGCGATCCGTCAGTTCCAGCGCGACCACGGCGACATCGTCGTCAAACCGCTCGACGGCATGGGCGGAACCAGCGTGTTCCGGCTGCGGCCCGACGATCCGAACACGAACGTCATCCTCGAGACGATCACGCGCAACGGCGAACGCACGGTGATGGCGCAACGCTTCATCCCGGAGATCCGCGACGGCGACAAGCGCGTGCTGCTGATCGGCGGCGAACCGGTGCCGTTCGCGCTGGCGCGCGTGCCGCGCCCGGGCGAGTCGCGCGGCAACCTGGCCGCCGGCGGTATCGGCCGGGCGCAGCCGCTGTCGGAGTCCGACCGCGAGATCGCCGCGGCGCTCGGCCCCGTGCTCGCCGCGCGCGGGCTGCTGCTCGTGGGGCTGGACGTGATCGGCGACTACCTCACCGAGATCAACGTCACCAGCCCGACGTGCTTCGTCGAGATCGCGCAGCAGACCGGTTTCGACGTCGCAGCGACCTTCGTCGACGCGCTGGAGAAGGCGGTGGCCCGATGATCGGCGTGGTCCTGATCGCGCACCGGCCGCTGGCGAGCGCGCTGGCCGCTGCGGCGGCGCACGTCTACAGTTGCGCGCCGCAGCGCGCCCACGAAGGCGTGCGCGCGCTCGATGTCGAGCCCGGCGGCGACGTCTCACAGGCGATCGCCGCGGCGCGCGCGCTGGCGCGCGAGGTCGACGACGGCAGCGGCGTGATCGTGCTGACCGACGCGTTCGGTGCGACCCCCGGCAACGTCGCCGCACAGCTTGCCGAGCCCGGGCGCGTCGCGGTCGTCGCCGGCGTCAATTTGCCGATGCTGCTGCGCGTGCTGTGCTACCGCGACGGCTCGCTCGCCGACACCGTCGACAAGGCGCTCGCCGGCGGCACGCAGGGCGTCGTGCAGGTGTCGGGCGCATCGCAGCACGACGAGGGGACGGGCGGACGGACTGGAACGCAAGGCGATGATCTCGCGCGACTTCGTCATCAACAATAAACTCGGCCTGCACGCACGGCCGTCGGCGCAGATCACGCAAACCGCTGCAAAGTTCCAGAGCGAAGTCTGGATCGCGAAGAACGGTCGGCGCGTCAACGCCAAGTCGATCATGGGCGTGCTGATGCTCGCCGCCGGGCAAGGCTCGATCGTCACCGTCGAAGCCGACGGCCCCGACGAAGCCGAGGCGGTCACAGCGCTCGGCGCGCTGATCGAAGCCGGCTTCGGCGAGAACGAATAGAAAGAACGAGCCGCGGAACACACGAAGCCGCCGCGGGCACGGCGAGGACGAGGGATGGGCAAGGAGCTGCACGGCATCGGGGTCGCGAGCGGCGCGGCGACGGGCATCGCGATCGGGCGCGCCCACCTGCTCGCGCCGAGCGAGCTCGGCTTCCGCCAGTATCCGATCGAGCGCAAGGACGTGCTGCACGAGGTGGCGCGGCTGAACAACGCGTTCTCGACGGTGCGCGCCGAGCTGGACGAGCTGCGCGCGAACGTCTCGCCCGACGCACCGAACGAGGTGCGCGCCTTCCTCGACCTGCACCGGATGATCCTCGACGACCCGCTGCTCGCCGACGTGCCGCGCGACCTCGTCAGGCAGCGGCTGATCAATGCCGAGTGGGCGCTGGCGATCCAGCTCGAAGAAGTGTGCCGCCAGTTCGAGTCGATCGACGACGCGTACTTCCGCGAACGCGCGCAGGACGTGCGCCAGGTCGTCCAGCGCGTATTGAACGCGCTCGAGACCGGACGCGCGACGAGGGCCACGCTGCCCAAGAAGCGAGAGGATGGCGAACGCCTCGTGCTGATCGCGCACGATCTGGCGCCGGCGGACGTGCTGCACCTGAGGGACTACACCGACATCGGGCTCGCCGGGTTCGTCACCGAACTGGGCGGGCCCACTTCGCACACGGCCGTGCTGGCACGCAGCCTCGGATTGCCCGCGCTGCTGGGCGCGACCAGTGCGCGGGCGCAGGTCGCCGAAGGCGACCTCGTGATCCTCGACGCCGAAGCCGGCAAGCTGATCGTCGAACCGGATGCCGCCGAGCTGGCCGCCTATCGCCAGAAGGTCAAGGCGCAGGCCGAAGCGCGACTTGCGCTACGGCGGCTGAAGGGCCGGATCGCGCGCACGCGGGACGGCGTCGCGGTCGAGCTGCTCGCGAACATCGAGGCGCCCGAGGACGTGCGCGACGCGCTCGATGCGGGCGCGGACGGCATCGGCCTGTTTCGCACCGAGTTCCTGTTCATGAACCGCGACGAACTGCCCGACGAGGACGAGCAGTACGAGGCGTACGCGAAGGTCGCTCGCGCGATGAAGGGCAAGCCGGTCGTGATCCGCACGCTCGACATCGGCGCCGACAAGGTGCTCAACCCCGCCGCGCGCCGCTCGCTCGGCATGGCGGCCGGTGCGCCGACCGAGGAGTCGAACCCGGCGCTCGGGCTGCGCGCGATCCGCTACTGCCTGGCGTACCCGGAACTCTTCCTCACGCAGTTGCGCGCGATCCTGCGCGCCTCCGCCGTCGGCACCGTGCGCATCCTCGTGCCGATGCTCGCGCACGTGCACGAGATCGAGCAGGCGCTCGCGTTCATCGCTCGCGCCAAGGAGCAACTGAAGGACGCGCACCGCAAGTTCGACGCGCGCGTGCCGGTCGGCGGGATGATCGAGGTGCCGGCGGCGGCGCTGTCGCTGCCGGCCTTCGTCAAGCGGCTGAAGTTCCTCGCGGTCGGCACCAACGACCTGATCCAGTACACGCTGGCGATCGACCGCGCCGACGCCAGTGTCGCGCACCTGTACGACCAGCTCCATCCCGCGGTGCTCAAGCTGATCGCGCAGACGATCCGCACCGGGCAGCGCGCGCGCATGCCGGTGTCGGTGTGCGGGGAACTGGCCGGCGAGCTCGCGATGACCGAGCTGCTGCTCGGCATGGGGCTGAAGCAGTTCTCGATGCACCCGTCGCAGATCCTGCCGATGAAGGAGCATCTGCTGGAGCTGTCGGTCAAGACCTCGGCCAAGCTGGCGGCGCGCGTGCTGCGCGAGCACGACCCGATGAAGATCCGCGAATGGCTCGCCGCGCGGCGGCCGGCCGACCGCTCCGATTGACACCGCCCGCCGCGCCGCCTACCCTTCGCGGCCTGTTTCGCCGCGCCGATTTGCCGACCAGCTTGCGGGCGCGTGGCCAGCGCCACAAATTCCGCTAAACGGTCCTGCGACGTACCGTCGCAGTCTCGCAAACCCGACGCGGCCGCGATCGGGTTTTTTTCTGAGTCGAACACATGGTCGTCAAGCCCGGATCCGTCGGGATCGTCACACCGCAGGCGATGCACTTCGCCGAGCCGCTGCGGCTTGCCAGCGGGGCGTCGATCGGCGACTACACGCTGATGGTCGAGACCTATGGCGAATTGAACGCGGACCGCAGCAACGCGGTGCTCGTCTGCCACGCGCTGAACGCCTCGCACCACGTCGCGGGCGCGTACGCCGACGCGCCGCGCAACGTCGGTTGGTGGGACAACATGGTCGGTCCCGGCAAGCCGGTGGATACCAACCGCTTCTTCGTCGTCGGCGTCAACAACCTCGGCTCGTGCTTCGGTTCGACCGGCCCGATGTCGACCAACCCCGCGACCGGCCGCCCGTACGGCGCGAGCTTTCCGGTCGTCACCGTCGAGGACTGGGTCAACGCGCAGGCGCGGGTCGCGGACCGCCTCGGCATCGACCGCTGGGCCGCCGTGATGGGCGGTTCGTTGGGCGGCATGCAGGCGCTGTCGTGGACGATCCAGTATCCGGAGCGCATCGCGCATTGCGTCGCGATCGCGACCACCCCCAAGCTCAGCGCGCAGAACATCGCGTTCAACGAGGTCGCGCGCACGGCGATCCGCTCCGACCCCGACTTTCACGGCGGCGACTACTACGCGCACGGCGTCGTGCCCAAGCGCGGCCTGCGCGTGGCGCGGATGATCGGGCACATCACGTACCTGTCGGGCGACGACATGGCCGAAAAATTCGGCCGCAGCATGCGCGCCGACGACTACCAGTTCCACTACGACGTCGAGTTCGAGGTCGAGAGCTACCTGCGCTACCAGGGCGACAAGTTCTCCGAATACTTCGACGCGAACACCTACCTGCTGATCACCCGCGCGCTCGACTACTTCGACCCGGCGCGCGCGACCGGCGGCGATCTGAAGCGGGCGCTTGCGCCCGCGCGCGCGAAGTTCTTCCTCGCGTCGTTCACGACCGACTGGCGGTTCTCCCCGGCGCGTTCGCGCGAGATCGTCGAGGCGCTGGTCGCCAACGATCGCGACGTCGTCTACGCCGAGATCGACGCGCCGCACGGGCACGATGCGTTCCTGCTGGACGACGCGCGCTACCACAACGTCGTGCGGGCGTACTTCGAGGGGATCGCCGAGGGTTGCGCCGCGCCGCGGCTGGCGGAGGCGGGGGCATGACGCTGCGCGTCGACCTGCAGTTGATCGCGGGCTGGATCGCGCCCGGCGCGCACGTGCTCGACCTGGGCTGCGGCGACGGCGCGCTGCTCGCGCATCTGCGCGATGCGAAGGGCTGCCGCGGCTACGGGGTGGACATCGCCGACGACAACGTGCTCGCAGCGGTGCGCAGGCGCGTCAACGTGATCCAGGCGGACCTCGAGTCCGGGCTGCGCATGTTCGAAGACGGCCAGTTCGACACGGTCGTTCTGTCGCAGACGCTGCAGGCGATGCGGCACGCCGAGGACATCCTGCGCGAGATGGCGCGCGTCGGCCGCGAAGGCATCGTGAGTTTTCCGAACTTCGGGTACTGGCGGCACGCGGTGTCGCTGCTCGCCGGCCGCATGCCGGTGACGCCGCAGATTCCCTACCAGTGGTACGACACGCCGAACATCCACCTGTGTACGCTGAAGGACTTCGAGATCCTCGCGGCCAAAGTCGGGCTTCGGATCACGGCGCGCGCGGTGCTCGCCGACGGCCGCCCGGTCACGGTGCTGCCGAGCCTGCGCGCCACGCTGGCGGTATATCGCTTCGAGACGAGGTGAACCGATGAGCAGGGCCGATGAACTGCGTGCGAAGCTGATCCGCAACGTCAACGACGTTCCGTTGGACACCTCCCGGCGGGCGACGCCGCCGTACGAAGGCGTGCGTTTCGGCGCAGTGATCGGCCCGCGCGTGGCGGGGACGGCGGCGAGCAAGCTCGGCGCGTCGTACGACATCCTGCCGCCGGGCAAGGTCACATGCCCGTATCACTTCCACTACGCGCAGGAGGAGATGTTCGTGATCCTCGAGGGCGAAGGCGCGCTGCGCGTGGCGGGCGAGATGGTCCCGATCCGCGCCGGCGACGTGATCTCGATTCCGCCGGGGCCGGAGTATCCGCACCACATCGTCAACACGTCGGATGCGCCGCTCGCGTACCTGTCGATCAGCACGCAGGAGACCCCCGAAGTCTGCGAGTACCCCGACTCCGGCAAGTACCTCGCCTTCGCTCGCGAAAGGGGCCCGCTGCTCGACGGCGGCCGCATGCACCGGCCGGACACCGACCTCGACTACTGGGACGGCGAGCCCTGAGGTCGCGCGGCCGCCGCGCGGCTCGCCAGCCAGACGAGCGCGAGGACCGGCACACCGAGCAATGCCGTGCCGACGAAAAAGGCCTCGTAACCGAACCGATCGACCGCCCAGCCCGAGAACCCGGCGAGGAACTTCGGCAGCAGCAGCATCACCGAGGAGAACAGTGCGTACTGCGTGGCCGAGTACGCGACATTGGTGAGCCCCGACAGGTACGCGACGAACGCGCTGCTCGCGATGCCTGCGCTCAGGTTGTCGGCCGACACCGCGAAGACCAGGAACCCCAGGTCATGGCCGCGTGTGGCGAGCCACGCGAACAGCAGGTTGGTCGCCGCGGAAAGCGCCGCGCCGGCGGCGAGCGTGCGCAGCACGCCGATGCGCAGCGCGAGCACGCCGCCGACGAAGGCGCCGAGGAGCGTCATCGCCACGCCGTAGAACTTGGATACCGCGGCGACCTCGTCCTTGCTGAAGCCCATGTCGCGGTAAAACGGGTTCGCCATCACGCCCATCACGATGTCGGACACGCGATAGGTCGCGATCAGCGCGAGCAGCAGCAACGCGTGCCAGCGGTAGCGGGCCACGAAGTCGACGAAGGGACTGACCGCCGCGCCGTGCAGCCACACGATCAGCCGCGCGAGCCGTACGGGCAGCCGGCCGATGCGCGCGAGCCGCGCCGCGAACGCGCTTTCCTGCGCGGTCGGTGCAAGCGGCGCGCGCGGCTGCGGTTCCGGCGCCAACAGCACGGTGACCATGCCGACGGCCATCGAAGCCGCCATCGCGAGGTACGCGATCGTCCACGGCGCGTGCTCGTACGTCGCCTCGCTCGGATCGAAGCGAGCTGCGATCCACAGCACCCCGGCACCGGCCCAGATCATCGCCACGCGGTAGCCGGTCTGGTAGGCGGCGGCGAGCGCGGCCTGCCGGTCGACCGGCGCCGACTCGATCCGGTACGCGTCGAGCGCGATGTCCTGGGTGGCCGACGCGAATGCCGTCAGCAGCGCAAACGCGGCGAGCGTGCCGAGCTGAGCCTGCGGATCGGCGAGCGCCATGCCGACCAGCCCCGCGGCGACCGCGCACTGTGCGGCGAGCAGCCAGCTGCGGCGCCGGCCGAGCCTGCGCGTCAGCCACGGCAGCGGCAGCCGATCGACCAGCGGCGCCCACGCCCACTTGAACGCGTACGCGAGCGCGACCCAGCTCAGGAAGCCGATCGTCGTGCGATCCACACCCGCTTCGCGCAGCCAGAACGACAGCGTCCCGAACACAAGCAGCAGCGGCAGCCCGGCCGAGAACCCCAGCAGCAACATGCGCGCCACCGGCGGCTCGGCGTAGACGCGCAGCGCGTCGAGCCAAGCGCGCAGCCGGCGCCGCCGCGCCGGCGCGGATGAAGTCGGCACGCTCATCGGTCGCAGCATCACCTCTTGGGAAGCGCAACGGTGCTCATCGAAGCGGCCAGTCTACCGATCGCGTTCGCCCGGACAGTTCACGGGGGGCGCCGCGCAAACCCGCGTAGCCCCGGCGGTGCAAAATGGATCGGCACGGCGCCGGCAAAGTGCGCCGATTCACCGAGACAAAACGTACGCATACGGGGGCGACCTCGTGAAGTGTCCGGGCCAAGCTCCGCGCCCTTGCGTGAGGAACGAATGAAGCGCTGGTTGCACGTTCTCGCCATCGCGATCGCCACGGCCGCGCTCGCGCCGGCGGCCGGCGCGCAGCCCGCCGATGCCGGTGTGCAGGTGCGCAAGCCACGGCTGATGCTCGTGCCGGAGGGCCTGGTCAACGCCAGCGCCGCGCAGCAGTACGCGCAGCTCAAGCAGCAGGCGGCCGCGCGCCGCCTGCTGAACACCGACGCGCCGCAGGTGCAGCGCGTGCGCGCGATCGCGCAGCGACTGATCCCGCACGGTACGCGCTTCAACGCGAAGGCCGCGACGTGGGCGTGGGAAGTCAACGTGATCGACACGCCCGCGATCAACGCGTTCTGCATGCCGGGCGGAAAGATCGTCGTGTTCGACGGCTTGATCGACCGCCTTGCGCTCGACGACGACGAGCTTGCCGCGGTGATCGGTCACGAGATCGCGCACGCGCTGCTCGAGCACGGGCGAGCGCGCATGAGCGAGGCGCTGCTGAAGAACGTCGGCATCAATCTCGCCGCGGCTTACTTCGGCCTGAGCGACGTCGGCGCGACGCTGCTCGCGCAGGCCGCTCAGCTCGCGATCACGCTGCCGTACTCGCGCAGCCACGAAGTCGACGCCGATCTCGCCGGACTCGAGCTCGCCGCGCGCGCCGGCTTCGACCCACGGGCAGCTGTACGCGTCTGGCAGAAGATGTCGCGGGCGGGCGGCGCGCAGCCGCCGCAGTTCCTGTCGACGCATCCGGGGCATGCCGCGCGCATCCACGAGATCGAGACCGCGCTGCCGCGGGTGCTGCCGCTGTACGAGGCGGCGCGGCGTGCGGCGCCGCCGGCGCAGCGCGGTCCGACTACAGCCGTGCCGCGTAGTCGATGACCAGCGGCGCGTGATCGCTGAAGCGCTGCTTCGTGTAGATCTCGGCGCGCCTGGCCTTCGCCGCGATGCCGGGCGTGGCGATCTGGTAGTCGATCCGCCAGCCGACGTTCTTGGCCCACGCCTGTCCGCGATTGCTCCACCACGTGTACTGGCCGGGGCGGGGGTCGAGCCGGCGGAACACGTCGACCCAGCCTTGGCGGTCGAACAGCTCCGTCAGCCACGCGCGCTCCTCGGGCAGGAACCCCGAATTCTTCTGGTTGCTGCGCCAGTTCTTGAGATCGATCTCCTTGTGCGCGATGTTCACGTCGCCGCAAACGACGATCTCGCGCCCGCTCGCGCGCAGCTTTCCCAGATGCGGCATGAAGGCATCGAGGAAACGGAACTTCGCCGCCTGCCGCTGCGGCGAACTCGATCCCGACGGGAAGTACACGCAGACCACCGTGAGGTGCGTGAACTCGGCCTCGATGTAGCGGCCTTCGTCGTCGAATTCGGCGACGCCGAAGCCCAGCTGCACGCGCTTCGGCTTCTTCTTCGAATACATCGCCGTGCCCGCGTACCCCTTTTTCTTGGCACAGAAGAAGATACTGTGCAGGCTGTCGTGGTAGCGATAGCGCTCCGGGATGTCCTGTTCGTGCGCCCTGACTTCCTGCAGGCACAGGACGTCCGGATCGGCGCGGCGGACCCAGCGGAACAGCCCCTTGGCCGCCGCGGCGCGGATTCCGTTGACGTTGAGCGTGGCGATGCGGATCACGTGGAGGCTCCGTGGGGCGGGCGTGCGGTCCGGCGCGGATCGCGCGGCCGACGGATCATCGCATCTGCGATACTGCCGCCCTGTTCAGGCGCCGGTAGCCGGTTCGGTCGGGGGCGGATGGAGCAGATCAAGCGGCAGTTCATCGAGTTCGCGCTGGCGAGTGGCGTGCTTCGCTTCGGCGAGTTCGTCACGAAGGCCGGCCGCAGGTCGCCGTACTTCTTCAACGCGGGGTTGTTCAATCGCGGCTCGCTGCTCGGTGCGCTCGCGCGATTCTATGCACGGGCACTGCTCGCGGCGCACGCGGCGGGCCGCGTGCGGTTCGACATGCTGTTCGGCCCGGCGTACAAGGGCATCACGCTCGCGTCCAGTACCGCGGTGGCGCTGGCGGAACTGGGCACCGACGTGCCGTTCGCGTTCAACCGCAAGGAAGCCAAGGATCACGGCGAAGGCGGCGTGATTGTCGGCGCGCCGCTTGAGGGGCGCGTTGTGATCGTCGATGACGTGATCACGGCTGGGACTTCGGTGCGGGAATCCGTTGAACTGATCCGGGCGGCGGGCGCTACGCCGGCGGGCGTGCTGATCGCGCTCGACCGGATGGAGCGCGCCGGCCCCGACCACGCGCTGTCGCCCCGTTCGGCGGTGCAGGAGGTCGAGGCCGCATACGGGATGCCGGTCGTGGCGATCGCCACGCTCGACGATCTGCTCGCGTTCGTCGATTCCGGCGCGCCCGCCGCAGCCCAGGTCGCGCCGTATCGCGCGGCGATGCTCGAGTACCGCAGCCGCTATGGCGCCTGACCGAGCCATGCGCACCGCTGGGGCGCTCGTGCTGTGCGGGCTGGCCGGCGTCGCCGCCGCCCAGCAGAGCATTTTCGTGTGCAGCGATGCCAAGGGCCGCACGATCAGCGGCGACCGCCCGCCGGCCGAGTGCGTCGGTGCGATCCGCGAGTTGCGTTCGGACGGGTCGGTGCGGCGCGTGATCGAGCC
>JBFMFC010000057.1:0-20536 GCA_040752195.1 Pseudomonadota bacterium | reverse complement strand
CCGCGCGTTCGACCAACCTCGCGCGGCTGTACGCGGAGTACCGCAGGACCGTGCGCCGGGTGCGCGCGTTGCAGGACGTCCTGCTGCCGGAAGTCGAAAGCGCGCTGGCGACGATCGAGTCAAGCCTGAAGGAACTCGAGCAGGACGAGTTCGGTTTCCTGCGGCGTGCGTTGCGCGCCGCGCAGGCATCGCACTGAGCGGCGCGCGGTCGCATTGGCGACCGCTCTCGTGAGGGGGTGGACCGCCCGACGCCCCTGACGAGGGGAGGCGCCCGACGCGACCAAAGAAAAAGCCGGCCTGCGCCGGCTTTGTCGCTCAAGCGGCCGTGCGCGTCACAGCGACAGGACCCACTTGGCGAGCTTCTCCAGATCTTCGTCGCTGGCTTTGACGGCCGGATGCTCTTTGCCCGCTTTCAGCTTCGCGACGACGGTCGCCTGCGCGTCGGCCTTGCCCTTGTATTTGGCGGCGCTCTCCTTGAAGGCCGGGCCCATCTTCTTCTTGTCGATGGCGTGGCAGGCGAGACATCCGCTCTTCTTGGCGAGCGCTTCGTCGGCGCTGGCTGCGCCTGTCATCAGGATTCCCGCAGCGGCGATCGCCGCGATCACGAACGATTTCATCGACTCTCCTTCTTCGTTGACAGCGCAACGGATGGCGCCCAACCAACCGATGCAGTGAATGACACGCCTGGTTGCCAATCCAACGCGGCGGCCCGGGAGACGTTGACGGGCCATCACGCCGCTCGCCGACGCATTGCTGCATGCCGCCTCGTGTGCCCTCGGATTTTGCGCGCCTGGCGCGCCAAAGGGCTGCGGCAGCGGCTCTGCCGTCGCAGATGCTTGACCAAACGCAACGTATCCGCCGGATCGAACTCCTATGGTTCGCCTGCAACTCATGCGAAAGGGAAGGACCATGGAGTCCGAGAGTCGGCCGCGTCGCGGACGCGGCCTGTTGCGATGGCTGTTCGCGCCTTCGGCTTCGATGTCGGTGTTCTGGCTCCTTGTCATCGGGCTCGTCGTCGGCGCGGCGACCGTCATCGGTACGCAGGTCGCCGTCGCGGTGACCGGCACGAACGAGTTCTGCGGCAGCGCCTGTCACTCGCACGCGCAGTTCGTCTATCCGGAATACAAGCAGAGCGTCCACTTCTCGAACCGGACCGGCACGAAGGCTTCGTGCACCGACTGCCACGTTCCGCACAGCTATCCGGCCAAACTCTTCTACAAGGCGCGCGCCGGCGTCCGCGACGTGTTCGCGGAGATGCGCGGCACGATCGCGACGAAAGAGAAGTTCGAGCGCGAACGCTGGCGCCTCGCCAACCTGGTCTGGGACGAGATGCGCGCCAACAACTCGGCGAACTGCCGTCAGTGTCACGACCTCGCAAGGATGGCGGCGGACAAGCAGAGCGAGTTCGCGCAGAAGATGCATCGCCAGGCGCTCGACGGTAAGGCGACGTGCATCGACTGCCACAAGGGTGTGGCGCACGTCGAGGCGGAGGAACCGGCCGAGCCGGCGAAGAACTCGCCTGCCAAGTAACCGGCTAGCCGATCGCACACCGCGCGCGGCGTCTGAGCGGGCTGTGGGGTGCGCGGCAGCGCGAACGCCGCGAAGTCGCGGTCCGCATGCAGGAGCGAACACCGCTCCTCGATGCGCCACGTCGCGATCAACGCATCGACGCGCTTGCACCCCGTGCCGCCGCGCCTAAGCGGCGAGTGATCGTGCTCCGCGGCCTCGACCGCCTTCGCGCGGCCGCCGAGCAGACGCACCCGGCGGGCGACGACGTCCACAGTCGCACCCGAATTCACGAGCGGTGCGACACCACGCGGAGCAAATGACGGACAACGGATTCACCTGCACTCTTGCGCGCGTGTCGGGTGCGCGTGACCCTGATCAAGCTCGATTGCGACAGGCGGCGCATGATCGCAACGCATGCCGCTGCACGGCGCGCTCGCGTCCGGGCAGCAACATCAAAGTCGAGCGGACCGGTTGTCCGCAAAGGAGATCCTCGATGCGTTATCTCGTACCCGTTGCCTTATCGACGCTCGCGCTTGCACTGTCGGCCTACGCGACGCAAGAACAGACCGCCGCGCCGAACGTGCTGGTCGCGGCGAAAGTGACCACGCCGCCCACCCTCGACGGCAATCCCAATGACGCCGCGTGGGCCGCGGCCAAGCCGATCTCGGTCGAGCTTTCCGACGGCGCGAACTTCGCCGGCGGCAAGGGCGAAACCACGGCGACGCTGAAAGCCGTGTACAGCGGCGACACCGTGTATTTCCTGGTCCAGTACGCCGATCCGACCAACTCGATTCGGCGCGGGCCCTACCAGAAGCAGCCCGATGGATCGTGGAAGAAGCTCAGGGATCCGGCCGACAAGGGCGGCGACGACAACGTCTACTACGAAGACAAGTGGGCGATGATCTGGAACATCAACAACTCGATCGCCGGCTTCGACAAGCAGGGTTGCGGCGCCCTCTGCCATGCCGGAGAACCCGGCAAGCCGTTCGGCAACAAGTACACCGCCAAGGAAGGCGAGCTCGGCGACATTTGGCACATGAAGGGTCTTCGCACCGCGCCGCTCGGCCACGTCGACGACCAGTACGTCGACCACACGCGCTTCGATCCGCAGAAGAGCCCCGCTGCCGGCCGCAAGAGCGATCCGGGCGGCCCCGAGTACAAGGGCTTCGGTCTGGTCAACGGCAAGCCCGAGTTCATGAACAAGGACGGCAGGCCCGCCAACGCCGGCGGCACGTACTACATCATCGACGGCAACCAGGTGCCCTTCGACGACAGCAGGTTCAAGCCGGGCGACGAAGTCGCCTCGTTCCTGATCTTCCCGCTGAAGGGCGACCGCGCCGACATCAAGGTGGCGACCCGCTGGGCCAACGGCGTGCTGACATCCGAAGTCAGCCGCAAGCTGACCACCGGCAGCAAGTTCGACGTGCAGTTCAGCGACCTGAATGCGTCGTACGGCTTCGGCTTCGCCGCGTTCGACAACGCGCAGGTGCGGCACGCGGTGCATTACGGGCCGCTGTATCTGCGATTCGCGAAGTAGAAGAGTCCTCTGTTCCGACTCACGGGCGGCTGCCGCCGCCCGATTTTTCGGGCACGTGCAGCGCTGCGCGCGCCGACGACAATCCTGTCCCGGCCGCGAGAGCGGTCGCGCTGTGCGGCTACTCGCGCGCCGTCGGCAGCCCCGCGAGCCGCCATTCCGGCATCCCGTCCTGCAGGCGGCGCGCTTTCAGCCCCTTCTTGCGCAGCAGCGCCACGGCATCGAACGACATGAGGCAGTACGGGCCGCGGCAATACGCGACGACCTCCTTGCGTTTCGGCAGCTCGGACAGGCGCTTTTCCAGCTCGTGGATCGGGATGTTGATCGCGCCGGGCACGTGGCCGGCGGCGAATTCCTCCGGCGGACGCACGTCGAGCACGGTGACGAGCCCTTTTTTCGCGCGCTCGAGCACGTCGGCCGCAGGCACCGGCTCCAGCTCGTCCTTCGACGTGAAGTACTGGCGCACGACGCGGTCGATGTCCGCCAGATACGCGCGCCCGGCCCTGCCGAGCGCGTCGACCAGCGCCACGACCTCGTCGCCGGCCAGCCGGTAGCGGACGAACTGGGCCTCCTTGCGGCCGACGATCAGGCCCGCCTGTTTGAGCTTCTGCAGGTGCTGCGACGCGTTGGCGACCGTCGTGCCGGTCAGCGTGGCCAGTTCGTCGACGCTGCGTTCGCCTTGCGCGAGCAGCTCCAGCAGCTCGAGCCGCACGCTGCTCGCGAGCGCGGTGCCGATGCGCGCGAGCGCCTCGTAGACCTCGCGCTTGGGGTTGACTGCGGTTGACAAGGGCGATCCTCCGAACCTAGTATTCAATCGATTGCTTGAATACGCGATTAATTGATCTAAAGCTTAGCACCGCCCGCCGCCGCCGAGGCCCGCATGACCGGATCGCTGACCGAACACGAAGCCGCGCTGCGTCTGGCCGCGTTCGCCGGCGTGTTCGCCGCGGTCGCGCTGTGGGAGTGGCTGGCGCCGCGCCGGCGCGCGCGCTTCGCCCGCGCGCGGCGCTGGCCGCACAACCTCGCGCTGCTGGTACTCGACGCGCTTGTCGTGCGGTTGCTCGCGCCGGGCGCGGCGATCGCGGTCGCGCTGGCCGGCGAGACCCACGGCTGGGGTCTGCTCAACGCGGTCGCGCTGCCCGCGTGGGCCGAGCTGCTGATCGCGGTCGTGCTGCTCGACCTGGCGATCTACTTCCAGCACGTCGTCTTCCACGCGGTGCCGGCGCTGTGGCGGCTGCACCGCGTCCACCACGCCGATCCGGACTTCGACGTCACCACCGGAACGCGCTTCCATCCGCTCGAGATCCTGCTGTCGCTCGGCATCAAGTGCGCGGCGGTCAGCGCGATCGGCGCGCCGGCGGTCGCCGTGCTGCTGTTCGAGATCGTGCTCAATGCGACTGCGATGTTCAACCACGCGAACGCGCGCCTGCCCGCGGGCGTGGATCGCTGGCTGCGCTGGCTCGTCGTCACGCCCGACATGCACCGCGTGCATCACTCGACGCTGCCGCTCGAGACGAACAGCAACTTCGGCTTCAACGTGCCGTGGTGGGACCGCCTGTTCGGCACCTACCGCGCGCAGCCGGTCGCCGGCCACGAGGCGATGACGATCGGCATCGACGCGTTCCGCTCGCCCGAGGATCTGCGGCTCGATCGCCTGCTGGTGCAACCCTTGCGCGATGCGCCCGGCAGCTACGCGGCCGATCCGCGGCGGGAGGCGACGTGAATCGCCGCCGCGCTTTGGCCGGGCGCCTCGCATTGGCGCTGCTGCTCGCTGCGGCGACCGCGGGGGCCTGGGCGCATCGCGAGCTGTTCGATGTGGCCGCGATCGAGGCTGCGCTCGGCGGCCTGGGCGCATGGGCACCGGCCGGATTCGTGTTGCTGTTCGCGCTGGCGACGGTGCTTTTCGTTCCCGGGTCGCTGTTCGGCCTGGCCGGCGGGTTTCTGTTCGGACCGGTCTTTGGCACTTTGTGGAACCTGCTCGGCGCCACGCTCGGCGCGACGCTCGCGTTCGTCGCTGCGCGCTACGTCGCGTCCGACTGGGTCGCGCGCCGCGCAGGCGAGCGGCTGCAGCAGTTGCTCGCCGGCGTGCAGGCGGAGGGATGGCGCTTCGTCGCGCTGATGCGGCTGGTGCCGCTGGCGCCTTTCAATCTGCTCAACTATGCACTCGGCCTGACCCGCATCCGCATCGCAGAGTACGCAGTCACCACCTTGATCTGCATGGTTCCCGGGACGGCCGCGTACGCGTGGCTCGGACATGCCGGACGCGAGGCGGCGGCGGGCGAGGCCGCCGCGCTGCGCTACGGCTTCATCGGCCTGGGCCTGCTGGCCGTCGCGCTCGCGCTGCCGCGCTTGCTCGGCCGACTGAGAGCGACGCCGGTGAAGTGGATCTCAGCGGCCGAACTGCGGCGACGCCTCGACACCGGCACCGATGTGACCATCGTCGACGTGCGGGACCCGGACGAGTTCGCTGGCCCGTCGGGCCGCATCCCTCGCGCGCGCAACGTGCCGCTGAAAGACCTGCCGATTCGGCTGCAGGAACTCGTGAGCGCCGAGTCGAACACGATCGTGCTGGTGTGCCGAACCGACCGGCGCTCCGCGCAGGCAGCGAAGATCCTGCGCGCAGCGGGCTTGCGCGACGTTCTCGTGCTTCGCAACGGCATGCAGGCCTGGAACGGCGAGGTCGCGGCGCCGGCGAGTCCGGCTCTGCCGCAGCGAGTGGAGATCTGAAGTGAAGACGCTCTTGATCCTGAACGATCCACCCTACGGTACCGAACGGTGCTACAACGCGCTGCGGCTGGCGCGATCCCTGCTGGCGACGGGCGGCGCGGAAGCGCGCATGTTCCTGTTGGGCGATGCCGTGGCGTGCGCGGCCGCCGGACAGAAGGTGCCTCACGGCTATTACAACCTTGCCGACATGCTGGGCGCGGTGATCCGTCACGGCGGCGCGGTCGGCGTGTGCGGCTCGTGCATGGATGCGCGCGGGATCACCGACGAACGCCTCATCGCGGGCGCGCATCGAAGCAGCATGGATGAGCTGACCTCATGGACGCGGTGGGCGGACAAGGTGTTGGTGTTCTAAGGGATGAGCCGCACCGTGCGCGTCCGCATCGCCGGTCGACGTTCGTGCGGCCGAGCCCGGGCAACCGCGATGGCCGGCAGGCGCCGAACCTGAACGCGCCGGCTCCGACCGCGCTCGCGCTGGCGCCGCTGCTCCTTTTCACGCTTGCTCGACGACGGCTGCGCCCGAGGCCGGGCGGCTGAGATGGACATCGCAGCGGCCGAGCGCTACGACGCGTGGTACCGCACTCGGCGCGGCGCGTGGATCGGCGACGTCGAGTTCGCGCTGCTTGCGCGCCTGCTGGCGGCGCAACCGGGCGAGCGGCTGCTCGACGTCGGCTGCGGCACCGGCTACTTCACGCGCCGCTGCGCGCGCGACCTCGGCGTGATCGCGACCGGGCTCGATTCCGATCCGGCGGCGCTGCACGTGGCGACGCACCAGGCGAAAGCCGGCGAGCGATACGTCGAAGGGTGCGCCGAGCGGCTGCCGTTTGCCGACCGAGGTTTCGACTGCACGATCTGCGTCACCGCGCTCGCCTTCATCGCCGATCAGCGGCAGGCGGTGCGCGAGATGATCCGCGTCACGCGCCGGCGGGTCGTGTTGGGTCTGCTCGACCGCACCAGCCTGTGGTACCTGCAGAAGGGGCGCGGCGGCGGCCGCGGCGCGTATCGCGGCGCGCGCTGGCACACGCGGCGCGAGGCGCTCGACTTGTTCGCCGGGCTGCCGGTGGGCAACGTGGTTACCCGCAGCGCAGTCTTTCTGCCCGGCGGCGACGCACTCGCGCGTGCAGTCGAAAGGCTCGTGCCCGAGCGCTGCGCGCTCGGCGCCTTCCTCGCCGTCGCGGCCGACGTGATCGCTTGAGCGCGCCGGCACGCTCGCGCAACGGGCCGATAATGCCGCCTTCACGACGCTGGACAACGCCATGCCCGCCGCCCGCACCGGCCCCCTGAGCGACGACGAAATGGCCGAACTCGCCGCGGCGCTCGCCGCGCTGCCCGAGGAAGGCGAGCATCTCGACGTCGTGATGCTCGATGGTTTCCTGACCGGCGTGCTGCTGCAACCCGATGTCGTGCTGCCGAGCCAGTGGCTGCCGCACGTGCTCGGCACGCACGACGGCAGCGCGCTGCCGATCGGCGCGGACCAGGCGAAGCGTCTGATCGATCTCGTCATGCGCCGCTACGACGAGCTGGCCGCGTGCATCGCGGCGCGCGAGCCGTTCGAACCGGTCGTCTTCGAGCTGGAGGACGCGCAGACCGGAGCGCCGCTCGCGGGCTCGGAGGCGATCAAGGCGCTGTGGCCATGGGCGGCCGGATTCGTCAGCGCACTGAACGTCTTCCCCGCGCTGCGCGACCGGTTCGGCGACGATCCCGATCTGTCCGCGGCGCTCGTGGGCGTCCTGCGCCACATGCCGGACGATCCGGAAGACGCCGGCGAATCCGCGCAGTGGCTGCGCGAACTGAAGGCCGAGGCCGACGCCGACGTGCCGCTCACCTCCCTCGACGAAGCGATCACGGACCTGCTCGACTGCGTGCTGGATATCGCCGACATCACACGTCCGCGCCGGCCGCTCGAACGTGCCGCACCGAAGGTCGGCCGCAACGACCCCTGCCCGTGCGGCAGCGGACGCAAGTTCAAGCTGTGCCACGGCCGCGGCGCGGGCTGAACGCACGCCGCGCGGACAAAGTCGTTACAGCGTGTTGCGCGAACGCGCGTTCGCAACCCGCCGTTACAAGCACGTCGCACGCCGGCGCGGCGGACGCCTACAGTGAAGCCGTCTGGAACTTTCTTGGACGGGAGCACACGATGAAAGCACGGAACGCACTACTGACGATCGCCGTGGCAGGCGCACTCGGCGCACTGGCCACTGCAACGCTGGCGCACGGCCCCGGCTGGGGCAGCATGGGCGCGAGCGGCCCGACCGGCGCGAACTCCATGATGGCCGGCGTCGGTCCGATGATGGGCATGGGCGGCATGGGCATGCGCGGCGGACCCAGCCCCGAGATCGCGCAGGCGCGGCTCGATCAACTGAAGGCGGCGCTCAATCTGCAGCCGAACCAGCTCGAGGCATGGAACGCGTTTGAAGCACACGTCAAGGCGCAGGCGCAGGAAGCCGCGAAGATGCGCGAAGCGATGCGCAACTTCCAAGGCGATTCGCAGGCGCTCGCCGACCAGCGGGTTGCTTGGCTGAAACAGCGCGCGCAGGCCGCCGAGGAACTGAACGCGTTGCGCAAGAACCTGTACGCGACGCTCACCCCCGAGCAGAAAGCGACGTTCGATCGGTTCAGTCCGGGTCCCGGCGGGATGGCCGGGTACGGCGCGGGCCACCGGTACGGCTGCCGCGCCTAGACGATCTCCTCCGGCGCCGCGCCTCGTCTGTGGCGCTTCTTCGATGGGCCGCGCGTGCGGCCCTTCTTTTTTGAACGGCGGCGCGATCTGCGGCAGCCGCCCGCTGCACGCAGTGCCGCGGTCTCGGCCGGTTCGCCTCGACGCCGCAAGGCGCAAAAGGACCCCCAAAAAAGAACGCCCCGTCGCAGCGGTACTGCAGGCGGGGCGAACGCGCCAGGGGGGGAAGGCGCGACGAGGAGACGCACTCAAGCGGCGCCGGATTCGCATCCGACGGGTCCGATGCGATCTTGCACGGCGCGGGTTACCGAGGCGTTGCAACGCGGCCGATCGACATTTCAAGTGAAATGCGACCGCGTCCGCTCACGCATCGACGTGTGCGAGCGGCAGCGTCAGCCGAAGTTGTACGAAGTTCTCACCCGGATTCGGACGGTCGATGCCGGCGTTGGAGAAGTGCTGTAGCCGCAGCGACAACTCCCAGCCGGACGCGCCGGGCGAGCGATACCCGAACGCGACGTGATCGCCAAAGTTCAATGCCGTCGAGAAGCGCTTGTGCCGCGTCCGATACACCGGCGTCAGCACATTGACACCGACCGCCCCCTCGAAGAACGCGCCCGACTTCGATCCTGCCGGCCAATAGCGAAACGTCGGCGTAAAGCCGACCTGCGTGACCACGGCGCGGCCGCCGCGCTGGTCAGCACGCCAGTGGCCGATCGAAAGCTCGCCGCAAGCGGACACGAGCGAGCGTTCGCCCGCACGCCATGCGCGACGCCAGTCCCATAGCAGGCCGAGCACGACGGTGGTGGTCTCGCGCGCGCGACCGAACTGAACGAAGTACGCGTCCGGTGCGAGCACCGCGCTCGCCGTCCGGGTTTCGCGAGGCGCCGGCTGCGCGTTCGCGGCACCCGCAGCGGCCAACGCGCCCAGCGCGGGCAGCAGCACGACGAATCCGCGCGGTGGCCGCGCATCCGCCGTCACGCCGGCCGCGCGAGTTCGCGTCGCGCCGCCGGCGTGGACCGAAGTCTCGTTCACCGCGCAGCGGCGTCGATGCCGAGCGCGCGCAGGCCGGCGCGCCGGATCTGACGCTCCTGCTCGGGGGTGGCCTGCACCGGGCCCGCTTCGCCGTACGAAAGCAGGCCGAGTCTGGCCGCCTCGCGCGTTTCGGCGGCGACCTGCGCGCGCGATCGGGTCGACGGCTCGGATGCAAACTTGACGCCCGCTTCGCCGGGCATCGTCTCGTTCCGCGAAGCGCCGGCCTTCGATTCGCTGTGAGCCTGTGCCATGGACTTCGCGCTGCGCGTCGCAGCGGACACGGAGCCGTGCGGCGTCAGGTCGATCTGTGCCGCGTAGACCGGCGCTGCGGCGAGCAGCGCAATGAAGAAGAGATTGCGTTTCACTTGGGTTCCTTTCGTTTCGGGTTGGTCGGACTGACCATCGTTCCTCGACCGCGGAGGCCGACGCGTCGACGGCAACGGCAGTGTCGAAGCGCCGTCTTGCAGCGCGGTTTCGGATTGGCGCGCGCGCGTTTCGCTTGAAACGTCGCGCAGCGCTTGCGGCTCGACGCCTGCCGCTCCCGCCACGGGGCGCCCCGGCGGTCATGCGCAAACGCGCGGCGCCGCTTCCTCGACCGCCGCGCGACGGACCGCCAAGGAGCGAGCCGCGCTGTAGCGGCGCAACGCTGATTGAGGCGGCGGCATGGCGTACGCCGGCCTGACCAAGATCGGCTCGACTCGAAGATCGAACTTCGGGTACCCTGCGCGGTGGCGTGATACCGGCCGCCGAAAGAATCCAAAGCCGACGACTCGCGCAGCATCTCACCCGCCCGCGCAACCAACTCGGCCATCAGGAAAGAACGAAGATGCCCAACGTCGCCGCGTTGCTCAAACAAGAAATCACGAGGCTCGCCCGCAAGGAGGTTCGCGGCGCGACCGATGTACTGAAGAAGGCTTCCGCGCAGCATCGGCGCGCCATCGCCGCACTGCGGCGGCAGATCGCGCAGTTGCAGCGGCAGCTCGCGACGCTTGCTCGCCGGCTCGAACGGGGCGCCGGCGCTGCGCCGTCGGCGCCCGAGGGGCCCAAGGTACGGTTCGTGGCCCGGGGACTGCGTTCGCACCGCGCGCGCCTCGGCCTGTCGGCCGCCGAATACGGCAAGCTCGTCGGCGTCAGCGCGCAGTCGATCTACAACTGGGAGCAAGGTGCCGCCCGTCCGCGCGCAGCACAGCTCGCGGCGCTGGTGGCCCTGCGAGGAATCGGCAAGCGCGAAGCGCAGGCGCGACTGCAGCAGCTCGCCGACGCAGCCGGCAAAGGGCGGAAGCGGCGCTCCCGGCGCTGACGCGGCGCGCGACCTCCGCCCGCCGCGGCGCTTGTGGAGCGCGGCGGCGCCCACCGTCGATGGCGCGGCGCTCGTTGAGCGTCGCGTCGCGCGGTGGTACCCTGCGATTCGCTTCAATTCCGCGACGCCGGACGCACTCACGAGGTGCCGCCCCGGCCGCACGGCAGGCACCGGCACGGGCCGCCTGCTGCGCTCCCAAGAACACGATTTTTGGAACGAGGTCCGCTGCATGAACGCACCCCTTCCCGAAGCCGTCCGCCGCGCGTTGGCGGAGGTCACCCTCGATGACCGTTGGACCCTGGACCGCGGCCGCGCCTACATGAGCGGCACGCAGGCGCTCGTCCGGCTGATGATGCTGCAGCGAAGCCGCGACACGCTCGCGGGGCTGAACACCGCCGGATTCATCACCGGCTATCGGGGCTCGCCTCTCGGCGGTGTCGACCAGACCGCGTGGCGCGCGAGAAGGCATCTCGAAAAGCACCACGTGAAGTTCCAGCCCGGCTTGAACGAGGACCTCGCTGCCACGAGCGTATGGGGCACGCAGCAGGTCAACATGTTCGCGGGCGCCAAGTACGACGGCGTGTTCGCGCTGTGGTACGGCAAGGGGCCGGGGGTGGATCGCTGCAGCGACGTGTTCAAGCACGCGAACGCGGCCGGCACGAGCCCGCACGGCGGCGTGATCGCGGTCGCCGGCGACGATCACGGCGCGAAGAGCTCGACGCTGCCGCACCAGTCGGACCACATCTTCAAGGCCTGCATGATGCCGGTGCTGTTTCCGGCGACGGTGCAGGAGTATCTCGACCTCGGCCTGCATGGCTTCGCGATGAGCCGCTACGCGGGTGTCTGGGTCGGCATGAAGGCGGTGACCGAGGTGGTCGAGGCGTCCAGCTCGGTCATCGTCGATCCCGAGCGCGTCGACATCCGCATCCCGACCGACTTCGTGCTGCCGGCGGGCGGGCTGAACATCCGCTGGCCCGACGCGCCGCTCGACCAGGAGGCGCGGCTTCTCGACTACAAGCTGTACGCGGCGCTCGCATACTGCCGCGCCAACAAACTCAACCACACGGTGATCGATTCGCCGCACGCGCGCTTCGGCATCGTCGCCAGCGGCAAGGCGTATCTGGACACGCGGCAGGCGCTGCATGATCTGGGGCTGGACGACGAAACCTGCGCGCGCATCGGCGTGCGACTGTTCAAAGTCGGCATGGTCTGGCCGCTCGAGGCGCAGACGATCGGCGCGTTTGCCGAAGGGCTCGAAGAGATCCTGGTCGTCGAGGAAAAGCGCCAGATGGTCGAGTACCAGGTGAAGGAAGAACTGTTCAACTGGATCGGCAAGGGCAAGCGCATTCCGCGCGTGATCGGCAAGTTCGACGAGAAGGACGGCGGCGAGTGGGCCGTTCCGCAAGGCAACTGGATCCTGCCCGCGCACTACGAGTTCTCGCCGGCGATCGTCGCCAAGGCGATCGCCGCGCGGCTGTCGAAGCTCGAGCTGCCCGCCGACGTGCGCGCGCGCATGCAGGCGCGGCTCGCGATCATCGACGCGAAGGAAAAGGCGCTTGCCAAGCCGCGGCTCGTCGTCGAACGCAAGCCCTACTTCTGCTCCGGCTGCCCGCACAACACCTCGACCGTGGTGCCCGAGGGTTCGCGCGCGGTCGCGGGCATCGGCTGCCACTACATGGCCCTTTGGATGGATCGCAGCACGTCGACCTACACGCAGATGGGCGGCGAAGGCGTTCCGTGGATCGGGCAGGCGCCGTTCACCAGCGAAAAGCACATCTTCGCCAACCTCGGCGACGGCACGTACTTCCACTCGGGTTCGCTCGCCGTGCGCGCCGCCGTGGCGGCGAACGTGCCGATCACCTACAAGATCCTGTTCAACGACGCGGTGGCGATGACCGGCGGGCAGCCGACCGACGGGCAGATCACCGTGCCGATGATCACGCAGCAGATGCACGCCGAAGGCGTGCGCAAGATCGTGATCGTCACCGACGAACCCGCCAAGTACGACCTGCGGCAGCAGGTCGAGGTCGACCACAGCGGGGTCAACGCGCACGGCGCCACCGGCGACGCGTGGAAGCTCGCGCCGGGTGTGGCCGTGTACCACCGCGACGAGCTGGACCGCATCCAGCGCGAGCTGCGCGAGTATCCCGGCGTCTCGGTGCTCATCTACGACCAGACCTGCGCGTCGGAGAAGCGCCGTCGCCGCAAGCGCAACGAGTATCCCGACCCGCCGCGCCGCACGGTCATCAACGAGCTCGTGTGCGAAGGCTGTGGCGACTGCAGCGTGCAGAGCAACTGCCTGTCGGTCGAGCCGCTCGAGACCGAATTCGGCCGCAAGCGCACGATCAACCAGTCGAGCTGCAACAAGGATTTCTCGTGTCTGAAGGGCTTCTGCCCGAGCTTCGTTACCGTCGAGGGCGCGCGATTGAAGAAGTCGAAGGCGGCGAGCCAGGACGCGCCGCTGCCGGCGCTGCCGCAGCCCGAGCTGCCGGAGATCCGGCCCGGCGGCGCGTACGGGGTTGTCATCACCGGCGTCGGCGGCACCGGTGTCGTGACGATCGGCCAGCTTCTCGGCATGGCCGCGCATCTCGAAGGCAAGGGTCTGTCGGTGCTGGACATGGCCGGGCTCGCGCAAAAGGGCGGCGCGGTCTTTTCGCACGTGCAGATCGCGGCACGTCCGCAGGATCTGTTTGCCACGCGCATCGCGATGGGCGAAGCGGATCTGGTGCTCGGCTGCGACCTGATCGTGACGACCGGCAACGAGGCGCTGTCGAAGATCCAGGCCGGCAAGACGCGCGCGGTCGTCAACACCGCGGAGTCGCCGACGGCGGACTTCGTCAGGAACCCCGACTGGCGGTTCGCGGGTGGAACGATGGCTCAACAGGTGCGCGACGCGGTCGGATCGGAAGCGAACTGCGCGTTCGTCGACGCGACGGGCCTGGCGACCGCGCTGATGGGCGACGCGATCTACACGAACCCCTTCGTGCTGGGCTATGCGTGGCAGAAGGGCTGGATCCCGCTGTCGCACGAGACGCTCGTGCGCGCGATCGAGTTAAACGGTGTCGCGATCGAAGCGAACAAGCGCGCCTTCGAATGGGGCCGTGTCGCCGCGCACGATCTCGATGCGGCGAAGAGGGCCGCCCACCCGGACCAGCACGCGGCCCAGGTGATCGAGCTGAAGCGGACGGCCTCGTCGCTCGAAGAGATCGTTGCCAGACGGGTCGAATTCCTGACCGGCTACCAGAACGCCGCGTACGCCAAGCGCTACGCAGCGCTGGTCGAGCGCGTGCGCAAGGTCGAGTCCGACCGGCTGGGAAGCACGAAGCTGTCGGAGGCCGTCGCGCGCAACTACTTCAAGCTGCTCGCCTACAAGGACGAGTACGAGGTCGCGCGGCTGCACGCCGACCCGGCGTTTCGCGCGAAGATCGACGCGCAGTTCGAAGGCATCGACGGCAAGCCGTACAAGCTCAATTTCTACCTCGCGCCGCCGCTGCTCGCGCGGATCGACCCTGCCACCGGCAAACCGAGGAAGATGCGCTTCGGCCCGTGGGTGATGGGCGCGTTCGCGCTGCTCGCGAAGCTGAAGTTCCTGCGCGGCACCCCGTTCGATCTCTTTGGCCGCACCGCGGAGCGCCGTACCGAGCGCGCGCTGATCGGCGAGTACGAGGCGCTCGTCGACGAGCTGCTCGGCAGGCTCGCGGCTGACAACCACGCCGTCGCGCTGCAGCTCGCCGGCCTGCCGGAGGAAATCCGCGGTTTCGGCCATGTCAAGGCTCGCAATCTCGAGCGCGTGCGCGCGCAGTGGGCCGAGTTGCTCGGGAAGTTCCGGGGCCAGCACAGCGCGCAGGTGATCCGGATGCCCGCCAAGGTCGCGTGAGCCCAGTTTGCGCTGAATCAAACGCGCGCTTTCGCCGGAATCAAACGTTGTCCAGATCGCGCTAGCCGTCCGCACCGCGTTGCACTAGGTTCGTGCCGTCACTTGGCCTGTACGGCCCGGGAGGTGCGATGGAGCAGCGGTATCCGCACGACAGACGGCTCGAAGGGCTCGAGCGGCTCGATCCGCGCGAGCAGGCAAGGCTTCTCAACGCGCTCGCGCACGAGGCGCGCCTGATCGAATTCGCCGTCGACAGCGACGCGGAAGACGCTCAAGCGGTCGGCGCGGCACTCGAACGCGCGCTCGAACTCGCGGTGGACGCCGATTCCGAGAGCGAAGCGCAGCAGGCTCAGGCTGCACTGGCGGACGCGCTGGACGCGGTCAAGCACGCGGGATTCGCGGTGTCGGCCGGTGTCTCGCGCATCGAAGTCGAAGGCGCGCTCGGCCTGACGCAGATGCCGGTGCTGACGGCAGTGCTCGCGGCGAACGGCTGTGGAGCGCGCTGAGCGCCCGCTGCGAAACGCGGGCGCCGGCCCGCAAAGGCTTGCGCCAGATCAAACGAATCGCGGCACGGTCAAAGACCGGTCGAATTGCGGTTGCGACCGCGGTTGCGCTCGTCTACGGTCCGGTGTCAGTCACCCACGACGGAGGCGACGGTGGAGAGCCGGTACACGCACGAAGCGCAGCTCGACGGGCTGAGCGCGCTGCAGCCGCAGCAGCAGGCCCACGTGCTGTCGGCAATGGCGCGCGAAGCGCGGCTGCTCGAGCTGGCGCTCGACGGCGCGGCTGGCGAAGCGGGCGACATCGTCGGCCGCGTCGAACGCGCGCTCGAGCTGGCGATGGACGCGAGCGGCGAAGGCGAAACGGCCCACGCGCATGAAGCGCTGACCGTCGCGCTCGCGTCGATGAAGGATCTCGGCCTCGCGATTTCGGCCGGCATCGGCCGCATTGAGGTCGATGGCCTGCTCGGCCCGATGCACATGCCCGTGCTGACGGCCGTCGTGGCGCCGATCGCCGCGGCGCACTCCATCTAGAAGATCATCACCCGCGCGTCGGGTTCGGTGCCCGCGTCGACCACGGTCGCCGCGCCCGCGACGCCCTCGATCTCGTCGATCAGCGCCTCGTCCCGGGCGTGCTCGTGGCGCGCCATCGCGCACGCGTACAGCTTCACGCCCGCGGCGTGCGCTTCGCGAATGAAGTCGCCGACGGTCTTGCTGCGCGCGCGGTCGGTGTACGCGGTGTCGGCCTGGCCCGCGACCAGCCAGCGCACCGCGCTCGACGTGAAGTGCATCTCGACTTCCTGGTCGAGCGCGCGCGCCGCCAGCGCATAGACGAAAGGCGCCGCCGCCAGCACTGCACCGCCGGGCCGATCGGGCCCGCACGACCACACGACGATGACGAGCCGGCGTGCTTCGTTCATGTCCAGCGCGATGGGTCGAATACGCTGTCGGGTGTGGCCACCGGCGGCTCGAAACGGTCCATTCGCGTCGACAGCCATGCGCGGTACGCAGCCGCGTCCAGCAAGCGGTCGCGCTCCGCGTCCGGTTGTGTGGGCTGCACGCGAAACAGCCAACCCTCGCCGTACGGATCGCGCGTGATCAGCGCGACGTCGCTTTCGACCGCCGGATTGGTGGCGAGAACGCGGCACGACAGCGGCGCGTGGATCGCAACCGCGCTCTTGGCCGTTTCCATCACGCCGAGCGAGCGATCGAGCGCGATGTGCGTACCGACCGGGCGCGGCGTGAACAGCATGAACTGTCCGTGCATCGCCATCAGGTGCGTCGTCCCGAGCGTAGCCGTGCCGTCGTCTTCGAACCGCACCCACATGTCCTGCTCGGCCGCGTACAGGCGGTCGGCGGGGAGTCGTTCAAGTTCCGCTGGATCCATCGGGTCCGTCCTCGGCTGAGTTCGCGAGCCTGTTCTCGCGATGGCTGGGGAGCACGAAGGGGCCAGCCGGGCCCCTCGTTCCCTACCTCGTGGCACCGCCGGGTTCAGCCCGGCAGCCGCCATGCGCGAAGCGCGTGGCGGAAGAGTATGGGAGTCGAACCCACCAGGGATTGCTGGCAACCCCTACCAGATTTGAAGTCTGGCCGGCCCACCGGGACGCGACACTCTTCCGGCAAACATGTCGAACCGCGGCGGCGCGCGCACGTCACGGCCGCCTCTCTTCGCCGCGCCACGGATTATCGCGGCGCACGAGATGATCGTCGCGCACGCGTCGCGTATAGCCGACGCGGTCGAAGAACTCGAGGATCTGGATCGCGAGCTTGCGGCCGGTGCCGATGCGGTCGCGGAACTCGGCGGCGCGCGCCGCACCGTGCGCGGCCGACAGTTCGCCGACGATCTCCGCCATCGCGGCGACCGCGTCGCTGAGGAAGAAGTGGTCGTGCGCGACCAGCGTCACCTCGCCGACGCGCGCCACGCGCCTGAGCAGCGCGCGCACTTCGGTCTCGGCGATGCCCGTGTCGCGCGCGATGTCGCGCACGCGTGGCGGGTGAAAACGGTTCTCCATCAGCAGTGGCTTGATCCGCTCCCAGCGCACGCGTTCGTCGCGCGCCAGCTCGGCCTTGTGCGCGGGATCGCCGACGAAGGCGCCGCGCCGGACGAGCGTGCCTGCGCGCAGCAGCTCGTCGGTCAGTTCGGCGAACGCGTCGGCCGAAACCGCCGGCGCGACCATGCGCCGTAGCCGGTTCTGCTCCACGCCCGGCATTTCGGGCTCGCGTTCGTGCGTGCCCGCCACCGCAGCGAGCGTCTTCGCGCGCAGCGCGTCCCACGCCTGCGGCGCGAACGCGGTACCGGCGGCCACGCGCGCGCCGACGCGCGCGAGCAGCGGCTGCAGTTCGTCGTCGCGCAGGTTCCACGCGGAGGCGATCTGCGCAACGCCTCTGGCTTCGTGCGTCAGCGCGGCGGCGAGCGCCTCGTGCGCCGGCGCTGCGGCGAGTGCGCGCAGCACCGCCAGCCGCGCCGGCGTGCGTTTGCCGCGCTTCGGCGGCGCGATGTCGAGCACCACACCGCCGCCCAGCGTGTGCGCGGCTTGCGCGTCGCGCAGCACGAAGCGGTCGCCGCGGCACGCCGCGAGCGGCCGCTCGGTCGCGATCGACACGAGCGCGGAGGATCCCGGCTCGATGCGCTCGGCGTCGAGCACCGCGACGCGCGCCATCACGTCGTCGGTACCGTGGTGCAGGTGGACGCTGCCCCAGTTGGCGAGCGCCCTGGCTTGGCGACGCGACAGCGTGAAGACTGCGTCGATGCGCTCGGTCGCGTTGGCGAGCCCGGGCGCCTGGACCCAGGTCCCGCGTTCGATGTCGGTCTTCTCGACGCCGACCAGCGCGAGCGCGCAGCGCTCGCCGGCGCGCCCCTGTCGCGCGGGGCGGTCCTGCGCGTGGATCGAGCGAACCCGCGCGGCAAGCCCGCGCGGCTGCACGAGCACCGCATCGCCGACCGCGATCGCGCCTGCGTGCGCGGTGCCGGTGACGATCGTTCCCGTGCCGGCCAGCGTGAACACGCGGTCGATCGCCATGCGGAAATGCCCGCTTGCGGCACGCTGCCCCCAGGCCGCGGCGGTCGCATGAAGGTGCGCCTGCAGCGCGTCGATCCCAGCGCCGGTGAGCGAAGAGACGGGAAACACCGGCCAGCTCGCGGCGGCGCTGCCTGCCGTACGCCTGGCAAGCTGCGCGCGGACCGCGTCGACGCGCTCGGGTGCGACGACGTCGATCTTCGTCAGCGCGACCGCGCCGCGCTCCACGCCGAGCAGCTCGAGGATGTCGAGGTGCTCGTCGGTCTGCGGCATCACGCCGTCGTCGGCGGCGACGACGAGCAGCGCGCAGTCGATTCCGGTCGCGCCGGCGAGCATGGTGTGGACGAACCGCTCGTGGCCCGGCACGTCGACAAACCCGAGCACGCCGCCGCCGGAAAGCTCGACGTAGGCGTAGCCGAGCTCGATCGAGATGCCGCGCCTGATCTCCTCCGGCAGCCGGTCGGTGTTGCGACCGGTCAGCCGCTTGATCAGCGAGGTCTTGCCGTGGTCGATATGCCCGGCGGTGCCGACGATCATGGCGACCCCCGCGCTCGACGATCGGCCCGCGGCCGGTCGTTGCTCGAACCCCCCGCCTGCCGCTGAGGGACAGGGGCGGGGGAGAGGGGGCACAGTGCCCGCAGGTTCTCGACGAAGCGCGGCTCGTCGTCGGGCTGCAGACAGCGGCAGTCGAGCCAGAGCGCGCCGTCGTGAACGCGGCCGACGACGGGCACCGGCAGGGCGCGCAGCCGCTTCTCGAGGGCCGCGATCACTCGGCCGCTCGCCTTCGCCGGCGCGCGCACCACGAGCGCGGCCGACGGCAGGCGCTCGATCGGCTGCGCGCCGGAGCCGATCTGGCTCGCGCAGTCCTCGACCGTCACCGCGAACGAGTCGCCGAGCGCAGCCTGCAGCGGGGGCCCGAGCCGCGCGGCGGTCGCGCGAACGTCTTCGCGCGAGCGCGCGAGCAGCGCGAGCGTGGGCAGCCGTTCGGGCAGCCGATGGCCGCTCGCGTAGACGCGCAGCGTCGCTTCGAGGGCGGCGAGCGTGAGCTTGGACACGCGCAGCGCGCGCTTGAGCGGATCGCGCTTGAGCCTGGCCACGAGCTCCTTGCGGCCGACGACGATGCCGGCCTGGGGCCCGCCGAGCAGTTTGTCGCCGGAGAACAGCACGAGGTCGGCGCCCGCGGCGAGTGCCTCCTGCGGCAGCGGTTCCTTCGGCAGCCCGTAAGCCGACAGATCGATCAACGCGCCGGAGCCGAGGTCGACGATGAACGGGACCCCGTGCGCGTGCGCGATGCGCGCGAGCTCGGTTTCCGCGACGCTCGCGGTGAAGCCGGTGACCGCATAGTTCGACGTGTGCGCCTTCGCGACGAGCCCGGTCTTCGCGCTGAACGCCTGCTCGAAGTCGCGCGCGTGCGTGCGATTCGTAGTGCCGACCTCGACCAGTCTGCAGCCGGCCGCCTTCATGATGTCGGGCATGCGGAACGAGCCGCCGATCTCGATCAGCTCGCCGCGCGAAATCAGCACGTCCTTCCTTGCCGCGAGCGCCTTCAGCGCGAGCAGTACCGCCGCCGCGCAGTTGTTGACGACGGTGGCGGCCTCGGCGCCGGTCAGCTCGCGCAGCAGGTCCTCGACGATGCCGTCCCGGTCGCCGCGGCCGCCGGTGGCGATGTCGTACTCGAGTGCGGCGTAGCCGCGCATCGCGGCCGCCACCGCGTCGACCGCCTCGCCGGCAAGCAGCGCGCGCCCGAGGTTGGTGTGGATCACCGTGCCGGTCAGGTTGAACACCGGCGTCATCCGCGGCGCGGCAAGCGCGCGGGCGCGCGCCGCGGCGTCTTCGATCAGGATGTCGAGCGCGGGCGCCTCGGCGCCGGCGCGGATGCGCTGGCGCGCCGCATCGAGCGCGTCCTGGATCGCACGCTTGACGAACGCGTGCCCGTGTGCGGCCGCAGCCGCAGCAAGCGCCGGCTGCGCGAGCATCCGGTCGACGGAAGGAAGCCGGGCGAGGACGTCGGCGGTCGCCCTTGCCTCACCCGCACGGGGCAGAGCCAGGTCGGACATGGTGGCCGGACCTTATCCGCTGCCCGGATGAAACAGCAAATTGGGGCCCGATCGTGCGAAGCCCTGCTCGTCGACGAGCACGTCGAGCGCAAGCGTGGCCAGGTCATCGGCGACCGGATCGATGAACGCGTCCTTGTCCTGGTTGAAGATCTTCAGGTACGACTTGCATTCGCCGCAGGTTTCCGCTTTCGTGACCGCGTCGGCCGCGCTGCGGCCTTCCTGCTCGATGCTCAGATAAGCGAGTTCCTTTTCGGCCTCGCACGACGAGCACTTCACGCGAACCATGTTCCACTCGGTTTCGCACAGCGCGCA
>JBFMFC010000056.1:8358-20608 GCA_040752195.1 Pseudomonadota bacterium | reverse complement strand
CCACCTCCAGCCGTGCCGCTGCGAGGACTTCGAGCACGAGGTCCTCGTAGCTCAGACCGACCGCGCGCGCGGCCATCGGCACCAGCGAGTGGCTCGTCATCCCCGGCGACGTGTTCAGCTCGAGCAGATACGGCCGGTCGCCTTTCGGGTCGGTGCTCAGCATCAGGTCCACGCGGCCCCAGCCGCGCGCGCCGAGCGCGTTGTACGCGCGCACGCACAACCGCTCGATCTCGCGCGCGAGCCAGTCGTCGATGGGCGCGGGACAGAAGTACTGCGTCTCCTCGGAGAAGTACTTCGCCTGGTAGTCGTAGTTCTCCGCCGGCGCCCGGATCTCGATCAGCGGCAGAGCCCGCGCGGTCGCGCCTTCACCGAGGATCGCGCAGGTCAGCTCGCGACCGTGGATCAGTTCTTCGATGACGACGCGGTCGTCGTAGCGCACGGCCGTCTCGAACGCCGTCGCGAGCTCGTTGCCGTCGTGCCGCGTGACCTTGGTGATGCCGATCGTCGAACCTTCGCGCGCCGGCTTGACGATCAGCTCGTCGCCGAGCTCGGCGACGACGCGCTTCCAGTCGGTGTCGGCGTGCGCCACGCGCCAGGCCGGCGTCGGCAGGCCTTCGGACGCCCAGATGCGCTTGGCGGTGAGCTTGTCGATCGCGATCGCCGACGCCTGCACGCCGCTGCCGGTGTAGGGAACGCGCAGCGTCTCGAGCACGCCCTGGATCGTCCCGTCCTCGCCGAAGCGGCCGTGCAGCGCGATGAAAGCGCGGTCGAACCGCGCCGCCTCCAGTTCGGCCAGCGTCTGCGTGCCGGGGTCGAACGCGTGCGCATCGACACCGCGCGCGCGCAGCGCGCCGAGCACGCCGGTGCCGGACATGATCGACACCTCGCGCTCGGACGAGCGCCCGCCGAACAGCACGCCGACCTTGCCGAACGACTTGGGGTCGTACGCGGTCATGAGCTGCGCTCCAACAGCTTGGCCGGCACGCCGCCGATCGAGCCGGCGCCCATCGTGATCACCACGTCGCCCGGCAGCGCAACGGCGCGGATCGCCGCGGGCATGTCCTCGATCGACTCGACGAAGACCGGCTCGACCTTGCCCGCAACGCGCACCGCGCGCGCGAGCGAGCGCCCGTCGGCGGCGACGATGGGGGCTTCGCCCGCGGGATACACGTCGGCGAGCAGCAGCACGTCGACGGTCGACAGCACCTTGACGAAGTCCTCGAAGCAGTCGCGCGTGCGCGTGTAGCGGTGCGGCTGGAACGCAAGGACGATCCGGCGCCCCGGAAACGCGCCGCGCGCAGCCGCAATCGTTGCGGCCATCTCGACCGGGTGGTGCCCGTAGTCGTCGATCAGCGTGAAGGCGCCGCCGTCGATCGCGACGTCGCCGTGGCGCGCGAAACGGCGGCCCACGCCCGTGAACTTGGCGAGCGCCTCGAGGATCGGCGTGTCGGGCAGGTCCAGCTCGGTCGCCACCGCGATCGCCGCCAGTGCGTTCTGCACGTTGTGCCGTCCCGGCAGGTTGAGCGTCACGTCGAGCGCGGGCGCGCCTTCGCGCAGCGCCTTGAATCGCATCGCCGTGCCGCTGGCCTCGACGTCGGTTGCGCGCACCTGCGCTTCGGCGGAAAACCCGTAAGTCACCACGCGCTTGGACACGAACGGCAGGATCTCGCGCACATGCGCGTCGTCGACGCACACCACCGCGGTACCGTAGAACGGCAGCCGCGACAGGAACTCGACGAACGCCTGCTTGAGCCGCGCGAAGTCGTGGCCGTACGTCTCCATGTGGTCGCCGTCGATGTTCGTCACGACCGCCATCACGGGCATCAGATTCAGGAAGCTGGCGTCGGACTCGTCGGCCTCGACGACGATGTAGTCGCCGGTGCCGAGCCGCGCATTCGCGCCGGCGGAGTTCAGCCGGCCGCCGATCACGAAGGTCGGATCGAGCCCGCCCGCGGCGAGCACGCTCGCGACGAGGCTCGTCGTCGTCGTCTTGCCGTGCGTGCCGGCGATCGCGATGCCCTGCTTGAGCCGCATCAGCTCGGCGAGCATCACCGCGCGCGGGACGACCGGGATGCGTTTCGCACGCGCGGCGATCACTTCGGGGTTGTCGGGCCGCACCGCGGTCGACACGACGATCGCGTCGGCGCCGGCGATGTTTTCCGCCGCATGACCGAGCGCCACTTGCGCGCCGAGCTGCGCGAGCCTGCGTGTGGCCGCGCTGTCGGCCACGTCCGAGCCGCTCACCGCATAGCCGAGGTTCAGCAGCACCTCGGCGATGCCGCTCATGCCGCTGCCGCCGATGCCGACGAAGTGAATGCGCTTGACCGCGTGCTTCATACGAGGTTCACGACCGGGACACGGAGCACGCCGGGCAAGGTACGCCGGCGCCCGGCGGCGATCTCGGTGTCGCGGTGTTTCATCGGATCATTCATGCGTTCGATACCGCTGCGATGTGCTCGATAGCGTCGGCGACCACCCGGGTCGCGTCCGGCTTTCCCAGCGCGCGCGCGCGCTCGGCCATCGCCGCGAGCTCGGCGCGCGTCAGTCCGCCGATCCGCTGCGCGAGCTTCTCCGGCGTCATCTCGGACTGCGGCAGATGGATCGCGGCGCCGTGGCGCGCGAGGAACTCGGCGTTCGTACGCTGGTGCTGCGTCGTCTTCACGACGAACGGCACCAGGATCGCTGCGACGCCGGCGACGCACAGTTCCGTCACGGTGATCGCGCCGGCGCGGCACACCACCAGATCGGCCGCCGCGTAGCGGGCGGCAACGTCATCGATGAACGCGATGACCTCGGCATCCACGCCTGCAGCCCGATACGCGGCGCGCGTGGCCTCGACGTGCGCCGCGCCGCACTGGTGGACGACCCGCGGACGACGAGCCGCATCGATGACCGCCAGCGCAGCCGGCACCGTCTGGTTCAGCACCTGGCTGCCGAGGCTGCCACCGATCACGAGCAGCGCGAGCGGGCCGCTGCGCTGCGCGTAGCGGCCCGCCGGCGGCGCGATCTGCGCGATCTCGTCGCGCACCGGGTTGCCGGTCACGAGTCCTTTGTCGCCGGCGCGGCGCGCGGCCTCGCCGTCGAAACCGCACAGCACCGCCGAAGCGAGCGGGCTCAGCAGCCGGGTCGACAGCAGCGGCGCGGCGTCGGCGTTCAGCAGCACGAGCGGAGCGCCGTGCAGCGACGCGGCCAGGCCCGCCGGAACGGCGATGTAGCCGCCGGTCGAGAACACCAGCGACGGCCGCCGCGCGCGCACGATGCGGCGGCTCTGCCAGAGCGCGCGCAGCAGGTACAAGCCGCCGAAGGCGATTGCTTTCCATCCCTTGCCGCGCACACCGGCGAAGTCGACCGCGTCGAACTCGATGCCGCGCGGCTCGACCAGCCGGCGCTCGATTCCGGCGGCCGTCCCCAGCCAAGATACGCGCCAGCCGCGTGCGCGCAGCGCCTGGGCGACCGCCAGCCCCGGCATCACGTGTCCGCCCGTGCCCGCCGCCGCGACCAGCAGGTGCTTCATGCGCGGCCTCCGCGCATCAGTTCTCGATTCTCGAGGTCGACGCGCAGCAGCACTCCGATCGCGACCACGGTCGCGACGAGCGCCGAGCCGCCGTAGCTCATGAAGGGAAGCGTCAGCCCTTTCGTCGGCAGCAGTCCGGTCGCCACCCCCATGTTGACGAAGGCCTGCACGCCGATCCACAGGCCGATGCCCTGCGCCACCAGCCCGGCAAAGGTGCGCTCGAGCGCGACCGCCTGCCGGCCGATCTCGAACGCGCGCTTGACCAGCCAGTAGAACAGCACGATCACCGTCAGCACCCCGACCAGCCCGAGCTCCTCGCCGATCACCGCCAGGATGAAGTCGGTGTGCGCCTCGGTCAGGTAGTGCAGCTTCTCGACGCTGCCGCCGAGGCCGACGCCGAACCATTCGCCGCGGCCGAACGCGATCAGCGAATGCGTCAGTTGATAGCCCTTCGCGTAGGCGTGTTGCGGCGCGAACGGGTCGATGTAGGCCTCGATCCGCTCGAGCCGGAACGCGGCGCCGTGCAGGATCACCGCCACCAGCCCGGCGATTCCGATGACCGCCACCGCGACGCACAGTCTCAGGCTCAGCCCGCCGAGGAACAGGATGCCCATGCCGATCACCATCAGCATCAGGGCGGCGCCCAGGTCGGGCTGGCGGCCGACCAGCACCGCGATCGTCAGCATCGCCAGCCCGAGCGGTCCGAAGCCCTTCCAGAACCGGTGCATGTGGTCCTGCTTGCGCACGGTGAAGTCGGCCGCGTACAGAACGCAGGCGAGTTTCATCAGCTCCGACGGCTGCAGGTTGAACACGCCCAGCGAGATCCAGCGCCGCGCGCCGAGCGCGCCCTTTCCCACGCCCGGGATCAGCACCGCGACGAGAAGCAACAGGCAGCCGAGGAACAGCCACGGCGCGAGTCGCTGCCAGGTCGCCAGCGGAACCGACAGCGCCGCCGCCGCGGCAACGAAGGCGGCCGCGAGCGCGGCGAGGTGGCGCCCCAGGAAGTGCGTCGGCGAGACGTTGTAGCGCGGCGAGTCGGCGAGCGAGATCGACGCCGAATACACCATCACGACGCCGATCAGGATCAAGGCGGCAACGACGATCGCGAGCGGCCGATCGAAGCGATCGAGTCCGCGGCCGGCGCGCGCCGGCAGCCCCGCGGTGCCGAGCCCGGCGAGCGAAAGCACCGATGCACCGCCCGCACCGCCGCGCCGGTCGCCGACGCCGGCATCCCGCCGTCTGCGGAACAAGCGGCTCAGCATGGCTGCCCCGCTTCGGCCGCGAGCTCGCCGACCGCCTGCTTGAACACCTCGGCCCGATGCGCGTAGTTGCGGAACATGTCGAGGCTCGCGCACGCCGGCGACAGCAGCACCGCATCGCCCGCGAGCGCGTAGCGGGCGCAGGCGCGTACCGCGTCGGGCAGCGACGCGCACGGCTCGACCGGATAGCTCGCGCCGCGCAGCAGCTCGCCGATGCGCGGCGCGTCTCGGCCGATCAGCACGACCGCGCGCGCGTAGGCCGCCAGCGGCGCGGCAAGCGGCGCGAAGTCCTGCCCCTTGCCGTCGCCGCCGAGAATGACGACGAGCCTGCGCCCGGCCGCGGCCATCTCGGCGCCGAGCCCTTCGAGCGCCGCGACCGTCGCACCGACGTTGGTGCCCTTGCTGTCGTCGTAGTAGTCGACGCCGCCGATCGACGCGATCAACTCGACGCGGTGCGGCTCCCCCCGGTACTCGCGCAACGCGTGCAGCATCGGCGCGAGCGGGCAGCCGATCGCGCGCGCCAGCGCGAGCGCCGCGAGCGCGTTCAGCGCGTTGTGCCGGCCGCGGATGCGCAGCGCGTCGGCCGGCATCAGCCGGTGCACGAACACTTCGCCGCCGATTCCGGGCAGTTCCGACGCGGCCCTGCGTCGCCGCTGTCCCTGGCTCAGATCCTCGGCGTACGCGAGCCAGGCCAGACCGCCGTCGCGCACCAGGCCGTACTCGTCGGCCTGGGTCGGCGCGCCCGCGCCGAAGGTGACCGGGTGCGACTTGCCGCGCGCCATCGCCAGCACGAGCGGGTCGTCGCGGTTGAGCACCTGCACGGTGTCCTTCGCGAAGATGCGCGACTTCGCCTTCGCATAGGCGTCGAGCGTGCCGTGCCAGTCGAGATGGTCCTGCGTGACGTTGAGCACCGCGGCGGCGTCGCACGCGAGCGACGCGGTCGTCGCGAGCTGGAAGCTCGACAGCTCGAGCACCCAAACTTCGGGCAGACGGTTCGCATCGAGCCGCTCGCGCAGCACGTCGAGCGCGCTCGGCGAAATGTTGCCCGCGACCGCGACGTCGCGGCCGGCGCGCTCGATCAGCAGCCCGGCGAGCCGCGCGGTCGTCGTCTTGCCGTTCGTTCCGGTCACGCCGACCACGCGCGGCGCGTAAGCGCGCTCTTCGCGCAGCCTGGCAAGCGCGCGCGCAAACAGCTCGATCTCGCCGACCACGTCGATGCCGCGCTTCTTTGCCGCGCCGACGACGATGGCCGCGTCCGAATGCGTCGGCGCAAGCCCCGGGCTGAGCGCGACGAGGTCCGCTGCCTCGAGCAGCGACTCGTCGAACGCGCCGGCGACGAACTGCGCAGCGGGCAACTCGGCGCGCAGAGCCGCGAGCATCGGCGGCTGCGCGCGCGTGTCCGCGATGCGCAGCGCCACGCCGTCGCGCGCCAGCCAGCGCGCGATCGCCAGCCCGCTTTCGCCCAGACCGAGGATCAGCGCGGCCTTCATCGGATCTTCAGCGTCGACAAGCCGACCAGCACCAGCATGATCGTGATGATCCAGAAGCGAACGACCACCTGGTTCTCTTTCCACCCGGACAGCTCGAAGTGATGGTGCAGCGGCGCCATGCGGAAGATCCGGCGGCCGCCGGTCCAGCGGAAGTACGCGACCTGCAGCATCACCGAGATCGTCTCGGCGACGAAGACGCCGCCCATGATGAACAGCACGATCTCCTGGCGCGTGATCACCGCGATCGTTCCCAGCGCCGCCCCGAGCGCGAGCGCCCCCACGTCGCCCATGAACACCTGCGCCGGATAGGCGTTGAACCAGAGGAACGCGAGCCCCGCGCCGGCGATCGCGGCGCAGATGATCGCGACCTCGCCGGCGCCCGGGATGTACGGGAACAGCAGGTACTTCGAGAAGTCGGCGCGCCCGACCACGTAGGCGAACACGCCGAGCGCCGCGGCGACCATCGACGCGGGCAGGATCGCCAGGCCGTCGAGCCCGTCGGTCAGGTTCACCGCATTGCTCGTGCCGACGATCACGAAGTACGACAGGATCACGAAGCCGAACACACCCATCGGATAGGCGAAGTTCTTGAAGAACGGAACGATCAGATCGACCCGCGGCGGCAGGTCGATCGTGAAGCCGTTGGCGATCCACTGCAGCACGAGCGGCCACATGCGCTCGGTCGAAGGCGCGGCGATCGCGAACGCCAGATAGAACGCCGCGGCGAGGCCGATCAGCGACTGCCAGAAGTACTTCTCCTTCGCGCTCATGCCCTTCGGGTTGCGGTGAACGACCTTGCGGTAGTCGTCGACCCAGCCGATCCAGCCGAAACCCATCGTCACCAGCAGCACGACCCAGACGAAGCGGTTCGACAGGTCGGCCCACAGCAGCGTCGTCACGCCGACCGAGATCAGGATCAGCGCGCCGCCCATCGTCGGCGTCCCCGTCTTGGACAGGTGCGACTGCGGCCCTTCGGCGCGCACGGCCTGACCGATCTTCAGCTCGGTCAGCCTGCGGATCACCCACGGCCCGGCCGCCAGCCCGATCGCGAGCGCCGTCGCCGCCGCCAGCAACGCGCGCAGCGTCAGGTAGCTGAAGACGTTGAACGCGCGGATGTCCTGCGCGAGCCACTGGAACAGTTCGAGCAGCATGTTCAGCCGGCTCCTGCGGTATCGGGTGCGGCGAGCGCCTGCACGACGCGCTCCATGCGCATGAAGCGCGAGCCCTTGACGAGCAGCGTGGCGCCCGGCGCGGCCGCGGCGCGCGCCGCCGCGATCAGCGCGTCGATGTCGGCGAAGTGCGTCGCTCCGCTGCCGAACGCGGCCGCCGCCTCGCGCGCCAGGTCGCCGATCGCCAGCAAGGTCTCGACGCCGCGGCTGCGCGCGTACGCGCCGATCTCGCGGTGAAACGCCGGGCCCTGCGCACCGACCTCGCCCATGTCGCCGATCACGAGCACGCGCGGCGCGTCGCACGAGGCCAGCACGTCGATCGCCGCGCGCATCGAGTCCGGGTTCGCGTTGTACGTGTCGTCGATGAGCGCCGCGCCGCTCGCGGTCGATGCCCGCACCCCGCGGCCCTTGACCGGCACGAACGCCGCGAGCCCCGCCGCGATCGCCGCGTTCGGCACGCCGATCGCCAGGCACGCGGCGGTCGCGGCGAGCGCGTTGTGCACGTTGTGCGCGCCCGGAGCGCCGATCGATGTCTCGATCAGCCCCTGCGGTGTGGCGATCGACAGCCGGCTGCCCGCGGGGGTGGGCTCGACGGTCGCGGTGACCGCGGCGTGAGCGCTGCGCGCAAAGTCGATCACCCGGCGCGTCCCGGCCAGCGTGCGCCAGATCGCAGCGCACGGATCGTCGGCCGGAAAGACCGCCACGCCGTGCGGCGGCAGCGCGGCGACCGCGGCGCCGTTCTCGTGCGCCGTCGCTTCGACCGAGGCCATGAACTCCTGGTGTTCGCGCTGCGCGTTGTTGACCACCGCCACGGTCGGCTGCGCCAGGTGCGCGAGGTACGCGATCTCGCCCGGATGGTTCATGCCGAGCTCGAGCACGGCGGCGCGATGCCGCGCGGCGAGTTCGAACACCATCAGCGGCAGGCCGACGTCGTTGTTCAGGTTGCCGCGCGTGACGAGCCGCCGCTCTTCGCCGTAGGCGGCCGCGAGGATCGCTCCGATCATCTGCGTGACGGTCGTCTTGCCGTTGCTGCCGGCAACCGCGATCAGCGGAAGGTCGAAGCGCGCGCGCCACGCGGCCGCAGCCACGCCCAGCGCGCGCCGCGTGTCGGCGACGACGACTTGCGGCACCGGCACGGCGACGCGCCGCTCGACCACGGCGGCGACCGCGCCGGCTGCCGCCGCCTGCGCGACGAAGTCGTGCGCATCGAAGCGCTCGCCGCGCAGCGCGAAGAACACGCATCCGGCCGCCGCGGTGCGCGTATCGGTCGACACGCTCGTGAAGCGCACCGCGCCGTCGCCGTGCAGCGCGGACTGCGGCAGCGCCTGCGCCAGCTCGGCCAGGGTCATCATGCCGCCGCCTCCGGCGCAGTGCCGCGGGCGCCGCCCGCTTGCGCGCGCGACGCGGACGCCGGTGCGCGCCGCGCGAGCGCGGCGCGCACGTGCTCGGCGTCGGAGAACGGCCGCTTCACGCCGCCCGCGTCCTGGTACTCCTCGTGACCCTTGCCGGCGATCAGCACGACGTCGGCATCGTCCGCGCTCGCGAGCGCGTGCGCGATCGCCGCGGCGCGATCGACGATGCGCTCGACGCGCGCTGCGCAGTCGGCGGGCACGCCGCGCGCGATCGCGTCGACGATCGCCTCCGGCGCTTCCGTGCGCGGGTTGTCGCTGGTGATGACGACGCGATCGGCGAGCCGCGCCGCCGCTTCGCCCATCGGCGCGCGCTTGCCCGCGTCGCGATCGCCGCCCGCGCCGAACACCACCCACAGCCGCCCGCCGCGCGCCTGCGCGAGCGGCGCGAGCGCGGCGAGCGCCTGCGCGAGCGCGTCGGGCGTGTGCGCGTAGTCGACGACCGCAAGCGGCGCGCCTTCGCCGCCGATGCGCTGCATGCGCCCGGGCGGCGGCGCGAGCCGCGGCAGCGCGGCGCAGGCGCGCTCGAGCGCAATGCCGGCCGCAACGGCCGCACCCAGCACACCGAGCAGATTGGAAACGTTGAAGGCGCCGACCAGCGGGACCGCGACGTCGATTCGCCGGTGACCGTCGTCGACCTCGAACCGCAGCCCGGTCGCCGTCGCGCGAATCGCGCGCGCGCAAAGCCGCAGCGCGAGCCCCGACGGCGCATCCGCATCCTGCGCGGTGAAACCGATCAGCCGCGATCCGCCGCGCCGCGCGATGCGTTCGGCAATCCGCCGGCCGGCCGCATCGTCCAGATTGATCACCGCGTGCGACAGCGTCGGCCAGTCGAACAGCCGCGCCTTGGCGGCTTCGTAGCGTTCGATCGTGCCGTGATAGTCGAGATGGTCGCGCGTGAGGTTCGTGAACAACGCGATGTCGAAGGCCATGCCGTCGACACGGCCCTGGTCGAGCCCGATCGACGACACCTCCATCGCGAGCGCCCGCGCGCCCTCGTCGAGCAGCGCGCGGACCTCGCGTTGCAGAGCGATCGCATCGGGCGTGGTCAGCGCGGCGCCGGAAAACCTCGCCCCGGGGAAGCCGCTGCCCACGGTACCGATCGTCGCGCAGCGCCGGCCCTCGAGGGTCAGGAGTTGCGCGATCCACTGCGAGCACGAGGTCTTGCCGTTGGTGCCGGTGACGCCGATCGCGAGCAGCTTCTCGCTCGGCCGCCCGTAGAAACTGGCAGCGAGCGGGCCGGTGAGTCGCGACAGCCCCTGCACCGGCAGCACCGGAAGGTCGGCGTCGGCCCCCGCCCAGCCTTGCGCTTCGACGACGGCGGCGGCCGCGCCGAGCGCCGCCGCCGCCCGCACGTAGTCGCGCCCGTCCGCGCTCTTGCCGGGAACGACGCCGGGCACGGCCACGAAGACGTCGCCCGGCGCAACCCGCCGGCTGTCGAGCTGGAGGTGGTGCGCGCCGTCGAGCGCCGACGGCGCGGTCGTGCGCAGCCAGTCCATCACCTCCATTACGATCGCGTCGGGTCCGCTCATCGCCCGTGTCTCACGTCGCGTCCGCAAGCCGCTGCAGCGGCAGCCGCGGCGGTTCGACCGATCTGTCCCGAACCGGGTCCACGGGTCCGTCCGGCGGAACCTGCAGCGTGCGCAGCGCGCCGGTCACGATCCGTGCGAAGACCGGCGCGGCGACGTCCCCGCCGTAGTAGCGCCCGCGCGCCGCATCCGGCTCGTCGATCATCACGGCGACGACGATGCGCGGGTCAGACGCGGGCGCGAACCCGGCAAACGATGCGACGTAGGCGTTGACATAGCGGCCGTTGTGCAGCTTGCGCGCCGTGCCGGTCTTGCCGGCGACCCGGTAGCCGGCGATCCGGGCCGCCGGCGCAGTGCCTTCGTCGCTGACGGCCAGCTCCAGCATGCGCCGCATCTCGCGCGCCGTCTCGGGCCTGATCACCTGGACCCCCGCAGGCGGCGTGTCGGTCCTGACCATCGTCAGCGGCACGATGTCGCCGTCGCGCGCGAAGACGGTGTACGCGCGCGCCAGTTGCAGCAGCGACACCGACACGCCGTAGCCATAGGCGATCGTCGCCTGTTCGATCGGCCGCCAAGCCTTGTATGGCCGCAGACGGCCGGCGACGGCGCCGCTGAAACCTCCGCCCGAACCGCTCGGCGCCTGGCCGAACCCTGCGGCGGTGTACATCTCCCACAGCGTCTGCGCCGGCAGATCGAGCGCGATCTTTGCGGTGCCGACGTTGCTCGACTTGGCGACGACCTCGGCAACGGTCAGCACACCATGCGGATGCGCATCGCCGATGGTGCGGCCACCAATGGTGATGCGCCCAGGCGCGGTCTGCACGCGCAGTTCGGGCGAAACGCGCCCGGCATCGAGCGCTGCGGCGATCGAAAAGGGCTTCAGCGTCGAGCCCGGCTCGAACGTGTCCGTCAGCACGCGGTTGCGAAGCGCGGCCGGATCCCAGCGGTCGCGCCGGTTGGGATCGAAGGTCGGCCAGTTGGCGAGCGCGAGCACCTCGCCGGTCTTCACGTCGAGCACGACGACGGCACCGGCCTTCGCACGATGCGCCTCGACGGCATCCTTCAGCGCCGAGAACGCCGTGTATTGGATGCGGTGGTCGATCGACAGCACGACGTCGCGGCCGTTGACGGGCATTCGCTGCCAGTCGTCGTCGATGATCCGCCCGAGCCGGTCTTTGATCACGCGGCGGCTGCCCGCCCGGCCGGCGAGCGTTCTGTCAAGCGCGAGTTCGACGCCTTCCTGCCCGCGGTCTTCGACGTCGGTGAAGCCGACCACGTGCGCCGCGGCCGGGCCCGCCGGGTAGTGGCGCTTGAACTCGCGGCTTGCGTGAATGCCGTCGAGCTTCAGTGCGGCGATGCGTTCGGCCACCTCGGGTTCGACCTGCCGGCGCAGGTAGACGAAGTTGCGGTCCTCGGCCGCGAGCTTGCGCTTGAGCTCCGCCACCGGCATCGCCAGCAGTTGCGCGAGCTGAGTCAGCTCCTGCGCGGACAGATCGACGTCGTCGGGAATCGCCCAGATCGCGCGCGCGGGGGCCGAGGCGGCCAGTACCACGCCGTTGCGGTCGGTGACGACGCCGCGCGTGGCCGGCACCTCGAGCGTGCGCGCGTAGCGCGCCTCGCCCTGCCGTTGCAGGAAGCCGGTGCCAATCCCGCCCTGCAAATAGAAGGCGCGCCCGGCCAGCAGCGCGAACGCGCAGAACAGCAGGAACAGCAGCAGCATCGAACGCCAGCGCGGCAGCTTGACGGTCAACAGCGGGTTGGCGTTGAAGGCGACGCGCTCGGCACCGCGCGCGGCGCGGGCGCCGCGCGCAGGCGCAAAAGCCCGACTGGCGGGGCCGCTGCGGTAGCCGGGTGGCTGCTTCACTTGACCGCCCCCGACG
>JBFMFC010000056.1:0-8258 GCA_040752195.1 Pseudomonadota bacterium | reverse complement strand
CGGGTTGGCGTTGAAGGCGACGCGCTCGGCACCGCGCGCGGCGCGGGCGCCGCGCGCAGGCGCAAAAGCCCGACTGGCGGGGCCGCTGCGGTAGCCGGGTGGCTGCTTCACTTGACCGCCCCCGACGGTTCGGGCCGACCCGGCGTAGCCGGCAGGAACACGGTGCGGGCGGCGTCGACCGGACGCAGTCCGAGCCCGCGCGCCGCCGCTTCGACGGTCGCCGGTTGCGACGCGCGCCCAAGTTCGACGCGCAGGCGATCGCCCTCGGCCTCGAGTGCCTTGGCCTGCTGCTGCGCCCGCTCCAGATCGACGAACAGACTGCGGGCGCGATGCTGCGCAGTCACGGCCGACAGACCGCTCGCGACGAGCAGCATGACGACCAGCAGCAACACGCCGCGGCGGATCACGCCGACCTCCGCAGCGGCGCGGCCGTGCGTTCGGCCACCCGCATCACGGCCGAGCGCGCGCGCGGATTGGCGGCGACCTCGGCGGCGTCCGGAACGACCTTGCCGAGCACGCGCAGCGTCGGCGGTGGCAACTCGGACGCGCGCAACGGCAGGCGCCGATCCTGCGTGCGCTCCGGATGCGCGTGCGCCTCGATGAATCGCTTGACGAGCCGGTCCTCGAGCGAATGGAAGCTGATCGCGACCAGGCGCGCGCCGGTCGCGAGCAGCTCGACGGCTTGTGCGAGTGCTAGCGCCAATTCCTCAAGCTCTTGATTGACGTGAATCCGTACAGCCTGAAATGTCCGGGTCGCCGGATGCTGGGACGCGTCCTTGCGGCTTTTGACGGGGATCGCGTCCGCCACGACAGCGGCAAGGTCTGCGGTGCGGGCGATCGGCCGCCCAGCCTCGCGGCGAGCCACAATCGCCTTTGCAATCGATGCAGCAAACCGTTCTTCGCCATAGTCACGGATCACCCGCGTCAGTTCGTCGACCGTTGCCCGCGCCAGCCACTGCGCCGCCGTTTCGCCGCGCGTCGTGTCCATCCGCATGTCGAGCGGCCCGTCGCCGCGCAGCGAAAAGCCGCGCTGCGGATCGTCGATTTGCGGCGACGACACGCCGAGGTCGAACAGCACGCCGTGCACCCGCTCGATCGCAAGCGCCTGAAGCCGCTCGCGCAACTGCGAAAACGGCGCGTTCACGAAGGTGAAACGCGCATCGTCGACCGCGGCGGCCGCCGCTCGCGCGGCGGCATCGCGATCGAAGGCAACGAGCCTGCCCGCCGGCGCCAATCGGGCGAGGACCGCGCGCGCATGCCCGCCGCGCCCGAAGGTCGCGTCGACGTAGGTGCCCGCGCGATCCGTCACCAGCGCTTCGACCGCGGGTGCGGCGAGAACGGTGCGGTGCTCCAGTGAAGCGATCGTGAAGGGGGACGACATCCACGATCATCAGAAGATGAAGCGCTTGAACGCGTCGGGCACGCCGGCCTCGAGCGCAGCTTTTTCGTGCTCGGCGCGGGTTGCAGCGTCCCAGAGTTCGAGACGGTTTTCGAGTCCGATCAACACGACATCGCGTTCGAGTCCTGCGACTGTGCGTAGTTCGGCGGGGATCAGCACGCGGCCGGCGCTGTCCAGTTCGAGGCTGCGCGCACTGCCGACGATGATGCGAACCCACTCGCGCGCCTCGAAGGGCATCTGCGCCAGCTCGGCGCGCTTGGCCTCCCAGACCGGACGGGGGTAGATGACGAGGCAGCGATCCGGATGGCGGGTCAGCGTGATTCGACCTTCGTACTGCGTGGCGAGCGTTTCGCGGTGACGCGCGGGCATGGACAGCCGGCCCTTGTCGTCCAACGTCAGTGCCGCCGCCCCCTCGAACACGCGCGCCCCTCAGTGATCGCGGATCGCTGCAGGCTTGCGCTGATCAAGGTGTTCCGGCGCAAGCGACTGCTAACTAATCCACTTATTTCCACTTTGTCCCACCGAGCCGGCACTCTAGAGCATGCGGTATCGGGGGTCAAGGGAATAAAGGGCGACTTTTCCCAATGACGACAACGACTTAAGCCCGTTCAGAACGCGACGAGAAGGTGCAAATAGGCATGCGAATGAAAGACATACGAAGCGAAGTGAAAGTTGAACCTGAGAAAAGCTCGGCGTGGCCGGTCCGTCTGAGCGCGCGCCGGTGCAAAGTCGGCCGATGCCGGACACCGAAGCAATGCAAAGCCCGCCTGTAAGCCGGATTCTGTGCACGGCGCGCGTGGCGCCGTGTGGCGATCATTCCTCTGGGCCCGCCATCGCTGGCGGGCTCGAGCCACCTACCCGCGACCTACCCGAGCCGGGTCATCGGTCGCCTATTTGGTGTTGCTCCGCGTAGAGATTGCCCGTTTCACCCGAACTGAATCGGCTCGTCTCTGTTGCTCTGATCCTCACCTCACGGTGGGCAGGTGTTACCTGCTACGCCGCTCTGTGGAGTCCGGACTTTCCTCCGGCAGACAGGGCTGCCGGCGATCGCCCGGCGGGCTTTGCAGTGCCGAATGTAGGGTCGAAAACGCGCCGCGGCAAGTCGCCGCGTCAGACGCGGTGGGCGATGCCGCCGGACTCGGCGAGCGTGCGCTGCAGGCGCTCTGCAATGCGGGTGACGGGAAGGACCTCGTCAACGGCACCGAGCGCGATCGCCTCCTTCGGCATGCCGAACACGACGCAGGTCGCCTCGTCCTGCGCGATCGTGAAGCTTCCGGCGCGCTTCATCTCGAGCATCGCCGCTGCGCCGTCCTTGCCCATGCCGGTCAACATCACGCCCAGCGCGTTCGGTCCGGCGTTGGCGGCGACCGAGCGGAACAGTACGTCGACCGACGGACGGTGACGATTGACCGGCTCGCTGTCGTCGATCGCGACGATGTAGTTCGAGCCGCTGCGCGCCAGACGCATGTGGCGGCCGCCGGGCGCGATGTACGCGTGCCCGGGCAGCACACGCTCGCCGTGCTCGGCCTCGCGGACCGTGATCCGGCAAAGCGAGTCGAGGCGCTGCGCGAAACTCCGGGTGAAGCCCGGCGGCATGTGCTGCGTGATCAGCACGGCCGGGCTGTCGGCCGGCAGACGCGTAAGGACTTCGCGGATCGCCTCGGTGCCGCCCGTCGAGGCGCCGATCGCGATCAGCTTCTCGGTGGACAGTCGCGAGTAGCTCGCCGGCCGCGGCTTGGCGGTGGCCTGCCCTTCCGGCGGCGTTGCGTCTGGCGCACACACGCGCCGGTGCAACTTCGCCTGCGCGGCCGCGCGGATACGGTCGGTGATGTCTCGCGCCAGCTCCCGCATGCCGCCTGCGATGCCGATCCTCGGCTTGGCGACGAAGTCGACCGCGCCGAGTTCGAGCGCGCGCAGTGTGGCCTCCGCACCGCGTTCGGTCAGCGTCGACACCATCACGACGGGCATCGGCCGCAATCGCATCAGCCGTTCGAGGAAGTCCAGGCCGTCCATCTTCGGCATCTCGACGTCGAGCGTCAGCACATCCGGGTTCGACGTGCGGATCATCTCGCGCGCGACCAGCGGATCGGGCGCCGCGCCGATCGCCTCCATGTCGGGCTCGCGGTTGATGATCTCGGTCAGCAGACTGCGAACCAGCGCGGAGTCGTCGACGATCAGGACGCGCGTCTTGGCCATCGGGCCCTCAGAACAGTTCGACATCGCCGCCGACGCGCGCGGCGGCGAGCTTGGCGTTGTACCGCTGCTCCGCGGCGACCAGCGACGCGTCCGCCCGCGCGAGCTTCTTGCACAGCGCGCGCCCGGTGGTCGGGAAGAACGCCACGCGGCGCGGATGCACGTCGAGCAGGTCGCTCGCACCGATCCGGATGCCCTCGGCATGCAGGAACTGCTCGACGAACCGCGCGTTGCGCTCGCCGACGTTGATGGCGGTCATGCTGCGCAGGACCTGGCCGCCGCCGAAGACCTTGGCTTCGAAGTTCGCCTTGCGGCCGCCGCGCTTGATCAGCTCGTTGATCAACTGTTCCATTGCGAACACGCCGTAGCGGCCGGCCAGCCCGAGCGGGTCGGGATTCCGGTCGCCGGCTTCTTCGCCCGGCAGCATGAAGTGGTTCATTCCGCCCACGCCCGCACTGCGGTCCCAGATACACGCCGCCACACAGGATCCGAGCACGGTCGTGATCACGATGTCCTCGTCCGAGACGAAGAACTCGCCGGGCAGCACCTTCACGGCGTTGCGACCGAGTTCGCGCTCGTACAGCACCGTGCGCGCTTCGCCCGGAACGCCGCTGAACCGAGGCGCCTTCATCCCAGCCTCTCGTACACGGTCTTGCCGCGCAGCGCGAACCATCCGCGGCAATCGGTGAAGTTCTCGGAGTGTCCGACGAACAGCAGTCCGCCCGGCCGCAGAACCTGCGCGATGCGCGCGAGCACGTGGCGCTGCGTCGACTTGTCGAAGTAGATCATGACGTTGCGGCAGAACACGGCGTCGACGAACGGCGCGAAGCTGCGCAGCACCGGCCAAGTGGCGTCGAGCAGATTCAGCGGCGCGAATTCCACGAGCCGCGCGACCTCCGGCCGCACGCGCACCATGCCCTCGTTCGATCCGCGTCCGCGCAGGAAGAAGCGCCGCAGCCGCGGCTCGCCGCACTGTTGCGCCGAATCGAGTCGGTACACCGCGGCGCGTGCGGTGGCGAGCACATGCGTGTCGATGTCGGTCGCGAGCAGCCGCGCCGACGTGTCCACGCCGAGCGTCTCGATCATCGTCATCGCGATCGAATAGGGTTCTTCGCCGGTCGAGGCCGCGGCGCACCACAGCCGCGCGCCGTCGCCCCGCGCGCGCAGGAACTCGGCGAGTCGCGGAAAGTGGTGAGGCTCCCGGAAGAACGACGTGAGGTTCGTCGTCAGCGCGTTGATGAAGAGCTGCTGCTCCTGCGCGGCGAAAGCCGGGTCGTTCTCGAGACGGTCGAGATAGACGCGGAAGGAATCGATGCCGAGCGCGCGCAGCCGGCGCGACAGCCGGCTGTAGACCATGTTGCGCTTCGTGTCGTTGAGGTGGATGCCGGCGCGGGCGTGGATGAGCCGACGCACGCGCTCGAAATCCTGTGGCGAGAACGCGTACTCGCGTGCCGCGCCGTCTGCGGCCAGCGAAGCGAGCAGCGCGTCGCCAAACCCATCACGTGCGCCCATCGCGGCGCTCTGCGCAGTGGCAACCGTTCGCGCGCAGCGCGCGCAAAGGTGGTGTCCACATCAGAACTCTTCCCAGTCGCCGCTTTCGCGCGCGGGCACCGGCCCCGCAGCCCTGTTCTGCACCGGTTTCGGCGCGACCGTCTTGGCCGCAGCGGTCCGGCTCGACGCCCGCGCCTTCTCGATCGTCGCGCGCGTTTCGCGCTGGCTGAGCTTGAAGATCGCCACCGCTTCGGCAAGCTTGTCGGCCTGCTCGCGCAGGCTCTCCGCCGCCGCCGCGCTCTGCTCGACCAGCGCGGCATTCTGCTGCGTCATCTGATCGAGCTGGTTGACCGCCTGGTTGACCTGGCTGATGCCGCCGGACTGCTCGAGCGTGGCGCTGGTGATCTCGCCGATCAGGTCGGTCACGCGTCGGACCTGCACGACGATGTCGTCCATCGTGCGCCCGGCTTCCGCGACCTGCTTGGATCCGGCTTCGACCTGCTCGACGCTGGCGCCGATCAGGCTCTTGATCTCGCGCGCGGCCTGTGCGCTGCGCTGCGCCAGGTTGCGCACTTCGCCGGCGACGACCGCGAAGCCTCGCCCTTGTTCGCCGGCGCGCGCGGCTTCCACCGCGGCGTTGAGCGCCAGGATGTTGGTCTGGAAGGCGATGCCGTCGATGACGCCGATGATCTCGGCGATCTTCTTGCTCGCCTGCGTGATGCCGTCCATCGTGGCCACCACTTGGCCGACGACCGCGCCGCCGCGTTCGGCCACCTCACTGGCGGCGGCCGCGAGCTGATTGGCCTGACGCGCGGCGTCGGCGTTCTGCTTGACCGTGGCGGTGAGCTGCTCGATCGAAGCGGCCGTCTGCTGCAGATTGCTCGCCTGCTGCTCGGTGCGGCTCGAAAGGTCCTGATTGCCGACGACGATCTCTCCGGAGGCGGCGCGGATCTGCTCGGACGCGCGCCGGATCTGCGCGGTGAACTCCTGCAGCTTCTCGACCATCCGTTTCATGCCGTGCAACACGCTGCCTTCGTCGCCCGGCGCAAGTTCGATGCGCGCCGTCAGATCGCCCGCGGCCACGCGCGCCGCCACTTCGGCGACGTCGCGCGGCTCGCCGCCGATCTGGCGCACGACGCGCCGCGCCGCCCACGCGAGCACCAGCCCGACGAGCAGCGCAACCGCCGCCATCGACGCACCGATGACCAGCACCGCGGTGTTGCGTAGCGTCTTCGCGCCGTTGGTCAGGTAAGCGAGCTTCACGGTGCCGATCGTCTTGCCGGCCGCGTCGCGCACCTTGTCTTCGAGAACCAGCAGGCCGTCGAACGACGCCGGCGCCTTCGAAACGTCGGCGGTCAGCGATTTGCCGCTGGCGTCGAAGATCTCCGCATAGGCGAGCTCGGGGTCCTTGGCGAGCTGCTTGACCAGACTCCCGAGCGCGGTCAGGTCGAAGTTGGTCACGTAAGGCGCGCTCGTGCCCGCGATCAGCGCGGCGGTCGCCTGCGCGCCCTGCCGTTCGTGGACTTCCATCTGCGCCGACAGAAGGCGCACCGTGGCTGCGGACGCGACGATTGCCGCCGCCACCATCGCCGCCAGCGTCGGCAGCATCAGGCTCTTGAACAACGTATCGAGGCGCATACCTGTTTCCTCCGGTAAATCGCGGCGGCGACCGCGGTCACTGCATCTTCGATTGCGGCACGGCCTTGCCGCCCTTGACCTGCGTCAGATAGACGGACTTCGAACCCTGGTGGTTGGCCGCGGAAAACGCGACCTTCATTCCGCCCAGGTCGACGGTCAGTCCCTCCAGCGCGCCGGTCAGCCCGGCGCGTGTGGGATTGGGACCGGCCCTCTTCAAAGCCTCGACCAGCACCGCCGCGTCGACGTACCCCTCGAGCGAGGTGTAGCCGACGTTCGCGCCCTTCATGTCGGCCAGGTAGTCCCTGACGATCGGCACGCCGGCATCGTGCGGCGACGGCATGACCTGCGTGATGTAGACGCCGTCGCCGTCGGCGCCCGCTTCGGCAATGAAGTTCTCGGTACCGATGAACGACACCGTCAGAAAGCGCGCGTTCACCCCCGTGGCCCTCGCTTTCTTGACCACCGCCGCGAGCTGCTTGTAGGTGCCGACGAAAACGATCGCCTCCGGCGCGGCGCTCTTCATCGCCGCCACGCCGTCCTCGATCTCCAGCGTGTTGCGCTTGAAGCGCGTCTCGGCATGGATCTTCATGTCGCGCTTGAACAGCGCGCGCGCGATGCCGCCCTTGACCGCCTCGCCGAAAGCGTCGTCCTGCATGAACATCGCGATCTTCTTGACGCCGAGGTCCTTGGTCAGGCGCTCGACCATCTCCTCGGTCTCGTCGAAGTACGACGCCCGAACGTTGAAGACCCACTTGTTGACCGGGTTGCGCAGGAACTCGGCCCCGGTAAACGGGAACAGGTACGGCACCTGCGCCTTCGACGCGATCGGCACCGCCGCGCTCGACGTCGGTGTGCCGACATAGCCGAACAGCGCGAACACCTTGTCGGCGCCGACCAGCGCCTCGGTGTTGGCCGCGCAGCGCGCCGGCTCGTAACCGTCGTCCTTGCTGACGAGCACGACTTTGCGTCCGTGCACGCCGCCGGCCGCGTTGACCTTGGCGATGTATGCCTCCGCACCCGCCTTCAGTTGCGTGCCGAGTCCGGCGGCCGGCCCGCTGAGCGCGTTGCTCATGCCGATCCGGATTTCCCCGGCCGTCACGCCTTCTTCGGCGCCCGCGCCGTGCGCGGCCAGCGCAAGGCCCAGGGCCAAAGTCGCAGCAATGGCTTGGCGCCTGTTCATGTTCGATTGCAGCATCCGATCACCCCTTTCTTCCGTTAAGGCACGCACATCAGGCACGTCGGCGACCCCTCGTGCCGGGTCGTTCAGTTTGTCGCGCGGTCCATCAGCGCCATGTCGGTGCTCGACATCAACCGCTCGATGTCGAGCAGGATCAGCATCCGCTCGGCCTCTCCCTGCTGCACCGACGCCAGCCCCGTGATGTAACCCGCGTCCAGCAGCGCATCGAACTCCGGCGCCGCCCGGATCTGCTCCGGCGCCAGCTCCAGCACGTCGCTCACGGCATCGACCACCGCGCCGACCACCCGCTGCGCAACGTTCAGCACGATCACCACCGTGAAGGCGTCGTACCGCACCTCG
>JBFMFC010000055.1:0-21416 GCA_040752195.1 Pseudomonadota bacterium | reverse complement strand
AGTCGGAACTCTCTCGCGCGCGCGAAGTCTGGCGCAAGCGCTTCGGCACGCCGCCGCGCGACGATGCGGAGCGCGCGAAGCAACTGCGCTTTCTCGCTTCGCGCGGATTCTCGACCGACGTCATCCTCCAGGTCGTGCGCGGAACGCCCGACGACGGCTGAGAAGCCGCGGCGGTGTCGTCCCCAGCGGGCCACGCAGCGGAGCGACTCCCGGCTTCTGGCCTCGCCTCGAGGGGTGCAGCGCCTGCTCGGCATAATCCACGCTTCCGCCGGGACGCCGCAGTTGCGCGTCGCACCGCAGTCACCGCACCGATGGTCACGAATCCACACACCGAACACCCGCTCGGACGCACGATCGTCGAACGCGCCGGGCTTCTCGCCGCACACTCGGACCAGCCGGACGCGCTGACGGTGACGTATCTGACACCCGCGCATCGCGCGGCTGCTGCGCAGATCGCGGTGTGGATGCGCGAGGCGGGCCTGCAGGTCCACGTCGATGCGGTCGGCAACGTCGTCGGCCGGTACGCCGCCGCGGATCCCGCCGCGAAGACGCTGATCACCGGCTCGCACTTCGACACCGTTCGCAACGGCGGCCGCTTCGACGGTCGGCTCGGCATCCTGCTGCCGATCGCCGTGGTCGACGACCTGAATCGCCGGGGCGAGCGCCTGCCTTATCACCTCGAGGTCGTCGCCTTCGCCGAAGAGGAGGGCGTGCGCTTCAAGTCGAGCTTCCTCGCGTCGAGCGCGCTCGTCGGCGCTTTCGACATGGGGCTGCTCGACCGGGCCGATGCCGATGGCATCACGCTGCGCGCGGCGATGCGCACAGCCGGTTTGCCTGGCGAGGAAGCCGCGATCGCCGCGCTCACGCGCGACCCGGCGCGGCTCGCCGGGTACATCGAAGTTCACATCGAACAGGGGCCGGTGCTGCTCGACCGGGGGCTCCCGCTCGGGATCGTCACCTCGATCGCAGGCAGCGTACGCATGTCCGCGACGGTCACCGGCGTGGCCGGCCACGCCGGAACGACGCCGATGCCGATGCGGCGCGATGCGGCCGCGGCGGCGGCCGAGATGATTCTTGCGATCGAGCGCCGCTGCTCGCAGGCAGCCACGCTCGTCGGAACGGTGGGCATGCTGGGCGTGGCCAACGGTGCGGCCAACGTCATTCCGGGCCGCTGCGAATTCTCGATCGACATCCGTGCCGGCGATGACGCCACACGCGACGCGGCCGTCGACGACGTCGTGCGCGAGTTGAACGCCATCGCGCGGCGGCGCGGTGTCTCGCTCGAACTCGCGCAGACGATGCGCGTGCCGTGCGCACCGTGCTCGGCGCGGCTGATGGACCTGCTCGAGCAGTGCATCGCTCGCGCCGGCGCAGTGCCGCTGCGATTGCCGAGCGGCGCCGGTCACGACGCCATGATCCTGCAGCGGGTGACCGACGTGTGCATGCTGTTCGTCCGCTGCGGCGACGGCGGCATCAGCCACAACCCGCGCGAGACGATGACCGTCGAGGACGCCGATCTCGCCGCTCGGGTCTTTCTCGACTTTCTGCGAACCTTCAGACCCTGAGAGCCGGTCTGCGCGACGGCAAGCGTCCTGTGCGGTGAGGCCGACGCCCGCTGCGTGCTACCATTTTCACGCCGGGAGCGCATCGCCCGGCTTTTTTTCGGTCCGTGCCGCCACGCACGCGGATGTCGAACTCCCCAGCCAGCGCCAACCGCCGCCATGTGCACACGCGAACAGTCCGCGTGGACGCGTATGCGCGCGACGACGGCTTGTGGGATCTGGAGGCGGCGCTGACCGACATCAAGTGGCGCGACTTTCCGCTCGCCACCGGCATCCGCAACGCGGGCGCGCCCGTGCACGAGATGCGCATGACGCTGACGATCGACACGCAGTTGAACGTCGTCGACGTTCAGGCGCGCTCCGACGCGATTCCCTATCCCGGCCACTGCGAGACGATTGCGGCGGACTACCGCAAGCTGATCGGATTGAACCTGCTGCGCAACTTCCGGCGGCACGTCCGCGAACGGCTCGGCGGTACGCTCGGCTGCTCGCACCTGACCGAATTGACCAACGTGCTGCCGACAGCGGCGATCCAGGCCTTCGCCGGCGAGGTATTCAAGCCGAGCGACACGGCGCGCGAAGATCACCACCAAGTGCAGGAAAAGCCTTGGCAGCTCGACCGCTGCCATGCGCTCAAGAGCGACGGGCCCGCGGTTGCGCGGTACTACCCGCGCTGGTCCCGGCCAGCGCACGAGACGCAGCAGTCCGAATAGCGAGACTCCGATGAAGATCCACGAGTACCAAGCCAAGCAGATCCTCGCGAAGTACGGCGTGCCCGTGCCGCGCGGAGTGCCCTGTTTTTCGGTCGAAGAGGCCGTGGCGGCGGCGAAGCAGCTCGGCGGACCCGTGTGGGTCGTGAAAGCGCAGATCCACGCCGGCGGGCGCGGCAAAGGCGGCGGTGTGAAGCTCGCGCGCTCGGTCGACGAGGTCAGAGCCCACGCGTCGAGCATCCTCGGCATGCAGCTCGTCACGCACCAGACGGGCCCGCAGGGACAGAAAGTGCGACGGCTGCTGGTCGAAGAAGGCGCGGACATTCGCAAGGAGCTGTACGCCGGCATGGTGGTCGACCGTGCCACCCAACGCGTCTGCCTGATGGCCTCCAGCGAAGGCGGCATGGACATCGAGGAAGTCGCCGCACGCACGCCGGAGAAGATCCACAAGGTGTTCATCGACCCGGAGCTCGGACTGACCGCGCGCGAGGCCGACGACATCGCCGTCAAGATCGGCGTGCCCGCGACGAGCGGGCCGGCGGCGCGTGCGGCGCTGCAGGGTCTGTACCGGGCGTTCTGGGAGTGCGATGGGTCGCTCGCCGAGATCAACCCGCTCGTACTGACCGGCGACGGCCGCGTCGTCGCCCTCGACGCGAAGATGAACTTCGATCCGAACGCGCTGTTCCGCCATCCGGACATCGTCGCAATGCGCGATCTCGACGAGGAGGACCCCGCCGAGGTCGAGGCGAGCAAGTACGACCTGTCGTATATCCAGCTCGACGGCGACATCGGCTGCCTGGTCAACGGCGCGGGGCTGGCGATGGCGACGATGGACACGATCAAGCTGTTCGGCGGCGAACCTGCGAACTTCCTCGACGTGGGCGGCGGGGCCACGACCGAGAAGGTGACCGAGGCGTTCAAGCTGATGCTGCGCAACCCGAAGCTGCGGGCGATCCTCGTCAACATCTTCGGCGGCATCATGCGTTGCGACGTGATCGCCGAAGGCGTGGTCGCGGCGTCGAGAGCCGTGCACCTGAAGGTGCCGCTCGTCGTCCGGATGAAAGGGACCAACGAGGACCTCGGCAAGAAGATCCTCGCCGAGTCGGGCCTGCCGATCATCTCGGCCGACACGCTGGCCGAAGCGGCGCAGAAGGTCGTTGCGGCGGCGAAAGGGTAGATGGCCGTCGCCCCGGCGCAGGCCGGGGCCCAATTCCGCGTGAACGAGGCCGCCTACGTGTACATCATGACCAATCGCCCCTACGGCACGCTGTACGTCGGCGTGACGTCCGATCTGGTCAAGCGCGTGTGGCAGCACAAGGAAGGGTTCGTCGATGCATTCACGAAGACGCACGGACTAAGACGATTGGTCTGGTACGAACAGCATGCGTCGATGATCGAGGCAATCACGAGAGAAAAGCGGATCAAGCGGTGGCACAGGGACTGGAAAGTGAACTTGATCCAGTCGATGAACCCCGCGTGGGACGATCTGTACGACAAAGTGGCGTCATAACTTGGGCCCCGGCCTTCGCCGGGGCGACGGGCACGAGAGACTGCGCATGAGCATCCTGATCAACAAGGACACCCGCGTCATCACACAGGGGATCACCGGCAAGACCGGGCAGTTCCATACGCGCGCGTGCCGCGAGTACGCGAACGGGAAGAACTGCTTCGTTGCCGGGGTCAATCCGAAGAAGGCGGGCGAGGACTTCGAAGGCGTTCCGATCTTCGCGAGCGTCAAGGAGGCGAAGGCCAGGACCGGCGCCAATGCCAGCGTGATCTACGTGCCGCCGGCGGGGGCGGCCGATGCGATCTGGGAGGCCGTCGAAGCCGACCTCGACCTGGTCATCTGCATCACCGAGGGAATTCCGGTGCGTGACATGATCGTCGTGCGCGACCGCATGCGCAAACAGCACCGCAAGACCATCCTGGTCGGTCCCAACTGCCCGGGCGTGATCACGCCCGACGAGATCAAGATCGGCATCATGCCGGGCCACATCCACAGGAGGGGCCGCATCGGCGTCGTCTCGCGTTCGGGTACGCTGACTTACGAAGCCGTTGCGCAACTGACCGAGCTCGGCCTCGGACAGTCGACCGCGGTCGGCATCGGCGGCGACCCGGTCAACGGGCTGAAGCACATCGACGTGCTCAAGCTCTTCAACGACGATCCGGAGACCGACGCCGTCGTGATGATCGGCGAGATCGGCGGCACCGACGAGGAGATCGCCGCGCAGTGGGCGAAGGACCACATGAAAAAACCGATCGTCGGCTTCATCGCGGGCGTCACCGCGCCACCCGGAAAGCGCATGGGCCACGCGGGCGCGATCATCTCCGGCGGCAAGGGCACCGCGCAGGAGAAACTCGCAGTGATGGAAGCCTGCGGTATCCGAACGACGAAGAACCCGTCCGAGATCGGCAAGCTGTTGAAGAGCGTCCTTTAAGAAGAACCAGACCGGGCGCCGACCGGGCGCGCGACGCCGGCGGGCGAGGAGACACGGCGCATGTGGCAGTGGCTGTTGAATCTGGAATGGGATGCCATCGTCCAGATCATCATCATCGACATCCTGCTCGGAGGTGACAACGCCGTCATCATCGCGCTCGCCTGCCGCAACCTGCCCCCCAAGCACCGCAGCCTCGGCGTCATCTGGGGCGCAGCGGGCGCGATCGTGCTGCGCGTGATCCTGATCACGGTCGCCGTCGCGCTGCTGACCGTGCCGTTTCTCAAGCTCGTCGGCGGGCTGCTGCTGCTGTGGATCGGCGTCAAGCTGATCGCGCCGCCGCCCGAGCACGACGACCACGCCAGCGTCCAGGCGAGCGACAAGCTGTGGGCGGCGGTCAAGACGATCATCGTCGCCGACTTCGTGATGTCGCTCGACAACGTCGTCGCGATCGCCGGTGCCGCGGAGCAGGCCGACCCGAGCCAGCGTACGGGGCTCATCATTTTCGGCCTGCTCGTCAGCGTGCCGTTCATCGTTTTCGGCAGCCAGTTGATCCTCAAGCTACTCGACCGGCTGCCGATCATCGTGGTGCTCGGTGGTGGATTGCTGGGCTGGATCGCCGGCGGGCTGATCGTCGGCGATCCGATCGTTCAGCCGTATGTGCCGCGCGATGCGTACGTCGGCTACGCCGCCAGCGTGCTCGGCGCCGTGTTCGTCGTGGCGCTGGCCAAGTGGCTCGAACGGCGCCGCCCGACCGCGGCAGGCTGAAATTCCAGCGGCCGGCGCCGCGTTTCGACATAATCCGGCGCGCAGGATCGCGCCGCCCCGATGAGCTACGCCATCGACTTCGCACTCAGAACTCACGCCGGGCTCGTTCGCCCGCTGAACGAGGACGCGCTCGGCGCCGACCCCGACGCGGGCCTGTTCATCCTGGCCGACGGGCTCGGCGGCTACAACGCCGGCGAGATCGCCAGCACGATGGCCGTCAGTACGTTGCTGGCCGAACTGACCGCCGCGAAGGACAAGGCGCGAACCGAAGGCGTCCCGTTCGATCCGCGCGGGGCGCTGCGCGACTCGATGGTCGGCATGAACGCGACGATCTTCCGCGCGGCGCTGAACAGCACCGCCTTCGAGGGCATGGCCACCACGGTGGTCATCGCGTGGCTGCTCGACGGCAGGTTGTGGGTCGCGCACGCCGGGGATTCCCGCCTGTACCGGTTTCGCGGCGGCGCGCTCGAGCAGCTCACGCGCGACCACTCGTTCTCGCAGGAGCTGCTCGACGCGGGCATGGTGACGCAGGAAGAGGCGCGCCTGCTGCCGGCCAAGAACCTGGTCACGCGTGCGCTGGGGGCGAGTGCCGACGTCGAGCCCGAGATCCACGACTACGATGTACAGGCCGGGGACTTGCTCGTGCTCTGTTCCGATGGCCTGACGGAGATGGTGACCCACTACGAGATCGGCGGTCTAATCGCCGCCTGCGCGCCCGATGTCCAGGAGACCGCGCGCCGCCTCGTCGACATGGCCAACGAGGCCGGCGGCCGCGACAATGTGTCGGTGATCGTCGTCAACGTCGGCGACGCCCGGGCCGAGGCGGCGACCGATCGTCAGGCCGACGGCGCCCGTACCGCCGACGGCGCGCCCGCTTGATTGGCAAGCCGGGTATGGCGCTGGCAGAATCAACGCCTATCCCATACGTAGAAGTACAGGGAGCAAGCATGCCGAGGATGGTGCTCAGTCTGGACGGAGTGGTCCTGCGGGAGGTCAACCTCTCGAAGGAGCGCACGACCATCGGCCGCCGTTCTCACAACGACGTGGTGATCGACAACCTCGCCGTCAGCGGCGAGCACGCCGTCGTGTACGCGTCCGGCTCGGACATCTACCTCGAAGATCTCGGCTCGACCAACGGTACGACCGTCAACGGCCAGCCGATCAAGAAACACCTGCTGCAGAACGGCGACATCGTCGAAATCGGCAAGTACCGGCTGAAGTTCCTGGCCGACGGCACGACCGGCTCGGAGACCGAGGTCGACATCGATACCTCGCAACCGCTGCGGCGCGAGTTCTACGGCCCCGGCCCTGCGACGATCCAGGTGCGACAGCCCGGCGGCGGCATCGAGGAGGGCGCGCAGCCCGCGGCGATGATCAAGATCCTCTCCGGCGCCAATGCCGGACGCGAGCTGGCGCTCGTGAAGGCGCTCACCACGATCGGCCGCCCGGGCCACCAGGTCGCCGTCATCACGCGCCGGCCGACCGGCTACTTCATTGCGCACGTCGAGGGCGAAGTCTTCCCGACCGTCAACGGCACCAACCTCGGCTCCGCCGCGCACCCGCTCAAGGACAAGGACATCATCGAGCTGGCCGGCGTGAAGATGGAGTTCTCGAATCCCGCGGCGGCGTGATTCAGGGAGTTGGCCATGAGGTATCGCGTGGTGCTGCATCGATCTGAGGAAGGCATTGCCGCGTCGGTTCCGGGGCTGCCAGGGTGCTGGTCGCAGGGTGACACCGAGGAAGAGGCGCTCGCCAACATTAAGCAGGCGATCGAGGACTACCTCGCGGTCGTCGAGGACCTCTCCAAAGGTGCGGAAGTCCGCGAGATCGAGGTCGCTGGCTAATCGATGCCCAAGCTGCCCGGCATCAACCATCTCGATGCCGTGCGGGCGCTGCAGAAAGCGGGCTTCCGAATTGCGCGTCAGAGCGGTCACATCGTGATGACGGATGGGACGCGGATCGTGACGATCCCTCGACACAATCCCGTCAACGCAATCACGATGGGCGGCATCGTCAAGGACGCCGGCCTGACCGTCGAGCAGTTTCGGGCACTTCTGTAGTCCTGACTATCTCTCCCGCGATCGATGTCCAACTGGCCTGGATCATGGTCTCTACATCGTTCGGACTAGCGCTCGCGGCACGGCACGTCTGACGCGATTCGTCAGCCGCGGGTGACGGACCTCGTCAGTTTTCGTCGCAGAAATGCGGCAATTCCGTGCCCAAACTCCCGATTTCGACTGGCACGGAACTTGAGGACACTGTGGCCATCGGCAGCCCCGCCGGTTTTCCCCCAGAGGAGTGGTCAATGATTCAACGTCACATCGCCCGCGCCCAACGCGGCTTCACCCTGATCGAGTTGATGATCGTTGTGGCGATCATCGGCATCCTGGCAGCGATCGCGATTCCGCAGTATCAGGACTACGTGACGCGGGCGCGGTGGTCGGACAACCTCCAAGGCGTCGCGCAGCTCAAGCAGGCTATCGCCGAGTGCGCTCAGTTCAACAACCAGACGACGGTTGCCGCGCCGTGCAACGCGCTCGGCACGGGTAGCGGTACTGCGAACGACCTTATCGGCAACGGTTTCCTGCCGGCTAACTACACGCCGACCATCAAGTTCGGTGCAGCCGCAAACCCGGTGACCGTTAGCGGCGCGGGTATCATCACGTTGACCGGCAATGCGTTGGCTGGCGGCTGCGTTGTGACACTTACCCCGACGATCAGTGGCAACATCATTCAGTGGGCTGCTGCCAACGGCGCGGGTTGCACCCGCACTCGCACCGGTGTCGGCACGTAATCGTTAATCGTCTACGGGTCAAACAGCAAAATGGGCCGGCTCGTCCGGCCCTTTTTGCTGCGTCGACCCGCGCGCCAAGCTCGGCCCCCTTGCCGATGCTGCCATGGCCTCGCTCGAAAGCGCCGTATGTTTTCTTCCTCCGCGAGCGCGCGGCGAGCTCGCACTTGTCGCATCGACCTTCTTCGCCCTCGCGATCGCACCGCTCGGCCTAGTGTTGTTCGACCTGCGCGATCACGACGGGCAGCGCATCGTTCAACTCGCGCTGCTGGCGATCGCCGCCGGTGTCGTTGCCGTCCACTCGACGCAGCGGCGGGATAGCGCGGTCGATCCGAGCCGACGGGCACTTGCGGCTGCCGCCACGCTCGGCGTGCTCGCTGCGCTGTCGATCCTGAACGCAGAGATCGCACGCGCTGCAGCGCTCGAAACCGGCGTGCTGCTCGCGCTCGCGGTCTTTGCGTTCGGCATCGGACTGGCGGCGCAGCGCCCCGGCATCGAACGTATGCTGCTCATTGCGGTCGCCGCGAGCGTCCTGTTCGCGTTTGCCGTCGTGGTGCGCTACACCGCGGCGCTGTCCGCCGAGACGCCACTGCTGCGCGAGCACCTTCTGCCCGCGTACAGCAACTATCGCTTCTTCAATCACGTGCAGACCGTGACGATCCCGCTGCTCGTCGGCGCGATGCTCGCGGGGCCGCTGCGCCTGCGCCGCTGGGCCGCGGCTGCGCTGGTTGCGGAGTTTGCGCTGCTGTTCTTTACGGGCGGGCGCGCGACGATGCTCGCGCTCGGGGCGGCGGCCGCGGCGATTGCGGCCGCGTTCCGCTGGAAGGCAGCGCCGTGGCTTGCGCGGATCGGTGCCACGGCGCTGGCGGGTGCGGCGTTGTACCTGCTGCTGTTCGATTGGGTGCCGCAGTGGCGCGGACTGGGGCGCGATTTCTTCTCCGGCGACACGATCGCGCGCAGCGAACTGGGCGTTGGCGGGCCGCGCGAGTACCTGTGGGCGCTCGCTTGGCAGTACATCCGCGAATCGCCTTGGCTCGGCATCGGCCCGATGCACTACGCGCATCGCATCAACGCGGAGGCCGCGCATCCGCACAACGTTTATCTGCAGCTCGCCGCCGAGTGGGGCGTGCCGTTCGCGGTGCTCGTGGTCGGGCTGGCCGCGGTCGGCTGGCTGCGCCTGCTGCGCGTCGCGAGAGCTTCGGCCGACGAAAGCGGGCGCGCGATTGGCATCAGCCTGGTGGCCGCGGGCGTCGCGATCGCCGTCGACGGGATGTTCTCGGGCAACTTCGTCATGCCGATGTCGCAGCTGTGGATCGCCTTTGCGATCGGCCTCGCGATCGCGTACGTCCGGTCGGCGGCGCCGGTAATGCCCGCGGCGGGCGCGGGCGCAGCGCCTTTGTCCCGCTGGGCCGTACCCGCGCTTTGCGTGTTGAGCCAGATCGCGATCTGGCAGGGTGTGTGGCCCGAGATCCTCGATGTCAATGCGCATGTCGATCGGGTGCGCGCCGAGATCGCTCACAACGTCGTGGACAACCCGCGCATCTGGTCGCACGGGTGGGTGAGGTGATGTGCTTGCGCCCGCGGACCTGACCGACGAGGCGCGCGTGCTCGACAGCTTGTGCGTCGCGACCCGCTACGCGGACGGCCACCCGGCGGGTGCGTCACTCGAGCCCTACGGGCCGACCCGGACCGAGCTGGTGATCCGCAATGCCGGCGAGATCGTCGAATCCGCGCGTGTTCGGATTGGCCGGAGCACGCGGCCGTTCACGCAGCCGTGCGTGCGTTGGCGGCGCGCCGGGTGGTGGCGCATCCGAGACCGCGGCGGGCCGCCCCGCGTGGCCGACCGTCGCAGGTTCGGAAGGAGCGACGTCGAAGTGCGGAGAAGGACGGACCGCCGGCCGACTCAGTTCGGCACGACCCGCCAGATCTCGCCGGCGTCGGTGGCGATGTACAGATTGCCGTCCGGGCCCTGCACGAGCGAGCGATAGCGGGCGGCGGTGATGGCGGCGTCGGTGGCGCTCGTCGCCATACCGGACGAATCCAGTTGCAGGATCGCGAGCCGGTTCGCCCCCATGATGCCGACCGCAAGGCGCCCGTTCCACGCCTTCCACTGCGGCCCGTCGAGGAACGTCGCGGGCCCGGTGCCCTGCGAACTGCCGTTGTTGTTCCAGCTCGGCCGCATCGCGTTCGGAAAACGTGCGGTGTCGGTCATCGGCATCGTGCTCGCGTTGCCGGCGTAGCCGCAGTAGTTGTCGGGGCAGTTCAGGGTCGGGCGGTTCTGCGGATCCCAGCCGCCGTTGCCGCCCGCCACGAGCGGCGTGACCTCGTCGCTGTGATTCGGGCCGTGCTCGGCCGCGAACGGCTGGCCGCTACCCGGACGGAACGCGATGCCCTGCACGTTCCGATGGCCGTAGGTGTAGATGCGAGGATCGAAACCGGCGGGCGCGTTGTTGCCCGGGGCGGCCGCGCCGTTGCGATCGATGCGCAGCACCTTGCCGCCGAGCCGCTGCGGGTCCTGCGGAAGCGTGGCGTTGTGGTTGTCGCCGGTCGTGACGTACAGGTAACCGTCGGGGCCGAAGCGGATGCGGCCGCCGCTGTGCGCGCCCGCGCCGCCGATGGCGTTGGCGGCATCCTTGAACGCGATGTCGGTGACGATGTCGGTGCGGCCGCTGACCGACGCGAAGCCCGGCGCGACGACGAGCCGCAGCACGCGGTTCGTTCGCGGGTTCGTGCTCAGGTTCGACGTCGAGTAGACGTACACGTAGCGGTTGGTCGCGAAGTCCGGATCGATCGCCACGCCGTGCATGCCGCTCTGGCCCAGGCAGAACAGATCGGCCGCGGTGCTCGCGTAGCCCGATGATCCGCTCATGCCGAGCAGACGATTGACGGTGCCGTTGGGCAGCCGCACCGACAGGCCGCGGCACTTCTCGGTGAAGAACATCGTGCCGTCGGGCAGGAAGGCCATGTCCCACGGGCTGCTCAACCCCGACATGAACACCGAGCGCGCCAGCGTCGGCGCGACCGGGTCGCCGGGCGGCGGCGCGGGTTTCGTCGAGCCGTTGCTGCCGGAGCAGCCCGCCCCCGCGATCGCAGCAGCCAAGCCCAACGAACACGAGAACAGCAACGCGAGACGGTTCATCACGGCACCTCCGCGGCGACTGCGCGAGCGGACAGTGTAGGCGTGGGGTCGCCCGCGATCACTCCGCCGCCCAGGCTAACTTCGCCTTGGTAGAGCACGGCCGATTGCCCCGGTGTCACCGCCCACTGCGGCTCGTCGAACGCGAGCTCGAACGCGTCGCCTTCGACGCGCGTGACGACACACGCCGCGTCGGTTTGCCGGTAGCGCGTCTTCGCGGTCAGTCGCGTTCCCGCCGCGGGCGGTTCACCCGCGATCCACGACGTGTCGGCCGCACGCAGTCGATCGCTCATCAGCCACGGATGCGCGTGGCCCGGCACGACCCACAGCGTGTTGGTCGCGACATCCTTGCGCGCGACGAACCACGGCTCGCCCGAGCCGCCCTTCGTTCCGCCGATGCCGATGCCCTTGCGCTGGCCGATCGTGTAGAAGGCGAGCCCCACATGCTCGCCGATGACGCGGCCGTCGGGTGTCTTGATCGGCCCCGGTTGCATCGGCAGGTAGCGGTTCAGAAACGCGCGGAACGGCCGCTCGCCGATGAAGCAGATGCCGGTCGAGTCGCGCTTGGCGGCGTTCGGCAGACCGATCGAGCGCGCGATCTCGCGCACCTGCGACTTGCGCAGATGCCCGACCGGAAACAGCGTCTTCGCGAGCTGCGACTGGGTGAGCCGATGCAGGAAGTAGCTCTGGTCCTTGTTCGGATCCACACCGCGCAGCAGCTCGAAGCGGCCGTCGATCTCGCGCACGCGCGCGTAGTGGCCGGTGGCGATGCACTCGGCGCCGAGTGCGAGCGCGTGATCCAGAAACGCCTTGAACTTGATCTCGGCGTTGCACAGCACGTCCGGGTTGGGCGTGCGGCCGGCCAAATACTCGCGCAGGAACTCGGCGAACACGCGGTCCTTGTATTCGGCCGCGAAGTTGACCGCCTCGAGGTCGATGCCGAGCACGTCGGCGGCCGAGGCCGCGTCGATCCAGTCCTGCCGTGTCGAGCAGTACTCGTCGTCATCGTCGTCCTCCCAGTTCTTCATGAACAGGCCGACGACTTCGTAGCCCTGCTGCTTCAGCAGATACGCGGCGACCGACGAGTCGACGCCGCCCGACAAGCCGACGACGACGCGCGGTTTCATCGAGCCCACCTTTCGCGACGGGCGGCAGGGGGGATTTCTTCAGTCGCCGCAAACGAGAAAATCCCCCCCAGCCCCGCTTTTTCAAAGGGGGAAGGTGCCCCGCGTGTGCACGAATGGGTCATCGATCGCCCGTCACGGTCGGATGCGTGTACATCAGCTCGAGCGGAAAACGCTGCCCGCGCAGGTAGTCCTCAACGCACTTCATCACGAGCGGGCTGCGATGTTCGCTCGATCGCGCGCGCAACTCTTCCGGTGTGAGCCACAGCACGCGCAGGATGCCGTCGTCGAGCGCGCGGCCGGCGATGCGTTCGCCCAGCTCGCCGACGAAAGCGAAGCGCACATAGGTCACGTCCTGTCGCGCGTCGCCGTTGCGCATCGCGCGGACCATGTACACGCCGAGCAGTTGCGTCGGCGTGAACGGGTGCGCGGTCTCCTCGAGCGTCTCGCGCGCGCAGGCGGCCGCGAGCGACTCGCCCGGGTCCAGATGACCGGCCGGCTGGTTGATGCGGATGCCGTCGCTCGTCATCTCCTCGACCAGCAGGAAGCACCGCTCGCGCTCGACGATCGCGGCGACGGTGACCGACGGCTTCCAGATGTTCGACATGGATCAAGGCGCAGGCGGTGTTGCAGGCCGCTGCGCTAGAGGGGACGCGGCGATTCGCGTAAGCTAGATTTAAGTCGCGGTCAATATCTTACCGGCGCACGGGCAGTGCCGCCGGCGGTAACAACAAGCGGGGGAGCATCCCAGATGAGAATCGGAGTACCGGCCGAGACGCGCCCGGGAGAAACGCGCGTGGCCGCCACGGCGGAGACCGTCAAGAAGCTGGTCGCCGCCAAATACGAGGTGGTCGTACAGGCGGGCGCCGGCATCCGCGCCGCGCAGACCGACGCGATGTACACCGCGGCGGGTGCGACGATCGGCACCGCGGCCGACGCGTTCGGCGCCGAGATCGTTCTGACCGTGCGGCGCCCGGAAGCGGCGCAGCTCGCGATGATGAAGCGCGGCGCCGTGCTGGTCGGCATGCTCGAGCCGTTCGATGCCGACGGCATCGCCGCGATGAATGCCGCGGGGCTCACGGCCTTCGCGCTCGAAGCCGCGCCGCGCACCACGCGCGCGCAGAGCATGGACGTGCTGTCCTCGCAGGCCAACATCGCCGGCTACAAGGCGGTGCTGCTCGCGGCCAACACGTACGGCCGCCTGATGCCGATGCTGATGACGGCGGCCGGAACGATCAAGGCGGCGCGCGTGGTCGTGCTCGGCGCGGGGGTCGCGGGCCTGCAGGCGATCGCCACCGCCAAGCGGCTCGGCGCGGTGATCGAGGCGAGCGACGTGCGCCCCGCGGTCAAGGAGCAGGTCGAATCGCTCGGCGCCAAGTTCATCGACGTTCCGTACGAGACCGAGGAGGAGCGGCAGATCGCCGAGGGTGTGGGCGGGTACGCGCGGCCGATGCCCGAAAGCTGGATGAAGCGGCAGGCTGCCGAGGTCGCCAAGCGCGTCGCCGCGTCCGACATCGTGATCACGACCGCGCTGATCCCCGGCCGCAAGGCGCCGGTGCTCGTGACCGAGGAGATGGTCAGGAGCATGAAGCCCGGCTCGGTGATCCTCGACATGGCAGTCGAGCAGGGCGGCAACTGCGCGTTGTCGGAGCTGGGCAAGACGGTGACGAAGCACGACGTGCACATCATCGGGCTGCCGAACCTGCCCGCGCTGGTTCCCGCCGACAGCTCGGCGCTGTACGCACGCAACGTGCTCGACTTCCTCAAGCTCATCATCGACAAGGAAGGCCGGCTCACCGTCAACCTCGAAGACGACATCGTCGCCGCGTGCCTGATGTGCATGGGAGGCGAGATCCGCAGGAAGGCGTGAGCGTCATCCCGGCTGCGCGCTGCCGCCGGGATCGCGCGCAAGGCGGCGCGTTCGAATCCAATCCGAGTTCCGGCCGCGGCCGGAACGATTCGCAAAGGGAGGTATCGAGTGGAAGCGGTCAGTCCCACCGTGATCAACCTGATCATCTTCGTGCTGGCGGTGTACGTCGGCTATCACGTCGTCTGGAACGTGACGCCGGCGCTGCATACGCCGCTGATGAGCGTCACGAACGCGATCTCGGCGATCATCATCGTCGGCGGCATGCTCGCCGCGGCGATGACCGAGACCGGGCTTGGCAAGGCGATGGGCGTGCTCGCCGTCGCGCTCGCCGCGGTCAACGTGTTCGGCGGGTTTCTCGTGACGCGGCGGATGCTCGAGATGTTCAAGAAGAAAGAGCCGAAAGGGGAGAAGAAATGACACGCCACTGTGTCGACCCGGCGCGGTCGGGAACCCGGGCCGCCGGGTCGGGTGATCGGGTCGCGGCCTGCACCGGAACGATGCCGCGCGGAGGCGCGCGATGAGCCTGAGCCTCAACGTCGTCGTCCTGCTGTACCTGGTCGCGTCGGTCTGCTTCATCCAGGCGTTGAAGGGCCTGTCGCATCCGACCACCTCGCGCGCCGGCAACGTGTTCGGCATGGTCGGCATGGCGATCGCGATCGCCACCACCGTCGCGCTCGTCTACAAGCTGCGGCCCGACATCGCGACCGTCGGCATGGGCTGGATCCTGCTCGGAATGGTCGTCGGCGGCGCGGTCGGAACGACGATTGCGTTCCGCGTCGAGATGACCAGGATGCCCGAGATGGTCGCCTTCATGCACTCGATGGTCGGCCTGGCAGCGGTGTTCATCGCGATCGCCACCGTCGCCGAACCGTGGGCCTTCGGCATCGTCGAGCGCGGCGGCGCGATCCCGACCGGCAACCGGGTCGAGCTGTTCATCGGCGCCTTCGTCGGCGCGATCACGTTCTCGGGTTCGGTGATCGCGTTCGGCAAGCTGGCAGGCAAGTACAAGCTGCGCGTGTTTCGCAGCGCGCCGGTCGTCTTCGCCGGCCAGCACCTGCTGAACCTGCTGCTGGCGCTGGCGATGCTCGCGTTCGGGCTGTGGTTCGTCGTCACGCAGGCCTGGCTGCCGTTCGGGGCGATGCTCGCGATCGCCTTCGTGCTCGGCGTGCTGATCATCATCCCGATCGGCGGTGCCGACATGCCGGTCGTGGTGTCGATGCTGAACAGCTACTCCGGGTGGGCGGCGGCGGGCATCGGCTTTTCGCTGAACAACTCGATGCTGATCATCGCCGGCTCGCTGGTCGGGTCTTCGGGCGCGATCCTGTCGTACATCATGTGCCGCGCGATGAACCGCTCGTTCTTCAACGTCATCCTCGGCGGTTTCGGCCAGGAGGGCGGCACCGCGGTCGCGGCTGCGCAGCAGCGGCCGGTCAAGACCGGATCGCCCGAGGATGCCGCGTTCCTGCTCGCCAACGCCGAAAGCGTGATCATCGTTCCGGGCTACGGGCTGGCGGTCGCCCGCGCGCAGCACCCGCTGAAGGAACTCGCCGACAAGCTCATCGCGAAGGGCGTTCGCGTGCGCTACGCGATCCATCCGGTCGCCGGCCGCATGCCCGGCCACATGAACGTGCTGCTGGCCGAGGCCGAGGTGCCGTACGACCAGGTGTTCGAAATGGAGGACATCAACCCGGACTTCGCGGACACCGACGTGGTGCTCGTGCTCGGCGCCAACGACGTCGTCAACCCGGCCGCCAAGGACCCCAAATCGCCGATCGCCGGCATGCCGATCCTGGAGGCGTACAAGGCGCGTCAGATCATCGTCAACAAGCGCTCGATGGCGGCGGGTTATGCTGGGCTCGACAACGAACTGTTCTACATGGACAAGACCATGATGGTCTTCGGCGACGCGAAGAAGGTCGTCGAGGACATGGTCAAGGCGCTCGATTAGATGCAACCGAACAGTCTGCTGCTGGTCATCGACGTACAGAACGACTTCCTGCCGGGCGGCGCGCTCGCGGTGCCGCGCGGCGACGAGGTCGTGCCCGCGATCAACCGGATCGCGCGCGGGTTCGCGAACGTGATCCTGACGCAGGACTGGCATACGCCGCGCCACATCTCGTTCGCGTCGGCCCATCCGGGGAAGAAGCCCTTCGAGACGACGCAGCTCGCGTACGGCGCGCAGGTGCTGTGGCCCGACCACTGCGTGCAGGGCACGCACGGCGCAGCGTTCGCCGCCGCGCTCGATGTGCCGCATGCGCAGGCGATCATCCGCAAGGGCTATCACGCGCACACCGACAGCTACTCGGCGTTCGTCGAAGCCGACCGCAAGACCCCGACCGGGCTGGCCGGGCTGCTGCGCGAACGCGGCATCACGACCGTCTACTGCTGCGGGCTCGCGACCGATTTCTGTGTCGCGTGGAGCGCGCTCGACGCGAAGGCCGCCGGCTTCGAGACCTACGTGATCGAAGACGCGTGTCGCGCGATCGACACCGGCGGCTCGCTCGCCGCCGCGCGCACTGCGCTCGCGCAAGCGGGCATTCCGCTGGTCGACTCGGCCGCGCTCTGAGGGGGGCGGCCGCGCACTGCGCCGGCGCGACGCATCGGCGATGAGTCAGGCGATCGAGCTTCCTCGCGAACACCCGCTGCGGCGCCGGCTCGCCGACGAGGTTCACGCCCGCCCGCCGGTGGCCGTCGAACCGCCGGCCGCGGTTTCGTGCATCGCCTTGCTGCGCGGCACGGACGAGGGCGACGACCTCGCGCCGCTGCGCGCGATGCTCGCGCGGCACGGGCGCACACTCGAGACGCCGCAGAACCCGCACGTCGTCGTCGAGCTCGACGCGTTGCGCGTGAAGTGGGAGCGGCACAGCGAGTTCACGAGCTACACGCTGATCCGGCCGCTCGCCGCGCAGGACACCGCGGCGGCGCCCGAGCTCGCCACCGCATTCGACGCCGTGCCGGCCGACTGGCTCGCGTCGCTGCCGGGCCAGACGATCAAGGCGATCGACGTGACGTTCCTGCCCGCCGGCGAGCGCGAACCTTCGGTCGAGGCGGTCGCCCGGCTCTTTTCCGGGCCGACGCTCGTGGGCAGCCAGGTGTCCGACTGCGGCGCCCGGGTCTTCACCGACTTCCAGTTGACTCCCGACGGGCGCGGGCGCTGGCTCGTGCTCGACTGCAAGCTCACGCGCGGCCAGCGCGCGCGCGTCGTGCAAAGGCTCATCGAGATCGGCATCTACCGCGTGATGGCCATGCTCGCGTTTCCGCTCGCGCGCGAGATGTCGGCCACGCTGACCGCCGCCGAGCAGCGGCTGTCGACGATCGCCACGCGCATCGCCGAACTGGGCGCGCACACAACGGTCACCGTCGAAGTCGAACGCGAGCAGCGCACGCTGCTCGACGACCTGACCCAGCTCGCCGCCGAAATGGAGAAGGCGGTCGCGCAGAGCGCGTTTCGCTTCTCGGCGTCGAAGGCCTACTGGGACATCGTCACCAAGCGCATCGCCGAGCTGCGCGAGGAGCGCATCGGCGGCATCCCGACGATCGGCGAGTTCCTGTCGCGCCGGCTCGAGCCGGCCATCAACACGGTGCTCGCCGCGGCGCGCAGGCAGCAGGAGCTGTCGGCGCGCATCGCGCGCGCGAGCGAGCTGCTGCGAACGCGCGTGGACATCGCGCGTGAGGAGCAGAACTCGCAACTGCTCGCCGCGATGGAGCGCCGCGGCAAGCTGTCGCTGCGGCTGCAGCAGACGGTCGAGGGTCTGTCGGTCGCCGCGATCACCTACTACGCGGTCGGGCTGATCGGCTACGCGGTCAAGCCGGTCAAGACGCTGTGGCCGGCGCTAAACCCCGACTGGATCACCGCTGCCGCGATCCCCGTGCTCGCTTGGCTCGTCTGGCGCGGCGTGCGCAAGATCCGCAAGGAGCTGGCCACCGTCTGACCGCCGCGATTTGCGCGGCGATCGGTCGCTTTTTCCGGGGGCTGCACGCAGCTTCCGCCCGTCACCATCGGGGTCGTCCCAGTCGCGACGTACGACCGCCCGATGGAATTCGACACGATCCACAACCACCACGAACGTCCGGTGATGGCCGAGGTCATGCGCGTCGCGCGCGAACGCGGCCTCACGGACGAGCGGCTGCTCGCCGACGTCGCCTGCGTGGCGCTGAACGGCCTGCCGCCGCGCTACATCCGCCACGACGTGGACTTCGCCTTCTACCTCACCGACGCGGAGCGGCGCGCCAATGCCGAAGCGGTCGAGGCTGCGGTCGCGCACGCCTTCGACTTCGTGCTCGCGCGCGACCGCGATCGCACGCGCGCCGCCTGATCCGCGCCTACTCCTCCTGCATCCGGCGCAGGTAGTCCGGCAGGCGCCGTCCGCTTTCGTTGGGAAAGCGGTCGTCGAGCGCGGCAAGCCGCGTCACGCGGTCGAGCCGGAAATTGCGGAAGTCGCCGCGCAGTTCGCACCACGCGCCGAGCGACCAGGCGTCGCCCCAGAAGAAGATGCCGAGCGGCCACACGCGCCGCCGCGTCGCCCGCCCGGCCGCGTCGCGGTAGTCGAGCTCGACGACCCGGTGCGCGCCGATCGCGCGGCGCAAAATTTCGAGCCGCTCGCCCGGCTTTGGGTCGACGAAAAAATCCGGCGCGAACAGCCGCGAGCTTTCCAGCGCCGCGCGTTTGTCATTCGGCAGCGCGGCGGCGATCTTCGCGAGCGCCGAGCGCGCGCCGCCCGCCAGCGCGGGCCCGGCCCACGACTCGACGAAGCGGGCGCCGATCGCGAGCGCGTCGATCTCGTCGAACTCGAACATCAGCGGTGGCAGATCGAAGTCCGCGCGGATCCGGTAGCCCACGCCCGCTTCGCCGTCGATCGGCACGCCCGAGGCCGCGAGATCCGCGATGTCGCGATAGATGGTGCGTTCCGACACCTCGAGCCACTGCGCGAGCTGCGCGGCCGTCGTCAGCCGCCGCCCGCGCAGGTACTGCACGATCTCGAACAGTCGATCCGCCCGCCTCATGAAAAATCGGGGTCAGACACCATTCTCGAAAAACTATTCTTCGGCGGACGCTGTGCTCGTGCGTGAGTGCCGGCGACGAAGGTCCCCTCCGCCTGCCGCCGCTTGCGCTCGCGCGTGAAGTGCCACCACGGCAGCGCTTCGCCGGTGCGCGCTTGGTGGATCGCGGCGGCGAAGGTGTCCCACACGCACGGATCCTGGCGCCTGCCGGTGAGCCGCTGCAAGCGGAGGTACAGCGCGTCGGCGTCGCGGCGCGCGAGCTGCGCGACGCTGCGGACGCCGAGCAGCTCGAGGTCGCGCAGCATCGCGGGCCCGATGTTGCGGAGCCCGGCGAGCGAGGCGGTCCGGCTCGCCGGGCGCGGCGCGGGGTGGGCCCGCTCGTAGTCCTCGACCGCGAGCAGCAGCTCGAGCTTGCGCGTGCGGCGGATCGTGCGCCAGTCGCGCCCCTCGATGGCGCCGGCGAGCGCGTACAGCGCGTTGAGGCTTGCGCGCGGCACCGAGCGCTTCAACGCGACGTACACGGGAACGGCGCCGCGCCGGCGCAGGTCCTCCGGGTTTGCGACGCCGACGGCGCGCAGCCAGGCCGCGGTCTTCGGGCCGAGGTTCGGCAGATCCTGCAGACGGGCGGCGTCGCGCGGCATCGGTCGGCCTTCAGCGGACGATCTCGAAGTGTCGCATCCGCGCGTTTTGCATGTCGAGCAGAGCGAAGAACGGCGCGCATTCGGGCGACGACTCGGCGGCCTCCAGCGCCGCGAGCGCGTGCTTCATGTCGGTCCACTCGGCGATGTCGCCGTAGCGATCGCCGTCGCGCACCGTGCGGCGCGCGACGAAGCCCGGGCAGCGCGCAAGAAAGCGGTTGCTCAATTCGATGGCGGCGCCAAGCTGCTCGGGCGTCACGCCCGGCAGCAGGGTGAATTCGGCGAACTCGATGATCCTGGTCTGCATGATGATTCCTCTCGCTGGTTGCAGGGATCGGCGCAACACGTACGCACGCCGAGCATCGTGCGCGGACGCCCCTGACAGCGTGGTGTCAGGAGCCGGGCGGAGGAATGGTCAGACGAGCAGCGCGATCAGCCAGGGCGCGAGCCAGGGAACGACCAACGCAGTCACGAGCGCGGTCAACCCCATCGCCAGCCCCGCGAAGGCGCCCGCTTCCTGGCTGACGATGAACGCGCGCGCGACGCCCTGCCCGTGCGCGGCCAGCCCGATCGCGAAACCGCGCGCAGCCCACGAGCGCACGCGCAGCGCGTCGAAAACGAAGCGCCCGAGCGCGGCGCCGACGATGCCGGTCAGCACGACCGACACGGCGGTCAGCGACGGCAGCCCGCCGATCTTTTCGCTGATGCCCATCGCCACCGGCGTGGTCACCGACTTCGGCGCGAGCGAAGCGAGCGTCACGGCAGAGGCGCCGAGCAGCCGCGCGATCACGACGGCCGAGACGACGGCGACGACCACGCCGACGGCCAACCCCGCGGTCAACGCGAACCACGCACGCTTGAGTTTTCCCGCCTGCTCGGCGAGCGGCACCGCGAGCGCGACGGTGGCCGGCCCGAGCAGAAAGTGTACGAACTGCGCGCCTTCGAAGTAGGTCGCGTAGTCGGAGCGCGTCGCCCACAGCACGGCCACCAGCAGCGCGATGCTGATCGCGACCGGATTGACGAGCGGATTGAAGCGGCTGCGCCGGTACAGCGCGAACGCGAACAGGTACGCGGCGAGCGTCAGCGTCAGCCACAGCAGCGGCGAGGCCGACAGATAGACCCAGACATCCTTGACCGGTGCGAGCGGCGGTCTCATGGCGCGTCGTCCTCGCCGCGCGGCCACAGCGCGTGCACCGTCAGCGCGGTGGCGGCCAGCGCGAGCACGGTGGAAAGCACCAGCGCGACGACGATCGCCACGCCTTCGTCGGCGAGCCGTTGCCCGTGCACCATCACGCCCACGCCCGCCGGAACGAACAGCAGCGACAGATGCTGCAGCAGCGTCGTCGTCGTCGGACGCAGCGCCTCGAGCAGCGTGCGACGC
>JBFMFC010000054.1:0-21666 GCA_040752195.1 Pseudomonadota bacterium | reverse complement strand
ATCGATCCGGCGAGCGTCGACGCGTTCCCCGCTCCGCTCGCGATGCGCGCGGGCGAGAGCTGGAACGCCAACCTCGTGCTGCCGGCGCCGGCGGGCGGCGTCGGCCCGGCGTCCGTGCGCGCGCCGGTGTCGAACGCCGACGACGCCTATCTGCTGGAGCGCGCGCAGCGGCGCGGCCGCGGCGGGATTCCGCAGCTGCCCGGCGAACGCTAGCGGTGCCGCGCTTCGTACCGCGCCCGCCGCGGCTCGTGCCGCGACGGCCGCGGCCGGTCGCCGTCGTGCTTGCGGCGCGCGCGATCCGGCTGCAGCATGCGCGGCATGCGCCTGCGCCATCGGATCTTCGCGTTGCTTCTGCTGGGGCGGTGGCCGCTGCCGACCGAAGCGGCCGACATCGACGCGGCGCTCGCGTGGGCGCGGCGAAACGCGATCCTGCTCGCGCTGGGGTACGCGGTCGCGCTGTGGCTGATGGTCTGGCCCGCGTTCGGCGCGGATCGCCCGCTGCCCTACCGCGTGATCGCGCTGGTCGCCACGCACTTCCTGTTGTGCGCGATCGCGGCGACGACCGCGGGCTGCTGGGTCGGGTTCCGCGTCGGCTACTTCGCCGCGTCGGTCGGGCCCGCGATCCAGGCGGCGGTGGGTGTCGGCGCGCTGCTGCTCGTCTGGTACTTTCTGAGAGCGCATCCGGACTGGCAGGGCGCATTCCGCGACTGGGCGCGCGACACCTTCGGCTCGGTCGGCTGGCTGCTCGGGGGCTACGTCGTGGTCGCGTTCGTCGTACCGGATCTCGTCGCGCGGCTGCGCCGGCGCGAACGCGCGTCGATCACGCGCGCGCTGACGGCCGAGGCGGCGTCCGAACGGCTCGCGCGGCAGAGCGCCGAAAGCGAATTGCGTCTGTTGCAGGCGCAGGTCGAACCGCACTTCCTGTACAACACGCTCGCCAACCTGCGCTACCTGATCCAGAAGAACTCGCCCGACGCGCTCGCGATGACCGACGCGCTGATCGAATACCTGCGCACCTCCGTGCCCGACATGCGCGCCCGGCGCGTCACGCTCGGCCGCGAGGCCGACCACGTGAGGCACTACCTCGACATCATGCGAATGCGGCTCGGCGGCCGGCTCGAATTCGCCGTCGACGTGCCCGAGCCGCTGCGCGCGGTCGAGCTGCCGCCGCTGGTGCTGCTGACGCTGGTGGAAAACGCCATCAAGCACGGCATCGCGCCGCTTGTCGAAGGCGGCCGGGTCGACGTTGTCGCTGGCGAGGCGGGCGGCGACCTCGTCATCGAAGTTTCCGACACCGGCGCCGGCATCGGCGCGGCGAAGGAGCCACCGGTCACCGAGGCGTCGACCGGCGCCGGGCTCGCCAACGCGCGCGGCCGGCTGTGGCTCACCTACGGCGACGCGGCCGAGCTGACCATCGCCGCGAACGCGCCGCGCGGCACGGTGGCGACGCTGCGGATTCCGCGCGCGCCCGTCGCCACACCCGCCGCGCGCGAGCCGCGCGTGCTGGTGATGTCGAGCGAGGAATGGGCTCGCGTGCAGGGCGCTCTGCCGCCGACCGACGAAAGGCCCGCCGCATGAACGAAAAGAAACCGACCGCGATCATCGCCGACGACGAACCGCTGCTGCGCGCGCAACTCGCCGAAGCGCTCGCGGCACTGTGGCCCGAGCTTGCGATCGTCGGCGCAGCCGCGCACGGCGAAGAGGCGGTGCAGCTCGTCGCGCGCGATCGCCCCGACATCGTCTTCCTCGACATCGAGATGCCGGGCATGACAGGGCTGCAGGCGGCCGCGCAGATCAAGGGGCTCGCGCACATCGTGTTCGTGACCGCGTACGACCGGTACGCGGTCGAGGCGTTCGAGCGCGGCGCACTCGACTACGTACTCAAGCCCGCTACCATCGCGCGCCTGCGCGAGACGGTCGAACGGCTGAAGGCGCGCGTGCGGGAGGCGGCGCCGTCGGCCGACGACATGGCGCGCGTGCTGGCGCAGGTCGCCGCCGCGCTCGGCAAGCCGAACCCTGCTCGATTGAAGTGGATTCAGGCGTCGATCGGCAACCAGATCCGGTTGATCCCGGTCGCCGACGTGCTGTACTTCCAGTCGGACCTGAAGTACACGCGGGTCGTCACGCGCGAGGCCGAACCGCTGATCCGCAAACCGCTGAAGGAGCTGCTCGACGAGCTCGAGCCCGAGGTCTTCTGGCAGGTGCACCGCGCGACGATCGTCAACTCGACCGCGATCGCGCACGTCGTCCGCGAGGACGACCGACTGTCGCTTGCGCTGAAGCACCGGCCCGAGCGGATCGAGGTCAGTCGCAGCTTCGCACACCTGTTTCGCAGCATGTAGCCTTGCGATGCCCGAGTTCACGACACGCGATCCCGCGCAGGCGGCGTTCTGGGACGAGCGCTTCGCCGCGAACTTCACGCCGTGGGATCAGGGCGCGGTGCCGCCGGCGCTCGTGCGCTGGCTCGCGCGGGCGCCGCTCGCAGCGGGCGCGCGCGTGCTGATCCCGGGCTGCGGCAGCGCCTACGAAGCGGCGTTTCTCGACGCCGCGGGTCTCGACGTGCTCTCGATCGATATCGCCGAGGCGGCGCTCGCGCGGGCGCGCGCAGCGCTGTCGTCCGACGTCGCCGATCGCGTGCTGCGCCGGGCGGACTTCTTCGCTTTCGCCGCCGCGCCGTTCGACGCGATCTACGAGCGCGCCTTTCTGTGCGCGCTGCCGCCGCGCCTGTGGCCGGCGTACGCCGCGCGCTGCGCGGCGCTGCTGCGGCCGGGGGCTCCGCTCGCCGGACTCTTTTTCGTCGATCCCGCGCCGCCCGAGCCGCGCCGCGGCCCGCCGTTCGCGATGGCGCGCGACGAGCTCGACGCGTTGCTCGCACCGGCGTTCGACTGCACCGAAGAAGAGCCGATTCCGCCGGGCGAATCGATCGCGGTGTTTTCGGGCCGCGAGCGCTGGATGGTCTGGCGCCGGCGCAGTTGAGCTTGCCGTTGCGCGCGCGGCACGCCGGCGGCACCGTGTCGCGCGCGATCGCACGCTCGCGCGATGCCGTTCCTATAATCGCCGCCACTTTCCCCGCGGGCCGACGCCATGACGCTGATCCTTTTCGTGGTCCTTTACCTGCTGGCGTCGATCGCGATCGGCCTGTACGCAGCGTCGCGCGTGAAGAACACCGCGGACTACGCGATCGCGGGCCGTTCGCTGCCGCTGTACATCATCGTCGCGACGACCTTCGCCACCTGGTTCGGCTCGGAAACGGTGCTCGGCATCCCGTCCAAATTCGTCGAGGGCGGGCTGTCGAAGACGGTCGAGGACCCGTTCGGCGCGGGTTTGTGCCTGGTGCTGGTCGGCCTGTTCTTTGCGCGCCGTCTGTACCGCATGAACCTCCTGACGATCGGCGACTTCTACCGCCACCGCTACGGCAAGGGCGTGGAGATCTTCAGTGCGGTCGTGATCCTGATCTCGTATCTCGGCTGGGTCGCCGCGCAGATCACCGCGCTCGGGCTGGTGTTCAACCTGCTGTCGGGCGGCGTCATCAGCGTGGCGCAGGGCATGGTGATCGGCACGCTGGTCGTGCTCGTGTACACGCTGTTCGGCGGCATGTGGTCGGTCGCGCTGACCGACTTCTTCCAGATGATCATCATCGTGATCGGACTCGCGCTGATCGCGGTGTTCGCCGCGGATCTGGCCGGGGGCGCGGGCCGGGTGGTCGCCTATGCGGCCGAGCGCGACATGTTCAGGTTCTTCCCTGAGGCGAGCGCGAACGCGTGGCTGTTCTGGCTCGGCTCGGCGATCACGATCATGATCGGGTCGATCCCGCAGCAGGACGTGTTCCAGCGCGTGATGTCGGCGAAGGACGCCGACACCGCCGTCAAGGGGCCGATCATCGGCGGAGTGAGCTACCTGCTATTCGCCGGCGTGCCGATGTTCATCGGGCTGTCGGCCTTCCTGATCATGCCGGACAGTGCTGCCACGCTGCTGAAGGAGGATTCGCAGCGGGTGCTGCCGACCCTCGTGATGGAGCACATGCCGGTCTGGCTGCAGGTGTTCTTCTTCGGCGCGCTGTTGAGCGCCATCATGTCGACCGCATCGGCCACGCTGCTCGCGCCGTCGACGACCTTCGTCGAGAACGTGCTGAAGAACTTCGTGAAGATGAGCGACCGGGGCGAGCTGCGCTACATGCGGATCACCGTGTTCGTCTTCACCTGCATCGTGCTGGCGTACAGCATCCGCATGGAAGGCACACCGATCTACGAGCTGGTTGCCAAGGCCTACCAGTTCCCCGTGGTCGGCGCGTTCTGGCCGCTCGTGTGCGGGCTGTACTGGAAAGGCGCAACCAAGCAGGGGGCGATCTGGTCGATCGTGCTCGGCATGTCGACCTGGGCGCTGCTCGATTACACGCCGCTCGGCGAGGCCTTCCCGTCGGTGCTTGGCGGCTTTCTGCTTGCCGCGGCGGGCATGGTGGTCGGATCGCTGGTGCCGACCGCGGGCAACCGTTCGCACCGGGCGAGCCACACGCCCCGCGCGCACGGCGCCTGACCACCAAACCCTGCGCCTCAGCCGCGCGCGCCCGACGCGGCGAGCGCCGCGAAGTCCTCCGCGTAGCGGCGCAGCTTGCGCAGCACAGCGGCGCGCTGCTCGACCGAGGCGCCGTTGACGACCCGCGCGACCAGCTCCGCATCGGCCCGGCGCAGCGCGACGACGCGCTCGGCGCGCTCGCGCTCGGCCGGCATGGCAAGCCGCGCGAAGTACTCGCGCAGCCACTGCGCCGCGGTCGGCTGGTCGGGCCGCTCGCGCTGGATCCGCGCAAGGACTGCGAGCAGATCCTGCTGCCGCCGTTCGCGCTCGTCCATCCAGAACTGCTGATGGTCGGGCCGCGCAGCGAGCGTGCCGCGGATCAGTTCGCGCTGCGCCGGGTCGAGTCGGCCGAGCCACGACTCGGCGCGCTCGACGTAGCGCTGGACCCGCTCGTCGAGCGATTCGCGCCCGGCGAAGCGCACCAGCTCGCGCCGCGCCTTCGAGGTGTCCTGCGCGAGCCTGGCGCCGAAGCGTTCGAGCTGCGCCGGCGCGAGCGTCAGCGCGAGCGCCGCGAGGTCCGGCGCGGCGCGATCGCCGACCACGGCGAGTCGCGCGTAGACATCCTCCTGAAAGGCGAGCACATCGTCCGCGCTGACCGGTCCGGCGAGCTTGGCCTGCGCCGTCTCGACGAGCGCCGCGTACCCGCGCAACTGTGTGGCGCGATGCCAGTCGAGCAGCGCGCGCATGCGGGCGCGCGCCAGGTCTTCCTGTGCGCCGTCGAGATCGAAGTAGCTGTCGAGCGAGTAAAGCAGCAGCGTGTCGGCGTAGTTGTAGCCGAACTGGATCGACGAGCACGACGCCAGGACAAGCGCCGCGCCTGCCGCCAAGAAGGCGCGCGCGCTGCGGGCAAGCGCGGCGAGCCGGTGCACACCGGACCCGGTGCTACGATTCCCCGCCTTCATCCGACCTCCACTTTGCCGCGATGAACGTCGTCATCCTGGCCGCCGGCCAGGGCAAGCGCATGCGCTCGAGTCTGCCGAAGGTGCTGCATCCGCTCGCAGGCAAGCCGATGCTAGCGCACGTGATCGCCGCGGCGCAGGCGGCGGATCGGGCCTGCGGCGGCGTGGCGCGCATCGCGGTCGTGGTCGGCCACGGTGCCGATCAGGTGCGCCGGGCTTTCGCGGACCGCGCCGACCTGCACTGGGTTCTGCAGGAGAGGCAGCTCGGCACCGGGCACGCCGTGCAGCAGGCGGCCGACTGGCTCGACGACGCCGTGCCCACGCTCGTGCTGTACGGCGACGTGCCGCTCGTGCGACCGGCCACGCTCGCGCGGCTGATGCGCACCGCCGGCGAGCACGTCGGCCTGCTGACGGTGAAGCTCGCCGACCCCGAGGGTTACGGGCGCGTGGTCCGTGACTGGCACGGCAACGTGCTGAAGATCGTCGAGCAGAAGGACGCGAGCGACGAGGAACTGCGCATCGACGAGGTGAACACGGGCATCCTGGTCGCGCCGACCGCACGGCTGAAGCGCTGGCTGGCCGCGCTGTCGAACGACAACGCGCAGCGCGAGTACTACCTGACCGACGTGATCGCGCAGGCCGTGCGCGAAGGCGTCACCGTCAACGCAGTCGTCGCGGAAGAGGCCGAGGAGACGCTCGGCGTCAACAGCAAGGCGCAACTCGCCGAGCTGGAGCGCATCGCGCAGCGCAGGACCGCCGAACGACTGATGGAGGCGGGTGCGACGCTCGCCGACCCCGCGCGCATCGACGTGCGCGGCGAACTGACGGTCGGCGCCGACGTGTTCATCGACGTCGGCTGCGTGTTCGAGGGCAAGGTGGAGCTGGCCGACGGCGTTTACATCGGCCCGCACAACGTGCTGCGCGATGTCACCATCGGGGCCGGCACCGAGGTGCTCGGCTTCTGCTACCTGGAACGCGCGAGGATCGGCGCGCACGCGCGCATCGGACCTTTCGCGCGGACGCGGCCCGACGTGGTGCTCGCCGACGAGGTGCACATCGGCAACTTCGTCGAGGTCAAGAACTCGACGCTCGGGCGCGGCTCGAAGGCAAACCACCTCGCCTACGTCGGCGATGCCGAGGTCGGTGCCCGCTGCAACATCGGCGCCGGCACGATCGTCGCCAACTACGACGGCGCCAACAAGCACCGGACCGTGATCGAAGACGACGTCCACACGGGTTCGAACAGCGTGCTCGTCGCACCCATCACGGTCGGCGCAGGTGCAACGGTCGGCGCGGGCTCTACCGTCAGCAAAGAGGTCCCTGCCGGCAAGCTCACGGTCGCCCGCGCGCGGCAGCAGACGATCGAGCACTGGAAGCGCCCGACCAAGCAGAAGAAGTGAGCGCGCGGCACGCGCGCGCGGAACCTTGCGCGGAACCCAGCGCGTCCCTTCCTCAAGCGGGGCAGGCGATTCCGGGGCGCGGCCGCGCACGAGAGGCTGCGTCCGCGGGCGGCCGGCCGCAAGTCATCCGGCGCGCGAAGGCGATCGGCCCAATCCGCAGCCGTCGACTTCCGGTCCTCGGCTACACCGGCACTTTCGGCGCGAACTTGCTGCGATGGATCGAGAAGAACGTGCGGATGTTGCGCACGTTCGCCTCGGCCGTGAACAGCCGGTGCACGAGTGCGTGATACGCGGGCATGTCGGCGACGTAGACGACCAGCACGAAGTCGGGTCCCGGCGAGACGCGGTAGCACTGCTGCACCGCCGGCTCGCTCGTCACGCGCTGCTCGAACTCGGCCTGTCGCTCCGCGGCCTGGTGTTCGAGCGTGATTTCCACGATCGCCGTGATGCCCGGCCCGACCGCCTGCGGCGAGACGATCGCGATCTGCCGCTCGATCACCCCCGCCTCGATCAATCGCTTGACCCGCCGCAGACACGTCGGCGGCGAGATGTGCGCTTTCTCCGCGAGCGCCTGGTTCGTCAGCCAGTTGTCCTCCTGCAACAGATTCAGCAGGCGCCGATCAATGGCGTCGAGCTGCACCGGCTGAGTTGCGACTTGATCTGCCATTGATATTCACGTACTGAAAGAAACACGCATGCGTACAGCCGTCAGGAATTTTACGGTACCGTCCAGCGGAATCTGCAAACTTATTTCGACGTGTCGCGGGTAGGATCGCGCCGTTCATTCGTCCCGGAGCCCCAACCATGTGCGGCATCGTCGGCGCGGTCGCCCAGCGCAACATCGTTCCGATCCTCGTCGAGGGGCTGCGGCGGCTGGAGTACCGCGGCTACGACTCGTGCGGCATCGCCGTCCATGCCGACGGCGAGCTCAAGCGCGCGCGCAGCGTGGCGCGCGTGGCCGAACTCGACGCGCAGACGCGCTCGATGCCCGGCTTCACCGGGATCGCGCATACGCGCTGGGCCACGCACGGCGCGCCGTCGACAGCCAACGCGCACCCGCACTTTTCCGGTCGGACCGGCACGCCGCGCATCGCCCTCGTGCACAACGGCATCATCGAGAACTACGAGGCGTTGCGCGCGAAGCTGAAGGCGGCCGGCTATGTGTTCGAAAGCCAGACCGACACCGAAGTCATCGCGCACCTGATCGACAGCCTGTACGAAGGCGACCTGTTCGAGGCCGTTCAGCGCGCGGTACGCGAACTGCACGGCGCCTACGCCATCGCGGCTTTCTGCCGCGAGGAACCGCACCGCGTGGTCGGCGCGCGCGCCGGATCGCCGCTCGTCGTGGGGCTGGGCAACGGCGAGAACTTTCTCGCGTCCGACGCGCTCGCGCTCGCCGGCACCACCGACAGGGTCATCTACCTCGAAGAGGGCGATGTCGTCGACCTGCAACTCGGCCGGGTATGGATCGTCGACCGCGACGGCCGGCCGGCGCAGCGCGAAGCCAAGACCGTGCAGGCGGGGCTCGGCAACGTCGAGCTGGGCCCGTACCGGCACTACATGCAGAAGGAGATCTTCGAGCAGCCGAAGGCGATCGCCGACACGCTCGACCCGGTGGTGGCGATCGACCCGCTGATCTTCGGCGAGGCCGCGGCCGACGTGCTGCCGCGCGTGGATCGCGTGCTCGTGCTCGCCTGCGGGACGAGCTTCTATGCGGGCAGTGTGGCGCGCTATTGGATCGAGGCGATCGCGCAGGTGCCGGTGACGGTCGAGATCGCCAGCGAATACCGCTACCGCACGTCGGTCGCGCACCCGAACACGCTGGTCGTCGTCGTGTCGCAGTCGGGCGAAACCGCGGACACCCTCGCCGCGCTGAAGCACGCCAAGTCGCTCGGCATGCATGCCACGCTCGCGGTGTGCAACGTCGCCACCAGCGCGATGGTGCGCGAGACGGCGATGCAGTTCCTCACGCGCGCCGGCGCCGAGATCGGCGTGGCGTCGACCAAGGCGTTCACGACCCAGCTCGTCGCGCTGTATCTGCTCGCCAATGCGCTCGCCAAGGCGCACGGGCGTCTGTCGGCCGAACGCGAGAACAACGCCGTCAAGCGGCTGCGCCATCTGCCCGCCGCCGTCGGCAGCGTGCTCGCGCTCGAGCCGCACGTGATCGCGTGGAGCCAGACCTTCGCGCGCAAGGAAAACGCGCTTTTCCTCGGCCGCGGGCTGCACTACCCGATCGCGCTCGAGGGCGCGCTCAAGCTCAAGGAGATCAGCTACATCCACGCCGAGGCGTATCCGGCCGGCGAGCTGAAGCACGGCCCGCTCGCGCTCGTGACCGAGGCGATGCCGGTGGTCACCGTCGCGCCGAACGACGCGCTGCTCGAAAAGCTCAAGAGCAACATGCAGGAGGTGCGCGCGCGCGGCGGCCAGCTCTACGTGTTCGCCGACGCCGACACGCAGATCGACTCCGGCGACGGCCTGCACGTGATCCGGCTTCCCGAGCACTACGGCGACCTGTCGCCGATCCTGCACGTCGTTCCGCTGCAGCTTCTCGCGTATCACACCGCGGTGGCCCGCGGCACGGATGTGGATAAACCAAGGAACCTGGCAAAGAGCGTCACAGTGGAGTGAGTCGCGCCCAGGTTCCTTGGTTTACGTCGGAGGCTAACTTGCCGAAGGCAAGTTAAGGCGGCACAGCCGCCGGCCGAAGACACAAGCCGCGCAATCTTGCGAAGAGCGTCACCGTCGAGTGACGGTGACGCGGTTCGCGGGCGGTTCGCGCCGGGATCTGCCGCGACGCGGTCGAACCTGCTGCCTTGCAGGCGCGCACCTCTGTTGGAGAAGGGGGCACCGTGCAGAACGTGAAAGCGCTGCTCTTCGATGTCTTCGGCACGCTGGTCGACTGGCGCGGCTCGATCGCGCGCGAGGCCCGCGCGCTGCTCGCGCCGCGCGGCATCGCGATCGACTGGGAGGCGTTCGCCGATGCGTGGCGCGAGCAGTACCAGCCGGCGATGGAGGAAGTGCGCAGCGGCCGGCTGCCGTTCAGCAAGCTCGACGCGCTGCACCGGCGCAACCTCGATGCGATCCTGCCTCGATTCGGACTGGATCGGCTCGATGAAGCCGACCGCGCGGAGCTCAACCTCGCCTGGCACCGGCTCGACGCGTGGCCCGACGTGCCCGAAGGGCTGGCGCGGTTGCGGACGAAGTTCCGCCTCGCCCCCTGCTCGAACGGCAACGTCTCGCTGATGGTCGACCTCGCGCGCCGCAACGGCTTTGCGTGGGACGCGATCCTCGGCGCCGAATTCGCGCGCGACTACAAGCCGAAGCCCATCGTCTACCTCGCATCCGCGGCCGCGTTCGATTGTGCGCCCGAACAGGCGATGATGGTCGCTGCGCACTCGTCCGACCTCGCGGCCGCCGCGGCCGCGGGGCTGCGCACCGCGTTCGTCGCGCGCCCGGACGAACACGGCCCGGGCAAGGGCGAGCGGCGCGCGACCGTGCCGGTCGACGTCTCGGTGCCGAGCCTGATCGCACTGGCCGACCGGCTCGGCTGCCGTTGACGTTGCGGCGCCGTCAGGCGATCCGCGCGGCCGGTTCGAGACCGACGTCCCCTGCGCTGCCGCGCTGTGCGCCGGCTGTGCGCCGCGCCCAGAACGGCGCGTCGGGCCAACGCCGCTCGAGCGCGTAGAACTGCGCGCGCAGCGCGCGGTACGCGTCGAAGTCGCGTGCGATCGCCGCGGCGTAGCGCGCGACGGCGGCTTCGTCGCCCGACTGCGCGGCGACGAGCGTGGCGCACGCGAGTTCCGCCGACGCGAGCGCAAAGTCGATGCCGCTCGACGACAGCGGGTCGCGCGCGAGCGCCGCATCGCCGAGCGCGAGCCACCCGGCGCCCGCGGCACAGGCGAGGCGCTGGCTCGCCGCCGGCCACACGCTCGCGCGCGCCGGCGGGCGCAGATCCCGCACGCGCCGCTTCGTGTACGGCGCCGCCGCCAGGCGGCCGAGCGCGAAGTCCGTCGGATCGCCGGCGCCCTGCAAGAGGTCGGCGTCGGTCATGAGGACCGCCAGCTCTTCGCCGCCCGGCAGCCGCGCCGCGTACCACCAGCCCTCGCGCACCGCTTCGACCATCGGCCCGCGCGGCGCGCCGCCTTCGTCGCCGTCGGCAAAGAGCAACGCGACGCCGATCAGATCGTCGATGCGGATGCGCGCGCTGCCGAGCCGCGCTGCGATCCGCGCGCCGCGGCCGCTCGCGTCGACGAGCCAACGCGCATGCAACGTCGCTTCGCTGCCTTCCACGTGCAGGCGCCAGCCCGCCGCGCCGTCGCCGTCACAATCGCGCACGCGGCAACCCGCGTGCAGCACCGCGCCGCCATCGACCGCCGCCTGCGCCAGCATCGCGTCGAAGCGCGCGCGATCGATCTGCCAGCCGTGCTGGTGCGGATGCGCGATGAACGACTGCGACTGCAGCTCGGCCGCGCCCCAGCTGCTCAGCGCGTGATCGGAGGCGCGCGGTCGCGTGTCGATGAACCGGTCCCACACACCGAGCCGCTGCAGCCGCGGCGCGATCGCCGGCGGCAGCGTCTCGCCCACGCGAAACGCGCGCCCGCGCTGCCGCTCGATCAGCGCGACGCGCGCGCCGGCGCGCGCCAGCCGCAGCGCCAGCGCGCTGCCCGCCGGACCGGCGCCGGCGATCGCGACATCGAACGCGCGCGCGCCCATTGCCGCTCAGGACGAGGTTGCCTCGTCGCCGTCGGCGGACAGCCGCTGCACCAGCGCGCCGAGCTGCGCGATCAGCTCGGCGTTCACCTGCGGGCTCGCGGCGGCCGGTGCATCGGTCTCGTCGTCGTCGCGCCGCTTGCACGTATGCGCAAGGCACTTGCGCAGGGCGGCGAGATTGACGCCGTGCCGGCGCAGCGTGCGTTCCAGCTCCGCGGAGACGACGCGCCCCGGGCCGAGCAGGCACGCGAGCAGCTCGCACAGCCGGTCGGCCGGGCTGCGCCCCGGCGGATCGCCGAGCCCCGGCGCGCCGCCGCCGACCACCGTCATCGCCGTATGCGTGCGCTCGCGCTGGAACGCATTGCCGCGCGACGAGCTACCGGCCGCGCGTACGCGCGCCCTGTAGACGCCGACCTGATCGGCGCGGAACGCGCCGCGCGCGGCGCCGCCGCCCGCGCGCAGCGCGACGCGCTGCGTCGTGCGATCGGGCGCGGTGACTTCGGCCCATGCGGTCACGCCGCGCTCGAGCGGAATGCCGCTTTCGAGCACCGTCGCGGTGATCGTCACTTCCGCGCCGGGCGCGAGGCTCGCCTGGTTGACCGTGGTTCGCAGCGAGATGTTCGAGTACGCGTGCACGCTGACGCTGAATGGCAGGCCGCGCGCGGCCGCGCCGGTCGCCGCGTGCGTCTGCGCCAGCGCCGCGCGCTCGCCGATCGAAGGCCCGCCGCGCTTGCCGAACAGCAGCACGACCTGCCACGTGCCGGCGTGATCGAGGCGCTGCGGCGTTAGCTCGGTCGGCAGCGCCACACGGTAGTAGGCGACGCCGCGGCCGGCGAAAAACTGGATGCCGCCGAACTGCGCCGTCGAGCCCGGCGCGATGAGCTGGCCGGTCGGCGTGCGCAGCAGGAAGGTCACCGCCTTCGGCGCGGGTGTGAGCAGCACGACCTCGAGCACCGCGTCCTGTTCGGTCACCTGCACCGGGATCATCTGCGGCAGGCCCGGCAGCAGCAGGCCGTCGGGATCGAGCACGATCTCGGCGTTGCTGATGCCCGCGAGGATCTGCACGAAGTACTTCGACAGCAGGAAGCGATTGTTCGTATCGATCGCGCCGGTCACCAGCAGGTAGCCGCCGCTGTTGCCCGAGATCGTCTGCAGCGCGGCGGCGCTGGTGTTGGCGGCCGTCCCCAGCCCGATCGAAAAGGTCTGGTGGTTGATCAGCGCGGCGACATCGGCGATGAAGCGATCGCGGTTTTCCTTGCCGTCGGTCAGCACGACCATCGCCTTGTTGGCAAAGCCCGCGCTGGCGTTGTTCAACGCCTGCCGGCCCTCGAAGATGCCGTCGCCGATCGAGGTCGCGCCCGCGGGATTCAGGTCCGGCCCGCCGAGCACGCCCAGAATGTCGCCGCGCGCGGCGTCGAACGGATCGGTCGGATCGCCGAGCACGGTCACCGGCCGCAGCAGCTGCGCGTCCTGGTTGTAGCGCGTGATCGAAACGCCGTCGCCCTGCTGCATGAGCTGGACGAAGATCTCGGCCGCTTCGCGCAGGCTCGCGATCTTGCTGGTGCCGTCGCCGCGGTCTTCGGTCATCGAGCCGGAGCGGTCGAGCACCAGCGCGACGGCGGCCGTCTGCCGCGCGACCGTGCGCGCCGCGAGCGCGATCGTCCACGTCTGTCCGCTCGCGGGTTCCACGACGGTCACCGTGCCCGCGTCGACGTCGTTGACGTTGCCGGTCGAATACTTGACCCACAGCCGCACGACCGCGATGTCGTTGCCGGCCGTGGGGCCGACCGTCTGCGGCGGCGAGACGTTGCTGAACGACGCGTCGGTCGGGTTGCCCTGGAACTGCAACGTCACCGGCCCGCCGGTGGACGACACCTCGAAGGTCGCCGCGAGCGCCAGCGTGTTGACCGCGCCGAGCGGCCTCTGCGGCACGTCGCCGAAGTCGAGCACCGGTGTCACCAGCGTGATCGCGGTCTGGCCGCATCTCTCGGCTTCGACGTACTGCGCACCCTGCTTCACCACGAAGCCGAGCGTGTGCCACTGCGCCGCCATCGCCTCCATGTTGCCGACCCCGCGGTCCCACGACTCGTAGCCGCCGCTGGCGGGGACGATCACCTCGTTGGGGCGCGGCACCGGCCACCAGTTGGTGCCGCAGGCCTTGAAGTCGGCCTGCCACGGCAGCGCCATGCGCGCGGTGATGTCGCCCGCCGAGACGAGCGCGTGGTCGAGCCGCAACGGCGCCGAGTAGTTGTTCGGATCGCGGAACTTCGCCTGGTTGGCGGGAAAGCCGCCGGCCTCGATGCCCGGGAAGAACGCCGCGCCGACCGCGGCTTCCAGCGCGGCGCGGTCCAGCCCGTCGGGCGTCACGGTGTTGCCGAGCGCGGGCGGCGGCCAGTCGTTCTGGTAGTTGCCGTTCTTCCACGCCTGCATCAGCGCGAACTGCGTCGGCGTCAGGTCGCCCGCGGTTCCGCCGCCGCTGTTCAGTTGCGGCATGTTGCCGCCCGCGCCCTTGAGCTTGCCGAAGATGAAGTCGATCGTCGCCTGGTTGGTGATCGGGTGCGCGAACGAGTGATGCCCGGCCGCCGATGCGCTGACCCACTGCGCGTCGAAGGCGCGCTGCAGGATCGGGTAGATGTGCTTGACGTACGACACCGGCGAGGGCGTCGTCAGGAAGCCGCGGTCGATCGCGAATTGCAGCAGCGTGTCGTACAGCGTGATCACGCTGTCGATCTGCGGCGCGAACTTCGGCGGCGCGACGATGATCCATGCGCCGGTGGCGGTCAGCGTCGTGTTGGTGCCGTTGAGCTTGACCTTCGCCGTGACCGGGCCGTCGGAGACGTCGTCGTACCAGTTGTTGTTGTCGAGGAAGCTGCCGATCGGCGTGTTGGTCGGCGACGCCGCCTTGCCGAAGCCGCCGAGCACCAGCAGCCGCGCATCGACGTCGGTGCGGATCTCGCCGAGCGGCACCGTCACCGCGGGCTGGTTCGGCAGCTTGAACTTGCCGTTGTCGAACGCCGCGACCTTGTTCGGCCCCTTGATCGTGCGCGCGCCCGGATCGATCGTCACGTCCGCCGCGGGCACGTTGGCGTTGCGGCCGGTCGCCGCCTTCTTGTTCACGAGGTGCACGGTCCATTCGATCTCGGCGTCGGCGGCGGTCAGTTCCTGCACCAGCGCTCCGTTCTGGTCGTAGCCGAAGACCCGGAAGCGCGCCGCCTGCCGCTTCACGCGGCACTGCGCGTCCTTGTAGCCGCCGGGCGGCGCGTCGTACTTGCCCGGGATCTCGGGGCCGATGAAGAACTCGTTCGGGCTGTTGCCGACGCGCGCGACGCCGATCGCCGGGTGGATCCTGACGCTCGTGATGGCCATGTGTCCTCCTCGCTGACGCTCGCGACGGGACGGACGCAGCGCGAGCCGGGTGGTCATTGCAGCACCGCGTGCGGCGCGAGTTCAGGGAATATCGGCGCGCGTGCGGACGAAGATTCACGCCGGTTCGGCCCGGCGGTCGGCCGATGCACTCGACGTATGCTGGGCGCTGCAGCGTTTGGTGCAAGCCGCTTCCGAGCGTGACGGACAGCCGTGTACGGGCGGCCGCGATGACCCTTCTCGCCGATCTCGTCGAAGCCTCGAAGCGCGCCGCGCAGACCGCGAGCCGGCTCGGCAAGCGCGACGCGATCGCTGCGTGTCTGCGCGCGGTGGCGCCCGATGAGGTCGAGATCGCGGTCGCATTTCTTTCTGGCGAAACCCGGCAGGGCCGGCTCGGCGCGGGTGTGGCGACGTTGAGCGCGCTGCGCGGCGGCGCGGCTGCCGCAGCACCGACGCTGACGCTGCGCGAGGTCGACGACGCGTTCGCGCGCATCGCCGCGACCCGGGGCAAGGGGGCTGCCGCCGAGCGCAACGCCATGCTCGCCGCGCTGTTCTCGCGCGCCACGCGCGCCGAACAGGACTTCCTCGCGCGGCTGCTCGTCGGCGAGCTGCGGCAGGGCGCGCTCGAGGGCGTGATGGTCGAGGCGATCGCCGCCGCGGCCGGCGTTCCGGTCGGGGACGTGCGGCGCGCGGCGATGTTCGCGGGCGATCTCGGCGCGGTCGCGCGCGCGGCGCTCACCGAGGGCGCGGCGGGGCTCGCGCGCTTTTCGATCGAGCCGCAGCGTCCGGTCAAGCCGATGCTCGCGCAACCGGCCGAGGACATCGCCGACGCGCTCGCGCGGCTCGGCACCGCCGCGTTCGAATGGAAGCTCGACGGCGCGCGCGTGCAGGTCCACAAGGCGGGCGGCGACGTGCGCGTTTTCACGCGCAACCTGAACGAAGTCACCGCCGCCGTGCCCGAGATCGTCGAGGCGGTGCGCGGGCTGCCCGCGCGCGAGCTCGTCCTCGACGGCGAAGCGATCGCGCTCGCACCCGGCGGCGCGCCGCGGCCGTTCCAGGTGACGATGCGGCGCTTCGGCCGCAAGCTCGACGTCGACGCGCTGCGCGCGGAGCTGCCGCTTGCGGCGTTCTACTTCGACGTGCTGCGGCTCGACGGCGAGTCGCTCGTCGGGCAGCCGGCGCGCGAGCGCTTCGCTGCGCTGTCCGATGCGTTGCCGAGCGCGCTCGTCGTGCCGCGGCTCGTCACCGGCGACGCGAGTGCCGCGCAGGCGTTCTATGCGGAGGCGCTCGCGCGCGGTCACGAGGGCGTGATGGCCAAGGCGCTCGACGCGCCGTACGAGGCCGGCAGCCGCGGCGCGGCCTGGCTCAAGGTCAAGCGCGCGCACACGCTCGACCTCGTCGTCCTCGCCGCCGAATGGGGCCACGGGCGAAGGCGCGGCTGGCTGTCGAACCTGCATCTCGGTGCGCGCGATCCGGCCGGCGGTTTCGTGATGCTCGGCAAGACGTTCAAGGGGTTGACCGACGAGCTGCTCGAGTGGCAGACGCGCGAGCTGCTCGCGCGCGAGATCGGCCGCGACGATTCCACCGTGTACGTCCGGCCCGAGCTGGTCGTCGAAGTCGCGTTCAACGACGTGCAGGCGAGCCCGCAGTATCCCGGCGGGCTCGCGTTGCGCTTCGCGCGCGTCAAGCGCTATCGGCCCGACAAGCGCGCGGACGAGGCCGACACGATCGACGCGGTGCGCGCGATCTACGCCGCGCAACTGGCGAAGGCCGCGCCGTGACCGACGCCGAATGCATCGAGTTTCTGTGCCGGCGGCGAGACGTCGTCAAGCCTTCGTGTCGTGCGTCGTCGCGCCCGCACGCAGCAGTCCGCGCGCCTCGATGAACTCGATCACGCGGTCGATCCCTTCACCGGTCTTCAGATTCGTCATCACGTACGGCCGTTCGCCGCGCATGCGGCGCGTGTCGCGTTCCATCACGTCGAGCGAGGCGCCCACGTAGGGGGCGAGGTCGATCTTGTTGATCACCAGCAGGTCGCTCTTGGTGATGCCCGGGCCGCCTTTGCGCGGGATCTTCTCGCCGCCGGCCACATCGATCACGTAGATCGTGAGGTCCGACAGCTCCGGGCTGAACGTGGCGGCGAGGTTGTCGCCGCCGGACTCGACGAAGATCAGATCCAGATCGGGGAAGCGCCGGCACATGCGGTCGATCGCCTCGAGGTTGATCGACGCGTCCTCGCGAATCGCCGTGTGCGGGCAGCCGCCGGTTTCCACGCCCAGGATGCGTTCCGGTTCGAGCGCCTGCGCAGCGACCAGCAGCCGCTCGTCCTCCTTCGTGTAGATGTCGTTGGTGACGACCGCGAGGCGGTAACGCGCGCGCATTCGCTTGCACAGCACTTCGACCAGCGTCGTCTTGCCCGAGCCCACCGGCCCGCCGACGCCGACGCGCAGAGCAGAGGCGTTCGTCATTGCAAACTCCGGATGGCGAGTGACGGCCGCATCACGAGCGATACAGCCGCGAGTACTGCGTTTCGTGCCGCGCCGAGGTGATCGCGAAGGATACGAGCGCCGAACCCAGTTCGTCGTCGCGCAACCGTGCGGCGGCGTCGGCTGCCCGCAGCATCGGCTCGCGTAGCGCGATCATCATCCGCTGCCCGGCCTGCTGGCCGAGCGGCACGGTCTTCACCGCCACCAGCACCTGGTTCTCGAGCCACGCCCACAGGTACGCGGCGAGCCCCGCTTCGCGATCGATGCCGAGCCCGGCGCACGCGGCGGCAAACGCCGCCGGGTAGGCGATCGGATCGAGGGCGGGCGCAGGCAGCCCGAGCGCGGGGAACAGCCGCAGCAGCGACGCGCCCATCTGCCGCGTTTCGGCGCGCAGCTCCGCGGTTTCGCGCGCGGCGAGCAGCTCCGCGTTCAGCGCCGCGAACGCCGTCGGATCGGCGCGTGCGAACGCGTCGTACGCGCGCAGCCACAACGGCGCCTCGAAGCGCGCCAGCCCCAGCCGCAACAGGTCCTCGATCCAGCGCTGCGCGGACGCGGCGTCGCGCACGGCGCCGTCCTCGATCGCCTTTTCCAGCCCCTGCGAATAGGCGAAGCCGCCGACCGGCAGCGCCGGGCTCGCCAGGTGCAGCACGCCGAGCAGCGTGCGCAGGCGTGCATCGGCGCCGAGCGCGACGGGGTCGATCGGGGTCACGGCTTGCCCGGTGCGCGCGCGCGGTGCGCCTCGATCGACAACTGCTCGCCGATCGTCGCCGACGCCGCGTCGACGTCGTCGCGATGGCGATGGTCGTGGCCGCCGTAGGCGCCGCCTTCGGGGTCGAACGGCGCTTCGACAGGTTCGACCTGCGCGCCGAGCGCAACCAGCATCCGCTCGAGCACCGCGTCGCGCTCGATCAACGCGTGATCGGCCGCCAGCTGCGCCGGCACGTGGCGGTTGGCGAGGTGGTACACCGCGCGCAGCAGCAGCAAGGGCGTGGGCGCGGTCACGCGCGCGAGCGGTTGCGGCGCCGCGCGCACGATCGCGTACGCGCCTTCGTCGCCGGCGAGCACGGTGCCGTCGCGCAGCACGGCGCCGCGCGGCAGCAGGATCGCCGCCGCGGTGCCGTCTTCGCACAGCGCGGCGAGCCGGCTCTTGACGCGCTCGTCGTGCGTCAGGCGCAGCACGTGCACACGCGCGCCGGGATCGATCGGGCCGTCGTGGATGCGGGTCAGCCGAAGCATCAGAACAGGAAGTAGCGCTGCGCCAGCGGCAGCTCGCGCGCCGGCTCGCAGTCGAGCAGCACGCCGTCGGCGTGCACCTGATAGGTCTCCGGATCGACCGTGATCCTGGGCGTGGCCGAGTTGTGGATCATGTCGCGCTTGCCGAGCTTGCGGATGCCCTTGACGGCGACGATGGTCTTCCGCAGGCGGTAGCGCTCGGCGATGCCGGCTTCGAGCGCCGCCTGCGACACGAAGGTCAACGAGTTCTTCGCAACCGAGCCGCCGAAGGCGCCGAACTGCGGCCGATAGTGCACCGGCTGCGGCGTCGGGATCGACGCGTTCGGATCGCCCATCGCCGCAGCCGCGATCACGCCGCCCTTCAGGATCAAGGACGGCTTGACGCCGAAGAACGCCGGCCGCCACAGCACCAGATCGGCCCACTTGCCGACTTCGACCGAACCGACTTCGTGCGCGATGCCGTGCGCGAGCGCGGGATTGATCGTGTACTTCGCGACGTAGCGCTTGATGCGCGCGTTGTCGTGCTCCCCGGGGTCCGACAAGCCCGGGTCGCTCAACGAGCCGCGCTGCATCTTCATCTTGTGCGCGGTCTGCCAGGTACGCACGATCACTTCGCCGACGCGGCCCATCGCCTGCGAGTCCGAGCTGATCATCGAAATCGCGCCGAGGTCGTGCAGGATGTCCTCGGCCGCGATCGTCTCCCTGCGGATGCGGCTTTCGGCGAAGGCCAGGTCCTCCGCAATGCCGGCGTCGAGGTGGTGGCACACCATCAGCATGTCCAGATGCTCGTCGAGCGTGTTGACGGTGTACGGCCGCGTCGGATTGGTCGACGAGGGCAGCACGTTGGATTCGCCGCACACCTTGATGATGTCGGGCGCGTGGCCGCCGCCTGCGCCCTCGGTGTGATACGTGTGGATCACGCGGCCCTTGAAGGCGCGGATCGTGGCTTCGACGAAACCCGATTCGTTCAGCGTGTCGGTGTGGATCGCGACCTGCGTGTCGGTCGCCTCGGCCACCGTCAGCGCGGCGTCGATCGCCGCCGGCGTCGTTCCCCAGTCCTCGTGCAGCTTCAGCCCGATCGCACCCGCCGCGATCTGCTCTGCGAGCGGCGGCGTCAGCGAAGCATTGCCTTTGCCGAGGAAGCCGAGATTCATCGGAAACGCGTCGGCCGCTTGCAGCATGCGCTCGATGTGCCACGGCCCCGGCGTGACGGTGGTGGCAAGGGTGCCGGTCGCCGGACCGGTGCCGCCGCCGATCATCGTCGTGATTCCGCTCGCCAACGCTTCGTCGATCTGCTGCGGGCAGATGAAGTGGATGTGCGAGTCCACACCGCCGGCGGTGACGATCATCCCTTCGCCGGCGATGATCTCGGTCGCCGGGCCGATCACGATCGTCACGCCGGGCTGGATGTCCGGGTTGCCCGCCTTGCCGATGTCGCTGATACGTCCGTCCTTGATGCCGATATCGGCCTTGACGATGCCCCAGTGATCGATGATCAGCGCATTGGTGATCACCGTGTCGGCGCAGTCCTTCGCCATCCGCTGCGACTGCCCCATGCCGTCGCGGATCACCTTGCCGCCGCCGAACTTCACTTCTTCGCCGTAGATCGTGAAGTCCTCTTCCACCTGCGCGACGAGCGCGGTGTCGGCCAGTCGCACGCGATCGCCGACGGTCGGACCGAACATCTCGGCATAGGCCTGGCGCGTGATCTTCACTTCTTGGCCCCCTTCTCGAACGGCGCCTTCGCCGCCGCCTTGTTCGCCTTGGCGTCCAACGCGCCCATCACCTTCGCGTTGAAGCCGTAGACGATGCGGTCGCCGCTGAGCTCGACCAGCTCGACCTCGCGCTGCTGGCCCGGCTCGAAGCGCACCGCGGTGCCGGCGGCGATGTTCAGCCGCATGCCGCGTGCCGCGGCGCGATCGAAGGCGAGCGCGTCGTTGGTCTCGTGAAAGTGATAGTGCGAGCCGACCTGGATCGGCCGGTCGCCGGTATTGGCGACGACCAGTTTGATCGTGCGGCGGCCGGCGTTCAGCTCGACTTCGCCCGCTTGCACGAACAGTTCACCGGGGATCATCGTCCGCTCCTCAGGTGGCGAGCCGCACGGCCAGGGCGATACCGGCGACGCCCGCGCCAGCGCCGAGTGCGCGTGCGGCCGGTGCGAGGCGCGCACCGGCCGCGCGCGCCAGGCCGAAGCCGGCCGCATGCAGCAGTGCCGTGGCCGCGATCAAGCCGGCGCCTGCCGCCCATGCGGCACCGTCCAGTTCCGCGCCATGCGCCAGGCCGTGGAACACGCCGAAGGCTGCGCACAGTGCCGCGCCTGCGCCCCACGGCAGACCGCCCGCGAGTGCGGCCGCCAGACCGAAGACGAGCAGCGAGGCGGCGATCGCGTGCTCGGCAGGTGCGAACGCGATGCCCGTCAGCCCGGCGCCCAGTCCGACCGCGGCCGACAACGCGAAGGCGACGGGCAGCGCAGCCGCGCGCGCGAGGCCGCGCCGCTCGCCGACGCGTGCGGCCCAGACGCCGACGACCAGCATCGCGAGCAGATGGTCGATTCCGGCGAACGGATGCGCAAACGCAGCGGTGAACGAATCGGCGTGGCCGGCATGGGCCAGCGCGGCGCCCGGCAGCGCGGCGACCAGCGCGGGCAAGGCGAGTCTGTTTCGCGGCATCGTCGGTACTCCTAGCCCGGATATTTCACGGGGGACGCGGGAGTTGCGCGGATGCCGGGGCGAGCCAGGTTGCGCGAGAGGGGCGGAGGCGGGGTTTCGCGAAGCACCGCTTCGCGCCGCAGCAGCCGGCCGCGCCTGCCAGCGCGGCCGTGGAACGCAGCAAAGGCCGGTGGGCCTTTGCGAGCACTTGAGCGCAAGATGGCCGGGCCGGCGCCGCGCAAACCCGCGTAGCCCCGGCGGTACAAATTGGATCGGCACCACGCGGGCCGAAACTGCCGATTCACCGAGACAGAACGCACGCATACGGGGGCGACCTCGTGGAATATCCGGGCTA
>JBFMFC010000053.1:0-22840 GCA_040752195.1 Pseudomonadota bacterium | reverse complement strand
AGCAGACGATTCACTTCCGCATCGAAGGTGTGGTGCAGGGCGTCGGATTCCGCGACAGCATGTGCGAAGTCGCGCGCCGCCTGCGCCTCGACGGTTGGGTGCGCAACCGCAGCGACGGATCGATCGAAGCGGTCGCGCGCGGCACGCCGGCGGCTTGCGAATCGCTGCTCGCGTGGGCGCGCCGCGGGCCGTCGACTGCGCGGGTCGATCGCATCGACACGCGTCCCGCCACACTCGAAGAGGAAGCGCTCGTGGCCTCCGGCTTCCGCCGCCTGCCGACGCGCTGAACGGTCGCGGTGCGCCGCGACCGAGAAGCCGACCGCGCCCCGCTCGGCACGGGCTGCTCTCGCAAGCGGCCGCGTCGGACGTCCGAGGCCGTCTGCGGCGCGTACCGCCGAGTGCCGCCGCGCTCGCTACCGTCGAGCCCCTTCGCTGCGCGCACGCACGAGCTGCGCGTACGCAAACGCGGTCGCCGCGCCGAAGACGACGTTGTTGAAGATCGTCACGCCGTGCCTCAACTCGGCGAACCACGGAAACCACAGCGTGAAGGCGTGGTAGTTCAGCGCGTACAGCGCGAGCCCGAAAAGGGCGCCGGCCGCCGTAGTCGGCGCGAGACCCCAGCGCAGCGCAGCCGTATCGCCGCGCGTCAGCAGCAGCGCGAGCACCGCGCCGTACACGAGCGCAAGCGCAAAGTGCACGAGCAGCGCAACGATCAGAACCGGCAGATCGAAGGTATCGCGAGCCTGCAGCGCACCGGAGCCGAGCACGATCGCGCCGCTCATGTGCACCCAGGTCCAGAGATTCTCGCCGGTCCGCAGCGGCGTCCACAGCGCCTGCATCAGCAGGTACACGACGCCGCCGATCAAGCCGGCGGAAAACGCCGAGCGCCAGGCGATCGATCTGAATCCCGCCGGAAAGGTACCGATGGATTGGGTCATGTGTCCCTCCTTGGAAGGCCGCAACACCGAGGCGCCATTGTGCGCCTTGCCTGGCGGCTTCGACACGATGGAGGCTAGTCCTGTTCCCAACGCGCGGCCGGCGATGCAGCGCTTTCGAGACGGGCGTACCCGCGGCCGCGCGTTTTCCGGTTTAATTCCGCCTCGCGACATGATGCGTCGATCGAACAAGGAGGAGACGTCGCCGTGGAATCCCGCCGCGCGCTGTGCGCTTCGCTGCTCGCCTGCATTGCGCTGCCCTTCGCCGTAGCTGCACAGCAACCCGCGTATCCGTCCAAGCCGATCCGGCTGATCGTGCCCTACCCGCCCGGCGGGCCGCTCGACACCGCCGCGCGCGCGCTCGCCGAGCGCGTCAAGGACTCGCTCGGCACGGTCGTGGTCGAGAACCGCGCCGGCGCGGGCGGCAACATCGGCGTCGATCAACTCGCGAAGTCCGCGCCCGACGGCTACACGATCGGCATCGGCGCGGTCGCCACGCATGCGATCAACCCGTGGCTGTACGCCAAGCTGCCGTTCGACCCGATCAAGGACTTCGCTCCGATTACGCTGATCGCGCACGTGCCGAACGTGCTGGTGATGCCGCCGGAAACCGCCGCGAGGTACGGCATCGATTCGGTGCGCGACCTGATCGAATACGCGCGCAAGAATCCGGGGAGGCTCAACTACGCGTCCGGCGGCAACGGCAGCGGCGGCCATATGGCGGGCGAACTGCTGAAGTCGATGGCGCACATCTCGATCGTTCACATCCCGTACGCGGGCGCCGCACCCGCGCAGCTCGGACTGCTCGCGGGGCAGACCGAACTGATGTTCGACAACCTGGCCTCGGCCGCGCCACAGATTCGGGCGGGCAAGCTGCGCGCCTTCGCGGTAACGACCGCGGCACGCGCGGCGAGCTTCCTGGATCTGCCGACGATGGCCGAAGCCGGCGGCAAGGCGCTCGCCGGGTTCGACGTCAGCACGTGGTTCGGCGTGTTCGCGCCGGCCGCCACGCCGCCGGCGATCGTCGAACGGCTTAGCGACGAATTCCGCCGCGCGCTCACCACGAACGAGATGCGCGAACGGCTCGCACGCATGGGCGCCGAGCCGGCGCCGACGACGCCGTCGGAGTTCGCCGCGTTCGTGCGCAAGGAGCTCGCCAAGTACGAGAAGGTCGTCAAGTTCTCCGGAGCGAAAGTGGACTAAGGATCGCAGACCCATAAGAGAGCGGGCCGCGTGCGGCATGGAATCGCCAGGGGAGACAATGTGAAGATCAGAAACCCGAAGAACTTTTGGTCCGGCGTGATGTTCTTCGCGCTCGGGCTGGGATTCGCGCTGTTCGCGCAGAAGTACGACATGGGAAGCGCGCAGCGCATGGGGCCGGCGTACTTCCCGACGGTGCTCGGCGCGCTGCTCGCGCTGCTCGGTCTGGGCATCGCGATCGGCGGGCTGGCGCGCGAAGGGCACGACGGCAAGATCGACCGCTTCCACCTCGGACCGGTCGCGTGGATCATCGGCGCGATCGTCGCGTTCGGCGTGCTGCTGCGGCCGGCGGGTCTCGTCGTCGCGCTGGTGGCGCTGGTCACCATCTCGATGTTGGGCAGCCACGAGTTCAAGTGGAAAGAGGCCGCCGCGGTCAGCCTCGTCATGGGCGTGATCGTGTACCTCGTCTTCATCTACGGGCTGAAGCTCACGATCCCGGTGTGGCCGGCCTTCATCGAGAACTAGGCCGCGGCGGAGACGACGATGGAACTCATCAGCAACCTCGCACTCGGCTTCGCCACCGCGCTGACGCCGATCAACCTGCTGTACGCGTTCGTCGGCGTGCTGGTCGGCACGCTGATCGGCGTGCTCCCCGGCATCGGACCGATCGCCACGCTGGCGATGCTGCTGCCGACGACCTACGCGCTGCCGCCGACTTCGGCGTTGATCATGCTGGCCGGCATCTACTACGGCGCACAGTACGGCGGCTCGACGACCGCGATCCTGGTCAACCTGCCGGGCGAGTCTTCTTCGGTCGTGACCTGCATCGACGGCTACCAGATGGCGCGCAAGGGACGCGCCGGTGCCGCGCTGGCGGTGGCCGCGCTCGGCTCGTTCTTCGCCGGAACGGTTGCCACGCTGATCGTCGCCGCGCTCGCCGGCCCGATGGTCGAGTTCGCGTTCAAGTTCGGTCCCGCCGAATACTTCTCGCTGATGGTGCTGGGGCTGATCGGCGCGGTCGTGCTGGCTTCGGGTTCGCTCGCCAAGGCGGTCGCGATGATCCTGCTCGGCCTGCTTCTCGGGCTCGTCGGCACGGACGTCAATTCGGGGGTCGCGCGCTTCTCGTTCGACATCCCGGAACTCACGGACGGCATCGGCTTCGTCGCGATCGCGATGGGCGTTTTTGGTTTCGCCGAGATCATCGCCAACGTGGAGAAGCGCGAACACCGCGAGGTCTTCACCGACCGCGTCGGCCGGCTGTGGCCGAGCGGCGACGAGTTCAAGAAGGCCGCGCCGGCGGCAGTGCGCGGCACGCTGCTCGGCTCGATCCTCGGCGTGTTGCCCGGCGGCGGCGCGTTGCTGGCGGCGTTCGCCGCGTACACGGTCGAGAAGAAGATCGCCAAGGATCCCTCGCAGTTTGGCAAGGGCGCGGTGCAGGGCGTCGCCGGTCCCGAGTCGGCCAACAATGCCGGCGCGCAGACCTCGTTCATCCCGATGCTGACGCTCGGCATCCCGCCGAACGCGGTGATGGCGCTGATGATCGGCGCGATGACGATCCACAACATCCAGCCCGGCCCGCAGGTGATGAGCAGCAACCCGGCGCTGTTCTGGGGGCTGATCGCGTCGATGTGGATCGGCAACCTGATGCTGGTGGTCCTGAACCTGCCGCTGATCGGGCTGTGGGTGCAGCTTCTGAAGGTGCCGTATCGCTGGCTCTACCCAGCGATCCTGGTGTTCTGCTGTATCGGCGTGTATTCGATCAACAACAACACGTTCGACGTGTACATGACGGCCGCGTTCGGCGTGGTCGGCTACGTCTTCTACAAGCTTAAGTGCGAGCCCGCGCCGTTGCTGCTCGGCTTCATCCTCGGGCCGATGATGGAGGAGAATCTGCGGCGCGCGATGCTGTTGTCGCGCGGCGATCCGATGACCTTCGTGACGCGGCCGCTGTCGCTGACGCTGCTGTTGATGGCGGTGGCGCTGCTGGTGATCGTCGCGCTGCCGGCGATCAAGGCCAAGCGCGAGGAGGCGTTCCAAGAAGCCGATTGATCGGGCAGCGGTCGCCGCTCGCGGCGGCGCCGCAACCCCCCACTCCGAGAAGCGATGTTCAACTGGACCAACCCCTACCCCTCGACGCGAACGCCCGTGTTCGCACGCAACGTCGTCGCGACCTCGCAGCCGCTCGCCGCGCAGGCCGGGCTGCGCATCCTCCAGCACGGCGGCAACGCGGTCGACGCGGCGATCGCCGCGGCGGCGGTCATCGCGATGACCGAACCGTGCAGCAACGGGTTCGGCTCCGACAACTTCGCGATCGTCTGGGACGGACAGCGGCTGCACGGACTGAACTCGAGCGGATTCGCACCCGCGGCGTGGACGCTCGACTACTTCCAGCGCAAGTACGGGCCCGACGCCGCACGCAAGCGGCCGGCGCGCGGCTGGGATGCGGTCACGGTTCCCGGCGCGGTGGCGGGTTGGGCGCTGCTGCACGGCCGACTCGGTCTGCTGCCCTTCGAGGACGTGCTCTCGCCCGCGATCGAGTATGCCGAGCGCGGGTTCGCGGTGAGCCCGATCACGCAATCGAAGTGGAAGCTTGCCGAGCCGATCCTGAAGGGCTACCCGGGGTTCGCCGAACACTTCATGCCACGCGGGCGCGCGCCCGAAGTCGGCGAGCACTTCGTTCTGCCCGGCGCGGCAAAGACGCTGCGGCTCATCGCGCGCAGCAAGGGCGAAGACTTTTACCGCGGCGAGATCGCCGCGGCGATCGCGCGCTTCGCGGCCGAAACGGGCGGTGCGCTGACGGCGGCCGATCTCGCCGCGTACTGGGACTTCGTTCGCGCCAACGGCTGGGTCGGCACGATCAGCCAGTCCTTCGCCGGCCACGAGTTGCACGAGATTCCGCCGAACGGACAGGGCATCGCAGCGGCGGCGTGTCTGGGGATCCTGAAGAACACGCCGCTCGAAGGCTTCGACGTCGACGGCGCCGACTGGCACCACGTGATGATCGAAGCGATGAAGCTCGCCTTCGCCGACGCCTACGCCTACGTCGCCGATCCGCGCGCGATGCCGTGCACGCCCGCGCAACTGCTCGACGCGGGCTACCTCGCGCAGCGCGCTCGACTGATCGACATGAAACGCGCGCAGGTGTTCGGTCCCGGCGCACCGCCAAAAGGCGGAACGATCTATCTGTCGGCGGCCGACGCCAACGGCATGATGGTGTCGTTCATCCAGTCCAACTACATGGGCTTCGGCTCGGGCGTCGTCGTTCCCGGCTACGGCATCTCGCTGCAGAACCGCGGTTACGGTTTCTCGCTCGACCCGGCGCACCCGAACTGCGTGGCCCCGCACAAGCGGCCGTTCCATACGATCATCCCGGCGTTCCTGACGCGCGACGGCGCGCCGGTGATGAGCTTCGGCGTGATGGGCGGCAACATGCAGCCGCAGGGCCACGTGCAGACGCTCACGCGCATGCTGCTCGCCGGCCAGCAGCCGCAGGCGGCGTGTGACGCGCCACGCTGGAAGTGGGACTCGGGGCTGAAGGTCGATCTCGAACCGACGATGCCCGTTGCCGTGCGCGAAGAGCTCGCGCGCCGCGGCCACCAGATCGCGAAGGTCGAGGACAGCTATATGGACTTCGGCGCCGGCCAGTTCATCTGGCGGCTCGGCGATCCCGCGATCGAAGGCTACGTGGCCGCGAGCGACCCGCGGCGCGACGGGTTGGCTGCGGGGTACTGACCCGCTGCCGACCGGCCGCGCAGCAGCGCCTACCGATCGAGCGCGCGTTCGAGCACGCGCACGACGTGCAGCGCATCGCGCGCGGCGCCATCGGCGATCTGATGGCGGCAGCTCGTTCCGTCGGCGACGACGAGCGTGTTCTCGTCCGCGCTGCGCACCGCCGGTAGCAGCGACAGCTCGGCCATCTTCATCGAGACGTCGTAGTGCGCAGCCTCGTAGCCGAAGCTGCCGGCCATGCCGCAGCAGCTCGATTCGATCGTCTCAACCTTGAGATCCGGGATGAGCCGCAGCACGGCCTCGACCGGTTTCATCGCGTCGAACGCCTTCTGATGGCAGTGGCCGTGCACGAGCGCGCGTGATTGCGGCAGCGGCTTGAGTTTGAGCCGCAAGCGGCCGGCAGCGTGCTCGCGAGCGAGGTACTCCTCGATCGTCAGCGCGGTCGCCGCCAGCCTGTTTGCCGTCTCGCCCAGCCCCATCACGAGGTACTCGTCGCGCAGCCCGAGCAGGCACGACGGCTCCAGCCCCACGATCGGCACGCCGCGCTCGATGAAAGGCGCGAGCGCATCGAGCAGGCGGCGCGCCTCGCGCTTCGCTTCGTCGACCTGGCCCGACGCGAGAAAGGTCCGCCCGCAGCACAGCGGGCGCGCCGGTTCCGCATCGTTCGCCGCTGCGCGCGCGACGTGCACGCGCAGCCCGGCGGCTTTCAACACAGCGAGCGCCGCGCGCGCGTTCTCCGGCTCGAAGTAGTTGTTGAACGTGTCGACGAACAGCACGGCGTCGGCATCGCTCGCGTGCTCGTGCGGCGCATCCCGCAGGAAGATGTCGCCGCGCCAGCGCGGCAACGACCGCCGCGCCGACAGCCCGAGCCATCGCTCGCCGAGCCGCTTCGCAGCGGGCAGCCATTCGCGCGCGTTCGCCAGCCACGCCAGGCGCGCCGCCGACGGCGCATAGCGCGGCAGATACGCGACCAGCCGGTCCTTCAGCGTCAGTCCGTGTCTGTCCTTGTAGTGATGAAGGAACTCGACCTTCATCTTCGCCATGTCCACACCGGTCGGGCACTCGCGGCGGCAGCCCTTGCAGCTCACGCACAGATCCATCGTCGCGAACATCTCGTCGGAGGTGAACGCGTCGGGACCGAGCTGGCCCGACAGCGCCAGCCGCAGCGTGTTCGCGCGGCCGCGCGTGACGTGCTGTTCGTCGCGCGTGGCGCGGAAGCTCGGGCACATCGTGCCGGCGTCGAACTTGCGGCAATGGCCGTTGTTGTTGCACATCTCGACAGCCTTGCCGAACCCCTGCGCCGGATCCTCACCGGTACCGGGCGGCGTCGTCGCTTCGGTGCGGTGATCGTTGTGCACGTTCCACGCCGACCAGTCGAGCGCCGTCCGCAACGGCTGGATCGCGTAACCTGGCTTAAAGCGGAACAGGCTCGCGTCGTCCATCTTCGGCGGACGCACGATCTTGCCGGGATTCAGCAGGCCGTCGGGATCGAACAGGTCCTTGATCTCCTCGAACGCGCGCGTGATGCGCGGGCCGAACTGCCACGCCACCCACTCGCTGCGCACCAGCCCGTCGCCGTGCTCGCCCGAGTACGCGCCCTTGAATTGGCGCACCAACGCCGAGGCCTCCTCGGCGATCGCGCGCATCTTCGCCGCGCCGTCGCGGCGCATGTCCAGGATCGGCCGCACGTGCAGCGTGCCCACGCTCGCGTGCGCGTACCAGGTGCCCTTGGTGCCGTACTTGGCGAACACTTCGGTCAGCCGCGCGGTGTATTCGGCCAGGTGTTCGAGCGGCACCGCGCAGTCCTCGATGAACGACACCGGTTTGCCGTCGCCGCGCATCGACATCATGATGTTCAGGCCGCTCTTCCTCACTTCCCACAGCGCCCTCTGCGCGGCGGCGTCGACCATTTCCACCACGCGGCCGGGCAGGCCGAGATCGCCGACCAATTCCACGAGCTGCTTCAGCCGCGCGAGCAGCGCCGCGCGGTCGTCGCCGGAAAACTCGACCAGCAGGATCGCCTCCGGCTCGCCGACCAGGGCGGTTTCGATCGTCGGGCGAAACGCCGGATTGGCACGCGACAAGTCGATCATCGTGCGATCGACCAGCTCCACCGCCGTCGGTGCGAGCCTGACGATGTGCTGCGCCGAGTCCATCGCCGCGTAGAACGTCGGGAAGTTGACCACGCCGAGCACCTTGTGCGCCGGCAGCGGCGCGAGCTTCAGGTGCAGGCGGCGGAAAAGCGCCAGCGTGCCTTCGCTGCCGACCAGCACGTGCGCGAGATTGACCGAACCGTCCGCGGTATACGGCCGTTCGCTGCGGCAACTGAACACGTCGAGGTTGTAGCCGCCGACGCGCCGCATCACGGTGGGCCACATCCGCTCGATTTCGTCGCGCTCGCGCGCGCCGATCTCGAACAATCTGGACACGAGCCGGGAGGCGCGCGCCGTGCGCAGCGGTCGCCGCGAGTTCACGCCGAACGGGCCGAAGAACTCGTCAGTGCCGTCGGCGAGCAGCGCGTCGATGCCGGCGACGTTGTGCACCATGTTGCCGTACGCGATCGAGCGCGAGCCGCACGAGTTGTTGCCCGCCATGCCGCCGAGCGTGGCCTGCGCGGAGGTCGAGACGTCCACTGGGAACCACAGCCCGTGCGGTTTGAGCGTCGCGTTCAACGCGTCGAGCGCGATGCCCGGCTGCACTTCGACGGTGGCCGTCTCCTTGTCGAACGCGATCACGCGGTCCAGATGCTTGCTGCAGTCGATCACCAGCGCGCGGCCGACGGTCTGCCCGCACTGGCTGCTGCCGCCGCCGCGCGGCAGGATCGGCACTTTCAACTCGCGGCAGATGTCGAGCGCGGCGCGCAGGTCGTCCTCGTCGCGCGGAATCAGCACGCCGATCGGCTCGACCTGATAGATCGACGCGTCGGTCGAATAGCGCCCGCGCGAAGCGGCGTCGAACAGCACTTCGCCGCGCACCGCACGGCGCAGCCGGTGCGCGAGGTCGGTGCGGGCGAGCAACGGCTGAAAGAACATGCGCCGCGCCGGCGGCGCTTTGTCGGTGACCGTCGAGCTCATGCGCGGCGGCCGTTGGTCCGGCGCGCAGACCTGGCCGCGCTCGCGCCGCGTGTGCGCGCGGAGAGCGTGCGCCGCGCCGCCGCCGATCGCCCCGCGGCGCCGTTGCCGCGCGGTCCGCGCGCGTCGCCACCGGCCGCAGGCGAGGCCGAACGATCGCCTTCCATCAGCGCGAGCACCGCGGCCGCGCACTTGTGCGCGAGGTGCTCGACCAGCAGGCGGCGCATTCGTTCGCCGTCGCGCGCGGCAAGCGCTTGAAGCATCTGCTCATGCTCGGCGAGCGCGGCGTCCCACTTCTTGCGGTCGAAGTTGGAGCGGAAGCGCAACGCGTGCAGCCGCGCGTTGACCGTGCGATAGACCTGCGTCAGCACCGGGTTGCGCGCCGCTTCGTTGATGCGCTCGTGGATCGCGCGGTTCAGGCGGTAATAGCCGGGCAGGTCGCGCTTGCGGTGGCACGCGGCCATCTGCCGCTGCAGTTCGCGCAGCTCGGCGAGTTCCGCTTCGGTGATCTGGGCGCAGGCCAGCTCGCCCGACAGTCCTTCCAGCGCGCCCATGACCTGGAACGTGTGCACGACTTCGTCGCGACTCATCTTCGCGACTTGCGCGCCGCGGTTGGGCAGCAACACGATCAGCCCTTCGGTCGCCAGCACCTTGAACGCCTCGCGCAGCGGCGTGCGCGAGATGCCGAGCTGCTCGCACAGCACGCGCTCGTTCAGCCGCTCGCCGGGCGCGAGCGACCCCTCGGTGATCATGTCGCGCAATTGCGCGACGACGGCCGCATGCAGCACCTGCCGGCCGATCGCGCGCGGCTGCGCAGCCTCGCTGACGGCAACCACGTACTTGCCTCCCGCGTTCCGATGCCCTAGTGTATACAAAATGCAATTGCGGCCGGAAAGCGATTCGAGCGCCGCACACCACGGGGAAAGTACGATGCTGCGCTTGAACTCGCATCCGAGCGGCCGCCACTTCCTGCAGATTCCCGGCCCGACCAACGTGCCGGACCGGATCCTGCGCGCGATCGATCATCCGACAATCGATCATCGCGGGCCGGAATTCCAGGCGCTGGCGAAGAAAGTGCTCGCCGGAATCCGCCAAATCTTCCAGACCAAGAGCCCGGTCGTGATCTATCCCGCGTCCGGCACCGGCGCGTGGGAAGCGGCACTCGTCAACACGCTGTCGCCGGGCGACACGGTGCTGATGTACGAGACCGGCCACTTCGCGAGCCTGTGGAAGAAGATGGCCGAGAAACTGGGGCTCGTGCCGGTCTTCCTCGGCGGCTTCGAGCAGGGAAGCTGGCGGCGCGGCGTGGACGCGGCGGCGATCGAGGCGCGGCTTGCCGAGGATCGCGAACACCGCATCAAGGCGGTCGCCGTCGTGCACAACGAAACGTCCACCGGCGCCACATCGGACATCGCCGCCGTGCGGCGCGCGATCGACAACGCGCGGCATCCGGCGCTGCTGCTGGTCGACACGATCTCCTCGCTCGCTTCGATCGACTATCGCCACGACGAGTGGGGTGTGGACGTGACGGTCGGCGGGTCGCAGAAGGGGCTGATGCTGCCGCCGGGGCTGTCGTTCAACGCCGTCAGCGACAAGGCGCTCGCCGCTTCGAAGTCCGCACGCCTGCCGAAGTCGTTCTGGGGCTGGGAGGAGATGCTGGCCGCGAACGCCAACGGTTTCTTCCCCTACACGCCGAGCACGAACCTGCTGTACGGGCTGTCGGAAGCAATCGACATGCTGCTCGAAGAGGGCCTGGACAACGTGTTCGCGCGTCACGCGCGCCACGCCGAAGCCACACGCCGAGCGGTGCGCGGCTGGGGGCTGGAGATCCTGTGCGCGAACCCGGCCGAATACAGCAACACGCTGACCGCGATCGTGATGCCGAAGGATGCGCAAGGCACGCATCGCGATGCCGACGCGTTGCGCAGGGTCGTGCTGGAAAACTTCAACATGTCGCTCGGCCAGGGGCTGGGCAAGCTCTCGGGCTGGGTGTTCCGCATCGGCCATCTCGGCGACTTCAACGACCTGACGCTCGCCGGCACACTGGCCGGTGTGGAGATGGGACTTGCACTCGCCGGCGTGCCGCACCGCGCCGGCGGCGTGCAGGCCGCGCTCGACTATCTTCGCGAGACGGCGCCGACCGCGCGCCGCTCGCCGCAACGCAAGGTAGCCTGAACCCGTCCTCGCGCTTGCCGCGGGACGGGGTGAACCAAAGTCCATGCCAAGGAGACGACCGATGAACGACCGTAACCATCCGCGCATTCGCATTCGCCTGATCGCCGCCGCCTTCGGCGCGGCCGCGCTCGCCGCCGCCGGCGGCGCTGTTGCGCAGATCGAGATCAAGTTCGGCCATGTCGGCGAACCCGGGTCGCTGTTCGCCGCGTCGGCCGAGGAATTCGCAAAGCGCGCCAATGCCAAGCTCGGCGACAAGGCCAAGGTGGTGGTCTACGGGTCGAGCCAACTCGGCGGCGACAAGGAGCTGCTGCAGAAGCTGAAGCTCGGCACCGTGGACATCGCGCTGCCGTCGACCGTGATGTCCTCCGAAGCCGACTTGTTCGGCGTGTTCGAGATGCCGTACCTCGTGAAGGACCGCGAGCACATGAAGCGCATCGAACGCGAGGTCTTCTGGTCCAAGCTCGCGCCGGAGGCCGAGAAGAAGGGCTTGAAGGTGATCGGCGTGTGGGAGAACGGCTACCGCCACATCACCAACAACAAGCGCCCGATCAACACGCCGGACGATCTGAAAGGCATCAAGCTGCGCGTCCCCGAGGGCAAGTGGCGGGTCAAGATGTTCCAGACCTACGGCGCCAATCCGTCGCCGATGAAGTTCTCCGAGGTCTTCACCGCCCTGCAGACGGGCGTGATGGACGGACAGGAGAATCCGTTCACGCAGATCTACAGCGCCAAGTTCCAGGAGGTGCAGAAGTACCTGTCGCTGACCGGGCACGTGTACACGCCGGCGTACGTGACGGTGGGCAGCAAGAAGTGGGCGTCGCTGCCGGCGGACGTGCGCAAGGTCCTGGAGGACACGGCCAAGGAGACTCAGGCGTTCGTCTACCAGAAGGCCGCCAAGGACGATGAAGAGCTGCTCGGCAAGATCAAGGCTGCCGGTGTCGCGGTGAACATGCCGAACAAAGACGCCTTCATCGCCGCCAGCCGCCCCGTGTACGAAGCGTTCGCTGCCGAAGTGGCCGGCTCGAAAGAGGTGATCGACCGCGCGATCGCGCTCGGCAAGTAGGCCGCCGATGACGCTTCAGCAACTGCGCCGGGGGTACGAGCGTGCCCTCGAGTGGCTCGTCATCGCGCTCATGGTCGCGCTCGCCGCGGAGGTGACGGCGGGCGTCGTGTTCCGCTACGTCGGCTACGCGCTGGTCTGGTACGACGAAGTCGCGTCGATCCTGCTCGCCTGGCTGACCTTCTACGGATCGGCGCTCGCCTCCGTCAAACGCGCTCACATCGGCTGCCCGGAACTGATCGAGCAGCTCTCGCCACGCAGGCGGCGCGCGTTCGACATCGTCGCGCAGCTGCTCGTGATCGGGTTCTTCGCGCTGCTGTTGTGGGTCGGGCTGTCGATCATGCCGGTGCTCGCGACCGACCACATGGTCAGCCTGCCGGAGGTGCCGATGAGCGTCGTGCAGTCGGTGATCCCGATCTCGGCGGCGCTGATCCTCGGCGCCGAGGTCATGCACCTGGCGGCGCTGCTGCGCGCCGCACCCGTGCGCGTCGGCGGCGCGGCGCTGTCCGACGGGCTGCACTGAGGAGCAGCCGATGACGATGTTGTTGCTGTTCGCCACGGTGCTGGCGCTGGTGCTGATCAACGTGCCGATCGCGGTCGCGCTCGGCATCGTCGCCGTCGCCGCGATGGTCGCCAGCCACGGGCTCGACTCGCTGCCCAATCTGGCGCTGGTCGTCTACAACGGCGCGACCAACTTCCCGCTACTGGCGATCCCGCTGTTCATCCTCGCCGGCGCGATCATGAACGCGTCGGGCATTTCGCAGCGGCTCATCGCGTTCGCCTCGGCGCTGTTCGGCTGGATCCGCGGCGGGCTCGCGCACGTGTCGATCGGCGCATCGATGTTCTTCGCCGAGATCTCGGGCTCGGCGGTCGCCGACGTGGCCGCGCTCGGGTCGGTGATGATTCCGGGCATGGAGGCGAAAGGCTATCCGCGCGCGCTCGCCGCCTCGGTGATGTCTTCGGCGGCCACGCTGGCGGTGATCATCCCGCCGTCGATCCCGATGATCCTGTACGCGGTGATGGCCGAGACCTCGGTCGTGCAGCTCTTCGTCGCCGGCATCGTCCCGGGGATCATCGGCGGCTTCGGACTGATGGGCATGGCCTACTGGTTCGCGCGCCGCTACAACCTGCCGCGCGAGGCGGCGTTTTCGGGCCGCCGCGTGTGGCAGACGTTCAAAGAAGCGCTGTGGGCGTTCCTGCTGCCGATCATCATCCTCGGCGGCATCTTCGGCGGTGTGGTCACCGCGACCGAAGGCGCGGCGCTCGCGGTGGTCGCGTCGCTCATCGTCGGCCTTTTCATCTATCGCGAGCTGGATCTCGCGCACCTGAAACGCGCGGTGCTCGAAGGCGGCGTGCAGACCGCGATCGTGATGCTGCTCGTGGCCACCAGCGCGCTGCTCGGCACCTATCTGACCGAGGTGCAGGCGCCGCAGGCGCTGGCGAAGGCCGTCAGCGACTTCACGTCGGACAAGTGGGTCGTGCTGGCGTTGCTGAACGTGCTGTTCCTGTTCCTCGGCATGTTCCTGCACTCGGCGGCGGCGATCATCCTGGTCGTTCCGGTGGTGATGCCGCTGGTGAAGACGGTCGGCATCGATCCGGTTCACTTCGGCCTGATCGTCACGATCAATCTCGGCATCGGCCAGCAGACACCGCCGGTGGCGAGCGTGCTGATGGTCGCGTCCTCGATCGCCAAGGCGAGCGTGTGGGAAGTCACGCGCACCAACATCTGGTTCATCGGCGTGCTGTTCGCGGTGCTGATGATGGTGACCTACGTGCCGATGACCGGCCTGGCGCTGGTCGAACTGTTCTATCGGTGAAGCCGATGTCGGAGCTCATCCTCGTGCAGCGCGACGGCGCGATCGCGACCGTCGTGCTCAATCGCCCGGAAAAACTGAACGCGCTCACCAGGCCCATGTGGCAGATGCTCGGCGAAACGATCGCGCGGCTGTCGGCCGACGACTCGCTGCGCTGCGTCGTGCTGCGCGGCGCCGGCGAGAAAGCCTTTTCGCCGGGCAACGACATCTCCGAGTTCGAAACGGTGCGCGCCAACAAGGCACAGGCGCGCGAGTACGGCAAGATCATGCACGCCACCGCGCAGGCGTTGACGGAGTGCCGCCATCCGCTGGTCGCGCAGATCCACGGCATCTGCGTCGGCGGAGGTCTGGAGATCGCCGCGTTGTGCGACCTCCGCATCTGCGGGCAGGGCAGCCGCTTCGGCGCGCCGATCAAGAACCTGGGCCTCGTGATGGCCTACCCAGAGATGCTGCCGCTGGTGCGGCTGGTCGGTTCGGCGGTCGCTCTCGAGATCCTGCTCGAAGGCCGCATCTTCGACGCCGCCGAGGCGAAGGACAAGGGGCTGGTCACGCGCGTCGTGGCCGACGACCAGGTGGCGGCCGAGGCGCGCGCCGCCGCCGAGCGCATCGCCGAGGGCGCACCGCTCGCCGCGCGCTGGCACAAGAAGTTCGCGCGCCGCCTGGCCGACCCGCGGCCGCTGACCGAAGCCGAGTACGACGAGTGCTTCGACTGCTTCGACACCGAGGACTTCCGCATCGGTTATCGCGCGTTCCTTGCGAAGGAAAAGCCGCGCTTCGTCGGACGGTGAGCTGAAGTGACGACCGAACGCAAGACCGGACCGCTCGCCGGCATGCGGGTGCTGGAGCTGGCGCAGATCATGGCCGGCCCGACCGCGGGGATGATGCTGGCCGACATGGGTGCCGACGTCATCAAGGTCGAGAAGCTGCCCGCCGGCGACGACGCCCGCGGCTACCAGGAGCCGCGGGTGAACGGCGTCTCCGCGCCGTTTCTGATCCTCAATCGCAACAAGCGCGGCATCGCGGTCAACCTCAAGCACCCGAAAGGGCGCGACGTGCTGCTGCGGCTGGTGAAAGACGCCGACGTGCTGACCGAGAACTACCGCCGCGGCACGCTGGAGAAGCTGGGTCTCGGTTACGACGTGCTTTCGCGGGTCAACCCGGGGTTGATCTACTGCGCGGTGTCCGGCTACGGCCGCACGGGGCCGTATGCGGACAAGGGCGGATTCGATCTGATCGCGCAGGGATTCGCCGGGCTGATGTCGATCACCGGCGAGCCGGGCGGCCCGCCGCTGAAAACCGGCAACTCGGTCGCCGACATCAACGCCGGCATCCTCGCCGTGGTCGGCATCTGCGCGGCGTACGCGCACAAGCTCGCGACCGGCCGCGGTCAGATCGTCGATACGTCGCTGATGGAAGCGGCGCTGCAGCAGACCTACTGGCACGCGGCGATCTACTTCGCCACCGGCGCCTCGCCCGGGCCGACCGGCTCCGCGCACGTACTGACCGCGCCTTATCAGGCGTTCAAGGCCAAGGACGGGTGGCTGAACATCGGCGGCGCCAACCAGTCGAACTGGGAGCGCATCGCCGACGTGCTGGGGCATCCCGAGTGGCGCGACGATCCGCGCTTCCGCACCAACTCGGATCGCATGCGCAACCTCGACGCGCTCGTGCGCGCGATGAACGACGTGCTCGCCACGCGCACGCGCGCCGAGTGGATCGAGGCTTTCGATGCGGCCGGCGTTCCGGTCGGTCCGGTGCATTCGATCGGCGAGGCGCTTTCGCATCCGCAGACGCTCGCGCGCGGGATGGTCGTCGATCTGGAGCATCCGCAGGCGGGGCCGACCCGCGCGCTCGGCTGCCCGCTGCACTTCTCGGAGACGCCGACCTCGATCGACCGCCCCGCCCCGCTGCTCGGCGAACACACGCGCGAGGTGCTGCGCGAGGTCGGCTATTCGGACGCCGAGATCGACTCGCTGGCGGCACAAGGAGCGATCGAGGAAGCTCGCGCGATGGCATGATCGGCCCCGGCGCGCGTGCGGCGCGCCGCTCCCGGGGCCGCCGGGATCGAGCCATCACCGCGAGCTGCAATGAACGACGCCGTCTCCGCCCTGCGCAACCTCTTCGAAGTCCTGCCCGACGCCTGCATCGTCATCGACCAGGACGGCAAGATCGTGCTGGCCAACCCGGCGGTGCGGCGCGTCTTCGGGTACGTGCCCGACGAACTGATCGGCCGCGAGCATCAGATGCTGCTGCCGCAGCGTTACCGCGAAACGCACGCGCGCCTGCAGGCGCAGTTCATGCAGCGCGGACACGCGGCCGCGATGAGCGCACGCCCGTCGCTGCCGGCGCTCGCCAAGTCGGGCGACGAGGTGCCGGTGTCGATCGCGCTGGCGACGATCGAACTCGGCGGCGAGCGCTTTGCGGTCGCGATCGTGCGCGACGCCACGCCGGCGCGCATGCGCCCCGGCGACGCGCCGCCGCGGTCGCACAGCGACGTGCTGACGACCCTCGGCAACCGCCTCAGCTTGTCGCGCCGCATGCAGCGCGCGATCGCGGCCGACCGCCCGTTCGCGCTGCTGTTCCTGAACCTCGCGCGCTTCCGCCCGTTCAACGAACAGCACGGCAATCGCATCGGCGACGAGATCCTGCGCATGGTCGCGCGCCGCATCCAGACGCAGGTGCGCGCCGGCGATCTCGCGGTGCGCATCGGCGGCGACGAGTTCGCGGTGTTGCTCGACGGGGTGGCGAGCGCCGCGCTGCTCGAACCGCGTGCAGTGGCGCTGGCCGAAAGCATCGCGCAGCCGTTCCGCGTCAGCGACGTCTCGGGCGCGGTCGGCGTCAACATCGGCGGCGCGCTGTTTCCGCGCGACGGCGGCAGCGAGGACGACCTGCTGCTCGCCGCCAACCTCGCGATGTACCGCGCCAAGCGCTCGAACCGGGCGTTCTGGATCGAGCCCGGCGGCGGCGACGCCGAGCGCTGACGGGCGTCAGCGCCCGAGGCTGGCGCGGCGGCTGGCGATCAGCTCGCGCAGGTCGGCGGGCAGCCGCGCGTGCAGCCCGCGCGCAAGCCGCGCTTCGTTGCGGCTCCACCAGATGCCGGCGTAGATGATCGCGAGTCCGATCGCGGTCAGCGCGAGCGGGAACAGCCACGAGTCCTTGAAGTAGCGCCACGAGACGTCGGCGAGCACGATCGCCACGCCGATGGCGCCGAACACCGTGAACGCGCGCCGCACCAGCACGGCGCCGATCAGGACGAGACCGAGATTGATCGCCAGATACACGAGCTTGCCCGCGAGCCGGTCGGAGCCGAGCGCGCTGAGCCCGCCCCAGAACGCCAGCAGCCCGAACAGGTACAGCCAGAACGCGTAGTCCTTCGTGTGGCGCGAGCGCAGGTCGACCCAGAAGGCGATCAGCACCGTCACCAGCCCGAACGCGACCGAGAACCACTTGCGAAACAGCCACTCGCTCTCGGACCACGGCTTCGCGTCGGGCGGCAGCAGCAGCAACGCGAGATCCATGCTCATGTACCACAGCGTCACCGCCACCGGCATCAGCATGAACGGCGCCTGCCAGCGATACAGCATCAGCACCCCGGCCAGAAGTGTCGCGAGCTCGAGCGTGACCCAGCGCCAGTCGATCACGTAGTGGTACTGGCGATAGTGCTCGGCCTGCCTCGCGTCGGCCCAGAAGCCGAGCGCGTGCTGCAGACCCCACACCGCGAGCGGCACCAGCACGACGGCGAGCGCGGCCATGATGCCCAGCGGAATCGCGAGGCCCTGCCGCTCGAAGCGCCGCGCGAGCAGCAGCGCAACGCCGATGTACAGCAGCGCGATGAAGAAGACGCCCCACCCGCCAAAGCCCTCCCAGCCGAGCGTCATGAACAGCGACAGCGCGCCGATCGCGAGCATGCCGCCCAGGTAGTACAGGACGTTGGTGAGCGTGAAGCGCGGGCCGTGCTCGCGGGCGGCGGACGCCGCCGCCCGTTCGACGAGGAAGGCCCACAGCCGATCGGCCTGTTCGCGCGTGATGATGCGCGCCGCGCTGGCCTCGTCGAGATGGCTTCGTTCGATCCTCGGCATGTCGGCTCTCCATCGACTTCGGATGGCGTGATCGTGCGGTCCCCGCCGCGGCGGCGCCACCCTCGCGGCCGCCGCGTCGCGCCGCTTGCGGCCGATGGTATCGGGAAGCGATACTGGCCGGCACGACCCACGACGAGCGGAGGCGTTTCGCGATGGCGCAGGCCGGTGCGGTGATCGACGTGCTCAAGCGCGAGCTGAAGGCGCGCGGGCTGACCTACGCGGAGGTCGCCCGCCGCATCGGCATCAGCGAACCGAGCGTGAAGCGCATGTTCTCGCAGCGCAATTTCACGCTCGAGCGGCTCGATCAGATCTGCGCGGCCGCCGGCATCGAGTTCACCGACCTGACGCGCGGCTTCAACCGCGAAGAGCACCTGGTGAGCCGGCTCACGGTCGCGCAGGAACGCGAGATCGTCGCCGACCCGAAGCTGTTCCTCGTCGCGATCTGCGCGCTGAACCTGCTGTCCTTCGACGACATCCTCGCGACCTACGACCTGACCGAAGCCGAGCTCGTCGGCCTGCTGGTGCGGCTCGACCGCATCGGCATCATCGAGCTGCTGCCGAACAACCGCTTCAAGCTGCGGATCGCGCGCACCTTCGCGTGGATTCCCAACGGCCCGATCCAGACCGCGTTCAAGGGCGCCGCGGACGACTTCTTCGACTCCGACTTCGCCGGTGACAACGAGCTGATGATCCTGCTGAACGGGCGGCTGTCGCCCGCCTCCAGCGCGGTGCTGATCGAGAAACTCAAGCGGCTCGCGCGCGAATTCTCCGATCGGCACGCGGAGGACGCGCAGCTTGCGGCCGCCGAACGCCCGCCGATGAGCCTGCTGCTCGCGTGCCGCCCGTGGCAGCCGCAGTTCATGCGCGAGCTCGTGCGCCGGCGCGAGCACACCGGCGTCACGACGCACCGGATCAGGCGCTGAAGCGCGTGCTGCCCCGGCGAAAACGGGCTACCGCAGCAAGTCGCACGCGCGGCCGCGCCGCTCGCCCGTCAGGCACCGCGCCAGCTCCGGACGCGTCTTCAGCAGGAACATGAAGCGCGCGCTGCGTGCGGTGTCGGTGAAGTCGGAGAACAGCCCGTCGACGCCCAGCTCGTAGAACTTCAGGTACTCGTTGACCGGATTGCCTGCGTAGTCCTTCGCCAGCCGGCGCTGCTCGCTGCGGAACGTGAACGGGTGCACCAGCAGCCCGGCGGCGTGCGCGTCGGCAACCACCGTGGTCGGTGCGAGCAGCGTGCGGTCGGCCTCGTCGACCCGCCCGTCGCCGTTGACGTCGTCGCACCGGCCGTCGCCGTCGGCGTCGGTGCACTTGGAGCTGATCAGGTAAGGCTTCCACGGCCCGATGCCGTCGGCGTAAGTCGCGATCTCGCGCAGCCCGGCGGGGGTCAGCAGGTCCTTGAATGTGCGCGCATCGCCGCGCACCGCGAAGTCGTACGGTTTGTCGAAGGGCGGCGCCAGCGTCACCGTGCCGTCGTTGGCGACCGAGTCGCCGTCGATCAACTGGACGAGCTTCACGCGCGTTCGCGTGCGCAGGTACTGCAGGTTCGACACCTCGAAGGACTGGATGAACACCGGCGCGCCGCGGTGGTTCATGCCGGCGCGGGTCAGTTCATCGAGAACGCGGTCCTCGAGCGGAAGACCGAGGTCGCGGTGATAGGTCGGATGCTTGGTCTCGGGGTAGACGCCGATCGCGCGCCCCTGCTCGGCCGACTTGCGGCGGACGAGATCGAGGATTTCGGCGAAGGTCGGGATCCCGAACCGGCCGTTGAACGATTGATCGCGTTCGGCCAGCGGCTGGACCGCGCGCAGCGTCCGGATCTCGGCCAACGTGAAGTCGCTCGCGAAGAAACCCTCCTCCGCGACGCCGTCGACGACCGCCTTGCGCCTGCGCGAAGCGAACTCGGGCCGCGTGGCCACGTCGGTCGTCGCGATCAGGTTCGGCTCGTGGCGGGCGATCAGCACGCCGTCTCTGGTCGCCACCAGATCGGGCTCGATGTAGTCGGCGCCCAGCTCGATGGCGAGCGCGTACGCCTCGAGCGTGTGCTCGGGCAGATAACCGCTCGCGCCACGATGCGCGATCACGATCGGCACCGCCGGCCGCGCGCCGCCGCGGGCGGACTCCCCGGCGCGAACCTGCGCGTGCGCGGTGTCGATCGTCATCGGCAAAACGGCCAACAGCAGCGCCGCCGTCAGGCGGCCGCCAAACACCATCGTCACTGTGATTCTCCTCTGTCGGACGGAAACAGCGGAACGCTACGAGACCGGCATGTCGCGCCGATGACGATGCCCGCGGCCGGCGCGCGGCGCGACCCCTCGATACGCGTCCCGCCTTTGCGCGAGCGCGGCCGCGGGCGCGGCAGCCCGATAGAATGGCCGCCCACAGGAGGAACCGCAGCCGATGACGAACAAGACTTACGAACCCGTCACCCCGCACAAGGTCGCCTTTCTCGGGCTCGGCGTGATGGGCTATCCGATGGCCGGCCATCTGGCCCGCGCCGGCCACCACGTGACCGTGTTCAACCGGACGAGCAAGAAAGCGGAGCGCTGGGTCGAGGAGTACGGCGGCAACTTCGCCAAGACGCCGCGCGAAGCCGCGGCCGGTGCGCAGGTCGTGTTCTGCTGCGTGGGCAACGACGACGACCTGCGCGCGGTCGTGCTCGGTGCCGACGGCGCGTTCGCCGGCATGGCCAGGGACGCGGTGTTCGTCGACAACACGACCGCGTCGGCCGCGATCGCGCGCGAACTGTACGCCGAGGCCCGCAAACGCGGCCTTCACTTCGTCGATGCGCCGGTGTCCGGCGGCCAGGCCGGCGCGGTCAACGGCCAGCTCACGGTGATGTGCGGCGGCGATGCGGCCGCGTTCGAGCGCATCCGGCCGGTCGCGATGGCCTACGCGAAAGCGGTGACCCTGATCGGACCGAGCGGATCGGGGCAGCTTGCCAAGATGGTCAACCAGATCTGCATCGGGGGTCTGCTCCAGGGCCTGTCGGAAGGGATCAACTTCGGCCTGGCTGCCGGGCTCGACATGAAGCTCGTGCTGCAGGTGATCAGCAAGGGAGCGGCGCAGAGCTGGCAGATGGACAACCGCGGCACGACGATGGTCGACGACAAGTTCGACTTCGGTTTCGCCGTCGACTGGATGCGCAAGGATCTGGGCCTGTGCATCGACGAGGCACGGCGCAACGGCGCGCCGCTGCCGGTCACCGCGCTGGTCGACCAGTTCTATGCCGACGTACAAGCGATGGGCGGCGGACGGTGGGACACCTCGTCGCTGATCCGCCGCCTGCGGCACAAGAAGTAGGCAGGGCACGTCGTGAACGCGAATGCGCTCGGGTCGCGGGCCTGTCGATCCGAGCGCCCCATCCACCCGGAGCACGAATGGACGCCGCTGTTAGCCAGTCGCTCGCCGAGCTGCGCCCCACGCTGCTGAAGATCGCGCGGCTGCAGCTTCGCAATGACACCTGGGCCGAGGACGTCGTCTCGGAGACGCTGATCGCCGCGCTCGAAGGCGCGGGCGGCTTCGACGGCCGGTCGCAGCTGAAGACCTGGGTCGTCGGCATCCTCAAGCACAAGATCATCGACCACTTTCGTCGCACCGCGCGTGAGGTTTCCGTCGACGCACAGGTCGAAGCCGCCGAGGTCGAGACGTTCGACGAGTTGTACCACCCGGAAGGATATCGGGTCGATCCGCCGCTCGACTGGGGCGACCCGGAGGACGCGCTTTCGCGCACGCAGTTCTTCGAGATCCTGCAGCTGTGCGTCGACCGGCTGCCGGCGAATCTCGGCCGCGTCTTCATGATGCGCGAATGGCTCGAGTTCGAGACCGATCAGATCTGTAAAGAGCTCGCGATCACGTCGACCAACTGCTTCGTGATGCTGTTCCGCGCGCGCATGCGCCTGCGGGAGTGCCTCGAGGCGAACTGGTTCGGGAAGGTGCAAGCGGCATGATCAAGCGACTGACCCGAATCACCTGCCGGCAGGCGCACGTGCTCCTTTCGGAGCGCATGGACCACCCGCTGTCGCCGCTGGCCCGCTGTCGGCTGTACCTGCATCTGAAAGCGTGCGATCTGTGTTCGCGGGTCGAGCGCCAATTCGATCTGATGCGCCGCGCGGTGCGCCGGCTTGGCGAATGACACGCTGACCCGCGCACGGCGCGCCGGCCGGATGCCACGGCGCCACTGGGTGCGCGCCGCGGCGAGCTCGTTCGGCGCGTCGACCGGTCCGGTGGCGACGGCAGGCAACGCTGAACCGACGCCCCGTCCGGGCGTTCTTGACCGCCGTGCGACGCCGGCACCGGCGCGAAACGTCGCGCCGGTGCCGGCGAGCGGTCAGGCGGCGCTATTGCATCGCCGCGAGCCGCTTCGCGGCAGCCCGGCCGGCGGCGGCGATCTGCGCCTCCTGTGCAGGCGTCGCGATCGGCGGCCCCGCTTCGCCGCCGCTTCCGTGCACGCCGAGACGGATCGCTTCGAGCAGCTCGGCACGCACCTCGGCGCGCGTGCGCATCGACGGCTGCACCTCGGCCGAGGGACCGGCCTCGCCGTATCGGTGCAGTTCGCCGCGCGCGAGCGCCGCATCGCGCTCGGCTCGCACCTGCGCACGCGTCAAGCCCGCACCGGATGCAGCGGCGCTCGCGGAGACATACACACCCATGCTGCCGCCGTCCGCGCGGGCAGCGAAGGACAACGCCGCGAGCGACAGCGCGGCCAGGATTTTCGACTTCGACATCTGCAATCTCCTTAGAAGGTTCGAGGAAGGTTGGATTACGGTTCAGTCCCGGT
>JBFMFC010000052.1:0-22857 GCA_040752195.1 Pseudomonadota bacterium | reverse complement strand
CACCCGGACCGTCCACGATCCGGCTGAAACTCCGTCCACGATCACGCTGAAACAGCGTCCGCGATCAACCTGAAATGCCGTCCACGATCAGCCTGAAACGCCGTCCACGATGGGCTGAAATACGCACGAGGACGTCTACCTGCGCGCCTACGAGTCGCTGGCCGAGGCGCGGCGCGGGCTGGCGGCGTACTTCTCCCTGTACAACGTCGCCCGCCCGCATCAGAGTCTCGAGTACCGCACCCCGGACGCGGTGTACTTCACCGCCCTGGCGGCGGCCGAAAGGAGGGCTGCGTAAACTGAACTTCGAACACGGGTCTCCCACCGCAGGCCGGTTCCCGGTTCGTCGCAAGCGACCGAACCGGCCGGCCATGGAAAACCCTTCGCCGCAGTTCATCACCTTACTTCCGGCTTCGACTGTTCAAAGAACCCGAGCCATCTCTGCGCGCATGCTGGCGCGGTTCGCTGCGGTGCTGCTGCGCAGGGACGATCTGCAGCGCTTGCTGCGCCCGCTGGCTGACGCGCAGCAGCAGTGGCTGGCCGCGCTGGTCACGCGCCGGCGGCAATTGCTGGCCATGCTGCTGGCCGAGCGGCAGCGGCTGCAGATCACGCCCCGGGGGCTGCACCCGAGCATCGAGGCCATCGTGGCGGCCATCCAGGCGCAGCTCGACGAGATCGAAGGCCAGATGGTCGGCCGCGTGCGCGAGCACTTCGCCGAGCTCGACCGGCTGCTGCAGTCGGCCAGCGGCATCGGCCCGGTGCCCAGTGCCACGCTGATCGCCGAGTTGCCCGAGCTCGGGCGGCTGAACCGGCGCGAGATCGCCGCGCTGGTGGGCATCGCGCCGATGGCCAACGACTCCGGCACCAGCAAGGGGCGACGACGCATCCAGGGCGGTCGCTTCGACGTGCGGCGCGTGCTGTACATGGCCGCACTCACCGCCAGCGGCCGCAACCCCGTCATCAAGGCCTTCTACGAGCGCCTGATCGCTGCCGGCAAGCTGCCCAAGGTCGCGCTGGTGGCCTGCATGCGCAAGCTGCTGACCATACTCAACGCCATGGTCAGAACACACAGGCCTTGGGACACCGCGATTCACGGCGCTTGACTTTGAAGACGGTTACTCAGTCGTATGTGCATCGCGGCAACTCGGTGACTCTCTCTTGCAACTCCACAGGCGAATGGCCTGGTAACGGCGTTGTCGCTTTTCGCACAATTCGATAAGCACACGATCCGCGTCGCGTGCGCCTACCGTCATTGATCACGAAATTCACCGGTCGCTTTGAGCTCGGTGCAGCCAGCGAAGATCGCCTGCCCTCTGCGATTGCGAACGCGCACGATCCAACCCCAGGCCGACGTGGCACACATCTTGCCGATTCAATGACCCAGTCACCGCCAGCGATTGCCCGTGCAGCGCACAAACGGCGACATACCAAGGAGATTCCACGGTGGAAACCTTCTACGACGTCATGCGCCGTCAAGGGATCACGCGGCGCAGCTTTCTCAAGTACTGCTCGCTCACCGCCACCTCGCTGGGTCTCGGCCCGGCCTTCGTGCCGCAGATCGCGTACGCGATGGAGACCAAGCCGCGCACACCTGTGCTGTGGCTGCACGGGCTGGAATGCACATGCTGCTCAGAGTCGTTCATCCGCTCCGCGCATCCGCTCGCCAAGGATGTCGTGCTGTCGATGATTTCACTCGACTACGACGACACCCTAATGGCTTCCGCCGGGCACCAAGCTGAAGCCATACTCGAAGAGATCATCAAGAAGTACAAAGGCAACTACATACTCGCTGTGGAAGGCAATCCGCCGCTCAATCAAGACGGCATGAGCTGCATCATCGCCGGCAAGCCTTTCGTCGATCAGCTCAGACATGTCGCCAAGGACTGCAAAGCGATCATCTCGTGGGGCTCGTGTGCGTCGTGGGGCTGCGTGCAGGCGGCCAAACCGAATCCAACGCGGGCGACGCCGGTGCACCAGGTGATCACCGACAAACCGATCATCAAGGTGCCGGGCTGTCCGCCGATCGCCGAGGTGATGACCGGCGTCATCACCTACATGCTGGCCTTCGACCGCATTCCCGAGTTGGACCGGCAGGGACGGCCGAAGATGTTCTACAGCCAGCGGATCCACGACAAGTGCTATCGCCGGCCGCACTTCGACGCCGGCCAGTTTGTCGAGGCATTCGACGACGAGTCGGCACGCAAGGGCTATTGTCTTTACAAGGTCGGCTGCAAGGGCCCTACGACCTACAACGCCTGCTCAACCACGCGCTGGAATGAAGGCACGAGCTTTCCAATCCAGGCCGGCCACGGTTGCATCGGCTGCTCCGAGGAAGGCTTCTGGGACAAGGGCTCGTTCTACGACCGTCTCACCAACATCCATCAATTCGGCATCGAAGCGAATGCCGACAAGGTCGGGCTGACCGCTGCCGGCGTGGTCGGTGCGGCGGTGGCGGCGCATGCGGCCGTCTCGGCGCTGAAACGCGCGGCGCAACGGCGCACCGACACCGAAGACACGACGACAAACTGAGCGCGCGGAGACATAACCATGCCGTACGAAACGCAAGGCTTCAAACTCGACGACAGCGGTCGCCGCATTGTGGTCGATCCGGTCACCCGGATCGAGGGCCACATGCGCTGCGAGGTCAACCTCGACAAGGATAACGTCATCCGCAACGCCGTTTCCACCGGCACGATGTGGCGCGGCATCGAAGTGATCCTGAAAGGTCGCGATCCACGTGACGCCTGGGCTTTTGTTGAGCGCATCTGCGGCGTGTGCACCGGCTGCCACGCGCTCGCCAGCGTGCGCGCGGTCGAGGACGCGCTCAGCATCAAGATTCCGAGGAACGCGCACCTCATCCGCGAGATGATGGCCAAGACGCTGCAGGTGCACGACCATGCGGTGCACTTCTACCACCTGCATGCGCTCGACTGGGTCGACGTGGTTAGCGCGCTGAAGGCCGACCCGAAGAAGACGAGCGAGCTGCAGCAGCTCGTCTCGCCGACGCACCCACTCAGCTCGGCTGGCTACTTCCGTGACGTCCAGAACCGGTTGAAAAAGTTCGTCGAAAGCGGCCAACTCGGGCCATTCATGAACGGCTACTGGGGCAACAAGGCCTACGTGCTGCCGCCCGAGGCCAATCTGATGGCCGTCACGCACTACCTAGAGGCGCTTGATCTGCAGAAGGAGTGGGTGAAGATCCACACCATCTTCGGCGGCAAGAACCCGCACCCCAACTATCTTGTGGGCGGCGTGCCCTGCGCCATCAACATAGACGGCGACGGCGCCGCCGGCGCGCCGCTGAACATGGAGCGGCTGAACTTCGTTAAGGCGCGCATCGACGAGATCATTGAGTTCAACAAGAACGTCTACATTCCCGACGTGCTGGCCATCGGCACGATCTACAAGCAGGCCGGCTGGCTTTACGGTGGCGGTCTCTCGGCCACCAACGTGGCCGACTACGGTGAATACCCGAAGGTCAACTACGACAAGCACACCGACCAGCTGCCCGGTGGCGTGATCCTCAACGGCGACTGGGACGAGATCCACCCGATTGACCCGCGCGACCCAGAGCAGGTGCAGGAGTTCGTCGCGCACAGCTGGTATCGCTACGCGGACGAGACCAAGGGCTTGCACCCCTGGGACGGCGTGACCGAGCCGAACTATGCGCTCGGCACCAAGACCAAGGGCACGCGCACGGCCATTGAGCGCATTGACGAGAGCGCCAAGTACTCGTGGATCAAGGCGCCGCGCTGGCGCGGCCATGCCGTTGAGGTGGGGCCGCTGGCCCGCTACATCCTCGCCTACGCGCACGCGCTGAAGGGCAACACGTACGCCCAGCGCGTGAAAGTGCAGGTCGAGGACTCGGTACGCGCGATCAACAGCGGCATCCCGAAGGCGCTCGGCCTGCCCGAGACCGCCTACACGGCCAAGCACCTGCTGCCCACGACGATCGGCCGCACGCTGGCGCGCGCGCTCGAGAGCCAGTACTGCGGCGAGATGATGGCCGACGATTGGCACGAGTTGGTAGCCAACATCAAGGCTGGCGATCGCGCCACCGCCAATGTCGACAAATGGGACCCCAAGACCTGGCCGAAGGAGGCCAGGGGCGTGGGCACGGTGGCAGCGCCGCGCGGCATGCTGGGGCACTGGATCCGTATCAAGGACGGGCGTATCGAGAACTACCAGTGCGTGGTGCCCACCACGTGGAACGGCAGTCCGCGCGATCCCAAGGGCCAGATCGGCGCGTTCGAAGCGAGCCTGATGAACACGCCGATGGCCAACCCCGAGCAGCCGTTGGAGATCCTGCGCACGCTGCACAGCTTCGATCCCTGCCTGGCGTGCAGCACGCACGTGATGAGCGCCGACGGTCAGGAACTGACTCGCGTGACAGTGCGCTGAACGACGCCCGGACTCACAAGGAGACTCAGATGAATCGAACCTTGCGCCACTTGCTAGCCGGCGCCACCCTGTTGACGATCGCTGGGACCGTCTCTGCGCATTCGGATCACGGCACAGCCAGTTTCGCCAGCGGGTTTGTGCACCCGCTGGCGGGCCTCGATCACCTGCTTGCGATGGTGGCGGTCGGACTGTGGTCAGCTGCAGCATTGCCGGTCAGGCGACGCTTGATCGGACCGTCGCTGTTCGTCGCACTGCTGGCGGCGGGCGCAGCGTTGAGTGCCGCGGTTCCTGCACTGCGGTTCATCGAGCCGGGCATCGCGCTGAGTGTCGTACTGCTCGGCGCACTATTGCTGGGCGGCCGTCACATCGACGTGAGAGTCGGTCTCGCGCTGATTGCCGGCGCAGCGCTGCTCCACGGCTATGCGCACGGCGCGGAGATGGCAAGCGCTTCATTCGCTACTTACGCGGCTGGCTTCGCGCTCGCCTCCGCGCTGTTGCACGGTCTCGGTTTTGCCCTTGGCGCCTGGACGCAGAAGACGCAGGCGTGGGTGTGGCGCGCGGCAGCCGCGGGCACGGCCATCAGCGGCGCGGCAATGCTCGTCACAAGGCTGTAACCCGTCGACCCGGCACAGGAGACGACCAATGACCCTCACCATTGGCAAACTTACCGACGCCACCGGCACCGACGAATCCACGGTAGCCCAGGGCAAGTCGATCAAAGCAGTGTATGTGTACGAAGCGCCGGTGCGCCTATGGCACTGGGTCAATGCGGTCGCGATCACCGTGCTCGCGGTCACCGGCTACTTCATCGGCCAGCCGCTACCGACGCAGCCAGGCGAGGCGAGCGCCAATTACTTAATGGGCTACATCCGCTTCGCGCACTTTTCCGCGGCGTACGTCTTTGCGGTCGGCTTTCTCGGTCGTCTGTATTGGGCTTTCGTCGGTAACCACCACGCGCGCGAGCTGTTCACCGTGCCGATCTTCACCGGTGCGTACTGGCGCGAGTTCGGCGCGATGCTGAAGTGGTACGCGTTCATCTCGCCGCGGCCGAACCGTTACGTCGGCCACAACCCGCTCGCGCGCTTCATGATGTTTTTCGTGTTCGCGCTGGCGTCGGTGTTCATGATGCTGACCGGCTTCGCCCTGTACGGCGAGGGATTGCAGGCCGGTTCGTGGGCCGAACGCATGTTCGGCTGGGTGATTCCGTTATTCGGCCAGTCGCAAGACGTGCACACCTGGCACAGACTGGGCATGTGGACGCTGGTGCTGTTCGTGATCGTCCACGTCTACGCGGCAATCCGCGAAGACATCATGGGCCGACAAAGCATCGTCAGCACGATGATTTCTGGTTTCCGCACATTCAAGGACTGAGCGGAACGATGTCATGCCGAGCAAGCGAAGCGAGGGAAACGTTTCGGATGTTCACCGGATTGAGACTCCTCGCCGAAGGGCATCTGCGCATTCCGCTTCCAATCACGGCGATATAGACGCTCACGGCGACACACACCATGTCCGCGCTCTATGACCAGGGCATTCCGCCGAGCGGTGTGCCGCTGCGCACGCCGCCGCATCCCGGCCGTTTTCTCGACCGCCACCTCCTCGCGCCTCTTGGCATGTCGCAAACCGAAGCCGCCAAACGCCTCGGCATTTCCCGCCGGCGCCTGAACGAACTCATTCAGGGCCGGCGCGGCTTCACACTCGACACCGCAATCCGATGCGCGCTGCTGTTCGGCGCCGATGCGGCGCTCTGGCTCGGCATGCAGTCGGCATACGACAGCTTCCAATGCTGGAAGCGCCTGCGCGCTGCCGGCCTCTGAGTTGCGTCTCGTACCTCCCATGCGCCCTACTCTGCCCGAAAATGGCTGTTACGGTTCCCGTAACAGCACCACGGTGCTCGGCATCGGCAACCTCCTGTGGGCCGACGAGGGCTTCGGCGTGCGCTGCGTTGAGGCGTTGCAGCAGCGCTATGAAATCCCCGAGCACGTTCGGTTGGTCGACGGCGGTACGCAGGGCTTGTATCTGATCCATCACGTGCAGCAAGCCGACCGGCTGCTGATCTTCGACGCGGTCGACTTCGGCGTTGCGCCCGGCACGCTCGCGGTGGTTGAAGACGGAGACGTGCCGAAGTATCTCGGTGCCAGGAAGGTGAGCCTGCATCAGACCGGCTTCCAGGAAGTGCTGGCGCTGGCGCAATTGACGGGGCACTACCCGCGCTCCGTCGTGCTGATCGGTTGCCAGCCGGAAGAGCTGGATGACTACGGCGGCAGCTTGCGACCGAGCGTGAAGCGTGCGCTGGAAGAAGCTCTGGCGCGCGGGCTGCAGGTGCTGGCGGACTGGGGTGTCCAACTCGTTCCCCGAACAGCACCGCTCGCGGCCGACGACGCGGTCACGCTGCCGCACCTGGCGCTGACCCGCTACGAAGACGAGCGGCCGTCGGAAGAACTCGCCTGCCGCAACGGCGATCCGCGTTTCCTGCCGGGGCGGATGTAGCAATGTGCATGGGCATTCCGATGCAGGTACAAGCGATTGAGCCCGGCTTCGCGCAGTGTCGTGGCCGCGGCGAAACACGCCGCGTAATGACAGCACTGATCGGCGACGTTGCTGCCGGCGACTGGGTGCTCGTGTTCAAGGACGCCGCGGTCGAGCGAATCGATGCGACCCGCGCGGCCGAGGTCGATGCCGCACTCGATCTGGTCGCCGCGGCACTGGCCGGCTCGCCGGCTGCACATGCGGCGCCGCGGTTCGCACTGCCCTCGGCGCTCAGTGCTGATCGGATCGCAGCGCTCGTTAACCCGCAGGAGGCCACGTGAAGGAAGCCCCGCCCGTTGTCGCAAAACTGGCCTCCGCGCCGGCTGCAGGCTGGGTTGATGCCGGCACGCTCGATGACTTTCTCTCCGTGCCCGGCGACGCGGTTCTCTTCATCTGGAGCGACCCGGTGCGTTTTCCGGAAAGCCTCGACGTCGCCGTGGTCCTGCCGGAGCTGCGCGCGAAGTTCAGCGATGTCACGCCGCGCTTTCGCATCGGCGTCGTGACAGCGGCGGCCGAAGACGCGATCGCGCGCCGCTACGGCGCAACGCGCCGGCCATCGCTCGTGTTTGTGCGCGAAGGCAGCTACGTCGCCACCATCGCCGGCATGCATGACTGGGACGACTTCGTGCGCGAAGTCGGGCTTGCGCTGGAGGCACCTGTGTCGCGCGCGCCGCGCGTCCCGATCGTGATCGCCGCCCACGGCACAGCGCCGAATTGCCACTAGCCGCCAGCCCGCATGAAACCTTTTCCCATTCCGGTCCGCGCGCTCGGCCCCGGCAGCCAGATCGAGGAAGAAGAGCTGAACTATCTGCCACTGCCGCAAGGTATGGCGACCTACGCGCCGCCGGTGCTGCCCGAACCGGAGCATCTGGGTACTCGTCCCGGTGCCAAGGCCGCCCTCGCCGCGATCCGCGCCGCACTGTACCGCTTTACCACCGGTGAACTGACGGCGAACGAAACCGCGCGCGTCGACCTGAGCCATCTTGATTCCGACGATCGCACGCTGATCAACCAGGTGCTCGGCGAGGGCGAGGTGGCCGCCCAGGTCACCGGCGCGCACGCCGTGCGCATTCAGGAATCCGTGTTCGCAGGTGCGTGGCGCGTGATCGTGCTCGACGGCGAAACCGTCCTTGCCGATTGGGTCGAAGTTGGCACAATCCCCACGGCGATAGCGGCAGCCGCGCAGTGCGGCAAACCCCTCACAGAACCGACTCAGGTGCCGCCCGACGTGATGAACGCGCCCGCCATCCTGACCGAGTTGGCCGACCAGGTACGCAACTATCGCACTGGCTGCGCAGCGTATGTGGTCAATCTGTCGCTGCTGCCGCTCGCCCTCGGCGACGTCTCATTCCTCGACGCGCAGCTCGGGCGCGGGGATGTGACCATCCTGTCACGCGGCTACGGCAATTGCCGCATCACGACAACCGGTGTGCCCAACTGCTGGCGCGTCACCTATTACAACTCGCAGGACAGGGTGATCCTCGACACGATCGAAATTGCCGCCGTACCCGAAGTTGCATGCGCTGCGATCGAGGATCTGGTCGACTCCTGTGATCGCCTGGGTGAAGTGATTGACTGGATCGACCAGCGATGAACGCACCTCGTTTCGAAGGTTCGTACCTCGGCGACCTTACGCGCCTGCCGGCGCATGCCAAGCTCGAATGCAAGATCTGCTGGTGGGTATACGACCCGGCGCGCGGCGATCCGCAATGGCAGATCGATCCGGGCACGCCGTTTTCTGAACTCCCGGCGCACTGGCGCTGCCCGCAATGCGACGGCGCGGCCGAGCAGTTCATGGTGCTGTCTGAGTGAATCGATGAGCGTTCGCCCCGCCCGCGTCGATCGCCTCGAACGTGCATTCGAGGAGATCGCGCGCTCGCGGATGGCAGGACTGCCCACCGTCCATCCGCGCTTGCGCGTCGAGGCACTCGGCTTCGCACCGCAGCCCGGCCCTCACGGCGAAGACGGTTGGCTCGGCGTGCTGATCACGCCGTGGTGCATGAACCTCGTTTGGCTGCCGGCAACGCAAGTCGCACTACGCGTGGGCACTTCGCGCGAACACGTTCTGGCAGGCGAGCGCTATGCGTTCATCGGCGCACACGAGCCCTTGTACGATCTCGGTCCGTTCGAAGCGTGCTCGTTGTTTTCGCCGATGGGCGAGTTCGCCGATCACGACGGCGCCCGTGCAGTTGCGCTCGAAGTGCTGCGCGCGCTGCGCACGGTTGCGCCCGCGCAGCCGGCAAGGCCTCCGTTTCCGCCCGTACCCCATTCGCTTGAACGGAACCTTACAGGCCCCTCCGGGCCAAGCCATCGATCGCGGCGCGCCTTCCTGTTCGGTGCCCGATGAAGGATGCGGCGTTCGCTCCCGCGCCCGGCACGCTCAGGTTGAGTCTGAGCGCTGGCGAGCCGCGAATCGAGCTGCCGGCGCGCCCCGATCTGACAACGCTGCTCCGCGGCCGACCGGCGCATGCGGCTGCGGATCTCTTGCCGCGTCTGTATGCGTTGTGCGGGCATGCGCATGCATTGGCGGCGCAGCTGGCGACCGACGCCGCGCGCGGCGCGCACGCTGTGGCAAGCGACACCGAACTCCAGACGCTCGCCGCCGAAACGATCAAGGAGCACGTACGCTGCATCTTTTTCGATTGGCCGCTGCAGCTGGATCTCTCGATCGAAGCCGACGCGACACAGCGACAAGCCGCGCTGATCGCCTGTCCGCTGCTTCGCAAGACTCGTGACGCGCCTGCCGAGCGCGACTGGTTGCGTGCGCACGTGTTCGGCTGCGATCCGGCACAGTGGCTGATGCATGCCGAGGCGCGCGACTGGGTGTCCGCGTGGTGCAGGGCCGGTGCCACGCTGCCGGCGCGTTGGCTGGGTGCCGTGGCGCAAGATGCGGGCGCCTGCGCCCGCGCCACTGCGCCGGCGCTGCCGCCGGAGCCGACGGTCGAATTGCGCGTCACACTGTGGCGGTCGTTGCTCGGTGCGAACGCGCACGGCGCGCAGCTTCCGCCGCTCGAAACCGGCTGCTGGGTGCGAGCCTCGCGCCGACGTCGATCATGCGACGCAGCCGACCGCTTGATCGCGCGACTGTGCGATCTGGCCGCGCTGGCAGTCGGTGCGCCGGCGCCGCTGCGCGCGCTGAGCTGGTCGCCGCTGCCCGGTGCAGCACTCGCGTGGGTGGAAATGGCGCGCGGTGTATTGATTCATGCCGTGCAACTGGACCGTTCTCGTGCCGCCATCGCGCGCTATCGTGTGATGGCGCCGACCGACTGGAACTTCGCACCGGATGGACCGGTACTGCGCGCATTGCGCGATGTGATGGGCGAACGCGACGCCGCGCAGCGCCGGCGGCGCGCCCGCATCATTGCAGCGGCGTACGCGCCCTGCTACCCGGTCGAAGTCGATGTCGCCGAAACCGAACCAGCATGCATGAGCTGAGCCTTGCGGGCGGCATACTGAAAATCGTGGACGACGCGGCCGCGCGCGAATGTTTTGCGCGCGTGCGGCGGCTGACCCTGACGGTCGGGGCACTGGCCGGTATCGAAGAGAGCGCGCTGCGTTTCGCGCTCGAAGCGCTGGCGCCAGGCACCGTCCTGCAGGGGGCCGAGATCGTTCTGCAGCATCAGCCGGCCACCGCATGGTGCCTCTCATGCAGCACCAGCGTGCTGATCAAATCGCGCCTCGATTCCTGTCCGCGCTGCGGCGGCAATTGGCTGCAGGTGACCGGCGGGACGGATCTGCAAGTGAAGGACTTAATCGTCGAAGATGCGGCTGAGGAATCGGCCCAGCCCGCGAACCCCATCCCCGCTCCCTCCGTACCCACAGCGCCACAGGCAGGCGGCATCGTCTGCACGGGCGCGAAGCGAGGCCGCGCGAATTTTCCACCCCGCCCCCTTGATGGGGAGGGCAAACGGACTGAGACTTAACCTTAGGGGAGAAAGTCCATGTGCGTCGTCTGCGGATGCAGTGAAGGTTCGATCACCACGCACGAACACGTGAACGTGCATGAGCACGCCGACCTGCGCTACGGTGAGAGCCCCGCAAGGGTGTCGGTGCCCGGCATGTCGCAGGAGCGCGCGATTCAGATCGAACAAAGCGTTCTCGGCGCCAACAGCCGCTATGCCGCGCAAAACCGCGCGCGCTTTCGCGCGCACGGCGTGCTGGCGCTCAATTTCGTCTCGAGCCCTGGCTCCGGCAAAACCACCCTGCTGGTCGAAACCCTGCGCCATTTGCGCGAACGCCTGCCCAGCATCGGTCTGGCGGTCATCGAAGGCGACCAGCAGACCAGTCTCGATGCCGATCGCATCCGCGCAACCGGCGTGCCGGCGATCCAGATCAACACCGGCAAGGGCTGCCACCTCGATGCGCGGATGGTCGGCGAAACGTTCGACCGTCTGCCCTTGCACGACACCGGCGGCATGCTCTTCATCGAGAACGTCGGCAACCTCGTCTGCCCTGCGCTGTGGGATCTGGGCGAAGCAGCCAAAGTCGCCGTGCTATCGGTCACCGAAGGCGACGACAAGCCACTGAAGTATCCCGACATGTTCGCGGCTGCTTCGCTGATGATCCTGAACAAGATCGATCTGCTGCCTTACGTCCGGTTCGATGCGGAGCGCGCGATTGCGTATGCGCGACGTATCAATCCGCGCATCGGAGTGCTGCAACTGTCGGCCACCACGCATGCCGGCCTCGACAACTGGCTCGGTTGGCTCGAACACGAACTCGCGCACGTCCAGGGGCAGCCGCACGAGCATCACGGAGAGCATGGGTGCCGGCACGGTCATGACCATGGCGGCGAACTCGAAGCGCTGCGCGCGCGGGTGAGCGAGCTGGAAGCGCAACTCGCAGCGCGCGGATGAAGACGCACGGACGATGCACGCGCTACTTGTCGGACCCGCGATTGCGACGCCGCTCGTACGGCGCCGCCTGCGTGTGCGCGGCGCCGTGCAGGGCGTCGGATTCCGCCCGTTTTGCGCGCTGCTTGCGACGGAACACGACCTGACCGGGTGGGTGCGCAACGACAGCGCCGGGGTCGAGATCGAAGTGCAGGGGCCGGCTGCTGCGATCGACGCGTTTGTGCGCCAGCTGGCGTTCGAACCGCCGCCGCTGGCGCGCATCGAACGCATCGAAAGCGCGGTGTGCGAGACCCTGCCACACGAACGCGCCTTCGCAATTGCGGCAAGTTCTGCCGCGCAACCGCCTGCGACGATCGTCCCGCCCGACGCGGTCACCTGCGAAGCCTGTCTCGACGAACTGTTCGATCCGTCGAACCGACGCTACCGCTATCCGTTCATCAACTGCACGCATTGCGGGCCGCGTTGGACCATCACCGAGCGGCTGCCGTACGACCGACCGTCCACGAGCATGGCGCGCTTCGCACTGTGCGCTGCGTGCGCCTCCGAGTATGACGATCCGCGCGATCGTCGCTATCACGCGCAGCCGAACGCCTGTGCGGTTTGCGGCCCGCGGTTGCAGCTGCTCGATGCGGCCGGCCGCGAAATCGCGTGCGATGACGTCATCGCGCACGCCGCCGAGCGGCTACGCGACGGCGATGTGCTCGCCGTCAAGGGCGTCGGCGGCTTTCACCTGGTGTGCGACGCCCATCGCGCGGACACGGTGGCGCGGCTGCGCGATTCCAAAATGCGCGCGTCGAAACCGTTTGCGGTGATGTGTCTGAACGCCGCCAGCGCTGCGCGCTGGGCGGAGCTGGATGCCGCATCCGAGCAGCTTTTGACGAGCATCGTCCGCCCGATCGTGCTGTTGCCCAAGAACGAGTGCGCCGACCGCACGCTGCAAGGCGTTGCCCCCGGCTCCGGCGAGCTTGGCGTGATGCTGCCGTACGCGCCGCTGCACTGGATGCTGTTTCACGAACTGCTGGGACGGCCGACGGGCAGCGAGTGGCGCACGAAAGCCAATGACATCGTGCTGCTGATGACGAGCGCCAATCCAGGCGGAGAACCGTTGGTCGTCGACAACGCCGAAGCGCTGAAACGGCTGCGCGGCCTGGCCGACGGCTACGTCGTGCACAACCGCCCGATCGTTGCGCGCTGCGACGACAGCGTGGTGCGTGCCGATCCGCAACACGCGCCGCAGATCGTGCGGCGCGCGCGCGGCTACGTGCCGCTGGCGATTCCGCTGCCCGGCATCGCCAGGGATGCGCCGCCCGTGCTGGCGTGCGGTGCATGGCTGAAAAGCACGATCTGTGTCACGCGCGGCAACGAGGCATTCCTGTCGCCGCATGTCGGCGATCTGCGAAGCGCCGCCAGCTGTGCGGCGCTGAAGGAGGCGGTTGAGCGGCTGACCGGATTTCTCGGAGCCGCGCCGCGCGTAGTGCTGCACGACCTGCATCCGGACTTTTTCAGCACGCGCTTTGCCGTCGATTACGCGCAAACACACGGGATCGAGGCGCGCGCTGTGCAGCACCATCATGCGCACATCGCGGCGGTGTGCGCCGAGCACGGCGTGCATGGTCCGGTGCTTGGCATTGCGCTCGACGGCGTCGGCCTGGGTACCGACGGCACCGCGTGGGGCGGCGAATTGTTGCTCGTCGCGGGCGCTCGGTTCGAACGTGTCGCGCACATCGCGCCGCTGGCGCTGCCCGGCGGCGATGCTGCTGCGCGCGCGCCTTGGCGGATGGCGGCCTCGGTGCTGCACGCGCTCGGCCGCGGCGCGGAAATCGCGCACCGTTTCGCCGCGCACGCCGCCGCGCCGACTGTCGCTCAGATGCTCGCGTGCAACTTCAACTGCCCGCGCACCACCAGCGCCGGGCGCGTGTTCGATGCGGCAGCGGCGCTGCTCGGCTTGGCCGCGTTGAACCGGCACGAGGCGGAGGCGGCGATGGCGCTGGAAGCAGCGGCGTTCGACCATGGCAGCGCGCAGGCCGCTGTCGATGCGTATCGGATCGAACGCGACGGCGCGCTCGATCTCCTGCCGCTGCTGGCACGCCTGACCGACGTGGGCGAAGCGCTCGATGCGCGGCGCCATGCCGCGGCCCGTTTTCACGCCACGCTCGCGCACGCGCTGGCGCGATGGGCGACGGAGCGTGCACGCGCGCTGAAGCTAAACACGATCGCCTTGGCCGGCGGCTGCTGGCTGAATCGCTGGCTGCGCCGTGAGGTGGTCAGCCAGCTCGAAGCGAGCGGCTTCACGGTGCTGGAAGCGCGCGCCGCGCCACCCAATGACGGCGGCATCGCGCTCGGACAAGCCTGGATCGGACTGCAAGGAATCTGAGTATGTGTCTGGCCATTCCGGCGCAAGTTGAGCAGGTGCGCGACGATTATCAGGCCGTGGTGAATTTAGGCGGTGTGCGCAAGGAGATCTCGGTCGCCCTGGTGCCCGATTGTGCGGCCGGCGACTACGTGATCGTGCATGTCGGTTACGCGATTGGAAAGGTCGATGCTGCGGAGGCGGAACGCACGCTGGCGCTGTTCGCGGGGTTGGACGGCGGCTCGGCTGGCGAGGTGCGCGGGGACTCCATGCCCCTACCGGCGCCGTCCGCGCCCGCGCTGGCAGCGGCGGGCGGTTCCGGCGGCGCGCAGCCGTGCCCCCGCGAAACCGCGCCTCCGTCCCCATGACGGGCAGGGGCATTTCGAGCGCATGCGAGGTGAGGTGTGAAGTACGTTGATGAATTTCGCGACGGCGCGCTCGCGCGTTCGATCGCGCGGCGCATCCACGCCGAAGCCGACCCCGAGCGCCGTTACAGTTTCATGGAGTTCTGCGGCGGCCACACGCACGCTATCTCGCGCTACGGCGTGACGGATCTTCTGCCCTCCAACGTACGCATGGTGCACGGCCCTGGCTGCCCGGTGTGCGTGCTGCCGATCGGTCGCATCGATCTCGCGATCAAGCTTGCGCTGGAGTACGGTGCGATCGTCTGCACCTATGGCGACACGATGCGCGTGCCCGCCTCCAACGGCTTGTCCCTGATCAAAGCCAAGGCGCGCGGTGCCGACATCCGCATGGTCTATTCGGCCGCGGACGCGCTGGCGCTGGCGCAAGCCAACCCGCAGCGACAGGTCGTGTTCTTTGCGATCGGCTTCGAGACCACCACGCCACCGACCGCGCTGGTGATCAAACGCGCGGCCGCATCGCGCGTGAGCAATTTCTCGGTGCTGTGCTGCCACGTGTTAACGCCGTCGGCGGTCACGCACATTCTCGAATCGCCCGAGGTGCGCCAATACGGCACGGTGCCGATCGACGGCTTCGTCGGGCCGGCGCACGTGTCGATCGTGATCGGCTCGGCGCCCTATGAGCACTTCGCAGAGGAATATCACAAGCCGGTCGTGATCGCCGGTTTCGAACCGCTTGACGTGATGCAGGCGATCCTGATGCTGGTGCGCCAGGTCAACGAAGGCCGCGCCGAGGTGGAGAATGAATTCGTGCGCGCCGTCACGCGCGACGGCAATCTCGACGCGCAGGCGCTGGTATCCGAGATCTTCGAGCTGCGCACCAGCTTCGAGTGGCGCGGCCTGGGCGAAGTCCCCTACAGCGCGCTGCGCATCCGCCCCGCCTACGCCGCGTTCGACGCGGAGGCGCGCTTCGATCTGCGCTATCGGCCGGTTGCCGACCACAAGGCCTGCGAGTGCGGCGCCATCCTGCGCGGCGTCAAGCGCCCCACCGATTGCAAACTGTTCGCCACCGTCTGCACGCCGGAAAATCCCATGGGCTCCTGCATGGTTTCCAGCGAAGGCGCCTGCGCCGCTCACTACACGTACGGCCGCTTCCGCGACAAGCAGGAAGTCGGGGCCGGACACCAGTTTGCGGGTCTCTTCTCAGCTCCCTCGAAAAATGCCGCCTGACTCCAGTCTTGTCCGAGTCAAACCGAATTACATCCGGCCGCTCGATCTGAAGCACGGGCGGATCGATATGAGTCACGGCGCGGGCGGACGCGCATCGGCGCAGCTGATCGACGAGCTGTTCGCACGCGCGTTCGACAACGACTATCTGCGCGAGGGCAACGACGGCGCGCGACTGCCGGCGCCCGCGGGGCGGCTGGTACTGGCGACCGATGCGCATGTGGTTTCGCCGCTGTTCTTTCCGGGCGGCGACATCGGGTGCTTGGCGGTGCACGGCACGATCAACGACGTTGCGGTGATGGGTGCGACGCCGCTTTATCTGAGCGCGAGCTTCATCCTCGAAGAGGGATTCCCGCTCGCGGACCTGAAGCGCATCGTCGAATCGATGGCACGCGCGGCCGACACGGCCGGTGTGGCGATCGTCACCGGCGACACCAAGGTGGTCGAGCAGGGAAAGGGCGACGGCGTGTTCATCAGCACGACCGGCGTCGGCGTGTTACCGCACGGACGCGACCTGAGCGGCGCCAACGCGCGGCCGCGCGATGCGGTGCTGATTTCGGGCACCATCGGCGATCACGGCATCGCGATCATGTCGAAGCGCGAGTCGCTCGCGTTCGAAACCGAAATCCTCTCCGACACCGCGGCGCTGAACGGTTTGATCGCTCAGATGCTCGATGCCGTACCCAACATCCGCGTTCTGCGCGATCCGACGCGAGGCGGGCTTGCTACGACGCTGAACGAGATCGCCCGACAGTCCGGCGTCGGCATGCTCGTGGACGAGGCTGCGATCCCCGTCCACCCGCAGGTCGACGCCGCGTGCGAGTTTCTCGGACTCGACCCGCTGTACGTCGCCAACGAAGGCAAGGTGATCGCGATCTGCCCGCACGAGCAGGCGCAGACGCTGCTGGACGCGATGCGCGCGCATCCGCTCGGTACGCAAGCGGCGCTGATCGGCGAGGTGACCGCCGACGCGCATCGTTTCGTGCAGATGCAGACCAGGTTCGGCGGTCGCCGCGTGGTCGATTGGCTGAGCGGCGAACAATTGCCGCGCATCTGCTGATGCCCACATGCGCATCCTGCTGCTCGCCCACAGCTTCAACAGCCTTGCGCAGCGGCTTTTCGTCGAGCTTCGCGCGCGCGGCCACGACGTATCGGTCGAACTGGATATCGCTGACGCGGTGACGATCGAAGCAGTGGGCCTGTTCGCGCCCGACGTGCTGATCGCGCCGTTTCTGAAACGCGCGATTCCGGAGCCGGTTTGGCGCAAGTACGTCTGCCTGGTCGTGCATCCCGGCATCGTCGGCGATCGCGGCCCGTCGTCGCTCGACTGGGCGATCCTCGACGGCCAGCGCGACTGGGGCGTGACCGTGCTGCAAGCCAACGGTGAGATGGACGCCGGCGACGTGTGGGCAGACGTTGCGTTTCCGATGCGCGCCGCGAGCAAGAGCAGCCTTTACCGAAACGAAGTCACAACCGCCGCAGTGCAAGCGGTGTTACTCGCGCTCGATCGCTTTGGCCGGCCCGGCTGGCCAAAGCCGCAGGTCGACCTCGCCGTGCGCGGCCGTCCGCGCCCGCTGATGCGGCAGGAGGATCGCCGTATCGATTGGCAATCCGACGACACCGCTTCGGTACTTGCCAGATTCAGGGCCGCCGACGGTGCACCGGGCGTGCGCGATGCGCTGTTCGATCGCCCGTGTTTTCTGTATGACGCGCACGCCGCAACCGAGGCGGCAATCGAGCAGGCCGCAAGCGCGACCGGTCGCCCCGCGCAGCCCGGCGCGGTCCTCGCACGGCGCGACGGTGCGGTGCTGCGTCTGACTCGCGACGGCGCCGTGTGGATCGGCCACGCCAAGCCCGCGTGGGACGGCGCACAGGACGGCAAGCCGTTCAAGCTGCCGGTCACGGCCCTCTTCCCTGAAGAGACGTCCGCGCTCCCCGAAGTGCCGGCCCCCCTTGTCCGCGCCGATGACGAATGGGGCGAGTTGCGCTATCGGGAAACCGACGGGGTCGGCACACTCGAGTTCGATTTCTACAACGGCGCGATGTCAACGCGCCAATGCGAACGCTTGCGCGACGCCGTCGCTTACGCCAAGACGCGCCCGATCCGCGCCCTCGTGCTCGCGGGCGGGGCGGACTTCTTCAGCAACGGCATTCATCTGAATCTGATCGAAGCGGCCAGCAGCCCCGCCGACGAATCGATGCGCAACATCGAGGCGATCGACGATCTGGTGCTGGAGATCCTCACCGCAACGCACCTGCTGACGATAAGCGCATTGCGCGGCAACGCCGGCGCTGGCGGAGGCTTTCTTGCACTCGCCAGCGATGAGATCTGGGCGCAACCCGGCGTGCTGCTCAATCTTCATTACAAGAACATGGGCAACCTGTACGGCTCCGAGTACTGGACCTACACGCTGCCCAAACGCGTCGGTGCCGCGCGCGCGCAAGCGATCGTGCAGGGCCGCCTGCCGCTGTCGGTCGCGCAGGCGCGTGCGCAAGGTCTGATCGATGCGGTGTTCGGTGCAGATGCGCTCGACTTTGCCACGCAAGCACGGCTGCGCGCGCGTGCTCTGGTCAGCGACGCGCGGCTTCCTGAGCGCCTCGCCGCCAAGGCCGCGCGCCGCGCCGCCGATGAAGCCGCCAAGCCGCTGGCGCGCTATCGCGACGAAGAACTCGCGCGCATGAGGCGGAACTTCTACGGCTTCGATCCGAGCTACCACGTCGCGCGCTATCACTTCGTGCGTAAGCTGCCGCACGCGTGGACGCCGCGGCACTTGGCGATCCATCGCGAGTTGGCGCGCTCGGGTGGCGAGGTGGCGGCGTGAGCCCGGGACGGGTGCCATTCCGAGGAGCCCTGCGACGAGGATCTCAGCCGCATCGACGTGCCTTCCTTCGCGAAGGCGGGGCCGGGATGACGACCCGCGCGCCCAGCCGCCATTGATGGACAATCACGCTATGGCAGCCTTCGACTCCCGCCAGCAACCGAAAGACTCCGCGCGTGCGACGCAACGCCCCGCGCGCGTGCTGGTGGTCGACGACGAGCGGCATTCGGTCGATGCAATTCGCCGCACGCTCGAAGATCACTACACGGTCGAGGTGGCCTGTTCCGCCGACGACGCGCAGGCCGTGCTCGAAGCGCAATCGCCCGCCGCGCCGATCGACGTCATCCTGTGCGATCAGCGCATGCCGGGCACCACCGGCATCGAGTTTCTGAAGCGTGTGCGCCAGCGGTGGCCCGACATCGTGCGCATCGTGATCTCCGGCTACACCGAAGCGGAAGACATCATCGCCGGCATCAACGAAGCCGGGATCCACCAGTACGTGCTCAAGCCGTGGCTGCCCGATCAGCTGGTCGCGCTGGTCGGCGAAGCTGCGGACGCCAAGCGCCTGCAGAACGACGTGCGCCGCATCGATCTGGAGCTGCGCGCCGGCAGCCGCGTGCTGCGCCGGCGCGCGCAGGAGCGGCAAGAGCAGGTCGCGCTCCACCATGAGTTCTCGCGCCTGGTGCGCGCACAGGGCAGCCCGCTCGACGAGATCTGCCGCGTGGCGCAGCAAGTGTCGCGCTACGACTTGAACGTGCTGATCCAGGGCGAATCCGGCACCGGCAAAGAGCTGCTCGCGCGCGCGATCCATTACGCAAGCCCGCGCGGCACGCGCGCCTTCGTAATGGAGAACTGCGCCGCGTTGCCCGACTCGCTGCTCGAATCCGAACTCTTCGGCCACAAGCGCGGTTCGTTCACGGGCGCGTATCAGGATCACACGGGACTGTTCCAGCGCGCCGATGGCGGCACGATCTTCCTCGACGAAATCGGCGACACCTCGCCGACCTTCCAGGTCAAGCTGCTGCGCGTGCTGCAGGAAGGCGAGGTGCGGCCGATCGGCGCCTCGCAGTCGATCGCCCTCGACGTGCGTGTGATCGCGGCCAGCCATCGCGACCTGGAGGCCGAAGTGCGCGCCGGCCGCTTTCGCGAAGACCTGTACTACCGCCTGGCCGGCGTCACGCTGACCTTGCCTCCGCTGCGCGAACGCGTGAGCGACATTCCGACGTTGGCACAGACGCTACTCGCCCACGCCGCCCAGGAGCTAGCCAAGCCCTGCCACGGATTCAGTGCCGAGGCGCTCGCCTGTCTGACCACTTACCCGTGGCCCGGCAACATCCGCGAGCTGCGCAACGAAATCTACCGTGCCCTGGTTCTGAGTCCTGGCGTGGAGATTGGACCCGACGCGCTGTCGCCACGCGTGTTGCGCGGGTCGGCCGGCACGACCCAGAACGCGGCCGCGCCGCTGCCGCAAAGCGGGTCCCTGCAGCAGCGGCTGGATGCGATCGAAGCGGCGATATTGAAAGAGACGCTGTTGCGCCATCGCTGGAACAAGACGCAAGCAGCTAAGGAGCTGGGCTTGTCGCGGGTCGGCCTGCGGCAGAAGCTGATGCGATTCGGCTTGGAGGGGAAGTGACGATGTCCGCTGGTCAGCGCGAATCCTTCAACGTCCTGTGGTTGCAGTCCGGCGGCTGCGGCGGCTGCAGCATGTCGCTGCTGTGCGCCGACACGACGGATTTCTTCGGACTGCTGTCAGGCTCGGGGATCAACCTGCTGTGGCATCCGTCGCTGTCGGTGGAATCCGGACACGAACTTTTGCGCATTCTCGACGACTGTCTGGCCGGGCGCGTGCGACTCGACGCCCTCTGCCTGGAAGGCGCCGTGCTGCGCGGGCCGAACCGCACCGGCCGCTTTCACATGCTCGCCGGCACCGGCCGGCCGATGCTCGAATGGGTGCGCGATCTGGCACAGGTCGCGCACTACACCCTTGCGGTCGGCACCTGCGCTGCGTACGGCGGCATCTCCGCGATGCGGGGCGGCGCCACCGACGCCTGCGGCTTGCAGTACGAAGGCCACCGTGCCGGCGGTGCGTTGGGCGCCGCGTATCGGTCGCTTGCACCCGCCTCCACCCCGTGGCCGGTGGTCAACGTCGCCGGCTGCCCCACGCACCCGGACTGGGTGGTCGAAACGTTGTCCGCGCTCGCCGCGCGGCGCCTGACGCCGGCGGACCTCGATGCACTCGGCCGCCCGCGCTTCTATGCCGATCAACTGGTGCATCACGGCTGCACCCGCAACGAGTTCTACGAGTTCAAGGCCAGCGCCGAAAAACCGTCCGACCTCGGCTGCCTGATGGAACACATGGGCTGCAAAGGCACGCAGGCGCACGCCGACTGCAACACGCGGCTGTGGAACGGCAACGGCTCGTGTACACGCGGCGGCTATGCGTGCATCAGCTGCACCGAGCCGGGCTTCGAAGAGCCCGGTCATCCGTTCCATGCCACGCCAAAGATCGCCGGCATCCCGATCGGGTTGCCGACCGATATGCCGAAGGCGTGGTTCGTCGCGCTGGCGTCGCTGTCGAAGTCCGCCACACCGGCGCGCGTGAAGAAAAACGCCGTGGCCGACCATCGCGTGGTGCCGCCGGCGATTCGCAAGACGACGCTGAAGTGACCAACCCTGCCCCACCGCAGGCTCGGCCCCGATCGGGGTCTCGGCCGAAGTCGTCCCCGACGCGCGGTTAGTTGGGATCGGATCGACATCCTGTGACGCGTCTCGTCGTCGGCCCCTTCAACCGCGTCGAGGGCGACCTCGAAGTGCATCTCGATATCGAGGGCGGCGCGGTGCGCGCGGCATACGTCAACTCGCCGATGTATCGCGGCTTCGAGAACATGCTCGCCGGTCGCGACCCGCACGACGCGCTGGTCGTGGTGCCGCGCATCTGCGGCATCTGTTCGGTGTCGCAATCGATGGCGGCGGCACGCGCGCTGCAGGCACTGGGACTTCCTGCGCCGCCGCCCGCCGGCCAGCATCTGCTGAATCTGATGCTCGCGGTGGAAAACGTCGCCGACCATCTGACGCACTTCTATCTCTTCTTCATGCCGGACTTCGTCCGCGACGTATACCGCGGCCGGCTGTGGTTCGACGAAACCGCTCGCCGCTTTGCCGCGCAGCGGGGCGAGCACGCACGCGAGGCGATCGCCGCACGGGCCCGCTGGTTCACGATCCTCGGCACGCTGGGCGGCAAGTGGCCTCACACGCAATCGGTCCTGCCGAGCGGCAGCGCGCGCGCGATCGACGCCTCCGAGCAACTGCGCCTTGCTGCGCGCGTGCGCGAGTTCCGCGCGTTTCTCGAACGGACCTTGTACGGCGCTTCGCTGGAGCGCATCGCCACGCTGGCGACGCGCGCTCAGTTGGACGCTTATGCCAATGACGCCGCTGGCGGCGACCTGCGCCTGTTTCTCGCGATTGCGCGCGACGCGCAACTCGAGTCACTGGGCCGCGGGCCCGGACGTTATCTGAGTTACGGCGCATACGCTCGGATCGACGGACGCTTCACCTTCGCTCCGGGCGTGTGGGACGGGGGCATCAGCAGCCCGGTCGACCTGCGCGCAATCACCGAAGACGTCACCAGCAGCTGGTATGCGCCCGCGCCACCGGTGCACCCGTCGCTCGGCGTCACGCTGCCGCAAGCCGAACGCATCGACGCTTACAGTTGGAACAAGGCGCCGCGCTACGCGGGCCGCGTGCTCGAAACCGGCGCACTCGCGCGCCAAATGCTCGATGGCCAGCCGCTGATCCGCGCCGAGGAGGCGCGCTGTGGCGGCAACGTCTACACCCGTGTGCTTGCGCGCCTGATCGAGCTCGCGCGGATCGTGCTGGCGATCGAAGGATGGGTGCCGGCGATCGAACCCGGCGCGCCCTGTTTCTCAGACGGGGCTTTGCCGCACGAAGGCGACGCCGCGGGCATCACCGAGGCCGCGCGCGGCAGCCTCGCGCACTGGATCTCGGTGCGCAACGGCAAGATTGCCAACTATCAGATCGTCGCTCCCACCACCTGGAACTTCTCGCCGCGCGACGCCGAGGGCCAACCCGGCGCGCTCGAAGGCGCACTCGTGGGCGCGCCGGTGCTGCCCGGCGAAAAAACCCCGGTCGCCGTGCAGCACGTGGTGCGATCGTTCGATCCGTGCATGGTGTGTACGGTGCATTGAAGCGGACCAGACCGGTTTGAACGCTGATCCGCCTCGAACTGGTGCGCTGCATGGCGGTCAGTCAAAGTTGCACAGCGAACCGCCGTCGTCGGCCGTGTACCCGTACGTTGGCCA
>JBFMFC010000051.1:7944-23042 GCA_040752195.1 Pseudomonadota bacterium | reverse complement strand
CGCCGTCGCCGGCGTTGACTGCGGCAGCATGGCAGTCATCGATTCACGCAGGAGACGCACGATGCAGGACACGACGAACCCGATCCCCGCACCGGCGCGGCGCGCGCCGCATCCGCTGTTCCTGATCGCGGCAGCGGCGGTCGCTGCGGTCTCGCTGATCGCCGCCGCGCAGTGGCTCGCGCCGAAGGACGCGCAATCGCAGGGCGCTCAGCAAGCCACGCAGCAGCCGGCAGCCAAACCCGCCGCGAAACCCGCGCCCGCCGCGCGCGTCGCGGCGACGTGCCCCGACTGCGGCGTGATCGCCGCGATCCACGAGGTCAAGCAGGCCGGCGAAGGTACGGGGGCCGGTGCCGTGGCCGGCGGCGTGGTCGGCGGCGTGGTCGGCCATCAGTTCGGCGGCGGCCGCGGCAAGGACGCGATGACCGTCGTCGGCGCGGTCGGCGGCGCGGTGGCGGGCCATCAGATCGAGAAGCAGATGCGGGCGAAGACCGTCTATCGCATCGACGTGAAGATGGAAGACGGCAGCGTGCGCAGCATCACGCAGCCGAACCCGCCGGCATTCGCGGTCGGCGCCAAGGTGCGCATCAACGGCAACCAGCTCGTCGCGCGCGGCTGAGAGCCCCGCGGGATCGGCGGCTGCACAGCCACCGATCGGACGGTTCAGCCGCGCAACGCCGGCCGATCCGGCGCAAGGTCCCGCGCGTCGACGCCGAGCGCCTTCACGTCGGCCGGCAGCGGCTCGCCGCGCGCCAACGCGGCAGCGATGCGGCCCGCCGCGGGCGCGGTCTGGATGCCGTAGCCGCCCTGGCCGGCGAGCCAGAAAAAGCCGCGCTGCCGCGGATCGAAGCCGGCGACGATCGTCTTGTCGGCGACGAACGAGCGCAGCCCCGCCCACTTGGCGTGGATGCGCGGGATCGAAAGCGTCGTCGCGGTCGTGATGCGGTCGACGAGCACGGCGATGTCGTACTCGTCCGGCTGCGCGTCGCATGGCGGCGACGGCGTTTCATCGGCGGGCGAAGCGAGGATCCGGCCCGCGTCGGGCTTGAAGTACCACTGCTCGTCGATGTCGATCACGGCGGGCCAGCGCTCGATCGATGCGCCGCGCGGCGGATCGAAGGTGATCGCGGTGCGCCGCTTCGGCACCAGCCCGATCGGCGCCGCGCCCGCGAGCCGGCCGATCTCGTCGGCCCACGCACCGGCTGCATTGACGACGATCGGCGCGGCGTAACTCGCGCCGCGCGTCTCGACGACCCAGTCTGCGCCGGCGCGCTCGAGCGCGATCACCTCGGCATTGCAGACGACCTCGCCGCCGCGCGCGCGCACCCCGCGAAGGAAGCCCTGATGCAGCGCGTGCACGTCGATGTCCATCGCGTCGGGCTCCCACAGCCCGCCGTCGACCTGCGCTTCGGTGAACACCGGAACTCGCTCGCGCACCTGCGCGCCCGTCCACAGCTTGAGGTTGCCGACCAGCGCCGAGCATTCGGCGAACGCGCGCTCGAGCGCTGCGCGCTGGTCGGCGCGCGCCGCGAGCAGCGTGCCGCGCGGCGTCAGCACCGGCGCCGACGCGAAACCCGCCGGCGGCGAAGTCAGGAACGCCTTGCTCGCGCGCGTGAGCGCGCGCATCGTCGCGTTGCCGTAGGTTTCGGTGAACAGCGCCGCCGAGCGCCCGGTCGTGTGATAGCCGGGCTGCGACTCGCGTTCGAGCACGAGCGCGCGGCCGCAGGCCGCCAGCTCGTACGCCGCGGAAGCACCGGCGATGCCGGCGCCGATCACCAGGTAGTCACAGCGCTTCACGCAGCGGACGGATCAAGCGGGAACCACGCGCCGCTCGATCTTCGCTTCGCGGATCGGCAGGTTGACGAGCGCGGCCGCGGCGGCGAGCAGCGCGTCCGCGTACCACATCCACAGATAGTTGCCGCTCGTTTCCATCGCGATGCCGCCGAGCCACGCGCCGAAGAAACCGCCGATCTGGTGCGTCAGGATCGTCAGCCCGAACAGCGTCGCCAGGTAGCGCGTACCGAACAGCTTGCCGACCACGCCCGCGGTCGGCGGCACCGTCGCCAGCCACGTGAAGCCCAGCCCGATCGCGAACAGATAGAAGGTCAGCTCGGTCTTCGGTGCGGCCAGATACAGCAGCACGAGCACCGCGCGCGAGCCGTACATCCAGAACAGCACGTACTTGCTGCGGTAACGGTTCACCCACCAGCCGGCGGCGAGGCTGCCCGCGATGTTCGCCAGCCCGATCAGCGCGAGCGACCAGCTCGCGACCGAGGCCGGCAGTCCGCACAGATCGACCTCGCCCGGAAGGTGGGTGACGAGAAAGGCGATGTGGAAACCGCAGGTGAAAAAGCCCGCATGCAGCAGCAGATAGCTGCGATCGGCGAACGCGTCGCGCACGGCCTTGCGCAGCCCGCCGTCGGCTGCGTTCGCGGCGGCGGCCGCGGCGGCCGCTTGCGGCGAGCGACGCATCATCCGCGCGATCGGCAGCGCGGCGAGCGTGACCACCGCGAGCGACCACAGCGCGCCCATCCAGCCGATCGTCGAGATCAGCTTCTGCAGGATCGGCGCGAAGACGAACTGCCCGAACGAACCGCCGGCGTTGATCACGCCGGTCGCGGTGCCGCGGTGCTCGACCGAGACGCGCTGCGCGGCCGCACCGATCAGCACCGAAAAGCTGCCGGCGCCGGCGCCGATCGCCGACAGCAGTCCGATCGAGAACACGAGCCCGAAGCCCGACGTCATGAACGGCGTCAGCGCGCTGCCGGCGGCGAGGATCACCAACCCGGCCGCGAGCACGCGCCCCGGCCCGTAGCGGTCGGCGATCGCACCCGCGATCGGCTGCGCCGCGCCCCAGACGAACTGGCCGACCGCCATGGCGAAGCTGATCGTGACCAGCCCCAGCCCCGTCGAGGTGTTCAGCGGCGAGACGAACAGTCCGAGCGACTGGCGCGCGCCCATCGTCACCATCAGCATCGCCGCCGCGGCGAGCGTGATGAACCACCAGCTCCTTGCGTTGTCGTGCCGACTCATGACTGCCGCTCCGTCCGGACCGCCGCGCGTCGCCGCGCTGCTCGCGGATCGGCATTAGATACGCCGCCGCGCCGCGCGACAAATGAATTGCGCGCAGGCGTCGAATGCGTGCGACGCAGGCAGGCGGGGCTGGCAGAATGCGTGGCCTTGCTTCGGAGTCACCATGCCCGCGTTGCACCCGTTCCATCTCGCCTTTCCCGTGAAATCGCTCGATCGTGCGCGCGCCTTCTACGGCGACCTGCTCGGCTGCCCCGAAGGCCGCTCGTCGGACGACTGGGTCGACTTCAACCTGTACGGTCATCAGATCGTCGCGCATCTGGCGCCCGACGAGGCGGGCCACCGCGCAACGAGCGCCGTCGACGGTGACCAGGTGCCCGTGCGCCACTTCGGCGTCGTGCTGTCGATGGCCGAATGGGAGGCGCTGGCCGAGCGGCTGCGCGCGCGGGGAGTTCGGTTCGTGATCGAGCCGCACATCCGCTTCAAGGGTCAGGTCGGCGAACAGGCGACGATGTTCTTCCTGGACCCGTGCGGCAATGCCCTCGAGTTCAAGGCCTTCGCCGATCCTGATCGGCTGTTCGCACGCTGAAGGCCGGCCGGCTCGAGCGCCACACGCGGGTGACCCCGGCCGGCTCGGCGACCCCTCGCTCTCGCGGCTTTCCGGCCATGAACTCAAGTTGCGCGACGCGTCCCGCCCCCGGTTTGCGCGGGCGTGACGTCGGCGAGCGCGAGCGTCGCCGCGGCGCGATGCCGATTTGCCGAGACGCATGAGCCCCGACGCGCAGGTGCCGCGCCGCGTGCTGCCGACGATCGTGCTCGCCCAGTTCGCGGGCACCTCGCTGTGGTTCGCGGTCAACGCCGTGATGCCGGACCTGCAGCGCGACTGGGCGCTGCCGGCCTCGGCGGTCGGCACGCTCACCTCGGCGGTGCAGCTGGGCTTCATCGCCGGCACGCTGGTGTTCTCACTGCTGACGATCGCCGACCGGCATTCGCCGCGGCTCGTGTTCCTGCTGTGCGCGTTGGCCGGCAGCGGGTGCAACTCAGCCGTCGTGGGTCTGGAGCGCGACTTCGACGCGCTGCTGGCACTGCGCTTCGCGACCGGCTTCTTTCTCGCCGGCATCTACCCGGTCGGCATGAAGATCGCCGCGGCCTGGTATTCGCGCGGGCTGGGCGGTGCGCTCGGGCTGCTGATCGGCGCGCTGGTGCTCGGCACGGCCGCGCCGCACGGGCTGCGCGCGCTCGACGCCGCGTGGCCGTGGCAGTCGGTGCTGCTCGGCGTCTCGGCCCTGGCGCTTGCCGGCGGCCTGCTCCTCTACCTGCTGGTGCCCGACAGCCCGCATCTTCCGCGCGCCGCGCGCATCCGCCCGCAGGCGCTCGCGGTGATCTGGACCGATCGCCGCGTGCGCGCGTCGGCCTTCGGCTACTTCGGCCACATGTGGGAGCTGTACGCGATGTGGGTGCTGGTGCCCGCGATCCTCGCCGCGCGCATCGAAGCGCAGCAGGTGCCGGCAGCGGCCTTCGCGGTGATCGGCGCGGGCGCGATCGGCTGCGCCGCGGGCGGACTCGCCGCCACGCGATTTGGCAGCGCGCGCGTCGCGGCGGTCCAGCTTGCGGCGAGCGGGTTGTGCTGTGCGACCGCCCCGCTACTGTGGGCCGCTCCGCTGCCGGTGTTCGCGCTGTGGCTCGCGGTGTGGGGCGTGACCGTCGCCGGCGATTCGCCGCAGTTCTCGACGCTCACCGCGCAGAACGCGCCGCGCGATTCCGTGGGCAGCGTGCTGACCTTCGTCAACTGCATCGGCTTCGCGATCTCGATCGTGACGATTCAACTGTTCGCGTGGCTCGCGCAGCGCTGGCCCTTGTGGGTCGTGCTGCCGTGGCTGGCGATCGGCCCGGCGCTCGGGCTGCGGATGCTGCGGCCGCTGCTCGCCGCGAACGGCGCGCCGCGCTGAGGCACGCGTTCAGCGGTCGCACCGTGAGGGCACGGCGGCCGCGGTTCAGCCCGCGCCCGTTGCGTCGCGCGTCGCCGTGGATTCCAGCCGCGCGCACCACGCTTCGATGGCCTGTCTCACCTCGACCGGCCGCTCAGTGAGCGGCCAGTGATGGCAATCGATCCGTCGCACCTCGGCGCGCGGCAGCCGCCGCAGGCAGCGCTGCATCGCGCCCGGATCGGCGAACGTGCCGCCGGCGGACAGCAGCACGAGCACGGGGACAGCGATCGCCTCCAGCGGCACGGGCCGGAACATCTCGACGAGTTCCTGCAGATAGTGCGCGGTGCGAAACGTGCGCAGGTCCGCGCGTGTGGAGCTGTACCTGCGGATGAACTTGGCTTCCGCTTCCTTGGAGCCGAGCGCACGGCGCGCCATCTCGTCGAGCGCGCGCAGGTCGAGCCGCGGAAGCTGCCGCCGGCGCAGCCCGATCGCGTTCGCCGCGCGAACGCCCGCGGCGGCGGCCCGCAGCGCAGGCCCGGCCGCGGCGAGCAACCGCCATTTGCCGCGCAAGGCCTCGCGAAAGACCGGATCGATCAGCGCCAGCGCCGCCGCGCGCGCCGCGTGCCGGACCGCGAAGTGCAGCGCCACCTGCGCCCCGAGGCTGTGGCCGACCAGCACCGCACGCGGGTGGCCCTCGGCGTCGAGGATCGCGGCGAGGTCGTCGCACCAGAGCTCGTGACCGATCGCACCGCGCGTCGGCGAGTCACCGTGCCCGCGCAGATCGACGCGCAGCACGTCCCAGCGGTCGGCGAGCGAGGTCTGCTCGACGAACTCGGACCAGCGCGTCATGTTGCTCGCCAGCCCGTGCAGCAGCACCACGATGCGCCCGGGCGCGCGTTGCCGCGCCGGCGTGACGCGGTAGGCGACGGCCGTGCCGTCGTCGCGGGTGATCGTGCGGGCGTATTCCATCGGCGGCGCGTGGCAGGCGCATCATCGCATCGGGCGCCTTGGCGCCAACCCTTACGTGGATGCCACGATGCCGCCGCGCTGCGATCGGCCGAAACTGGCGCCCGCGTCGCCGCCGTCCCCTCGGCAAGGAGGCAGCCATGACCGACAAACCAAAGACCTGCGCGATCTGCCGCCAACCCACCGCGCCTGCGCGCATCGAGGAAGTCACGGGCGCGGAGAAGGAACTCACCGTCACGCTGCGCGGCATGCCCGTGCTCGTCTGCGGCAACGGCCATCGGCGCTTCGTGAGCCCGGACTTCCCCTTGCTGCTGCTCGACCACCTGACGGAGCTCGACGAGCCGAAGCTGCCGGCCGGCGCCGAGAAGGGGCTCATCGTCAGGCACTTCGTCTGCTCGGACTGCGGCGGCGAGCTGCAGGCGCAGCCCGACCACCGGCACACGTTCACCTTCGATGTCGGGTTGCCGCGGATCGACCCCTTCACGGTCGATCTGACGACCCCCGTGTACCGCTGCAACCAGTGCGGCCGCGAGCAGGTTCACTCGCTGCGGTCGCTGCGCAAACTCACGCCCGCCGCGCTCGCGCACGCGTTCAAGGCGGCGCAGATCCCGCACGGCTGAGCGCGTCCGCGGCCGAGCGCAGTAAGCTCGCAGCGGCGGGCGAGCGCAGGCGTTCCCGGACAGGCCGGCTTCGATCGCCGGTGCGGCGCGCGCCTGGCCGCGGACGCGATTGCCGCGGCCGCCCTGCACGTGCCCCCCGCGCGGGCGAACGCTGCCGAAAGGACCCCGATGGACCATCCGCTGCAACGGCTGCTCGACAACAACCGGCGCTGGGCGCGCGCCGAAGTCGAACGCGACGCCGCGTTCTTCGAGAAGCTGCTGCGCCAGCAGACGCCCGAGTACCTGTGGATCGGCTGCTCGGACAGTCGCGTGCCGGCGAACCAGATCACGGGGCTTGCGCCGGGCGAGGTGTTCGTCCACCGCAACGTCGGCAATCTCGTCGTCCACACCGACCTGAACTGCCTGTCGGTGATCGACTTTGCGGTCGACCTGCTGCGTGTCAAGCACGTGATCGTCGTCGGCCATCACGGATGCAGCGGCGTGCGGCTCGCGCTGCAGCGCGCGGCGGCCGGGCTCGCCGCGAACTGGCTGCGCCACATCGAGGACGTGCATCGCGCGCACGCCGCGCTGGTCGGTGCGGTCGCCGACGAAGAGCGGCGCGTCAACCTGCTCGCCGAGTTGAATGTCGTCGAGCAGGCGGTCAACGTGTGCCAGTCCACGATCGTGCAGTCGGCGTGGCGCCGCGGCGCAGGGCTCACCGTGCACGGCTGGATCTACTCGCTGCGCGACGGGCTGCTGGTCGACCTGGGCTTTGCGGCGGCCGGCGCGCAACAGGTCGCCGCCACGCGCAGCGCGGCGCTGGGTCGGATCGCCGAGCGCTATCGCGCGTCCTGAACGATCGCCGCGCCGCGCTCGGCGAGCAGCTCACGCAGGATCGAGCGGTGACAGCGTGCCTCGTTTTCGCAGTAGCAGCCGACTGAAAAGTCGGCGCTGTGCGACAGCGCAGGGAGCACGTCGAGCACGCGGCTCGCTTCGGGCCGCTTCATCTCGGCGCGATAGCGCGCAGCGAAGCCGCGCCAGGCGCGTTCGTCGGACGCGGCCTGCCCGCGCTTGAGCAGCTCTTCGCTCGGCGCCAGATTCGGCAGCCACACGTCGTACAGGTCCCGCTTCGCGTATTCGTCCTTCGGCACGCCGCGCGGCGGACGCCGCACGGTGCCGATGCGAACGCCCTCGCCCGCGGCGCGCGGGCTGCCGAGCCGGACCACGCGGATCGCCATAGAGCCTCCCTCGCCGCATTCGCGCATACCGCGGCGCCATTGTGCCGTGGCGCCGCCGCGACGGTTGGCCACCCGCAGGCGGTCCCGCGGCCTCGCATGTTCTAGGCTGCCGGCGCAATGGGCAGGTCCGAAACGGAAGCCACGCCGCACCGCGCCGCGGCGCGCGCGCTCGCGGCGCTGGAGCGCGCACGCGACGTCCGCTCGCCGGGGGCAGTCCTTCGCAAGCTGCAGCTTTTGCGGCTGCTCGCGCGCGCGACGCTGCGCAGCGCCGCCCAAGTCGAACGACTGCACGAGCTGCTGTGCTTCCTGCGCGCGTATCCGGACGACGCGCGTGTCCTCGCGCAGGTCGAAGCGATGCTCGCGCGCTTTGCCCGCCGCGCCGATCTCCAATCGCACCGCGCGGCGCTCGCGCACACCGGAATCGCCGGCACGGATACCGGCTATCCGTTCTTTCATCCGACCGCGACCTGGCTCGCGCGGCGCTGGCCCGCGCTGCTGCGCCTGGACCGCAGCGACACCGTGGCCGCAGACAACATCGCGCGCGCGCTGCCGCTGCTGGTGACCGCGTTCGAAGCCGCTGCCTTGCGCGACCTTGCGCTGCCCGGCTACGCGGCGCTCGACCGGGTGCGCGGGCGCACGCCCGATGCGGTCTTCCTGATCGAACGCGTCGCCGCGCTGCCGGGCGATGCGTTCACGCGCGAAGCCTTCTACGACGACATCAACCCGAGCTGCACGCTCGCCGCCGGCGCCGACACGCCGGCGCGCACGCGCGAGAAGCTCGCCGGCGCGCGCATCGTCTGGCAGACCGGCCCGCTGCGGCACGGCCGCCCCGACGTGCGCCGCGAGATCGCGCGCGCGCCGCGCGCGCTGCGCAGTCTGCCGTTGCGCAAGGCGCAGGCGGCGATCGATCTCGCACGAGGTGCGATGGTCGCGCGGCAACGCGACCTGGACGCCTTTGCCTACGGCGACGCTCGCGACGTCTGGTTCGTCGACGACGGCGACGGCTACGCCTTCGTGGTCAACGGGGTCGAGCGCGAGCGGCGCGCGCCGCTCGCCGCCATCTACGGCGGACTGACGCTGCGCAACGGCGTGCCGATCGGGTATCTGCAAGCGGATCTCGTCGGCCGCTCGGCGGCGCTGTCGTTCAACACGTTCGAGACGTTCCGCGGCGGCGAGTCGGCCTACGTCTTTGCGCGCATGCTGGCGATGCTGCACCACGCGTTCGGCGCCACGTCGTTCACGCTCGATCCGTATCAGCTCGGGCAGGGCAACGACGAAGGCATCGCGTCGGGCGCGTGGTGGTTCTATTTCAAGCTGGGGTTCCGTCCGCGCGCGGCGGACGCTCGGCGCATCGCGCGCGCGGAGCTGGCCCGCATCGAGCGCGATCCGCGCCATCGGTCGAGCGAAACGACGCTCCGCGCGCTCGCGCGCAGGCACCTGTTCTTCGAGGTGGACCCCGCGCGACCGCTGCCGCTGCCGCCGCTGCCGCGCATCGGGCTCGCCGTGGCGCGCCTGCTCGATCGCGTGGGCGGCGCCGACCGCGAGGCCGCCCTGCGCGAGTGCGGCCGCATCGCGTTGCACCGCTGCGGCGGTTCGCTGCGCGGGGCGAGCGCGGGCGAACGACGCGCGTGGGAGCGCTGCGCGCCCGTGGTGCTGCTGCTGCCCGGCATCGAACGGTGGCGCGCCGACGAGCGCCGCGCGCTCGTCGACGTGTTTCGCGCCAAGGGCGGGCGCAGCGAACGCGAGTTCGTCGCGCGACTCGTCGCGCACGCGCGCCTGCACGACGCGCTGTTCGCGTTGCGCCGCGGCGCGCCCGCGAAGCGCTAGCGGTACACGAGCACCGGCACCTTCGCGTGCGTCAGCACCTTCTGCGTCTCGCTGCCGAGGATCAGCGCCGACAGTCCGCGCCGTCCGTGCGAGGCCATGAAAATGAGATCGCACTTGTGCCGGCGCGCCGCCTCGAGGATCGCATCGGCGGGAAAGTCGCTCGTCACGTGCTCGCAGGTGCACGGCACGCCGGCGGCCCGTGCGGCCTTCTCGATCGCGCCGAGGTACTTCGCCGCCGCGCGCTCGATCAGCTTCGCGTGCTCGTCCGGCGGCAGGTAGCTCACCGGCAGCAGGTTGTCGTAGACGAGCGGCGTGGCCGCGGGCGCGGCGAAAAAGCCCGTCACCCGCGCGCCGAGCGCGCGCGCCAGTGCGACGCCCGCGACGGCGGCCTTTTCCGAGAGTTTCGAGCCGTCGGTCGGAATCAGGATGTGCTTGAACATGGCGCGTTTCCTCGATGTCGATCTCATCGCGCGTACGGCAGCACCCAGATCAGCATGCCGAGCGCATAGCACACGCCGGCGGCGACCAGCGTGAAGGGGACGCTCCACGAGAGGAACTCGCGCAGTGAAATCTTGCGCCTTTCCTCGCGCTCGCAGATGTTCAGCGCGGCGAACAGCGCCGGCGCACCGGCCACGGTGAGATTGCTGCCGAGCGTGCCCGCCCACACGAGCATCCACCACAGCGGCCAGGTCGCCACACCGCTCGACTGCATGTCCTTGATCGTGTACAGGAAGGTCAGGATGTAGGCGTCGTGCTCGACGATGCCGACGATCGGCACGGTGACCCAGTACAACAGGGTGGCGCCGAGCGCGAGGTTCTCGGCGAAGAGCGGCCGCAGCGCGTGCGCGAGCTGGTCGATGATCTTCATCTTTTCCATCCCGCCGACCAGCGCGAACAGCGCGATGTAGAACAGGATCGCCCGCCAGTCCAGCTCGCCCAGGATTTCCTCGAAGCTCGGCGCCCTCACCCGTTCACCCAGCGCTTCGAGCGCGAGCACCAGCGTCACCGCGCCGGTCAGCGCGATGAAACCGAGCTTCACATCCAGCACTTCGCGCAACGCCATGCCGACGACGGTCGCGAGAAACCAGCCGACCACGACCGCGGCGAACGTGCGGTTCGGGATGCGCGTTTCGATGCCGAGGCTGGCGACGTCGATCGCCTCGCGCCCGCGCGAACGGAAGCCGTACGCGTACATCGCCGCGAGCGTGAGCGCGAAGGTCGTCATCAGGATCGGAAACGACGATGGCCGGCCGTGCTGCCAGATGAAGTCGCGGAACTCCGCACCCGAGACGCTGTGCAGCATCTGCGGCGGCAGGTCGCCGAGCAGCAGCGCGCTGCCCATGAAGTTCGCGGCGAAGCCGATCATCAGCACGACCGGCGTGACCGGCAGCTTCATCGCGCGCGCCAGCGGCAGCGCGACCGGCGCCATCATCAGGATCACGACGACGTTGTCGACGAACATCGAGATCACGCCGGCGAGCACCGACAGGATCATCACCAGCAGCCCGGGACGGCCGCCCGACAGCCGCAGTGCCTGCACCGAAAGCCAGCTCGGCACGCCGGTTTTGCCGAAGTAGCCGGCGATGATCCAGATGCTGACCAGGATCGCCATCACGTTCCAGTCGACGAGCTGAAAGGCCTCGACCTCGGTCATCACGCCGACCCAGATCATCGCCGCCACGCCGATCAGCGCGGCGACCGCGCCGTCGATGACGTTGGTGATCACCGCGAGGATCGTGGCCGCGAAAATCGCGAGCGCGATCCATGCCATCGTGTCCATCGAAGCCTCCTGCCGCGCACCGCCGTGCGGCCTTGGCGCAGACGATAGGGGTAGCGCGTCAGTGCGGCTTTGCGCTCGGTCAGCCGCGGCGCACGCGCGATGGTCCCGTTCGCGGTGCTAGAGTCGGCGCGCACTTGCCCGCGGGGGAGGCATGCGCGATCGCGAGGCCTGGTTTTCGGTCCATCGCTGGCTCGGCATCGGGCTGGGTCTGTGGTTCGCCCTCGTCGGGCTGACCGGCAGCGTGCTCGTGTTCGAGGATCCGATCGACGCGTGGCTGAACCCCGACCTGCTGACGACCTCCGACCGCGGGCCGTGGCTCGCGCCGGACGCGATCGCCGCGCGCGCGACCGACGAGTACGCGCTCGGAAAGGTCGAGCGGATCCGGCTGCCGCTCGCGCACGGCGACGTGTATCGGCTGTTCATCCGCACGGCGCCGAACCGGCGCGTCGGCTCCGAGCGCATCGAGGCTTTCTTCAACCCGGTCACCGGCGCGCTGCTCGGCACGCGCGGCGCAGAGACGCTCGGCCTGTCGCCGCCGTACCTGCTGAAGACGGCGTACGAGTTCCATCGCAACGTGCTGCTCGGCAACGCCGGCTCGAACATCGTCGGCATCGCCGGCTTCCTGCTGCTCGCCAACGCGATTGCCGGCTTCGTCGTCGCGTGGCCGCGCAAGCGCGCCGGGCTGCGGCGGCTCGTCTGGATCAACTGGCGCGGCAACGCCACGCGCATCTTCTTCGACTTGCACCGTTCGGCCGGCGCGCTCTTCTTCGCGCTGCTCGTGCTGGCCACCGTCACCGGCAGCACGCTCGTTTACCTGAACTACGTGCGCGACCTGGTCAACGCGTTCTCGAAGGTCGCGCCGTTTCCGACAATCCCCTGGGTGCCCGGGGCGCGCGACGAGCCGAAGCCTTTCGGCAAGATCGTCGCAGCGGTGCGCAACGCGTATCCGGGCCGCGCGATCACCGAGATCCACGGCCCGCCGGGACGCGCGAGCGGGTTTCTCTTCTATCTGAAGCGCGCCGGCGACGAACACCGCCTCGGCGACACGATCGTCTGGGTCCACCCGGTCACCGCCGAGATCCTGGTCGAACGCAGCGACCGCACGCGCACCGCCGGCGAGACGTTGATGCACTGGCTGTTCCCGCTGCACAGTGGAACCGCGTTCGGCACCGGCGGAATGATCGCGATGAGCGCGACCGGCGCGATGCCGATCCTGCTCGTTCTGACCGGCCTGTGGGTCTGGCTGCGCAAGAAGCGCGGCGAACGCATCGGCCGCGAGCGCCGCGCAGCGCGGGCGCGCGACGCGGCGCCGGCGGCGGGCGAGTGAGCCGCCCTGTCTTCACCCTGGCCAGGAACATCTGAGGACTTGAGCGCTCGTTTCGCGCCGTCGAGTTCCTGCTGCCCCGCTGCACGAACGGAGTGACGCCTCAAGCAGGTCTGCCCGATCCGCCGCTCGTCGAGGCGGTGCGCGCCACGTCGATGCGCTGCCGCCACAGCACGGCGAGACGGGCGTGGCGCCAGGACGCTGCCGCGCTGGGTACGATGCGCCCGCGAAAGGAGACGCACGATGATTCTCGAGGTCGCCGACATCCGCATCTGTCCCGGCGAGCGAGCCGCGTTCGACGCCGCGATCCGCCGCGGCGTCGAGACCGTGATCGCGAGGGCCAAGGGCTTTCGTGGCTACGAGATCAACAAGGGCGTCGAATCGCCCGAGCGCTACCTGCTGATGATCTTCTGGGACACGATCGAGGATCACACGGTCGGCTCTCGCGGCTCGCCGGCGTTCGCCGAATGGCGCGCGATGGTCGCGCCGTTCTTCGCGCAGCCGCCGCAGGTCGAGCACTACACGCTGCTCGCAAGATCGGACTGAGCTCGCGCCCGTGCGCGGAAGCCTCCCGAAGCCAGGCTTCCGCGCGGCCACTGCGGCTCACGGTGCCGGCGTCGATGCGACCGCAGCGTCGGCCTGAACGACGCCGGCTCCGACCGCGTCGCACGGGACTGCACCGCACAGCGTGTCCCACGTGATCGTCGCGGGATGGTCAAAGTCGAAAATCGCTCGCGACCCGCTCGGCGACAACGGCAGCGCCGTCGACTTCAGCAGGCTCTCGACCTGCGCCTGCGCAAGCGTCGGATTCTTCTGCAACATCAGCGCGGCCACCGAGGCGACGTGCGGGGTAGCCATTGAAGTGCCGCCGACGAAGAAGAAGTTCGTTCCGGCCCCGCCGCGCAGATCGCCGATGCCGCGCGAATGCCACGGCAGGTGGTTGTAGCCGGGGTCGCCGGGGAACGGACCGCGCACCCACGATCCGGGCGCGAGCACGTCGAGCTGCTGGCCCGGCAGCGCCCGGCTACTGAAGTCGGACACGTAGATGTCGTCGGCCTGGGTGGCGTCGTCCACTTCGCCCGAGCCGGGCAGCAGCGGCGGGTTCGGATACTTGAGCCACCACATCCGGTAACGCGGCAAGCCGTCGGTGGGCCTGAGCCATTCGCCGGTCCAGCCGACCGAGCCGGCGGAGATGACCGGTGCATACGCGCCGGGGAAGCTCATTCCGGTTTCGCCTTCGTTCCCGGCGGCGGCGACGACGATCACGCCGTTGGCGATCGCGTAGTCGAGCGCGTCCTTTTCGACCGCGTCCAGCGCGGGGCCGCCAAGGCTCATGTTGATCACCATCGGGCTGTAGCCGGCGCGTTTCAGATCGGTCGCGTAGCGGATTCCGGCGGCGACCATCTCGCTCGTACCAAACACCGCGTTGAAGCCCGCCCGCTGGTTCGGATCCGGACAGTGCGGCCGTGCCGGGATCTGGTAGTCGGACAGCACCTGCACCGGAATGACAGTCACGTCGGGGGCGATCCCGCGCACCATGATCGGCGGCAGCGGAAAGCCGGCGACGGTATCGAAGTTCGAGTCATAGAAGTAGCCGAGGATCGTGCTGGCGACGTGCGCACCGTGCGTGGAGCCGCGCGAGCCGACCCAGGTCGACTGTTGCAACTTGCCGACCGCAACGTCCAGTCCGCACGGATCCAGGTTGCCGGCCTTGAACGTCACCGGTTGATGAAAGCCGGCACCCAGATGCGTCGCGACGCGCGCACCGGGGAAGTAGTCGCGCCAGTTCGGCACGAGCCCCGTGTCGAGCACGGCGACGTAAACGCCCTTGCCTGTCTGCGGCACGCTCTCGACGTTGATCAGGTCCGAGTCCCACGTGGGATAGCCGCCTGCGGTCGTCGTCTCCCCGCTGAACGGATTGCCCGCGAAAGCCGCGGTCGTGACGAACCCGAACGAAGCGCACAGCCATCTGAGTGAACGCCGGTTGCTCATCGGTTCTCCTCCAAGTGTTCGATACGGATCGGTACCACGCTCGATGCGCCGGGCAGCAGCGGCGCCGAACGCTGATCGTAGTCCCGGCCGCATGGCACTGCGCGCACCGCGCCGACGGGCGGCGGATGCCGCGGATGCGCTATTCGCCGGCGACATGCGCGACGACCTCGCGCGTGTGGCCGCGCCGCCGATGTTCGTACACGTAGATCCCCTGCCAGGTGCCGAGCGCGAGCGCACCGTCGATCACCGGAACCGAAATCTGCGTCTGCGTCAGCGCCGCGCGCACATGTGCGGGCATGTCGTCGGCGCCTTCGGCGGTGTGCTCGAACAACGGGTCGCCGTCGGGGACGAGCCTCGCGAAGAAGCGCTCCAGATCGCGCCGCACTTCGGGGTCGGCGTTTTCCTGGACCAGCAGGC
>JBFMFC010000051.1:0-7844 GCA_040752195.1 Pseudomonadota bacterium | reverse complement strand
TTTCAGATGCGCGGCTACCGAACGCTCGCCGACATCCAGCGCGACAACGCGGACTTCGTCGGCGCCGGCATCGACTACGTCTGCGAGCGCATCACCGCGATCGACACGACCGCGCGGCGGGTGGCCACGGAGCGCGGCGAACATCGGTACGACTGGCTGGTGCTCGCGCTCGGCTGCCGCACCGTCGTCGATGCGGTCGAAGGCCTGCCCGAGCGCTGGGGCAAGCGTGCGCACGGCTTCTACACGCCGGACAGCGCGCTTGCGCTCGCCCGCGCGCTCGCGGAGTTCCGCGGCGGCGATCTCGTCGTCGACGTCGCCGAGGTGCCGATCAAGTGCCCGGTCGCGCCGCTCGAATTCGTCTGCCTCGCCGACGACTACCTGACGAAGCGCGGTGTGCGCAGCCGCACGCAGCTGACCCTCGTGACACCGCTCGCCGGCGCGTTCACCAAGCCGATCTGCAACGAGATGCTGACGGGCATGCTCAAGAGCAAGGGAGTCAGGGTCGTTCCGAACGCGTCGCTCGCCAAGGTCACGGATACGCACATCGCCTGCCCGGACGGGCAGACCGTTCCGTACGACCTGCTGGTGACGATTCCGCCGCACGAGGGCTCCGACCTGATCGACGACGCCGGGCTCGGCGACGGGCTGGGCTTCGGGCTGACCGACAAGCAGACGCTGAAGGCGAAAAAGGCCGAGCGCGTTTTCCTGCTCGGCGACAACACGAACGTACCGACGTCGAAAGCGGGCTCGGTCACGCACTTCCAGGCCGAGATCGTCGTGCACAACCTGCTGCGCGAGATCGCCGGCCGCGAGGCGCAGCCGCTCGCCGACGGGCACGCCAACTGCTTCATCGAAACCGGCCACGGCAAGGCGATCCTGATCGACTTCAACTACGACATCCAGCCGGTGCCGGGCAAGTTCCCGCTGCCGGTGATCGGCCCGCTGTCGCTGCTGAAGGAAACGCGGCTCAATCACCTGGGCAAGCTCGCGTTCAAGTCGATCTACTGGAACATGCTGCTTCCCGGCCGCCGGATCCCGTTGGTCGGCTCGCGCATGAGCACGCTCGGCAAGCAGATGGACGTGCTCGATCGGCTGCACCAACCCGCGTAAGCGACACCCGCGCTCGACGAGGCGGGTGTCGCTCGACGCGGACAGCGCCGAGTGCCCCGGCCTCGTCATCGCGTGCCCTGCGCGGCGGGATCCGCTAAACCGCGCCGGCTGCGGCCTCGGCCATCCGCGACAGGTGACCATCGTCGAGGTGATAGACGGTGTCGAAGCCTTCGATCATCCGGTGGTCGTGCGTCACGGTGATCACCGCCGAGCGGCGCTCGCGCGCGGTCCTGCGCAGCCGCGCCATCACCTTCGTTCCGCGTTCGGTGTCGAGCGCGGCGGTCGGCTCGTCGGCGAGCACCGCCTGCGAAACGAAGCCGGTGCGCAGCAGCCCGGCGTCGCGCCGCTGCTTGCGGCGCGCCGGTTCCAGCTCCGCCTGCGCCTTGGCGACGGCGAAGACGCGACGCCGGTTGATGCTCGCCTCAGGCGCGCGCGGCGGGCTCGCCGCCGGAGAACACTTCCGCGCCGCCGGCATCGACCACGCGCACGCCGACCGGGATGCCGTGCCGCACGCTCTCGGTCACGACGCAGAAGTCCTCGAACTGCGCCAGACACCGGTCGAAATGCGCAATCGCGGACGCCGGCTCGGCGAGGCGGATTGTCACATCGAAGCGTCCGATGCGCAGCCGCCCGCGTTCGTTGCGCTTGAGTTCGCCGCGCACCTCGGCGCGTAGCGCGCCGGGCGACTGCTTGAACTTGCGCATGCAGAACAACAGGCTCGACGTCAGGCAGTTGGCTACCGCCGCGCCGATCAGCCGCGCCGCGTTCGGCCCCGCCGAGCGGCCCAGCGGCGCCGGTTCGTCGAGCAGCAGATCGGGGACGGTCGGCCAGTCGAACTTGACGCGGAATTCGTAGTCCTGAAGCTGTTCCAGCTCGAGCGTAAAGCTCATCGATTCACTCATCGGAACTCCTTGAACGATTTGCGTTGACTCCAACGAACACGCTGCCGTGCCGCGCGACGACGATTTCGCCCGCCGCGAGCGGCACCCATGCCTCCGCCGTCAGCGGCACGCTCGCGAACAGGACGACCTCCTGTTCGCCGTCGTGCGCGCGGATGCGCAGCCCGTCGGCCGCCAGTTCGCCGCCCCTCGGGCAGTGTCGCGCCAGCCGCCACAAGCCGGGCGGCGCGATCCGCCCGTCGTCCTGATGCCGTCGGTCCGCGTGGGCGAACAGCGCATCGCCGTCGCAGTAGATGAAGTTCGCCGGGCCGAGCTGTCGCAGTTCGGCGGCGAACGCTTCGACGACGCGCAGCCGCTCCGGCAGCGCAGGTGTCGCGCCGCCCCGCCACAGCGCGCGCAGCCGGTCGAGCAGCGCGCAGAACGCCCGCTCGGAATCGGTTTCGCCGACCGGGCGATACGACTCCGCGCCAAAGCGAGCGTCGTGTTCGATCTCGGGCAGATCGCCGTTGTGCGCGAACACGTGCCAGGCGCCGCCGAGCTCGCGGATGAAGGGCTGGCTGTTGCGCAGCGCGACGCCGCCGCGCGTGGCCTTGCGGATATGGCTCAACACGAACGGGCTGGCGAAAGGATGCGCTTCGATGAAACGCACGCACGCGCTGTCGGCCGCCGGAAACGTCTCCTTCACGAGCCGCACGTCGCGCGCGTCGTACCAGGCGATGCCCCAGCCGTCCTTGTGCGGGCCGTCCAGCCCGCCGTGCCGCGAGAACGCCTCCAGAGACATCTCGACGGTCGCCGGATGGCGCGCCGACATCGCGAACAGTTCGCACATTGCCCCTTCCTCACGCTCGTCGAGCCGCCGCATCGCCCTTGCCATGCGCTCGACGCAGCGCGAGGCTAACAAACGGACGGCGCTCGATCGGTGACTTGGGTTGCAGCGGCGCCCCCGCCGGGGGGCGCCGCGATTGACGCGGCCGATCGCGACGAATGCGACAAACGATTGGCCGTCACGGTCGCTTTTGCGCACAATCGCCGCGACTCGACTTCTTCGCTTGCGCTCCGATGGCGACCCTGCGAGTACGACCGGCGGCAGCTTCCTTCGTCCTCGCCATTGCGCTCAGCGCGCTGGCGGCGGGCATTCTGTGGCTGGGACCCGCGCTGTCCGCCGCTGCCGGTGCCGGTGCGGCGCCGTTGCGCGCGTTCTGGCTCGGTCTGGCGGCCGCAGTCGCAACCGCCGGCGGCGCGCTGGCGGCCTACGCCCTGCGCGGCGTCGCGCTGCGCTTTGCCGATGCCTTGCTGGGCTTCGGCGCCGGCGTGATGTTGGCCGCGACCGCCTTCTCGCTGGTGCTGCCCGCGCTCGACGCGGCGGGCGCACTGGGTGCGCCGCCGCTGGCCGCGGCGGCGCTGGTCGGCCTGGGGATCGCGCTCGGTGCCGCCGCGGTGCACGGACTCGACCGCACCCTTCCGCACGAACACTTTGTCAAGGGCGTGGAGGGCGCAGCCATCGGCCTCCGCGTGCGCCGCGTGTGGTTGTTCGTGGCCGCGATCGCGATCCACAACATCCCGGAAGGGATGGCGATCGGCGTGGGCGCCGCCGGGCTCGTCCCCGCCGAGGCGACCGCGCTCGCCGCCGGCATCGCGATCCAGGACATCGCCGAGGGCCTGGTGCCGGTGGTGGCGCTGGCGGCGATCGGGTACCGAATGCCGGTGGCCGTGCTGATCGGCGCCGCCAGCGGACTGCTGGAGCCGTTGGCGGCCGTGGCCGCCGCGGCGATCGTCGGCGTGTCGGAGGCCTTGCTGCCATTGGCGCTCGGCATGGCGGGCGGCGCGATGCTGTACGTCGTCAGCCACGAAGTGATCCCCGAGTCGCATCGCAACGATCGCGGCGGCCAGGCCACGGCCGGCCTGATCGCCGGCTTCGTGCTGATGATGATCCTGGACACCGCCCTCGGACGCTGACACCGATGGCCGTGCTGCTGATCGTGGCCGAGTCGCTGATCGCCGAGGGCGGCGGCTTCCTGCGCGAATGCGCGAGGTGCGATGCCGACGCCTGCACGCCCGGCGCGCGCCTGGCGCGGCGGCTGGCGGTGCTCGCGTTCACGCTGCGCGCGCTCGCCGCGTGCCTCGAGCGCCGCCGCGATCGCGCCGACACGCGCGCGGTCGAGCGCTGCCTCGCGCATGTTCGCCACGATCTGGCGCTGGTCTGCCGCCTGCTGCCGACGCTGACGACCGAGCAGGTACCGCTGCGGCTCGCCGAGCAAAGCGGCACCGCGCCGCCGAAATCGCTCGCCGCCGCCTGCCGGCGGGTGCAGGCGGAGATGCGCACCGTGGCGCTGCTGGCGCGCTCGGCCGACGCCGCCGCGTTTTCGCTGTGGGCGCACCGCCGCGCGCAGTACTACCTGCGCCGCGCCGCGCCGGAGGCCGGCGGCTCGATCACCCGCACCAGATCGCGCGGCACTTCTTCACGCACGAGATCCGCCAGCGCGGTCAACGCGGCCATGCGCGGATAAGTCGCGCGAAAAGCCAGCGCCACGCGGCGATGCGCACCGGCGACCTGCAGCGGCCGCATGTCCATGCGCGCGGAGCGCGCCCACGGCCCGCGCGTGGCGAGCGCCGGAATCAGCGTGCAGCCGATCCCGGCGGCAACGAGTTCCAACAACGTGTCGAGGCTGGAGGCGCGCAGGTCGGGCACGCTCGACAGCGGCACCTTCTTGCGATGGCGGCACACTTCGAGCGTCTGCTGCTTCAGGCAGTGCTCGTCGGACAGCAGCAGCAGGTCGGCTTCCGATAGCTCCTTGCGCGTGACCTCGGCACAGCGCGCGAGCGCGTGCCCGCGCGGCGCGGCGAGCCAGAACGGCTCCTCGAACAGCGCGATCGCCTTCAGCCCGGGCTCGTCGTCCACCGGCGTGGCGACAAAGGCGGCGTCGATCTCGTGCCGGTGCAGCCGCCCGATCAGATGCTCGGTCGTCTCTTCGGTGAGCGACAGTTGCAGCTTCGGAAAGCGGCTGCGCACCGGCCGCAGCAGCCACGGCATCAGAAACGGCGCCAGCGTGGGCAGCACGCCCAGACGCAGCGTGCCGGCGAGCGGATCGCGGCTCTCGCGCGCGATTTCGACCACCTCGCGCGCGCTTTCCAGCGCCAGCCGCGCGGCGGCGGCGATGCGCTCGCCGACCGGGGTGACCTGCACCGCGCGGTTGGTGCGCTCGAACAGCTTGACACCCAGGTAGTCCTCCAGCTTCGCGAGCTGCGTGCTCAACGTCGGCTGGCTGACATGGCAGGCGTCGGCGGCGCGGCCGAAGTGGCGGTGGTCGGCCACCGCGACCAGGTACTGCAGATCGCGCAGGTTCATCGTTCAGGGCCCTCTTGGTCAATCGATACGGTCAATCGTAACGCTCGAAACAATCGATTTCCAATCGGGCGCGCGGACGCCTACAGTGCCGTCATCGCCAACGCCCCTGCCGACGGAGGATCGAATGACACGCCAGATCGTACGCAGCGCGACGCGCACGCCCGCCGGCCTGCTGCAGTTCATTGGTGGCACGGCGGTCAACCTCGCCGGTGCCGCCTTGCTGCTCGCGCAGGCAGCGGAGTACGCGCAATCGCTGGCGCGCTGACCGCCAGGTCGCGCACCGGCCTCACATCACCCGAAGGAGAATCCATGCCCGACGAAACGAAGTGCCCGTTTCACCACACCGCAGCCACCGGCGAGGTGAAGTCCAACCGCGACTGGTGGCCCAACCGGCTCGACCTCGGAATCCTGCGCCAGAACTCGGAGAAGTCCGACCCGATGGGCAAGGACTTCGACTATGCGAAGGCGTTCAAGAGCCTGGATCTGGCGGCCGTGAAGAAGGACCTGCGCGCGCTGATGACCGACTCGCAGGACTGGTGGCCGGCGGACTACGGCCACTACGGGCCGCTGTTCATCCGCATGGCCTGGCACGCGGCCGGAACGTATCGCATCGGCGACGGCCGCGGCGGTGCCGGCACCGGGCAGCAGCGTTTCGCGCCCACCAATAGCTGGCCCGACAACGTGAACCTGGACAAGGCGCGCCGGCTGCTGTGGCCGATCAAGAAGAAGTACGGCCGCAAGCTCTCCTGGGGCGATCTGCTGATCCTGGCCGGCAACGTCGCGCTGGAGTCGATGGGCTTCAAGACCTTCGGCTTCGCCGGCGGGCGCGCGGACGTGTGGGAGCCGGACGAGTCGGTGTACTGGGGCTCGGAGGGCAAGTGGCTCGAGGACAAGCGCCAGGGCACGCAGGCCGAACGTTTCGAGAACCCGCTGGCCGCGGTGCAGATGGGGCTCATCTACGTCAATCCCGAAGGCCCCGGCGGCAAGCCCGACCCGCTCGCCTCCGCGCAGATGGTGCGCGAGACCTTCCGCCGTATGGCGATGAACGACTACGAGACCGTGGCGCTCACCTGCGGTGGCCATACCTTTGGCAAGGCACACGGCGCCGGGCCCGCCACGCACGTCGGCCCCGAGCCGGAGGCCGCACCGCTCGAACAGATGGGCCTGGGCTGGATCAGCAGCTACAAGTCCGGCAAGGGCGGCGACCAGATCGGCAGCGGCCTGGAAGGTTCGTGGACGCCGACGCCGACCAAGTGGGACATGAGCTACTTCGACATGCTGTTCGGCAACGAATGGGAGCTGACCAAGAGCCCGGCCGGTGCCTGGCAGTGGACCCCGAAGCAGCATACGGACGCCAACATGGCGCCCGCCGCGCACGATCCGTCGAAGAAGGTGCCGATCATCATGACCGACGCCGACATGGCGATGCGCATGGATCCGGCCTACGAGAAGATCGCGCGCCACTTCTGGAAGCATCCGCAGGAGTTCGCCGACGCGTTTGCGCGCGCCTGGTTCAAGCTCACGCATCGCGACATGGGTCCGCGTGCGCGCTACCTGGGACCGGAAGTGCCGAAGGAAGAACTGATCTGGCAAGACCCGATTCCGGCGGTCGATCACCCGCTGATCGACGACCAGGACATTGCAGCGTTGAAGGCCAAGGTGCTCGCCGCGGGGCTGACGGTGCCGCAGCTGGTCTACACGGCGTGGTCCTCCGCTTCGACCTTCCGCGGCTCGGACAAGCGCGGCGGCGCCAACGGCGCGCGCATCCGGCTCGCGCCGCAGAAGGACTGGGAGGTCAACCAGCCACAGCAACTCGCCAAGGTGCTGGCCGCGCTGGAACGCGTGCAACGCGAGTTCAACGCGCAGGCCACGGGCGGCAAGAAAGTGTCGCTGGCGGACCTGATCGTGCTCGCCGGCTGCGCGGCGGTCGAGAAGGCGGCGAAGGATGCCGGCTTCTCGATCACGGTGCCGTTTGCGCCAGGGCGCATGGACGCGCGGCAGGATCAGACCGACGTGGAGTCCTTCGCGGTCCTTGAGCCGGCGGCCGACGGCTTCCGCAACTACGCCAAGCCCGACCTGGGGGTGCCGACCGAGGCGCTACTGGTGGACAAGGCGCAGTTGCTGAACCTCACCCCGCCGGAAATGACGGTGCTGGTCGGCGGGATGCGCGCGTTGCATGCCAACTTCCAGCAGTCGCCGCATGGCGTTTTCACCAAGCGGCCGGGCGTGCTGACGAACGATTTCTTCGTCAACCTGCTCGACATGAGCACACGGTGGGCGCCGGCCGCGGGCAAGGACGGCGTCTACGAAGGCCGCGACCGCAAGACCGGGCAGGTCAAGTGGACGGCCACGCGCGTCGATCTGGTGTTCGGCTCGAACTCCGAGCTGCGCGCGCTCGCCGAGGTCTACGCCTGCGACGACGCGAACGAGAAATTCGTGCGCGACTTCGTGGCGGCGTGGAACAAGGTGATGAACCTGGATCGCTTCGA
>JBFMFC010000050.1:7716-23829 GCA_040752195.1 Pseudomonadota bacterium | reverse complement strand
TCGTGCGCGTCGCGGAACGGCATGCCCCTTTTCACCAGATAGTCGGCCAGATCGGTCGCGGTCGAAAAACCTTCCTCGGCAGCCTGGCGCATCGCTGCCGCATCGACCTCGATGCCGGGCACCATCTCGGCAAAGGCGCGCAGCGTGTCGAGCACGGTGTCGATCGCGTCGAACACCGGCTCCTTGTCTTCCTGGTTGTCCTTGTTGTACGCGAGCGGCTGACCCTTCATCAGCACGAGCAGCGCCGTGAGATCACCGTAGACACGGCCGGTCTTGCCGCGCGCCAGCTCCGGCACGTCGGGGTTCTTCTTTTGCGGCATGATCGACGAACCCGTGGTGAAGCGGTCGGGCAGCCGCACGAAGCCGAAGCGCGGATTCATCCACAGCACCAGTTCTTCGGCCAGCCGCGACACGTGCATCATCAGCAGCGCGGCGGCCGCGCAGAACTCGATCGCGAAGTCGCGATCGCTGACTGCGTCGAGCGAGTTCTCGCACAGGCCTTCGAAGCCGAGCCGCGCCGCGACGAACTCCCGGTCGATCGGAAACGTGGTGCCCGCCAGCGCCGCGGCTCCCAGCGGCAGACGATTCACGCGCTTGCGCGCATCGAGCAGCCGCTCGCGGTCGCGCTCGAACATCTCGACGTACGCGAGCAGGTGATGGCCGAACGTCACCGGTTGCGCGACCTGCAAGTGAGTGAAGCCCGGCATCACCGTGTCGGCGTGACGCGCGGCCTGATCGACCAGCGCGGCCTGCAGTCGCGACAGCACCGCGACGATGCGGTCGATCTCGCCGCGCAGGTACAGGCGCAGGTCGGTGGCGACCTGGTCGTTGCGCGAGCGCCCCGTGTGCAGCCGCTTGCCGGCGTCGCCGACCAGCTCGGTCAGGCGCTTTTCGATGTTCAGGTGCACGTCCTCCAGCGCGAGCTGCCAGGCGAACTCGCCGCGCTCGATCTCGCCGCGGATCTGCGCCATGCCGCGCTCGATCGCGGCGAGGTCCTGTGCCGACAGCACGCCCACCTTGGCGAGCATCGCCGCGTGCGCCAGCGACCCCTCGATGTCCGCGAACGCCAGGCGCCGGTCGAAGTCGACGCTGGCGGTGTATCGCAACACGAACTCGGCGACCGGCTCGGCGAAGCGGCCCGACCAGGCGTTGTCCTTCGCGTGCAAAGACGAGGTCGCGGGGGCGGGGGAGGGCGGCGTCACGGAGGGCTCTGACATAATCGGCGCGCAGCGGACGCCGTAGATGGTCGACATCGATGCTCAAGCAAAAGTCTACGTGAAGAAGACGCCGACCGCGCTTGGCGCTGCCATCGAGTCGCGCGCCGAAGCCGCGGCTCCGACCCCGCGCCAGGTCATCCCCGACGGCTGCAACATGGGCGTGTTGCTGCGCGTGGCGATCGGCGCCAACGTCGCCGCGCTGGTCGTCGCGGTGGCGGCGAGCCCGCAGTTCGATCAGGTGTTCGGGCTGTTCCTGAGCCTGGCTGCGCTGGTCGAGCCGGTGATGCTGATGACGCTGGTGATCTGGTGCCTGCTGCGACGCGGGTTGCCGCCGCTGCGGCCGGCGGTGCAGCGTGGCATCGCCTGGAGCGTCCCGTTCGTTCTGACCGTGCTGCTGATGCAGGCCTTTGGCGCATTCGCGCCGGCCGAGCAGGGTTGGGTCCGCATCGCCTATCCGTTGGTGGCGTTCGCCGCCGGCATCAGCACGCAGCACTATCTCGAGCTGCGCGCACGCGCGTTTTCGCCCGCGATGGTCGAAGCCAAGTTCCAGGCGCTGCAGTCGCGCATCCGGCCGCACTTCTTCTTCAACAGCCTGAACGCGGTGCTGTCCGTGGTGCGCGCCGATCCGGCGCGCGCCGAGCGGATGCTGGAGAACATCGCCGAGCTGTTTCGCGCGGTGATGGGCGACGTGCGCAAGCTGGTCCCGCTGGAGCAGGAACTGGACCTGTGCCGCAAGTACGTCGAAGTCGAGCAGACCCGGCTTGGCGACCGGCTGCAGGTCGACTGGCAGATCGGCGCGGTCCACCCGCGCGCCCGTGTTCCCCAGCTCCTGTTGCAGCCGATCATCGAAAATGCGGTGCGATACGGGGCCGAAAAGGTGGCTGGCCGCTGCGACATCGTGGTTAGGATTCGTCAGCACGGCTTCAACCTTGAGATTTTCGTCAGCAATCCGATAGCCAGGGAACCGATCCAGCGCGAGGGCAACCAGATCGGACTGGACAACATCCGCGGCCGGCTGGCGCTGATCTACGACCTTGAGGCGCGGCTGGAGACGCGTGTTCGACGCGAAAGATTCGAGCTGCTGATGAGCATTCCGGTGGAACACAAGGCGCAGGGGTAGCGACGATGCTGAACGTCCTGATCGTCGACGACGAACCGCCGGCGCGTGCGCGCATGGCGCAACTGCTCGGCGACTGCGCCGGACAGGTTCCGCTGAAGCTGGTCGGCGAGGCCGAAGGCGGCGTTCCGGCCCTCGCCGCGGCCGAGCGGCTGAAGCCCGACGTCGTGCTGCTGGACATCATGATGCCGGACATGAACGGGATCGAGGTCGCCCGGCACCTGGCCGCGCGTTCGACCGCGCAGCATCCGCCGCCGGCGGTGATCTTCGTCACCGCCTTCGACGAGCACGCGCTGCAGGCCTTCGAGGTGCAGGCGCTCGACTACCTACTCAAACCCGTGCGCGCCGAACGGCTGGTCGGCGCGCTGTCGCGCGCGCAGCGGCTCAGACCCAACGAGCCGCGGCTCGAGCAGGTCGCGCGCACGCTCGGCGCGGCGCGCACGCATCTGACGGTGTCCGAGCGCGGCAAGATGATCCTCGTGCCGATCGACGAGGTGATCTACCTGCGCGCCGAACTGAAGTACGTGACGATCCGCACGCCGACACGCGAACACCTGACCGAGGAGTCGCTGACATCGCTCGAGCACGAGTTCGGCGATCGTTTTGTGCGCATCCATCGCAACGCGCTGGTCGCGCGCAAGTCGATCCTCGGTTTCCAGCGCGTCAAAGGCACCGTCGATGCCGACGGCGAGGCGAGCGAAGGGCACTGGGAGGTGCTGCTGAAGGACACCCCCGAACGGCTGCCGATCTCGCGGCGCCAGTGGCCGACCGTCAAAGCGTCAGCCAGACCGGGCTGAGGTGCGACAACGGCCGCGCGTGGCGGCCGTTGTTGATTCTCCGCGCAGCGCCGCTGACGGCGGCGCGCGCATGGCTCAGAAGTTGTGCCGCAGCCCGAGTGCGAGCGACGAGAACTTCGAGCCCGGCGTGCCGCTGACGTAGAAGGTCCCGTTGCTGTCCTCGTCGACCTGCGTGTAGAACGCGTACACCTTCGTCCGCTTGCTCAGGTTGTAGTTGTAGGCGACGGTGGCCTGCTTTGCGCCGCTGCTCGGCAAGCCGCTGAAGTCGTCCGCGATACCGACGTTCAGGTGGAACTCGGACGGCCCCATCGCGTACATGCCCGACAGCCGGATGTTGTTGCGGCTGCGGCGCGCCCCCGGACCGAAGTCGAACTTCGAACGCTCGTAGTAGCCGCCGACGGTGAACGGTCCCATCTCGTAGAGCGCGCGGATCACGGTCGTCTCGTCCTTGGACTCGGGGGTGGCCGGCAGGCCGGAGCGGTCCTTCATCTGCGCGTAGCCGCCGCCCAAGTGCAACGGGCCGCCGACCCAGTTGACGGCCACCTGGATGTTGCGCTGGTTGTTCGATCCGGGCAGCTCGTTGAAGCCGTTCGGATTGATCGGCAGAAATCCCGCCGCCAGCGAATAGGCCACCTCGACGTCGGCGCCGCCGAAGCTCGGCGTCTTGTAGGTGATCGAGTTGTTGTTGTTGACGCCGCTGGCAAAGAAATTGAACAGCGCATCCGACGACGTGCCGGTGTCGTGGTTGTGCATGCTGACGTAATCGACCGAAGCGAAGTACACGGGGCTCGTGATTCGGCCCGCGCGCACCGTGCCGAAGCCGCCGCTCAGGCCGACGTACGACTCGCGATTGAACAGCGCCGGGCTCGTGCCCTGGCCGAAGTTGTTGGTGAATCCGCCGGTGTCCGAGTTGAACCCGCCTTCGAGCTGGAGCAGCGCCTTCATGCCGCCGCCCAGGTCTTCGGTTCCCCGTATTCCCCAGCGCGACGCGTTGTTCTGCAGCACGGTCGTGCGGTCGAGACCGGTGACCTTCTGGCTTTCCACGCTGGTGTTGATACGCCCGTAGATCGTTGCGTTCGACGCGGTCTGCGCATGCGCGACGGCACCGACCGTCCCGAGCGCCATTCCCAGCCAAAGCCGGACATTTTTCTTCACGTGTATCCCTCACTGAGTGATGGCCGCGACGCACTGTCGCAGCACACTGGGCTCGCCATTCGAACCAGGTCGGCATTGTCCACGGCCGGCCTTGCCAAGTCGCGCTTTCCGCGCGCTGAGCCACGTAAAGACGGCACCACCTGTGGCGTAAGCGCAAATCGTCGCCACGGTCGCCACAGACGCCTCGGTTCCGTGTAAGCGATTGCGCGACAATCCGCCCCTTCGACAAGGTTGTTCATCCGGAGGCAGAACATGCAACACGCAACACGTCGCGCTCTGATCGGCGCCGCGGGCCTGGTCGCGGCGGGATTGCTGCTCGTCGGCTGCAAGCCGCAGGCGCCGGCGCCGAAGGCCGAAGCGGCGAAGTCCGCACCTTCGTCCGCGCCGGCGAAGGTGTTCGTCGTCGGCACCGACGCGGCGTATGCGCCGTTCGAGTCGCAGAACGACAAGGGCGAGATCGTCGGGTTCGACATCGACGTCGTCCGCGCCATCGCGCAGAAGGCCGGGTTCGAGGTCAAGTTCGTCAATACGCCGTGGGAGGGCATCTTCAACACGCTCGCGCAGGGTGACCGCGACCTGCTCGTGTCCGCGATCACCATCACCGACGAACGCAGGCAGACGATCGACTTCTCCGATCCGTACTTCGATGCGCACCAGTTGATCGCCGTGCCCGACAAGTCGAAGGTCGCGAAGTTCGACGATCTGAAGAGGCTGAAAGTCGGCGTGCAAACCGGAACGACGGGCGACGAGGTCGTCGCCAAACTGCTCGGCAAGACGAGCACGAACATCAAGCGCTTCGAGTCGACGCCGCTGGCGCTGAAGGAACTCGAGTCGGGCGGCGTCGACGCCGTGGTCGCGGACAACGGCGTCGTCGTCAACTACGTGACGAACAACAGGGACGCGAAGTTCCGCATGGTCAACGACCCGGCCTTCCAGCCCGAGCGGTACGGCATCGCCGTGCGCAAAGGCAACGCCGAGCTGCTCGCGAACATCAACAAGGCGCTCGCGGACATCAGGGCCGACGGCACGTACGACGCGATCTACGCCCGCTACTTCGGCGCCAAACCGAGCGCGACCGAGACGAAGAAGTAGCCGCGCAAGCGACGTAGGCCAGGCGCCACAGCCCGGTCGTCGTGGACCTGCGCTGGGACATCCTCGTCCCCTACGCCCCTCTGTTCCTCGAGGGGCTGTGGATGACGATCAAGCTGACGCTGATCGGCGTCGGCGCCGGCATGGCGCTCGGGCTGGCAGTCGGCGTGGTGTCCAGCGCACGCGGTGCGCTGGCGCCGCCCGGCCGCCGCGCGCGGGCGCTGCTGCTGCCGGCGCAGTGGATCTCGCTCGCGTACATCACGTTCTTCCGCGGAACGCCGCTGTTCGTGCAGATCCTGCTCGTGCACTTCGCGCTGATGCCGACACTGATCCATCCGGAGCACGGGCTGCTGCTGTCCGGCGAAGCGGCGCTCGAGTTCCGCCAGCAGCACGGCGCGTTCTTCTCCGGCGCGCTTGCGCTGACGCTGAACGCGGGCGCGTACATCGCCGAGATCTTCCGCGCCGGAATCGTCTCGATCGGCAGCGGCCAGATCGAGGCGGCGCACGCGCTCGGGCTGCACTACGTTCATACGCTCGGGCTCATCGTGCTGCCGCAGGCGACCCGGCGCATGATGCCTGCCTTCGTCAACGAGGCGATCACGCTGACGAAGGACTCGTCGCTTGTCTCGGCGATCGGTCTGGCCGAACTCGCGCTCGCCGCGCGCACGGTCGCGGGCGCGTATTCGCGCTACTGGGAGCCGTACCTCGCGATCTCGGCCGTCTACCTGGTCCTGACGCTGCTGCTCGCGCAGCTCGCCAAGCGGCTCGAAGTGCCTGCGCACATGAAGAGCCGGTAGGCGCAGCGCGCGCGGCGCGGCGAACGACTCGCCGGGCAGGAGCGGCGCTGCGGCGCGATCGCCCGCTACCCCGTGTTTCTCAACCCGGCCGAGATCCCGTTGATGGTCAGGTGGATGCCGCGCTTGATCCGCTCGTCGGTCTGTCCCTCGCGGTGGCGCTTGATCAGCTCGACCTGCAGGTGGTTCAGCGGGTCGAGGTACGGCGTGCGGTTCTTGATCGCGCGGGCCAGTTCGGGGTTGGATTCGAGAAGCTGCTTCTGTCCGCTGATCGCGAGCCAGTGCTTCATCGTGAGCTTCCATTCGTCGCGGATTGCGGCGAAGATCGCCTGCCCGCGCTTCCTGTCGGCGGCGAGCCGCGCATAGCGGCTGGCGATCGCAAGGTCGCTCTTGGCGAGCACCATCTCCATGTTCGACGTGAGCGCGCGGAAAAACGGCCAGCGCGCGAGCATGTCGTGCAGCAGCTTTTGCCGCGCACGCCTGGCCGCCGCGCCGGCGGCGCCGTTGACGTACGCCTCGATGCCGCTGCCGAAACCGAACCAGCCCGGCAGCAGCAGCCGGCACTGGCCCCACGAGAACACCCACGGGATCGCGCGCAGGTCCTCGATCCGGCCGGTCGCCCTGCGCGACGCGGGGCGGCTGCCGATGTTGAGCTCCATGATCTCCGCGATCGGCGTGGCGCTGAAGAAGAACTCGGCGAAGCCTTCGGTCTCGTAGACGAGCGCGCGGTAAGCGCGGTGCGCGTGCTGCGCGATCTCCTCGAGCGCCGCCTCGAAGTCCTCGTGCGAGTCGCGTGCGCCCGCATCGTTCAGCAGGCTCGCCTGCAGCACCGCGGAGACCAGCAGCTCCAGATGCCTGCGGCCGATGCGCCGGTCCGCGTACTTCGCCTGGATGATCTCGCCCTGCTCGGTCAGGCGGATCTGCCCGCGCACGCTGCCCGGCGGCTGCGCCAGGATCGCCTCGAAGCTGGGTCCGCCGCCGCGTCCGACCGTTCCGCCGCGGCCATGGAACAGCCGCAGTTGCACGCCGTGTTCCTCGAACACCCGCTGCAGCCGCTTGGTCGTCCGATACAACTGCCAGTTCGACGCGAGAAAGCCGCCGTCCTTGTTGCTGTCCGAGTAGCCGAGCATCACCTCTTGCAGCGCGCGGCCCCGCTCTGCGGGGACGAGCAGGTGGCGCAGCCCGGGGTGGACGAGCAGGTCGCGCATGATCGCCGGCGCGCGTTCGAGGTCGTCGATCGTCTCGAACAGCGGAACGATCATCAGCGCGCACCGGCGCAGCTCGTTGCCGGTGAGCAGCCCTGCCTCCTTCTGCAGCAGTGCGACCTCGAGCAGGTCCGACAGCGTCTCGGTGTGCGAAACGATGTGCTTGTCGATTGCGCGCGCGCCGTAGCGCCGGCGTAGCTCGCGCGCGCAGTCGAACACCGCGAGTTCGCTGCGCGTGCGCTCCGAGTACGTGAGATGCGGCGAAACCAGCGGCCGCGTGTGCGCCAGCTCGCGCGCCAGGAGCTGCACGCGCTCGACTTCCGACAGGCGCCGGTAGTCGGGGCACACCTCGGCCGCCGCGAGCAGCTCGGCAATGACCGCTTCGAACACGTCCGAACTCTGCCGCAGATCGAGCGTGGCACCGTGGAAGCCGAAGATGTCGACCGCGCGCGCCAGCGGGGCGAGCCGGTGCCGCGCCAGCGGCGCGCTGTGATGCCCCTCGAGCGAACGCGCGACGGTCACCAGGTCGGCCGCGAACTCCTCGGCGCGTTCGTACGGTGCCGCTTCGCCGAGCGCGGGCCGCACGCGCAACTCGAGTCCGAGGGCGCGCGCGGTGGCCAGCAGCCGCGCGTACACCCCGGTCAGCGCGCGGCGGTAGGGTTCGTCGGCGCGGTGCGGCGAGCGGTCGGGGCTGACGTCGGCGAGCGCCTGCAGCGCCGGATCGACCGGGCACAGCAGCGCCGACAGCGGCAACTCTGCGCCGAGCGCGTGCACTTCGTTCGCGTAGTGCTCGAGCACCGTTTCGGCCTGCGCGCGCAGCGCGGCGCGCATCGTGTCGGCGGCGACGTTCGGGTGACCGTCGCGGTCGCCGCCGATCCACGATCCGAGCGCGAGAAACGGCGGCAGCGCATCCGCGCCGAGCGCGGCTTCGAGGTCGGCGTACAGCGCCGGCAACTCGGCGATGAAGGTCGTGCGCCAGTACGACAGCGCGTTGACGATCTCGTCGTAGACCGTGAGCTTCTGCGGCCGCAGCATGCGCGTCTGCCACAGCGTCGCCACCAGCGCGAACAGCCGCTCGTCGATCGCCGCAACGTCGGCGTCGGCCGCCTCGCGTGCGTCGATCAGCCGCGCGATCTCGCGCTCGGTGTCGAGGATGCTCTTGCGGCGCACTTCGGTGGGGTGCGCGGTCAGCACCGGCGTCACGGTTGCGTGCGCCAGCAGCTCGCGCACGCGTGCGGCGGTGATCGCGCGCTCGCCGAGCGCGGTGATCGTCTGCGCGAGGCTGCCGAGCGGCGCCTGTCCGGCGCGCTTGAGCCGCCGCAACTCGCGCACCTGGTGCTGGTCTTCGGCGATGTTCGCCAGATGCGAGAAGTAGCTGAACGCGCGCACGACGCTGATCGTCGCGTCGCGCGACAGCCGCTTGAGCAGGGTGTCGAGCCTGCGCGCGTCCTCGGGGTTGCCGTCGCGGCGGAAGCGGGTCGAGGTCTGGCGGATGCTTTCGACGGTCTCGAACAGCGCCGCGCCCTCGTACCGGCGCAGCACGTCGCCGAGCAGCCGTCCGAGGAGCCTGATGTCCTCGCGCAGCGCGCTGTCGTTGCCGGTCGTCATGGCCGGATTTAAGCACGTTGCCCGCGCGCCGTTCCAGGCCGACCGACCGACCGCGGTGAACTACACTCGCGTCATGTCCGTGACGATGCCGCAGCGGCTGATCATCGCCACGCGCGAGAGCCCGCTCGCGCTGTGGCAGGCCGAACACGTGCGGGCGCGGCTGATGGAGCTGCACCCACAAGCGCGCATCGAGCTGCTCGGAATGACCACGCGCGGCGACCAGATCCTCGACCGGACGCTCGCCAAGGTCGGCGGCAAAGGACTGTTCATCAAGGAGCTGGAGGTCGCGCTGCTCGAAGGGCGCGCGCACATCGCCGTTCATTCGCTGAAGGACGTGCCGATGGAGCTGGCGCCCGAGTTCCGCCTCGCCGCGGTGCTTGCGCGCGAGGATCCGCGCGATGCGTTCGTCTCGCCGCGCTACGCGAGCCTCGACGAACTGCCGGCCGGCGCGAAGGTCGGCACGTCGAGCCTGCGCCGCGAGCTGGCGCTGCGCGCGCACTATCCGCGGCTCGACATCCGTCCGGTGCGCGGCAACGTCGGCACGCGGCTCGCCAAGCTCGACCGCGGCGACTTCGATGCGCTGATCATGGCCGCCGCGGGGCTCAAGCGCCTGGGGCTCGCGCAGCGCATCCGCCAGATCCTGCCGACGTCGAAGTTCCTGCCCGCGCCGGGGCAGGGTGCGCTCGGCATCGAGATCGCCGCGGCGGCGCACACCGCGGCGGCCGCGGTCGCACCGCTCGAGGACGCCGCCACGCGCGCGGCCACCGCCGCCGAACGCGCGGTTTCGCGCGGGCTCGGGGGAAGCTGCGAAGTGCCGCTCGCGGCCTACGCCGAGGTCGAGGGCGCGCGGCTGCGCCTGCGCGCGCTCGTCGGCAACGCTGCGCGCGGCGAGTTCGTCGAGGCCGAAGCCGAAGGGCTGCCCGCCGATGCCGAACGCATCGCCGCGGACGTCGTCGCGCAGTTGAAGGCGCGCGGCGCGTTGCGGCTGCTCGCGGCGTGACGTTGCTGCCGCCGGTCATCGTCACGCGTCCCGACGCGGGCGGACGCGCGTTGGCCGACGAGCTCGCGGCCCGCGGGATCGAGGCGCTGTGGCTGCCGGCGTTCGAGATCGGCTCGGCGCCGGACGAGCCCGCGGCGCGCGGCGCGCTGGCGCAGCTCGCCGACTTCGACCTCGCCGTCTTCGTCAGCCCCGCCGCGGTACGCGCGGCCGCGGCGCTGCTCACCGGGGCCTGGCCCGCGCGCACCGCGATCGGCGCGGTCGGCGCGGCGACCGCAAGCGCGGTCGTGCAGTCGATCCCCGGCGCGCAGTCGGCGGCGCTCATCGCGCCCGGCGCCGCCGACGAGAACGACGCCGGCTCGGAGGCTTTTTGGGACGCGTTGACGCGCTCGGCGCTGCGGCCGCGACGCGTGCTGCTGCTGCGCGCCGAAGGCGGCAGGGAATGGCTTGCCGATCGACTCGCCGCGGCCGGCGCGCGCGTCACCGCCGTCGCGGTGTATTCGCGCCGGATGCGCAGCGCGAGCGACGACGAGATCGCCACGCTGCGCCGCTGGAAAGACGCCGGCCGCCAGCCCGCCATGCTCGTGACCAGCAGCGAAGCGGTCGACGTGCTGGTCCGGCAGATCGAGCGCGCCGGCGCGCCCGGCTGGCTGCAGGCAGGGCTTGCCCTTGCCACGCACGCACGCATCGCCGAACGCCTGCGCGCGGCGGGGTTCGCGCGCGTGGCGCTCGCGGCCCCGCGCGCGGACGCCATCGTCGATGCGATCCATGCGCAAGTAGAATCGCGCTGACACGAATCGAGCCGGATCGCGCCGACGTCTGGCCCGGGCCCTCGCGGCGCCTGTGGTCGAACACACGCCCGCCGCAGCGCGTTTCGGTCGCACTCCATGAACGAAACGCCCTCGCCCGTGGCAACGACGCCCGCGCCGGATCGGCGCCCGCGCCGCGTCGGCCGGACGCTGGCCTTGCTGGTGTTCGCCGCCGCCGTCGCTGTCGCGCTCGTGTACGCGGTCCGCGAGACGCGGCGGCTGGGCCAGCAACTCGAACGATTGCAGGCCGAAACGGCGGCCGCGCTCGCGGAATCGGCGCGGGCGGCCGCCGATGCGCGCGACCGCATCGCGCGCATCGAGGAGGAGATCGAGCGCATCAAGGAAAGCCGCGCTGCGGTCGATCAGCTCTACCTCGAGCTCACGCGCGGCCGCGACGACGCCGCACTGATCGAAGTCGATCGGCTCGTCACGCTCGCCGCGCAGGAGCTGCAGGTCACCGGCAACGTCGCCGCCGCGCTGGCGGCGCTGCAGAGCGCCGATGCGCGGCTGGCGCGGCTGGAACGGCCGCAGCTCGTCGGCCTGCGGCGCGCGATCGGACGCGACATCGAGCGACTGCGCGCGGTGCCGGCCGTCGATCTGACCGGAATCGCGCTGAAGCTCGATCAGATCGCGCAAGGCGTCGACACCTGGCCGCTGCTCGCCGAACCCGCCGCCCGGCCCGCGCGGACCACGGAGCCGAAAGCGGCGGCCGACGCGAAGAAGGGTGGCGGCCCCGCTGCGGACGGGTTCGCCGCGCGCCTGCGCGCGTGGCTCGCGCGCGAGTTCGGCGATCTGGTTCGCATACGCGAGGTCGACACGCCCGACGCGCTGCTGCTGACCACGGCGCAGCAGCAGCTCGTGCGGCACCAGTTGCGGCTGCGGCTGCTGAACGCGCGGCTTGCGCTGCAGGCGCGCAACGAGCGGATGTTCCGCGCCGATCTGGCGGAAGCGCAGGCGCTGCTCGCGCGTTATTTCGACACGAAGCACCCGGCCGCCGCCAACGCCGCGCTGCAACTGCGGCAGATCGCGCAATCGACCTTGAACGTCGAGCTGCCGGCCATCAACGACACCCTCGCGGCGCTGCGCGCGCTGCGGCCGGCGACGGCACGATGAAAGCGCTGTTCTGGGCGGTCGTGCTGGCGCTGGCCGCGGTCGCGGCAGCGCTCGCGGCGCGTTTCAACGACGGCAATGTCGTCGTCCTGCTGCCGCCGTACCGGATCGATCTTTCGCTCAATGCGTTCCTGCTCGCGGCGCTGCTGCTGCTCGGCGCCGTCTACTGGATCGCGCGCACGGTTCAGAAGATCGCCGATTTCCCGGCGCGCGTGAAGCTGTATCGAGAACGGCGCGCGGAGGTCGGAGGCCAGCGCGCGCTGCGCGAGGCGCTGCGCTCCCTGTTCGAGGGCCGCTTCGCGCGCGCCGAACGCGCCGCGCAGGCGGCGCAGGACGCCCCGGCGCTGGCGGGGCTGGCCGCACTGATCGGCGCGCGCGCGGCGCACCGCATGCAGGAGCGCGAGCGGCGCGACGAATGGCTCGCGCGGGCCGAGGCCGATCCGCAGTTGAACACGGCGCGGCTGGTGGCCGCCGCCGAGATGTGGACCGAAGGGCGCGAGAACGCGCGCGCGCTCGAGGCGATCGCGGCGCTGCAGTCGGCCGGCGGGCGCCACATTCACGCGGCGCGCATCGCGCTCGCGGCCAACCTGCAGGCGGGGCGCTGGGAGGAGGTGCTCAAAGGCGTGCGACTGCTCGCCAAGCGGCATGCGGTGCACGAGGTCGTCGCCGCGCGCTACAAGGTGCTCGCGTGGCGCGAGCTGCTCGCGCAGCGCCGGCACGATCCGTCCGCGCTCGAAGCGGCGTGGAATCGCGTTCCGGCCGAAGACCGGCGAATTCCCGAGCTCGCGCTCGAGGGCGCGCGGCTGCTGAATCGCGCCGGCCGCGGGCGCGCCGCCGGCGCGGCGCTCGAAGCCGCGCTCGAGAAAACCTGGGACGCGCGACTGCTCGACGAGTACGCGAAGACCTACGACTTCCCGGCGCGCGAGCGCATCGAGCGCGCCGAGACGTGGCTGCGGGAGCATCCCGGCGATCCGGCGTTGCTGCGCTGCCTCGGGCTGCTGTGCCTGCGCGAACAGCTCTGGGGCAAGGCGCGCGACTATCTCGAGGAAAGCCTGGGCGCGCAGGCGCATCCGGCCACGCTGCTCGCGCTCGCCAGGCTCGCCGAGACGGTCGGCGACGAGCGGCAGGCCGCGCGCCGCTATCGCGAGGCGGCGCTCGGCTACGCGGAGCAGCTGGCCGAATCCGAAGCGGGCGCAGAGGCGGGCGCGCCGCGCGCGGCACTGCGCGAGTTCACCGTCTGATCCGTTGCCGTCGGCTTGACAACGCCGCGGGCGGTCACGAGACTTCGCCGGCTTCGCGCGCGCGTCACGCGCCGGAGCGCACGCACACGACGACGGGAGATGGCATGAACACCTTGCGCTACGCACTGTTTGCCGCCGGCATGCTGGTCTGCGCCGCGGCGAGCGCGCAGACGACGATCAAGATCGGTTACGCGACATCGCCGCAGTCGCACTACGGGGTCGGCACGACCGCGTTCTGCGAGGAGGTCGAGCGCGCCACGCGCGGCCGCTACAAGTGCCAGCAGTTTCCGAATGCCGCGCTCGGCGGCGAACGCGAGATGATCGAGGCGGTCCAGCTCGGCACGCTCGACATCGTCAACACGTCGACCGGGCCGGTCGGCAATTTCGTGCCGGAAGTCAACATCGTCGACATCCCGTTCCTGTTCCGCGACTACGACCACGCGCGCAAGGTGCTCGACGGGCCGATCGGCGACGAGCTGCGCGCCAAGTTCCCCGCGAAGGGGCTGATCGCGCTGGCGTGGACCGAGAACGGCTTCCGCCACATGACCAACAGCAAGCGGCCGATCGTCAAGCCCGAGGATGCGAAGGGGCTGAAGATCCGCAGCATGCAGAACAAGGTGCACATTCAGGCGTTCCAGTCGATCGGCATCCAGCCCACGCCGATGGCGTTTCCCGAGCTGTTCACCGCGCTTCAACAGGGCACGGTCGACGGTCAGGAGAACCCGATCCCGGTGATCCTGTCGGCGAAGTTCGCGCAGGTGCAGAAGCACCTTTCGCTGACCGGTCACGTCTATTCGCCGGCGCTGCTGATCATGTCGCCGGCGCTGTGGAACAAGCTGTCCGACGCGGACAAGAAGGCCTTCGTCGAGGCCGGCAAGGCGGGCGGCGCCGCGCAGCGCCGGAAGGTCAACGAGGACGAGAGAACCGGCATCGACGAACTGCGCAAGGCCGGCATGAACGTCGTGACCAACGTCGACGGCGCGGCCTTCCGTGCCGCGATGACGCCGGTGTGGGCCGAGTTCGCCAAGCAGTTCGGCGCCGACAACATCCGCCGGATTCAGGAGGTCAAGTAGGAGGGGGAGTCGTGCGGCGGTGTCGTAGGCCGACTTCGCGCAGCGAGGTCAAGGGCCGCAGGCCCGGCCGAAGACACACGGTCAAGCGCATCCGGGACGTCAAGTGACGGCGCGAAGCGCCGTCGTCCCGGATGCGGAGATCGCCGCGGACCGGGATCCGGTTGCCCGGTGACATCGGGCCCCGGCTGCGCCGGGGCGAGTGGCCCGACATGCTGAAAGCGACCCTCGCGATCGATCGCATCGTTACGCACGCCGTCTGGCTGCTGGCGGCCGGGCTGCTGGCGGTCGTTTCCTGCCTCGGCCTGTACCAGGTGCTGATCCGCTTCGTGCTGAATCAGCCGAGCCCGTGGACCGAGGAGGCGATCGGCCGGCTGCTGATCTGGATGGTGATGCTCGGCGTGGCCGCGGCGTTCAGGCAGGGCGCGCTGGTATCGGTCGACGTGCTGTTGCGTCTTGCGCGCGGCGGGCTGCGGCGCGCGCTGCGGCTCGCGATCCTCGCCGCATCGCTGTTGTTTCTCGGCGTGCTCGCCTGGGTGGGCTTCGACCTGGCATGGCGAATCCGTTTCCAGACCTTCGCCGCGCTGCCGATCTCGATCAGTTGGGCTTACCTCGCGCTGCCGGTGGGCGCGAGCTTCTCGATGCTCGCGGTGATCGCGCATTACCTCGATCCGATCGACCGCGAGCTGGAAACGCAGCAATAGCAGCCGACGCGCAGAGGACGCCTTAAGCGCCATGTCGATCGCGATGCTCGTCACGATGCTGCTTTGCTTCGCGCTGTCGATCTCGGTCGCGGTGTCGATCGGGCTGGCGGCTTTCGTCGGCGTGGCGGCGTTCACCGAACTGCCGTGGCTGGCGATCCCGAAGGAGATGTTCACCGCGATCGACAAGTTTCCGCTCGCGGCGATCCCGTTCTTCATTCTCGCCGGCAATCTGATGGAGGCCGGCGGAATCTCGCGCCGGCTCGTGGATTTCGCCAAGTCGATCGTCGGCGGCGTGCAAGGCGGACTGCCGATGACCTGCGTGCTGACCTGCATGATCTTCGCCGCGGTGTCGGGCTCGTCGGTGGCGACGACTTTTGCGATCGGCGCGATCCTGATCCCCGCGCTGATCCAGCACGGCTATCCGAAGAACTACGCGGCGGCGCTGCAGGCCACGAGCGCCGAGCTGGGTGTGGTGATCCCGCCGTCGATCCCGATGATCCTGTACGGCGTGTCGGCCGAGGTGTCGATCGGCGAGCTGTTCATCGCCGGTCTTGGCCCGGGGCTGTTGATCGGCGGCGCGCTGATGCTGTTCGTCTATTTGTACTGCAAGCGGCGGGGCTGGGGCAAGCGCGATGGCGACGGGCGGCTGCCGTTCACGGTCGCGTTGCTCGACGCGGCGTGGGCGCTTCTGATGCCGGTGATCATCCTCGGCGGTATCTACGGCGGCGTCTTCACGCCGACCGAAGCGTCGGTGGTCGCGGTGTTCTACGCGCTGTTCGTCGGCGTCTTCGTCTATCGCGAAGTCAAGCCGATCCAGGTGGTCGAAGTGCTGAAGCGCTCGGTGATCTCGTCGGCGGTGATCATGTTCATCATCGCCAACGCGGGGCTGTTCGCCTATCTGATCACGCGCGCCGGCGTGCCCGAGCAGATCGGCCTGTTCCTGAAGAGCGTGCTGCAGTCGCCGGAGCTGTTCCTGCTGGGCGTCAACGCCGCGCTGTTTCTGATCGGCATGTTCATCGAGACCTCGGCGGCGATCATCGTGCTGGCGCCCATCCTGGCACCGGTGGCCGCGCACTTCGGCGTCGACCCGGTGCACTTCGGCATCGTGATGGTCGTCAACCTGGCGCTCGGCATGATCACGCCGCCGTTCGGCGTGAATCTGTTCGCCGCATGCACGGTCGCGAAGATCTCGCTCGACCA
>JBFMFC010000050.1:0-7616 GCA_040752195.1 Pseudomonadota bacterium | reverse complement strand
GCGGCGCGTCCGCGCGTGGTCTGATGCGCGCATGCAAGCGATCAACGAAGTCCTGCTTGCGGCCGGCGCATTGCTGTTCGTCGCCATTTTGCTGTCGGCGCTGTCGCAACGGATCGGCGTGCCGACGCTGCTGGTCTTCCTCGCGGTGGGCCTGTTCGCGACCGAGCTGCCGGGCGCGCCCGAGGGATTCATCGGGACGCAGACCGCGGCGCTGATCGGCAACCTCGCGCTGGCGGTGATCCTGCTCGACGGCGGCCTGCGCACGCGCGCGTCGACCTTTCGCATGGTCGCCGCGCCGGCGCTCGTGCTCGCGACCTTGGGCGTCGTGCTGACCGCCGTGCTGGTGGGGCTGCTGGCGGCGGCACTGCTCGGATTCGACTGGCGCTACGCGATGCTGTTGGGTGCGATCGTCGGCTCGACCGACGCCGCCGCCGTGTTCGCGCTGCTGCGCGCCGGCGGGCTGCGGCTGAACGAGCGCGTCAGCGCGACGCTCGAGGTCGAATCGGGCATCAACGATCCGATGGCGGTGTTCCTGACGCTCGCGATGATCGAGCTGATCCGGCGCCCCGAGGCGGGCGCCGCGAGCGTCTTGCCGATGTTCGCGCTGCAGCTCGGCGTCGGGCTCGCCTGCGGCTGGCTGCTCGGCCGCGCGCTCGCGGAGATCATCGGGCGCGTGCGCGTGACCGAGGGGCTGTACGCGCTGCTGATCCAGTCCGGCGGACTGCTGATCTTCGCGGCGGCGAACCTGCTGGGCGGCAGCGGCTTCCTCGCGATCTTCCTCGCGGGAATGATCGTCGCGCGCCGCCGCGTGCACGTGACGGAGGATGTGCTGCGCGTCAGCGATGGGCTGGCCTGGCTCGCGCAGGCGGGCATGTTCCTGATCCTCGGACTGTTTACCGACGCCAGGGATCTGGCCGACGTCGCACCCGGCGCGCTCGCCATCGGCGCGGGCCTGATCGTCTTCGCTCGCCCGGTCGCAGTCGCCGTGTTCCTCGCGCCGTTTCGCTACGCGCCGCGCGAAATCGCGTTCATCGGCTGGGTCGGGCTGCGTGGCGCGGTGCCGATCGTGCTCGCGCTGTTTCCGCTGATGGCCGGCATCGCCGACGCCGCGCTGCTGTTCCATCTCACGTTCTTCACGGTGCTGCTGTCGCTGCTTGTGCAGGGCACGTCGTTGCCGCTGGCCGCGCGCCTGGCGCGGGTCGTCGTCCCCGCGGCGTCGCCGATCCTGTCGGCCGAGACGATCGAAGGAAGCCGCGACGGCCGCGAGCTGGTGCAGCTGCGCGTGTTGCCGGAGGCGCGCGTGGCCGGGCGGGCGCTCGAGGCCCTCGACCTTCCTGGCGGCGCGCGCGTGGTCGAGGTCGTGCGCGCGGGCGACTCGATCGCGGTTTCGACGCTCGCCGCGGGCGACATCGTCGCGGTGCTCGCGCGCGACGACACGGTCGACGAACTGGCGGAGCTGTTCGCGCCGGCGCCGCAGATTCCCGAATGGTCGCTCGATGCGGCGACCACGCTCGGCGACCTGCGCGACTACTACGGGCTGCGCATCCCGGCCGGCGCGACGAGCGAGGAGCCGGTCGGCGAGTTTCTGCGGATGAAGCTGAACGGCCGGCCCGCGGTCGGCGACTGCATCGCCGTCGGCCGCGTCGTGCTGACCGTGCGGCAGGCCGCAGGTGGAACGATTCGCCGCGTCGGGTTGCGCGTGGCGCCGCGCAGCGACGCGGCGCCACGGTGATCGCGGGTCAGACGCAGCGTCCGCCGTCGACTTCGAGGCAGGCGCCCGTGACGAACTCGGCTTCGTCGGAAGCGAGGTAAAGGCAGGCGTTGGCGACGTCGAGCGGGCGCGAGAAGCGCCCGAGCGGAATCGTCGCGAGAAACTTCCTGCGGTTCTCCGGCGTGTCGGGCATGCCCATGAAGTCCTCGAGCAGGCCCGTCTCGCCGATCACCGGGTTGACGCAATTGACGCGAATGCGGTCCGGCCCCAGCTCGGCCGCCATCGCCTTGCTGGTGACGATCACCGCGCCCTTGCTGCCGTTGTACCAGACGAGGCCCGGGCGCGGCCGCACGCCCGCGGTCGACGCGATGTTGACGAAGCAGCCGCCGCCCTGCGTGCGGAAGTACGGCACCATGTGCTGCGCGGTCCAGTAGATGCTCTTGACGTTGACCGCATAGACGCGGTCGAACGTCGCTTCGTCGACTTCGAGCAGCGGCCGGTTGCGGTGCGTGGTGCCGGCGTTGTTGACGACGATGTCGAGGCGGCCGAAATGCGCGAGCGCCGCGTCGAGCAGTCCCTTGACGTCGGCGCCCTTCGACACGTCGCCGTGGGCGAACTGCGCGCGGCCGCCCGCGGCGCGGATCGCCGCCGCGACGCGTTCACCCGCCTCGCGTGCCAGATCGTTGACGATCACTGCGCAGCCTTCTGCGGCGAATCGTTCGGCGATACCGCGACCGAAGCCGGATGCGCCCCCGGTAACGATCGCCACCTTGTTCTGCAGTCTCATGTCTCACAGTTCCCGATGAAACCACCGAGACTTCGAGATCACGGAGAAAGACGGGACGTGTTTCTCTGTGCTCTCTATGTCGCGGTGGTGAGTCGACTCACCCGTGTTTGATCGCGATGGTCTTCAGCGTCGTGAAGCCCAGCAGCGCTTCGAAGCCTTTTTCGCGGCCGTAGCCGCTCGACTTGACGCCGCCGAAGGGCAGTTCGATGCCGCCGCCTGCACCGTAGTTGTTGACGAACACCTGTCCGCAGCGCAGCCTGCGCGCGAGCCGGAGCTGGCGCGCGCCGTCGCGCGTCCAAACGCCGGCGACCAGCCCGTACATCGTGCCGTTGGCGATCGCGAGCGCTTCCGCCTCCGAGTCGAACGGTATCGCCGCGAGCACGGGACCGAAGATCTCCTCCTGCGCGACCTTGTGGTTGGGCGGCACGTCGCGCAGCAGCGTCGGCGCCTGATAGAAGCCCGTTTCCGGCGCGTCCTCGACGACGTGACCCTGCGCGGCGACCGCAATGCCATCGGCCTGCGCCTGGCTCAGATAGTCCCAGACGCGCTGCAACTGGTTGCGCCGGATCAGCGGACCGGCGTCCAGGTCCGCAAGCGCGGGGCCGACGCGCAGCTTGGACATCGCCGCGCCGATGCGTTCCAGCAACGGCTCGTAGACGTTTCGCTCGACGAGCAGCCGGCTGCCCGCCGAGCAGGTCTGCCCGCAGTTCTGCACGATCGCGTTCAGCGCGACCGGCAGCACTTCGTCGAGATCGGCATCGGCGAAGACGATCTGCGGGCTCTTGCCGCCGAGCTCGAGCGTGACCGGGCAGTGATGCTTCGCGGCGGCCTGCGCGACCAGCGTGCCGGTCGCCGGCGAGCCGGTGAACGAAATGTGGTCGACGCCCGTGTGCGCCGACAGCGCCGCCCCCGCTTCGTGGCCGTACCCGGTAACGATGTTCACCGCGCCGTCCGGGAAGCCGGCCTCGGCGGCGAGCTCGGCGACGCGCAGCAACGACAGACACGCGTCTTCCGCCGGCTTCACCACGCATGCGTTGCCCGCGGCCAATGCGGCGCCGACGCTGCGGCCGAAGATCTGCATCGGATAGTTCCACGGCACGATGTGACCGGTGACGCCGTGCGGTTCGCGGATCGTCAGCACGGTCATCCCGGTCCGATACGGGATCGTCTCGCCGTGCAGCTTGTCGGCCGCGCCCGCGTAATACTCGAAGTAACGCGCCAGCGCGTTCGCGTCGGCGCGGCCCTGCGCGAGCGGCTTGCCGGTCGTACGCGATTCGAGCCGCGCCAGCTCTTCGAGATGATCGAGCACGGCGCGCGAAAGCCGCGCGAGCAGCCGGCCGCGCTCGGCCGCCGTCAGCCGTCCCCACGCGCCGTCGCCCGCTTCGCCGTAGGCCGCACGCGCGGCTCGCACCGCGGTGTCGACGTCGGCCGCGTTGCCGCGCGCGATCCTCGCGAACGGCTTGCCGTCCGACGGATCGATCACGTCGATCGACTGGCCTGAACGCGCTTCGACCCAGCGGTTGTCGATGAAGTGATGCCTGCCGCCGGCGGCGATCCATCCGCCATCCATGGCCGTCCTCCCCCTTGTTGACGAGTGCGATTATGAGGCGGCGCTGCGCGCTGTTCCAAACGTCCGCGCCGCTACAATCGATCGTCATTCGAATCCAGAGTAAGCAGACGATGGGACTCGACCGCGTGCCCTCCGGCCGCGCGCTGCCGGACGACTTCAACGTGATCATCGAGATCCCGGCGCACGCGGATCCGATCAAGTACGAGGTCGACAAGGAAAGTGGCGCGCTTTTCGTCGACCGCTTCATCGCCACGTCGATGCACTACCCGTGCAACTACGGCTACATCCCGCACACGATCTCGGACGACGGCGATCCGGTCGACGTGCTGGTGATCACGCCGTTTCCGCTGCAGCACGGTGTCGTCGTTCGCTGCCGTCCGCTCGGCGTGCTGAAGATGGAAGACGAGGCGGGCGGCGACTCCAAGCTGCTCGCGGTGCCGATCGACAAGTGCCTGCCCTGGTACAAGCACTGGCGCAAGCCCGAGGACATCGCGCCGGAGCGGCTGGCGCAGATCCAGCACTTCTTCGAGCACTACAAGGATCTCGAGCCCGGCAAGTGGGTCAAGGTCACCGGCTGGGCCGGCCCCGACGAAGCGCGGCGCGAGATCCTCGCCGGTGTCGAGGCGTACAAACGGGCGTCGCCGAAGCCGGCGTTCTGAGCCGGCTGCGCGGCGGGGCCGCGCCGGCCCGAAAGCGCGCGGAAAGCGGGTCGCTTGCGGCCGCGGACGAGGCGACCGGCTAACGTGGCGCGTCGGCCGCGGGCCGGCGCCACGCGCGATGCTCGTTCAGCTCGTCGAGCGTGTGTTCGACCGCGTCGGTTTCGCGCGTCAGAAAGCGCGCGACCGCGGCGCGCATCGCCGGGTCGGCGAGCCAGTGCGCCGAGGCCGTGGCGACCGGGTCGAGCCCGCGCGCGAGCTTGTGCGCGCCCTGCGCGCCGCCTTCGAAGACCGCGAGCCCGCGCTCGATCGCGAACTCGATCATCTGGTAGTAGCAGCACTCGAAGTGCAGGCAGGAAACGTGCTCGACCGCGCCCCAGTGCCGGCCGTACAGCCGCCTATCGTCGAAAACGCCGAGCGCGGCGGCGATCGGCTGCCGTTGACGGTACGCGATGGCGAGCACCAGATGCTGCGGCATCGCCTCGCCCAACCGATGGAAGAAGTCGCGGCTCAGGTAAGGTGTTGAGCCGTGCGCCGCGTAGGTTGCGCGGTAGCAGCGATGGAAGAAGTCCCAGTCGGCCGCGGTGATCGTGTCGCCGGTACGGCGCTCGACCGCCACGCCGTCCTGCGCGACGCGCCGCCGTTCGGCGCGGATCTTCTTGCGCTTTGCTTGCGCGAGCGCGGCGAGGAAATCGTCGAATCTCGCGTAGCCCGCGTTGTGCCAGTGAAACTGCACGCCGCGTCGCACGAGCAGGCCAAGCGATGCAAGCTGCTCGATCTGCGCCGGCGCTGCGAACAACACGTGCAGCGATGAAAGCCCGCTCGCCTGCGCGTGCGTGAGCAGCGCCCGCGCGAGTGCGGCACGCGCGTCGTCGTCGACGGCGAGCAGCCGCGTGCCCGCGACCGGCGCAAAGGGTACGGCGGCGACGAGCTTCGGGTAGTAGCGCAGCCCGTATCGGGCGTAAGCGTCTGCCCACGCCCAGTCGAACACGTATTCGCCGAAGGAGTGCGACTTCGCGTACTGCGGCGCCGCCGCCACGAGTTCGGCTCCGCGCCACAGCGCGAGATGCTGCGGAGTCCAGCCGGTGCGGCGGCCGACGCAGCCGCTCGCTTCGAGCGCGTGCAGGTAGTCGTACTGCACGAACGGATTGGCGTCGGCGTCGCTTGCGACGAGCCGCGTCCATGCGTCGCGGCCGATCGACGCGATGTCGCCGACAACCTGCGTGCGATAATCGAGCGACACTTCCAGTGGTTCGGTGAATGAGTTCGCGGGTCCGGGTCGCCGTCGCACAGATCAACTGCACCGTCGGCGATTTCGAAGCCAACTGCCGTCGCATCCTCGACATGGCGGCGAGTGCGTCCCGCGCCGGCGCGCAAGTGCTGCTGACGCCGGAGCTGGCGCTGAGCGGTTATCCGCCCGAGGATCTGCTGCTGCGCCGCGCATTCTACGAAGCCTCCGACGCCGCGCTCGGCAAGCTCGCCGCCCAGCTGCTGCAGTTTCCCGATCTGCACGTGGTCGTCGGCCACCCGCTGGCCCGCGAGGGACGCCGTTTCAACGCCGCGTCGGTGCTGCACGGCGGGCTCGTCACCGGGACGTACTGCAAGCACGACCTGCCGAACTACGACGTCTTCGACGAGCAACGTTACTTCACGCCGGACAACCGGCCGTTCGTCTTCGAGGTCGGCGGAACCCGCTTCGGCCTGAACATCTGCGAGGACACCTGGTACCCGTACGCGCCCGAGTGCGCGAAGGCGGCCGGCGCGCAGGTGCTGCTCGTGCTCAACGGCTCGCCGTTTCATCTCGGCAAGCAGGCGCTGCGCCTGACGACGATGCGCGAGAACGTCTCGCGCTACGGGCTGCCGCTCGTGTACGCGAATCTCGTCGGCGGGCAGGACGAACTGGTCTTCGACGGCGCCTCTTTCGTGCTCGACGCGAACGGTGCGCTCACGCAGATGGCGCCGCAGTTCGACGAGCATCTGCTGCTCGCCGACTTTATTGACGCCGCGCCGCAGCCCGGCGAATGCGTGGAGCAGGGGCCGCTCGAGCGGCAGGCATACCGCGCGCTCGTGCTCGGCGTACGCGACTACCTCGGCAAGAACGGTTTCCCGGGCGCGCTGATCGGGCTGTCGGGCGGCATCGACTCGGCGCTGACGCTGGCGATCGCGGTCGATGCGCTCGGCGCGGACCGCGTGCGCGCGGTGATGATGCCGTCGCAGTACACGCGCGAGATCTCGTGGGTGGACTCGCGCGCGATCGCGCAGACGCTCGGCGTGCGCTACGACGAGATTCCGATCAAGCCGGTGTTCGACAGCTTCCTGGCGGTGCTCGCCGACGAGTTTCGCGGTCTGCCGTGGGACACGACGGAGGAGAACATCCAGGCGCGCATCCGCGGCACGCTGCTGATGGCGCTGTCGAACAAGTACGGATCGATCGTGCTGACCACCGGCAACAAAAGCGAGATGGCGGTCGGCTACTGCACGCTGTACGGCGACATGGCCGGCGGCTTCGCGGTCATCAAGGACATCCGCAAGACGCTCGTGTACGCGCTCGCGCACTACCGCAACGGGCTTTCGCACGTGATTCCCGAGCGCGTCATCCGCCGCGCGCCGAGCGCAGAGTTGCGCGCCGACCAGACCGACCAGGACTCGCTGCCGCCGTACGACGTGCTCGACGCGATCATCGAGCGCTACATGGAGCAGGGCGAGAGCGTCGACGAGATCGTCGCCGCCGGCTTCGACCCTGCGGTCGTTCGCAAGGTGGTCAGGCTGATTCGCCTGAACGAATACAAGCGCCGCCAGGCGCCGGTCGGAATCCGCGTGACGCACCGTGCGTTCGGTCGCGATTGGCGCTATCCGATCACCAACCGGTTCCGCGAGGAGTCGGCAGGCTAG
>JBFMFC010000049.1:8005-24165 GCA_040752195.1 Pseudomonadota bacterium | reverse complement strand
AGCGGGCGCGGTCATCGGCACGCCGAGCGGCGACGGCAGCGGCGCCGCGCCGAACGCGCCGCCCGCAGCCGCGCCGCGCGCACCGACGCTGACGCCGGTCGTGCCGGCTCCGCGCGCGCCCGTGCCGGTCGAGAGCCTGCCGCCCGCGATCCGGCCCGGCGGCATCTACAAGCCCGCCCCGCCGCCGCAGCCGGCGGCACCGAAGCCGCCGCCGGGCCCGCCGCCGCCGGGCGAGACCGTCGACAACGGTGCGGCGCCGGCGGTCGCCGCCGCGTCGGCGCTCGCCGCTGCGCGCGGCGCCGACGCCGGGCCGCTGGAGTTCGCGTGGCAGGGGCCGTACCGCGTGAAGGTCGGCCAGCCGTTCGAGGTCGCGCTCGAAGTCAGCGCGAGCGCCGACCTGACGCGGCTGCCGCTCGTGGTCCGCTTCGATCCTCTGGTGCTGACGTTCCTCGATGCGCAACTCGCCGAGTTCGCATCGAAGAGCGGGGTCAGCGCGCTGAAGCCGGAGGTCGATGCCAGCCGCGGCAGCGTGCGCTTCGATCTGCAGGCGGGCGCCGGCATGTCGTTCCGCGGCCACGGCGTGCTGCTCGCGCTGCGCTTTTCGGCGCGCGCGCCGCGCCAGCAGACCCAGCTCACCCTGTCGCAGATCGAGCTGAAGGACGCGAGCGGCGCGCTCGCCGCCGCGGTGAGGCCCACGCCGCTGACGCTGAGAGTCGGATCGTGACGATGGACGCGAACGCGCGAGCGGACGGATTCACGCTGATCGAGCTGGTGGTCGCGCTCGCGCTGGTCGGCCTGCTTGCGCTCGTGTCGGTGCCGCTGTACGAAGTCGCCGCGACGCGCATGAAAGAGGCCGAGCTGCGCGGCGCGCTGCGCACGATCCGCAGCGCGATCGACGCGTACAAGGCCGCGGCCGACAGCGGCGCGATCGCCAAGGGCGCGACCGAGTCCGGCTACCCGCCGTCGCTCGAGGTGCTGGTGCACGGCGTCGACGCGCAGCGCGACGCAGCGGGCCGCCGGCTCGTGTTCCTGCGGCAGTTGCCGCGCGATCCGTTTTATCCGGACCCGTCGGTGCCGGCCGCGCAGCAGTGGGCCACGCGCAGCTACGGCAGCCCGCCCGACGATCCGCAGCCGGGTGCCGACGTCTTCGACGTCGCCTCGCGTTCGCGCCGCGTCGGCAGCAACGGCGTGCCGTACCGGGAGTGGTGAATGAGCGTCTTGCGGATCGCGAATCGCGGACGGCGCCCGTCGGGGTTCACGCTGATCGAGCTGGTGATCGTGATGGCGACGATCGCGCTGTTGCTGACGCTCGCGGTGCCGCGCTACTTCCAGACGATCGAAAACGGCAAGCTCAACGTGCAGCGGCAGAACATCGCGACGATCCGCGACGCGATCGACAAGTTCTACGGCGACCAGACGCGCTATCCGGAGTCGCTCGACGAACTGGTGCGGCTGCGCTACCTGCGGGCGGTGCCGGTCGACCCGCTGACGCAGTCGCCCGACTGGGTGCCGGTGCCGCCGCAGGATCCCACGCTCGGCGGCGTCTACGACGTGCGCAGCGCCTGGAAACCGACGGAGGACGGCCGTGCGTCGTGACGCCGCGCGGCGCGTGCGCCCCCGCGGGCTCGTGCTGCTCGCGGTGCTGATGCTGCTCGTGCTGGTCGGGCTCGCGGCGCTGGTCGGCGCCGAGGTGTGGGCGACCGCGCTGCAGCGCGAGCGCGAGGCCGAGCTGCTGTTCGCCGGCGAGCAGTACCGGCGCGCGATCGAAAGCTATTGGCGCGCGTCGCCGACGGTCAAGACGCTGCCGACGTCGCTCGATCAGCTGCTCGCGGACGACCGCTTTCCGACGCCGGTGCGCCATCTGCGGCGCCGCTACGCCGACCCGATGACGGGAGCGCCCGACTGGGGCCTGGTCAAGCTCGGCAACGGCATCGCCGGCGTGCACTCGATGTCGAAGGACGCGCCGCTCAAGCAGAGCGGCTTCCCGCCGCAGTACGTCGAGTTCGAGCGCGCCGGCCGCTACGACCAGTGGCGCTTCGTCTTCAAGCTGCCGCGCCGGCCCGGTCCGCCGGCGCGGCCGCGCACCGCGCACAACGAAGTGTTCGTCAACGACGACCGCAGGAACAACCCGCCATGAAGAACCGCACCCTGATCGCCGAAGACCATAACCTGCTGCGGCAGGGCCTGTACTCGCTGATCGGCGCGCTGCCCGACTTCGAGATCGTCGGCGAGGCGCGCGACGGCAAGGAGGCCATACGGCAGGCGGTCGCGCTGCAGCCGCACCTGGTCCTGATGGATCTGTCGATGCCCGGGATGAACGGGATCGAGGCGACCGCGCAGATCAAGCGGCGGCTGCCGCACATCCGCGTGGTTGCGCTGACGGCGTTCAAGACCGACGAGTACGTGCGCGAGGCGTTGCACGCGGGCGCCGACGGCTACGTGCTGAAGGACGCGTCGTACGAGGAGCTCGCCTCCGCGCTGCGCAGCGTCATCGCCGGCAAGAAGTTCCTGAGCCCCGACGTCTCCGGGCAGCTCGTCAACACCTTCCTGCACCGCGGGCTCGCGCCGCCGCCGGCCACGCCGTGGGACAGGCTCACGTCGCGCGAGCGCAGCATCCTGAAGCTGATCGCCGAGGGGCGCACCAACCGCGAGGCTGCAACCTACCTGAACGTCAGCCCGAAGACGGTCGAGAAGCACCGCGCCAGCCTGATGCGCAAGCTCGGGCTGCGCAACGTCGCGGAGCTGACGCTCGCCGCGCTCGAGTGCGGGCTCATCGAGCGGCCCGGGTCGGTCTCGCGGCTGATCGATTCGGGGCGCGGCAACGGCCGCTTCGAGGCGGGCCCGCTCGGGCTGCGCGCGCCGATGTCGTAGCGCACCGCGCGAGCGCCGGGCGGCGAGCCGACTCGCTTCCTCGCGGTGTCAGCGCGGCGAGCGCCGCTCACGCGGCGGCGGCGCCGACGCTGCGACTGAGGCTCCACACCGCGCCGACCACGGTGCCGCTCATCGGCGTCGACTCGAGCAACAGACGGCCCTTCGTGCCCTCGACGCGGCGCTTGATGCCCTGCAGCCCGACGCCGAGCAGACAGGCGTTGCCGTAGAACAGCTGCGCCGCCTCGAAGCCGGAGCCGTCGTCGATGATCATCAGCTCGAGCTCGTCGCCGCGCCTTCGCAGCGACACGCGCACGCTCTTGGCGTTGGCGTGCTGCGCGGCGTTGCTGACGGCTTCCTCGATGATGCGAAAGATCTCGAGCTTCAGCGTTTCCGGGATGTCGGCTTCGGCGACTTCGACGACGCGCTCGACGCGCAGTGTGCGGTACGCCTGCTCGCAGTGGCGGCAGAACCACTCGATCGTCGGCAGCAGCCCGAGGTCGTCGAGCAGGCTCGGCCGCAGCTCCATCGAGATGCGCCGCACTTCGCCGATCACGTCGCGCAGCCGCCCCGTCACGTTGATCAGCACGTCGGTCGCCTCGCTGTACGCGCCGCGCATCAGCCGCTGCAGCGCGTCCTCGACCATGAACTTGGCCATGATCACGAGCGGCGCCACACCGCCGTGCAGCTCGCTCGCCACGCGCGTGCGCTCGGCCTCCTGCGTGCTGAGCAGGTCGTACGCGAGGCGGCGCAGATCCATCTCGTCGCGGTCGGGCACGCTGGCGAGCGCGGGCTGGCCCTGCACTTCGGTCCAGGCGACCACGTGATCGCCCTCATCGCCATCGTCGATCGGCCGCGCCGACATCCGCACCAGCGTGCGGCGCCCGCTGCGGCCCGCGAGCAGCAGCTCGCACGATTCGAGCGCGCCGACCAGGATGCGCGCGGTCACGCCTTCGGCCGCGGCGCGCCAGCCTTCGGCGGCCAGGTCGACCAGCGTGCGCCCCTTCAGCTCGTGCGGCGCATAGCCGAGCAGCGCGGCTGCGTCGGCGGTCGCCGACACGATCCGGCCGTCGCCGTCGAGCCGAACCGCGGCGACGAGACCGGCAGCGTCGCCCGGTCGCGCCGCGCCCTTCTGCGACAGGCTTCTGGTGTGCGCGTCGAAATCAAATCCGAAATAGGCTCGGGTCATGGCAACGAGTCTCGATTCGCCGCAGGCCAAGCTTGGTCAATGCGACGCGAAGCGGCAATCACACGTTCGGGCATCGCGCGCAGGGGATGACCGCTCGATGATCGCGACCGAAACGCCGGATGCGCGGCGCGATTCTTAAGTGCGCATAAGCCGAGCGCGGCCCGCGGCTTCATCGCGCATCTCCTGCGGCGCCTGCGGCGAGCGCCGCACGCGACTCGTCCGCGGGGTACAGGTGGACGCGGCGCGCGGCGAACCGCTGCGACGGCCCGATCGCGAGCCGCGGGTACGCCGTCAACGGCGGCACGTTCTCCAGGTTGTGCTCGAGCTTCTCGATGCAGTACTCGCGCGAGAAGCGATCGTCGACGTGCATCAGCGTCTCGGTCGCGACGACCGCAGCGAGCAGCGCATTGGCCGCAATGCGCCGGGCGCCGACCTTGATCCGCTTGCCGGCGAACCAGGCGTCCGCGCGCGCCATCTGCCGCTGCGCCTGCGCGCCCGGGGCGAGCGGCGTGACGAGCACGCTGCGCGCGTGCAGCGTCGCGTCTTGCGGCCGCCACGCGTCGGGCAGTTCGGCGAACGCACCGGCCAGCACGTACACGCGGCGCGGCGTCTGCGCGAGCGACCGCCACCGTCTTTCGACGTCATCCGACGGCAGCGCGGCGACGAGCACGTCGTCGGCGCGCGGCGCACGCTCGACCACGCCGATGCCGTGCCGCGCGAGCGCGGCGGCGATCACCGCGCGCTGCCGCGCGCCGGTCGACCCCGGCGCGGTCCACAGCACGACTTCGGCCGTGCCGCTCAACGCCGCTGCGACGGCGTCGGCCTCGGCCGCGAGCCCGGGCGAGAAGTAGATGCTGTAGAAGTCCTCGCGTGCCGGCGGCAGCCACGCATTGGGCAGCAGGCACGGCAGGCGCGTGCGCTCGCAGAACTCGTGCACCGGCGACCAGTCGTCGTACGACAGCCCGGACAGCAGCGCGAACACCGGCGCGGCCGCGTAGCGCGCTTCGAGCTGCGCGCGCCACGTGTGCGGCTCTCCGGTGAGCGCCCAGTGCTCGAGCCGCCAGCGGCGGAAGCGCCGGTACATCGTGCTGTCGGTGCGCAGCGCCTGCGCGCGACGGCGCGTTTCGTGCCGCGTGCCCGCGTTCCTGTCGGCAAAGAAGGTCCGCAGCGTTCGCAGCAGCTCGTCGACCTCCGCCGGCGGCGCGTCGGGCGTGGTCACCGTCGCAAAGACGACCTCCTCGTCGCTGACGCCGGGGGCGCTGTCGGCCGACAACGTTCGCAGATAGGCGGCGAGTGCGGCGACCTCCTGCGCGGTGAACGCATAGCGCGGCATCGGCGCGGCGAGCGCGACGCCGTCGGGTGCGACGCCCTCGGCGAGCGCGCGCGCGAGCGTGGCCTCGTCGTACGCGGGGCGCGTGCGGTCGCGGCTCGGCCAGGGCAGCCGCTGGCCGGTCTGCGGCGCGAGCGGATTGAACAGCAGGTGCCCGGCGATCGGCGGCACGAGCACGTTGGCTTCCGCGGATCCCAGCCCGCTGCGGCGATGGCAGGCGACGCAGGCGGCCGCCTGCGGCGGAATCGGCGCGCCCTGCGCGAGCGCCGCGCCCGGTCGCGCGAGCGATGGATCGGTGCCGAAGTAGATCGCTTCGCCGCGCGCGATCAGCGCGGCGTCGGGTGCGGTCTGCGCGGCCGCCGTGGCGCCGGCCAGCAGTGCGGCGAGCAGCAGCGAGTGCATCGGCTCACCGTTGCGCCGGCAGGCGTCGATAGACGGCCAGCAGTTCGGCCGCGGTGGCGAACCCCTCGACGCGCACCCACGGCGCCGCGCGCGAGCGCCGCATCAGCACGACCGGCGGATGGCTGGCCTTCGACCCGCGATACACGTCGAAGGCCTGCTGCACACGCAGCAGCTCGTCGAAGTCGCCCGAATAGAAGTCCCAGTCGCGGTCGATGTCGAAGCGGCGCGCGAACTCGGCGAGCCGCTGCGGCGTGTCGCTGTCGGGATCGATCGTGAACGACGCGAAGCGCGCACGTTCGCCGTGCGCCGCGAGCCGGCGCTGCAGCTCGGCGAGCGTGGCGGTCTGCGTCGAGCAGATCGTCGAGCAGGTCGTGTAGACGAAGTTGACGATCTGCGGCGTGTCCGTGTCGAGCGCGCCGGGCAGCCGCACCGTGCGGCCGCGGGTATCGACGACGCGCGCGGCTGGCACCGCGTAGCGCGCCTGCGTCACCGCCAACCCCGCCGCGGCGACCTGCGCGCGCTCGCCGTCGTGCGCGCGGGCGGAAGCGGCGCACGCGGCGGCGATCAGCAGGACCAAGGCGAGGCGGTGCATCGGTTCTCCCTCAGCGCACCATCACCGCGACCTGAACGCGCTCACGCGCGCTGCCGTCGGCCGCGAGCAGCGTGCAGACGAACTGGTCGACACCGCGGAAGCCGGGGCGCGGCGTGTAGCGGACGCTGCCGTCGTCGCCGATCTCGACGCGTCCGCCGCGGATCGTCTGCGAGGCGCGGATCGAATCGAATGCCGTGTCGCCGGCGAGCTGAGCGCGCGACAGGTGCAGCGGCTCGGCGGGACGCGTCGCCACCGACAGGCGGCGCAGCGCGACCGCCTGCGCCGGCGGCGCGGGTTGCGGTTCGACCGCGACGCGCCAGCGGCGGCCGTCGGCCGTGTGGGCGACGATCGTGAACGCGGCCGGCTTTTCGTCGCCGTCGGCGACGTAGCGCAGCCGGTCGGCCGCGAGCGTCTGCAGGCTGCCGCGCGCGGGCTTGTCTTCGATCTCGATGCGGGCGAGCTTCGCGGTCCACGGCAGCACGGCGAGCAGCGAGCGCGAATCGATCTCGAAACGACCGCCCGCGCCGAGTTCGGGGTGCCAAGCGACCGCCGTCGGCGACTTCTGCGCCAACGCCGGGTCCGAAGACGCCAGCGCCGCGGCCAGGCGCCGCTCGCGCTCGTCGACGGCGGCGGCGGGCGACTCGCTGGCGATCAGCGCCAGCATTCCGCTCGCCAGCGCCGCCGCGAACGACGTGCCGGTCACGCGCAGCGGCTCGCCGAGCACACGGCCGGCGGCGTCGACACTTTCGATCTCGACACCGGGCGCGAGCACGTGCGGATACGCACCGCCGCCGCACGCCGACGGGCCGCGCCCCGATTGATCGGCGACCTTGCCTTCGGCGGTCAGCGCGCCGACCGCGAGCACGCCCGGGTTGTTGGCCGGGCTCATGCTCGTGTTCGGCTCGGGCCCTTCGTTGCCGGCGGCGAAGACGACGTGGATGCCGGCGGCGCGCAGCGCGGCGAAGTCGCGCGCGAATTCCATTTCGCAGCGGCCGATCGTCTGCGGCAGACCCCACGAGTTGTTGACGATGTGCGGCGCGTCGGCCGTCTCCGGGCTCGCGTCCGGGTCGAGCAGCCACTGGTAGACCCGGTGCACGGCCGAGACGCTGCCCAGCCCGTTGTCGTCGTAGATGCGCGCGGCGATCCATTGCGCATGCGGCGCCACACCGACCGGGGCTCCGCCGTCGACGCCGCTGCGGCCTGCGATCACGTACGCGACGTGCGTGCCATGCCCGCTGGCATCGAAGGGCCGCGCGTGCTGGCCGAACGGGTCGAACCAGTCGGCGCGATTGCCGCGAAAGCTCGCCATCAAGGGCGTCTCGCGCGCATCGACGCCGGAATCGACGACGGCGACGACGACCCCTTTGCCGGTGACGCCGCGCTGCCAGTACGAGGCGACGCCGAGCGCGCTCAGGTGCGCGGGCAGTTCGCCGCGCCACGCGACCGGGTCGACCGGCGCGGCGGGTGCCGCGGGTTGCGTTGCCTTGGTTTCCTCGCGCTGGCGCTTGAGCAGCGCGCGCGGCGAGGTGACGGCCGCGCGCACGGGCGCCTTGAGCTGCATGTCGGCATAGACGCGCGCCACACCCGGTGCGGCCGCGATCTGCGCGACCGACTGCGGCGGCAGTTGCGCGGCGAACGCATGGTTCAGCCAGAGCGGCTCGATCTGCAGGGCGCCGGCGCGCTCGAGCGCGGCGCGCACGCCGGGGGCGGCGCGGTCGAACGCAGCGCGCAGCGAAGCGGCGAGCGCGCCGGGCCGCTCGCGCGCGGGGCGCGCCGCGAGCGACGCGGCGAGCGCGGCGAGATCGGGCTTGCCCTCGAGTTCGACGATCACCGCGACCGGCCGCTGCGCGAGCGCCGCCGGGCGGTTCAACCGCGCCGCGAGCGCCGGATCGATGCTGCCCGCTTGCGCCTGCGTCCAGGCGCACGCGAGCGCGACGATGACGAACGCGGCCGCGACGCTAACGCGCAACCGGCTGAGCGACAGACTGCGCGGTCGGCGCCGGTTGGGCCTCGACCTGCAGGTTGCCGAATCGCTGATCACCCACATACAGCGCCACCTTTGAGCCCGCCTGCAGCTTGCGGTCGGGGTTGGCAAACAACATGAAGTAGTCGCGGTCGGTGTGGATCACCTTGTTGCGCGAAGTCTGGCGCAGCGCGCCGATGATCGGCGGCACCGGCACGTAGAAGCGGTCGCCGGTGGCCTCGTCGACCAGCACGGGCCGCACCTTGCGATCGAGCAGCGGCTGCGCCTTGGCCGGATCGAGCACGCGATAGCGCAGATCGACGATGTAGCCGTTGGCGGACAGGCGAACACCCTTGAGCTGGACACCGAACGCTTCGACCACCGCCCCCGCGCCCATCGCCCGTGCCTGCTCCGCGGCCGCCACGCGCGCTTGCGCGCCGTCTGCCGCCCCCGCGGCCGCGCTCGGCGAATCGCCCGGCACGGTCGCGCAGCCGCCGAGCGCCGCGGCGAGCATCCCCGGCAGCAGTCGTCTCAGCAGCATCGCCATAGCGCCCTCCGCGCCCTCACTGTACGTTCACCCGCAGCGTCGCCGCGGTCGAATACGACCCGAGTGTGTCCGCGACGCGATAGGTGATCGCCTCGGTGCCGGCGAAGTTTAGCGGCGCCGTGTAACTGATGCACGGCCGCGTGGCCACCGGGCAGCCCGCGGTGACGACCGTTGCCGAGCCGCCGCGGTTGGGCGCGCCGACGATCTGCAGCGTCGTCGGCACGAGGTTGCCGTCGACGTCGTAGTCGTTGGCGAGCACGTCGATGAAGGTCGGCGTCGTCGCGGCGATCGCGCGCGAGGCCGCGTCGTCGACAGCGGTGGGCGCGCTGTTGGCATACAGTGTGAGCGTCACCGTGGCGGGCAGCGAGGTCGCAGTGCCATCGCTGATCGTGTAGGTGAATGTCGTCGTCTGCGTCCCGGTCGTCGGCAGCGTGCCCGCCGTGTAGCTGAACGTGCCGTCGGGGTTCATCGTCAGCGTGCCGTTGGTCGGCGCCGCAACCACGGTCACCGTGGTCAGCGCATCACCGTCGGGATCGACGTCGTTGGCGAGCACCGAAACGGTCGCGTTCAGGGCGCCGCCGCGCACGTCGTACGCATCGGCGTTGGCGATCGGCGCGTCGTTCTTGTTGGCGACGGCGACGCTGAAGCTCGCCACGCCGAAGCGGCCGTCGTTGTTGGTCGCCCGCACGCGCACCGGATTGAGCAGCGTCGGTGCGGCCGGGCGCTGCGCCTGGTCGTTGCTCGGCGTCCAGTTGATCTCGCCGGTGGTCGCGTTGATGGTCATGCCGACCGGCGCGATGTCGAGCGAATACGTGCGTGAGTTGCCGCCCGCGCTGGTCACCATGCAGTTGTACGGATCGTCCTGCGAGCCAGTGAGCGGACAGGCGGAGACGTTGACGACCGGCGCGTCGCCGTCGACCTGCAGCCTGAACTGCGCCTGCATGCCGCCAAACGGATCGGCGTTGTTGTTGGTCAGATCGAGCCTGCGATCGAATACGGTGATCCGGCGCGAGATCGTTCGCGTGTCGCTGCCGAGCACCGGCGTGAACCAGACGTCGGCCGTCTTGGCCGCCGGCAGGAACGCGGAGTACTGCTCGCGCGGGTAGGCGGCGGGAATGCCGTCTTCGGCGATCACGTACCAGTGGCCATCGTCGATCACGAGCGAGCGCGACTGGATGCCCGCATTGACGAGCCGTAGCAGCACGCGTCGACCCGTGTCGATCTCGAGCGGCGCCGGACCGTCCGCGTTCCTGGCCGTGAAGTCGGTCGGCTGGTTGATGCCGATGCCGTTCGGTTGCGTATAGCGGTGCAGCCGGAAGTACTTCGGGTTGTAGTTCAGCGTGCTGCCCGTGAAGGTACCCGCGGCGACCGCCGCATGGACGGCCGGGTCGACCTCCGACAGCAGCAGCGAGATCTCGGTGTCGAACGCAAAGCGGTCGGGCGCCGCCGTCGTGCCCGGATAGGCCACACGCGTGGCGGTGGCGGTCGGCGGCGCGTTCTTGCGCAGCAGGCCGTACAGGCCCATCTGGACCTGGATCTGCGGCAGCGTTCCGCTTTGATACAGATAGGTACCGGGCTTGACGTTCGTGTACGTGTAGTCGGCCGTGCCTCCCGGCGGCGCTTCGTGCGTGAACGAGCGCATCCGGCAGTCGAGCGAGGTGCCCGGCGTGCAGTCGGACGTGGTATCCGGGCTGTTGACCGTGGCGTTGGTCTTGAACACCGGCGTCATCGTCGTGTTGTGACCGTGCAGCACGAATGACGTCGGCACCGGCAATTGATTGATCAGATGCACGATCAGCACCGGGTCGTTGGGTGCGACCGTGATCGCCGCGCCGGGTGACTGCAGTCCGCCGTTCGCCGCGCTGGCGCTTTGGCCGACCCGGTAACCCCACATCGGCACGGTCGTTCCGTCCGGCATCGTCTGATTGAACTGGCCGACGCGGATCCACACCTCTTTCGCCGACGCGGGCTCGCCCGCGAGCGCAGCGGCGGCGCCCAAGGCGAGCAGGGCTGCCCGGAGGCTCGTTCTATCGAGTCGCTTCATCTGCCACCTCTCCATCCGGGGCTCAGTCGATCGTCACGTTCCACGGCTCGATGACGACCATCGTCATCATTCCGCCGGGGAACACGCCGAAGTTGATGATTTCCCGCTCGTTGTGCGAGTGGAACATGTGGAAGTACGCGCCGCCCGAGCCCAAGCGGCCGGCGCCGACCGGCAGGTTGCCGCTAGCGCCGAGGTACGGACTGCCCGAGTACATGTCGCCGAACGTCATCTCGAGCGCGCTCGGGATCACCGTCGGCAGCGGCTTGCCGCGATCGCTCGGGTCCTGATGGCGCATGCGCGGGTCGAGCTTGGCGTACACCGCGTCGCAGCTCGTCGGATCGGTCGCCGGCAGCGTGTTGTCGCACTGGATGCCGTACACGTCCCAGCCCAGTCCCTTGCCGGTCCATTCGTAGATCGCGTCGACCGTCTGCCCCGGGATCATGCGCAGCGTGTTGTCCGAGCGCGCCAGATCGGGACCGGTCGCCGGGCCGCTGGCGAGCATGCGGCCGTCGATCGCGATCGTCCACGCATTGTTGCCGTGGTGGTGGAACGGATGCAGGTCGCGCCCGATGTTGACCATCCGCAGCAGCAGCCGCTCGCCCGGATGCATGCGCGGCAGCGCGTTGTACGGCTGGCTCGGAAGGTGCGGCGAGAAGGCTTCGGTCATCGTGTCCGGCGCGGTGCGGCCGTTGATGAACCAGTACAGCGGATTGCGCGCCGGGAACGCGGCGGTGTTGACCTTCCAGTTGAAGTTGCCGATCGGGTTGGGAACGACGACGGCCTCGGCCTGCTGGCGCACCAGTTCGTGCCATTCGGGATCGATCTCCGAGAGCACCAGCAGGTGCTCGCGATCGAAGCGCGTGCCGGCGTGCGCGTACGCCTGCTTGGGCTTGCCGTTGGGGCGCACGATCAGCGCGCCGGCCAGTCCCATCTCGACCTGAACGTTCATCTGCGTTCCGCTCTGGTACGAGTAGGTACCCGGCCGCATCGCGACGAACGTGTAAGTCGCCTTGCCGCGCGGGCGCGCCTCGATCGTCAGCCCGCGGTTGGACTCGTTGCCCGGCGTGAAGCTGGCGGTCGACCCGGCGCCGGCGGCGAACACTTCGGTCTGCCCGGGAAAGATCAGCGAGGTGTTGGTCGGCAGCTGGTTGCACAGCGTGATCGTGACGACGTCGCCCTCGTTGACGATCAGCGTCGGCCCCGGGTATTGCATCGGCGCGTTCACGTTCGCGGCGGCGGCGCAGTCGGTGCCGCTGCCGAGCGCGTAGCCCCAGTTGTAGACGCTGCCGCCGTCGGCGGTGCTGATGTAGCCGCTCTTGGCGACGAGCGTGAAGCTCGTTCCGGTGACGCCGTCGATCTTCGCCGCGGCCGCACCGGCGGCCGCGAGCAGCGCGGCGGCGCAGGCGGTCCGCAGCCCGTGCTGCAGCCAGGATGTGCGTTGCTTGTTCATGCGTTCCTCCGGCTCGCGCTACGGATTGATCACGATGTGGGTCATGATCCCGCCACGATCCTCGTCGCCGTTGGACAGGTAGTTGAGGTTGGTCGTGTACAGGAAGTAGGTACCGGGCGCCACGCCGGCCGTGTCGACGATGAGGTCGACGATTTCACCGCCGCCGAGCGTCACCGAACCGACGTCGGTGCTCCAGTCGCGGCCGACCACGCCGGCGGCCGGATCGTTCGGACCGCGCGCGATCGCGGCGCCCTGGCCCACGAGCCGCAGCGGCAGGCCGAGCGCGGTCACCGTGAAGTACTCGGAGACGCTCGAATTGGACAGCCGCAACAGGATGCGCTGTCCGGCTTTGGCGGTGATCAGCGCCGATTCGGGCTGCGAAGACTCGGGCAGCACCGAAGCCGGGTCGGCCTCGTCGACCTGCACCGGCGGCAACGCGCCGGCGAAGACCGTGTGCGGATAGCCGCGCCCGTTGATGAACGTGTGCGTCGCCCGCATGTCCTCGAACGGCAGCGGTTGCACCGCTTCGTGCAGGTCGTGGAACACGCTGTTGAAGGCGCCGAGTTGCAGCGGAAAGTCGACGTCGTAGCGCGTGCTACCGTCGCCGTCGTTGTACGCGTACTTCTGCCCCGCGCTGTGGACGAACGAGCCGAGCACCGTGCCGGGCGCGAGCGCATCCTGCTTCGGCCGCACGTACAGCGTGCCGAGCATGCCCATGTGCATGTGCTCGGACGACTCGACGTGGCAGTGCCAGATGTAGGTGCCCGGATCGTTCAGCTTGTAGTAGTAGGTGAACGTCGAGCCCATGTTGACCACCGCCGAGGCTTCCGGCACGCCGTCGTACACCGGCGCGGCCTGCGGAAACCCGTGGAAGTGGATCGAGTGCGGGTCGAAGAGGTCGGGCCGGTGCAGCATGCCGACGTTGGTCAGCGCCAGGTACACCTCCTGCCCCTCGCGGAACGCGAGCGTCGGCGCCGACCACTTCGCGTTGAACGTGGCGCGGGTCATCACCTGGTCGTTGGGCACGCCGGTCATGTCGGAGAAGCCGAACGTGTAGAAGCGGCCGCCATCGGCGCGCAGCGCCCAGCCGTCGCCCGCCGCCATGTGCTTGCAGATCTTGGCGGGCGACAGCGGCCCGGCGCTCGCATCCACGCCGAGGCTGCCCGGCACCGCAGTCCCGTCGGGCGGGCACTGCGGGAAGACGCCGGCCGCCGCCGTCGAACACAGAAACGCGAGACCGACGCCGGTGACGGTCGCCGCGAGCGCGTGCAGTGGTTTCATGCTGTCCTCCCCTTGTCTCACTGGCCGCACGCCGGTACGCCCTGCGCGCCTTCGTAGGCGCCGCGCGACCAGGCCATGCCGCGCGCGACGCCGATGCGGTCGGTCGCCAGCGCCGGCAGCCCGGCAAAGACGAGCGCGCTGTCGTTGGCGGCGCTGCCCTCCAGGATCCGGTAGTCGCCGTACGGCGCGAGCGTGTCCGGATTCAGAAGCGTCAGCGGACCGAACCGCGTGTCGATGAAGTTGCCGCCCTCGTCGAACGCCGCTGCGGTCGCCACCTGCGCCGTCGTCTCGACCATCTGGATCACCGCGTCGCGGCCGCCGTTGTAGTAGCTGCAGCGGAACGACGGATCGCTCGTCAGGTTGTTGTCGCCGAGCACGCCGGTGGTCGACGTCAGCATCGAGTAGCTCGCCGTGAGCTGATACGCGCCGCCGATCACGCCGAGATCGGAGAACACCGGCGGCTCGCCCGCAGCGATGTTCGGCACCAGCCCGTAGCAGGTCTGCTGCGGCGTGTTCAGCGCGCAGTTGGTCGGGTTCTGGTTCGGATCGATCCGCCAGTAGAACTGCCGGTTCTCGCGCACGATCGAGTTCAGGATCAGCGGATTCGAGAAGCTCGCCTGCGGCAGGCCGTTGAGCGTCAGCGCGCCGGCCACGTCGGCAAGCGCCTTGCTGTGCGTGCGCGCCGCGATGCCCGCGCCGGGCTGCGGATCGGACTGCGTGATGCTGGCGGTGAACGCGCGCGCCGCGGTCGCCACGCTGTCGTTGCGCGTGATCGTGTTGTTGATGATGCGAACGTTGACGGCGTCCTGCAGCGCGATGCCGCCGCCGGCCACACCCGCCACGTTGTTGTCGATCACGTTGTTGACGATGTCGATGCGGTTCGGCTCGGCCGAGGTCGCGTCGGCGCCGTTGATCCCGGCCAGGCTGATCGCGCCGCCGTCGCCCGCGCCGGCCAGGTTGCCCTGGAAGGTGTTGGCGTTGACGAGCACCGTGCCGGTACCGGTCGACAGCCCGTTGTTCGCGACCAAGGACCTCAGCCCGGTGATTGCCAGGCCGCCGCCGTTCGGGCTCGTGAGCTGGTTGAACGACTGGTTGAACACGATCAGATTGCGCTCGATCGTCGGCACGCCGCGCGCGGTCGCCACATTCAGGCCGATGTGCGCGATGCCGCCGCCGTCGCCGGTCGAGTAGTTGCCGCAGACGAAGTTGTCCGTCACGCGGTAGCCGTCGGCGCCGGTGAACAGCGAAATCCCGCCGCCGCCGCCGACGAAGTCGCCCGCGGTGTTGCCGTTCTGCACGATCTCGTTGTGGTGGATCGTCGCGTCCGCGTTGCGCGAGTTGACGTAGCGCAGCGCGTTGTTGGCGAACTCCTCGATCAGATTGGCGTGGCCGAGACGGATGCCGCCGCCCTCGATGCCCTGGTTGCCGGTGATCCGGTTGTTGGCGATCTCGATGCCGCCGGCATGGCCGTTGACCATCACGCCGCCGCCCTGGTCGGCGCCGGTGATCGTGAAGCCGTCGATCAGCAGCGCGTCCGTGGCCGCATCGGTGCGCTTGATCATCACGAACACGCCCGCGCCTTCATCGTTGCCGAACAGCAGCGGCGCGTTGTCGACCGTGTCGCCGGTGACGCACGCCTGCTGGTTGGCCGGCATCAGTTGCCCCGGCAGCAGGTATTGCGCGCCGGTGGCGTCGGCGAACAGGATCGAGCAGATCTTCTCGCGCCACTGCTGCTGGCGCTCGGTCGGCTGCTTGACGGCGTTGATCAGCGTCGCACTCGCGCCGAAACCCTGCAGGCGCAACCGCTTGTTCAGGATCACCGACTCCTCGTACATGCCCGGCTCGACCGTGATCAGCCCGCCCGCAGGCGTGGCGTCGATCGCGGCCTGGATCGTCCTGTACGTACGCGTCGGGCCGACCACGACCGGCGCAGGGCCGCCCACGTGCACGGTGACGCCGCGCGGCGTGGTGCGCCCGTTGGCGCCGGCGCGGCGCACGAGCACGGTGGCCGAGTTCACGCCGACGCCGAGGTTCGGAACCGTCACCGTGATCTGCGCATCGGTCCACGAGTTGATCGTGCCCGCAACGATCTGCTCACTCGGCGTGCCGGCATTGACGACGAACAGCACGTCACCTTGCAGGTTGCCGAAGCCGTAGTCGCGGACGATCGTGCGCGGCTCCGGCAGGTTCGTGACCGGATTGAGCGCGCCCGGGTTGTCGAGGTTGTACTGCGGGTTCGGCACCTCGGTCTGTCCGAGCGAGGTGATGACGATCTGCTCGCCCGGCGCCCCGACCCACGGACCGGTCCCGGCCGTGTTGCTGACGGTGCGGATCTCGGGCGTGGTCGACGGCGCTTCGCAGTCGAGTGGGTACTGCTGCGGGCCGGCGAACGCGGCGATCGGCAGCACCGGCGTATCCAGATACGTCGTCTTGCCCGGCAGGTACTGGAACGTGTAGCAGAACTGCGTGTAGCTCGGATTGAAGTGCGGATCGC
>JBFMFC010000049.1:4490-7905 GCA_040752195.1 Pseudomonadota bacterium | reverse complement strand
GGGTACTGCTGCGGGCCGGCGAACGCGGCGATCGGCAGCACCGGCGTATCCAGATACGTCGTCTTGCCCGGCAGGTACTGGAACGTGTAGCAGAACTGCGTGTAGCTCGGATTGAAGTGCGGATCGCGCTTGAACTGGCCGGGGTTCGCCGGATCGGGCATGTACGGCGAGTTCAGGCAGGCCTGCACCATGTTCGGGCTCACGCCCGACGGAATCGGGATGTTGTAGCTGAAGGTCGACGGCACCAGCGCGTTGTAGGTGCCGAAGCGGTCCGAATACACGCGCGAGAACTCGCGCCCGCTCTGGTCGCGCAGCGAGATCGGCATGAACGGCGGCGCGTACTTCTCGCCGAAAGCGGGCGAGAACGGGCTGAACTCGTTGGCCAGGTCGTCGAGGATCATGCCGACGATGTGGCCGGCGACCGGCGCCTTGGTGAACAGGTAGAAGTTGGCCGGCGCGTTCTGCTGCGCGGTGAGCGTCACCGCGACGCGGTCGCACAGCGGTCGCTTCTTGCCCGTGTAGCCGGCCGGATAAGCGGGTCCATCGACCGGCGGGTTGTCGCGATACTCCGGCGGAATCGGCACCCCGGGGAACAGCGACAGCTCGGCCGGCACCGGATACGGGCGACTGCCGACACACTCGGGCGGCAGCGCCTGCGTGGCGACCGCGTAGTACTCGCCGAAGTCGACGTTCTTGTCCTCTTCCTTCTGCACTTCATAGCCCGGCGGCGGAACGACCTCGACGATGTAGTTGCCCGGGACGAGCTGCGTGACGCCGCCCGTGCCGATGCCGTTCGGCTCGTAGTCGGTGAAGGCGTAGCCGCCGTCGAACACGGCCGGCCGCACCTGGTTGTAGTTGCGCAGGCCGTCGAAGCAGTCATTCGGCCCGACGACGCCGGGCATCAGGTTGTCGCCGGGACAGGCCGTCGGATTGGCGTCGTCCCAGCTGTCGGTCTGCACCTCCGCAACCGCGTCGGCGGCGGTGATGGCGCCGTCGCCGTTGACGTCGAGGATCTTGCGGCGATCGGCCGGGTCGGCGCGATACAGCCGCACGGTGACACCCGGGATGCCGGGCTCGTTGTTCTCGCCGAAGGCAAGGCGCGGATCGCTCTCGGCGCGCGTGCTCGCGTAATAGACGATGCCCGAGATGCCGCCGTTGTCGGTGCCGACGTACGGCTGCTTGCCCCACTCGATCAGGTTGGTCGTGCCGAGGAAGGTCTGCATGCCCTGCAGCAGCACCGGCCCGGTTTCCGTCCGATACGGCGCGCCGGCGTTTTCCGGCTGCGGCTGCGGCGTGAGCTTGTTGCGCGAGGGCATGGTCCAGCCCTGGTCGGCCGGCACCGGCCCGCCCGCGTCGACGACGACCGTGGCGCCGGTCGCCTTGAACCGCGCGAAGTCCACTTCGCCGACCATCCAGTTGAAGAACGGGAAGATCTCCGTCAGCTCGTAACTGCCCATGTCGTCGGTTGCGGTCGACTGGTAGATCGAGCCGTCGCGGAAGCGCAGGTTGATCGCCTGCCCCGGGATGCCGGGTTCGTCGGCGTCGCAGAAGCCGTCGCCGTCCTTGTCGTAGCAGATCTTGCCTTCCCACTTGCCGAACCAGCGGAACACGGGCACGTCGTTCAGCGCCACCGCGCCGCCGTCCACGGGCGTGACGAAGTCGTACAGCGCAAAGACCTGGTCGAGCGGCGTATCCCACACCGCGAGCTGATAGCGCGTGGCGGCTTTCAGCCCGTCGATCGAGAAGGTTCCGTCCGCGTTGCAGGGCCCTGCGTACACGCCCCGGCCGCCACCGACGCCGGCGGCGACCTCATTCAGGCCGACCCAGCACTGGTCGACGACTTCGCCGTTGTAGAAAGCGAAATTGGGCGGCCGCGACATGTGCGTGTTGACGATGCGACCGCTCACCTTGCTTGGCCCCGTGCCGGAATTCACGAGGCTGAACTTGCGCACGAAGCCCATCGACACGTGATGTCCGGGCGGCCCGAACTCCTTGAAGTAACTGGGCTCGCCGGCCTTGACCCAGGCGTCGATGCCCCACGTGCCTTCGATCGTCGAAGTCTGGCTCCACTGGCCCCAGCGGATGCGGTTCGGATCGGTGCCGTTCTCGTCCTGATAGACGCCCGGGCACTCGGCCTCGGTCGGCTTGAACAGCGGCGGCAGCGCGAAGATCGTGTACTTGGCGGGCGCGAGGTTCCTGATGCGCAGCACGCCGTTGACATCGGTCTTCAGGATCGCCGTGCCCATCGTCGCGACGCTGCCGTCGGCGTTGTAGGTCGTGCCGAGCGGATTGCCGAACGTGTCGGCGTAGATGCGGCCGCCGGAAGCGCCGTAGGTGCCGCCCGCGTCGTACAGATGGACCTCGAAGCCGCACAGCCCGCGCTCCTGCGTCGGCGGCGCGTCGGCGATGTTGTTGATCGGGTTGTCGTCGTTGAACAGGAACACCGAGATCTGCGCGGTCTTCAGCGGCAGCGCATCGACGACGACGTCGACGCTCGTCTGCCCCGGGCGCACCGGCGCGCCGCCCATCGCGAACAAGCCGGCGCCGGTGGCGTCGGCGCGCGGCAGCACGGAAACGAAGTAGCGCTTGGTCGGATCGAGCGCCGCCGTCGCCGCGGAGCCTCCGGTAGCAACCTCGCCGGTCGCCACGACCGGCATATGGCTGCGGTGGAAGCGCAGCGACAGCGTGTCCGCAGCCGCGCTCGCCGGGCAACCCGGCGGCAACGGCGTGATTCCGGTGCAGCCGGGGATCACGTCGAACGTGCGGTCTTCTTCGATCGTGTAGCGGAAGCCGGTCGTGATCGGCGTCCGGTCGGGCGTCATCACGTTGATCGTCAGCGCGCCCGCATCGAACACGAGCAGGCTTCCGATCACGCCCGCGACCGCGCCGATCCAGCGCACCGTCCGCTTCCACCCGCCCCGGTTCTGACTCATAGAACCTCCCTCGTTGCCCGTTCAAGCCCACGCGGATTACCGCGTCGTTAGGGCACGCATTCTTGGGATGCCGGGCCGGATCGTCTGTAGGTCGACCGACTACTCGCGCCGGTGTGAAATACCCGCGCCGTCGTGCCGCGAATATGGGTAGGAACCACCCGCCGCTTAAGCGGCCTTAATCGCCGCGCGGCGACGTGCGTCGCCGCGAAGGCTCAGCGGGTGTTCGCCGCCAGGCGCGCGAGCACGCGCGGCACGTAGCGCTGCGTCTCGGCGTATGGCGGAATGCGATGCCCGGAACGGATCACCGCCTGTTCGCCGGCGTTGTACGCGGCGAGCGCGAGCCGCAGCTCGCCGCCGAACAGCTCGAGCAACTGCTTCAGGTAACGCGCGCCGGCGCGGACGTTCTCGCGCGGATCGAAGGGATCGGCGACGCCGAACCGCGCAGCCGTCGCCGGCATCAACTGCATCAGCCCCTGCGCGCC
>JBFMFC010000049.1:0-4390 GCA_040752195.1 Pseudomonadota bacterium | reverse complement strand
CGTACTTGACGGCAGTCGCGGTCGCGATGCGCCGCGCCACGCGCTTGAGCAGCGCCATCGCCAGCTCGCGGGTCAGAGTCCGGCCGATGTAGCTCGAGCCGATCGACGCGATCGCCTTGTACGCGGTCAGCCGCCGGCGTGTGGCGAGCGCGTCGATCTGCGCCGGCGTTAGTCCGAAGGCCTCGTTGATCTCTTGCAGCATCTTCATCAGCATGCCGAGATCGACGGCCACGTCGATGCCGGGAATCGGAACGACCGCAGCGCCGGCCGCGACGAGCGCACGCCGCGTGACGATCTTGCGGCAGCGTCGCGCGACGGCGGCGACCTCGCGGCGCGTCGCGGGGATCGAGGCGGCGTTCGAAGGCGCTTTCCCTGCGGACATCAGGACCTCGCGAAGGTCGGACGAAGCACCGCGTGCGCCGACCTCTGACGCAGGTCATTGCCGCGCTGCGACGGGTCGCGTTACGCTGGCACGCCGTGTCGGATCGGACCCGCCGACTATAATCGCACGCGAATCAAAGGCTTAGATCGCCCGTGCAACTGCTGACCCTCGGCCTGAATCACCAGACGGCGCCGCTCGCGCTGCGCGAGCGGGTGGCGTTCGTCCCCGAGGAGGTCAGCCGTACGATCGCACGGCTGCGCGACCGGCTCGCCGGTCGCGACGCCGGACGGCTCACCGAAGCGGCGATCGTTTCGACCTGCAACCGCACCGAGCTGTACTGCGCGGTCGAGGAACCCGTCGCCGCGAGCAACGCGCTGACCGACTTCATCGCCGCCGAAAAGCGCCTCGAAGCCGAGCAACTGAAGCGCGCGTCGTACGTGCTGCCGCAGACCAACGCCGTGCGCCACGCGTTCCGTGTGGCGAGCGGCCTGGACTCGATGGTGCTCGGCGAGCCGCAGATCCTCGGCCAGATGAAGCAGGCCGAACGGCTGGCGCGCGAAGCCGGCGGCATGGGCCTGCTGCTGAACCACCTGTTCCAGCGCACGTTCGCCGTCGCGAAGGAAGTGCGCACGACGACCGACATCGGCACGCAATCGGTGTCGATGGCCGCGGCGGCCGTGCGCACCGCCGAGCGCATCTTCGGCGCGCTCGACGACAGCCAGATCCTGTTCGTCGGCGCCGGCGAGATGATCGAGCTCGCCGCGACCCACTTCGCCGCGCGCCGTCCGAAGTCGATCGTCGTGGCCAACCGAACGATCGAGCGCGCGCAGACGCTGGCGTCGAAGCTGCACGGCCACGCGATGCGGCTGGCGGATCTGCCCGAGGCGATCGCGAAGTTCGACATCGTGGTCTCGTGTACCGCCAGCTCGCTGCCGATCATCGGGCTCGGCATGGTCGAGCGCGCGATCCGCAGCCGCCGCCACCGGCCGATGTTCATCGTCGACCTGGCGGTGCCGCGCGACGTCGAGCCCGAGGTCGCCCGGCTCGACGACGTCTACGTCTACACGGTCGACGACTTGGGCCGTATCGTCGCCAGCGGCGCCGAGACGCGGCAGGCCGCCGTCGCGCAGGCCGAAGCGATCATCGAGACGCGCGTGCGCGACTTCGAGGCATGGATGAAGACGCGCGCCGCCGTGCCGGTGATCCAGAGTCTGCGCGAGCGCGCCGACGTGCTGCGCGCGAAGGAACTGGAGCGCGCGAAAAAGCTGCTCGCGCGCGGCGAATCGCCCGACGCGGTGATCGAACAGCTTTCGCAGGCGCTGACCAACAAGTTCCTGCATGCGCCGGTCGCAGCGCTGCACCAGGCCGGCAACGAAGACGACGACGAGCGCGCACGCGTGATCGCGCTGCTCGCGCGCTTCTATTCCCAGGCGGACCATTAGCTTGCGCGGCGCGTGCCGGCCCGCGCGGCCGGCACGCGGCCGCGTTCGCCCATTGCGGACGACACGATGAAGGATTCGATGCGCAACAAGCTCGGCCAGCTCGCGCGCCGGCTCGAGGAGATCGACGCCCAGCTCGCCGCCGAGAACGCCGCGCGCGACATGAACCGCTTCCGCGCGCTCGGCCAGGAGCGGGCCGAGATCGAGCCGGTGGTCGCGCGCTTTCACGAGTACAACCGCGCGCAGGCGGATCTGCTGGCCGCGCAGGAGATGCTGACCGACCCGGACATGAAGGCGCTCGCCGAGGAGGAGATCCACGCAGCCGAAGCGCGGATCGAGTCGCTCGAAGCCGAGCTGCAGCGGCTGCTGCTGCCGAAGGACCCGAACGACGAACGCAACGTCTTCCTCGAGATCCGCGCCGGTACCGGCGGCGACGAATCGGCGCTGTTCGCCGGCGACCTGCTGCGGATGTACCTGCGCTACGCCGAACGCCAGCGCTGGAAGACCGAGATCGTGTCGGCGAGCGAATCGGACCTGGGCGGCTACAAGGAGGTGATCGTCCGCATCGAGGGCGCCGGCGCGTACTCGAAGCTGAAGTTCGAGTCCGGCGGCCACCGCGTGCAGCGCGTCCCGGCAACCGAGGCGCAGGGGCGCATCCACACGTCGGCGTGCACGGTCGCGGTCCTGCCCGAGGCCGACGAGATCGACGACGTGAAGATCGACCCGACCGAGGTCCGCGTCGACGTCTTCCGCGCGTCCGGCGCCGGCGGGCAGCACGTCAACAAGACCGAGAGCGCGGTGCGCATCACGCATCTGCCGACCGGCATCGTCGTCGAGTGCCAGGACGACCGCTCGCAGCACAAGAACCGCGAGCGCGCGCTGAAGATCCTGGCCGCCCGGCTGAAGGACAAGCAGCTGCGCGAACAGCAGGCGAAGGAGGCGTCGACCCGCAAGAGCCTGATCGGCTCGGGCGACCGCAGCGAACGGATCCGCACGTACAACTTCCCGCAGGGCCGCGTGACCGATCACCGGATCAACCTGACGCTGTACAAGATCGACCAGATCATGGACGGCGACCTCGACGAACTCGTCGCCGCGCTGACCGCCGAGCACCAGGCCGAGCAGCTCGCTGCGCTGGGGGAAGCATGACCCGCACCGAACGCGACACTTTCGGACCGATCGAAGTCCCCGCCGAGCGGCTGTGGGGCGCGTCCACACAACGATCGCTGCGCTTCTTCGCGATCTCCACCGAGAAGATGCCGCGCGAGCTGATCGACGCGCTGGTGCGCGTCAAGCGCGCGGCCGCCGAGGTCAACCGCGAGCTGGGATTGCTCGACGCGCGCAAGGCCGACGCGATCGTCGCCGCCGCCGACGAGGTCCTGCGCGGCGAACACGCGGAGGAGTTTCCGCTGTCGGTGTGGCAGACCGGCAGCGGCACGCAGACCAACATGAACGTCAACGAGGTGCTCGCCAACCGGGCCTCGGAGATCCTCGGCGGCCCGCGCGGCACCGGGCGCCTCGTTCATCCGAACGACGACGTCAATCGCGGGCAGTCGTCGAACGACGTGTTTCCGACCGCGATGCATGTCGCCACCGCGCTCGCGCTCGACCGCAGGCTGCGCCCGGCGCTCGCCGGGCTGCGCGCGACGCTCGACGCGAAAGCCGCGGAGTTCGCCGACATCGTCAAGATCGGCCGCACGCACCTGCAGGACGCCACGCCGCTGACGCTCGGACAGCAGTTCTCCGGCTACGTCGCCCAGCTCGACACCGCGGGCAACGCGATCGCCGCCGCGCAGCCCGCCGTCCTCGAACTCGCGATCGGCGGCACCGCGGTCGGCACCGGGCTGAACACGCATCCGGAGTTCGGCGCGCGTGTGGCGGCCAAGCTCGCCGCCGACACCGGGCTCGCCTTCGTTTCGGCGCCGAACAAGTTCGCCGCGCTCGCCGGCCACGAGCCGCTGCTCGCGCTGCACGGCGGACTGAAGACGCTCGCGGCCGCGCTGACGAAGATCGCCAACGACGTTCGCTGGCTCGCCAGCGGCCCGCGCGCGGGGCTCGGCGAGATCACGATCCCCGAGAACGAGCCCGGTTCGTCGATCATGCCGGGCAAGGTCAACCCGACGCAGTGCGAAATGCTGACGATGGTCGCCGCGCAGGTGCTCGGCAACGACACCGCGGTGGCGATCGGCGGCGCGTCGGGCAACTTCGAGCTAAATGTCTACAAGCCGCTGATCGCGCACAACGTGCTGCAGTCGATCCGGCTGCTCGCCGACGGCTGCGCGAGTTTCGACGCGCATTGCGCACGGGGAATCGCGCCGAACCGCGAGCGCATCGCCGAGCTCATGCAGCGTTCGCTGATGCTCGTGACCGCGCTCACGCCGCACATCGGTTACGACAAGGCGGCCGAAATCGCGAAGAAGGCGCACCGCGAGGCGACGACGCTGAAAGCCGCCGCGCTCGCGCTCGGCTACGTGACCGAAGAGCAGTTCGACGCGTGGATCGACCCGGTGGCGATGACCCGTCCGGGCGTATGACCGCGGGCGAACTGCTGGCCGCGAGCGGACTGCCG
>JBFMFC010000048.1:0-24941 GCA_040752195.1 Pseudomonadota bacterium | reverse complement strand
CCACGCGCGACAGCTCGGCGCCGATCGCTTCGACCAGCTCGAGCATCTCGGCGGTCGCTTCGACCCGATGGTCGGTGTAGAACTCGATGAACGCGGTGACGTGGCCGTGCGCGGTCACCGGGATCACCACGCCGGTGCGCAAACCCGCGGCCAGCGCGACGTCGCGCCGGTCCCACTCCGCGACTCGCGAGAGGTCCGACACCCAGTGCGGTATGCCGCTGATGTGGGCGCGGCCGATCAGCCCGTTGATCGATCGGTGGACCGTCGCCGACTCGGTCGCTGCGACGAACGCCTCGAAGCGCGCCGCGTCGCGCACGAACCACAGCGAACGCGGCGGCTGATCGTCGGCGCTGCCTTCCGCGGGCAACAGCGCGACGCGGCCGATCGGCCAGTCGAGATACTCGCCGATCTCGTGCAGCGCGCGCTCCAGGGTCTGCTCGACGGCCTCGGATTCGTTCGCCGCGGCGGCGAGCCCGCGCAGCAGCCGCATCAGCGCATATTGCCGCTGCAGTTCGAGCCCGTTCTGCAGCTCGTTCATGTGCGCGCGCTTCAGCCGCTCGGAGTGCGCGAGCAGCGCGTCGGTCATCGCCTCGAACGCATGGACGAGACGGTCCAGCTCGGCACCTCCGCGCGCGGGCGCGCGTCCCGCGTAGCGCAGCGACAGCTCCTCGGCGCGCTCGGTCAGACGGCGGATCGGCCGGATCACATGGCGGGTCAGGAACGCACCGATCGCCACCGCGCCGGCGAGCGTGATCGCCGCGACCACCGCGAAGCGCGTGTGCGCAGCGGCGCGCAGCGCCTCGTCGGCGTGCGCGGACACGAAGTAGTAGCCGACCGCCAAGGCCCAGACCGCCGCCAGCGTCAGCACCGCGGTCAGCACCGCTGCGACCGATCGGCCGCTGCCGGCCGCGCCCGCCGCCCGCACAGCCGGCGGCAAAGACGCTTCGACCGCTGCGGGCTCGGCGGCCGGCGCGGGGCCATCCGCGCGCGGGAAGTCGAGCGCGCCCGGCAACGCCGCCGGATCGAGCGCGGAGGGTAGCGAGCCGCCGGCGGGCCGGACAGCGTCGGAACTGGACCAGGGGAGTCGCATTTGTTCGAAAAGCCCGCGCGCGGTCACAAGCGCAACGCGCCTCGTTCAGGTTTCGGCCGCGCGCCGATCAACTTAACGCAGGCACGGACCTCGAAAAGCGTGCGGTTAAGGCGACTTTTCGGCCCTCCTCGCGCCTTGGCGCACGTCCTTGGTGCGCCGCGACTGGCACAATTCGAGCGGTTCGATCGGGTGGGGGAATGCGAGCAGGGTACCGGCGCGGGATCGCGCTGTCGGCGGGAATCGCCGCCGCGCAAGCGGCCGAGGCGGCCCTTCGCCAGGCTCAGGACGCAGCCTTCGGTATGCCGGCGGCGGCGCTGCCCTGGCTGCTCGGCGCGGCCTCCGTCGGTGCGCTGATCGCGCTCGCGGCGGTCGTGGTCGCGCAGCGCCTGCGCGGCGCGCGCGAGATCGCGACGATGCGCCGCATGCTGACGGCCTCGGCCGACTGGTGGTGGCGCACCGACGCGGCGCTCGCGGTCGTCGAGGTCGAGCCCGGGCGCAGGCTGTCCGCTTCGGTCGAACTGCAACGCCTGCTCGGGCGCAAACCGTGGCAACTGGCCGACGCGGCCGATGCGCCGAAGGCGCTCGCCGAGGCGGTCGACGCGCGCGCGCCGTTCTACGACGTGCTCGTCCGCGTGCCGGGCGCGTCGGCCGCCCGCACGATCGCGCTGTCGGGAACGCCGCTGTTTTCGGGCAGCGGCCGCTTTGCGGGCTACGCCGGCGTTGCGCGCGATCTGACCGAGACGCTGGCGGCGGCGCGCGGGCCCAGCCGCGAACAGGCCGCCGAGATCGAGCGGCTGCGCGCCGAGCTCGAAGCCTGCAACCGCCAGGGGGCCGAGCGCGCGCGCGCGTTCGAGTTCGCGGTCAAGGAGCTCGACAGCTTTGCCCACTCGGTGTCGCACGATCTGCGCGCACCGCTGCGCGTGGTCGAAGGCTTCGCCAACATCGTGCTCGAGGACTACGGCGAACGCCTCGACGATCTCGGTCGCGAGCATCTGAAGCGCATCGTCACCGCCGGCCAGCGGATGAACTCGATGATCGACACGCTGCTCGCGTTGTCGAGGACGACGAGCCGCGAGATCGAACGCGAGCGCGTCGACCTGTCGCGACTGGCGCGCGAGCTGGCCGACGAGCTGCGCGCGCAGGACGCCGGGCGCGACGTCCGGTTCGTCGTCGCCGACGGACAGGTGGCCGACGGCGACCGCACGCTGCTGCGGCTGGTGCTGCAGAACCTGCTCGGCAATGCCTACAAGTTCACGGCCAAGGTTGCCGCGGCGCGCGTCGAGTTCGGCGCGCGCGACGACGGCGGCCAGACCGTCTACTACGTGCGCGACAACGGCGCCGGCTTCGACATGCGTTTCGCCGACAAGCTGTTCGGCCTGTTCCAGCGCTTCCACAGCGCCAACGAGTTCCCCGGAACCGGCGTCGGGCTGGCGACCGTGCAGCGGATCGTCCGCAAACACGGCGGGCGAATCTGGGCGGAGTCGAAGCCGGGCGAAGGCGCGACGTTCTTCTTCACGTTGTGGGAGCGCCGCTGAGGCGGCGGCCGGCGGCAAGGGCGTCGCATCGGCCGCCGCGCGGACGTCGCAAAGAAATCGGCGCGAGCACCCGGCGGTTGCACCGAGCCGCCGCAGGCGCATGGGGCGACACGTCGAGCAGCGCAGGCGCAAGCCCGCGCCGCGCGCCAAACCTACTTTCGGCCTCTCAGCCCAGCTTCCAGTCGTTGCCGCACACCCGGCACCTGACCCGGATCCAGCGCGGACGGCCTGCTTCCGGCGGATCGTCGGCGGCGCTGGATTCGGCGGCGATGACGAGGAACTTGCCCCACGCCTGACAGCGCGGACATTCGGCCTTCTCGGCGAACAGCTCGGCGCGCGCCAGCAGCACGCTGAAGCGGCGCCACGCGATGAACACCAGCGTGCCGGCGACGGCGGCGCCGACGGCGACGGCCACGTAAAAGCCTGCCGATCGGCGCAGATAGCCCATCGCTTCGATGCCGGAGAGCAGCGCGATCAGCGCCAGAAACGCCGCGACGAGGTACGCGTGGCTGACGACCAGCTGTCGTTCGTACCAGCGGCGAAAGCCCAGCCGGCGGATGTCTTCTGCGACGTTCATCGTGGGCTGCGGGTCGCGCTCGTTCGCCTGCTTCGCCGCGGCGTCGCGCGCAGCCCGGGGTTCAAACGGCGCCGCCGGACGGGATTGCCGCTCCCGCCGAGACGACGGCAACCGTCGATGCGCAGTCCGCGACCCGCATCGCCACGCCTCAGCGCGGGATCGAATTGAGCCGGTTGGCCGCGTCGACCATGCTCGCCGCGAGCTCGTCGACCGAACGGCCTTCGGCCCGCGCCTGCGCGCGCAGCGCCTCGAGCGCGCGGTCGTAGTCGAGCCGCAGCCGCTCCATCAGGATGCCGATCGCGACATTCTGTTCACGACCGGGCGCGCCGACCGGCGCGAGTGTGGCCGGCCGCGCGCTCGCACGCGGCTCGGGCGGCCGCTCGTGCACGCGCGCGAGCGCGGCGCGCACCGCCGGAACGATCTGCTTGACGTCGAGCGGCTTGACCAGGTAGCCGAGCGCGCCGAGCCGGGTGGCCTCCTCGATGATGTCGCTGTCGCCGAAAGCCGACAGGAACATGAAGCCGGTCGTCGTATTGGCGGCCAGGTAGCGCGCGACGTCCATGCCGCTCTTGCCCTGCATCCGCATGTCGAGGATCGCGAGCACCGGCCTGTGCTTGCGCGCGAGGAGGATCGCGTCGTCGCCGTTGTCCGCTTCGATGACGTCGAACTCGGCCTGCTTCAGCCCCGCGACGACGGTGGCGAGCACCAGCCGGTCGTCGTCGACGACCAGGATCAGCGGTTTCTTGTCGGTCATGGTCGCTATCTTGGCACGTTCAAATGCGCGCAAACCGGTGGCGGGCCGCTCAGCCGGTGTCCTCGCCGATCGCAGGCGGCGCCAGGTCGAGCCGCGTCAATACGTACGCCCCGGCCTGCTCGATCGTGAGTTTCGCCCCGCGGCGCGGCAGCAGCGCCTTGACCAGACCGAGGCCCGACACGCTCGAGGCGATCCGCGCCAGGTCGAATCCGGGCTTGAGCTGCCCGCCGTTTTCGATCCGCAGCTCCACCCCTTCCGGCTTGGCCATCACCCGCACCGCCACGCCCTGATCGCGGCTGCCGCGGTACTTGATCGCGTTGGTGCCGAGCTCGTTGATCACGAGCGCCAGCGGTACCGCTTCGTTCTCCGGCAGGCCCCAGCGCCACAGCGCGGGCGGCGGCGTCTCGAAGCGGATCTCCACGCCGAACATGTTCGACAGGTTCGTGAAGATCCCCTGCACGACGCCGAGCACCGGCAGCGTCCCGGTCGCGCGGATCTGCAGCCCGTGCACCTGCGCGATCGCCTGGATCTGGCCGGCGATCTCGTTCAGCGGACCGGCCAGCTCGGGCTTCGCGCCCGCCATGTGCTGCAGCAGCCCGGCCACACCCTGCAGGTTGTTCTTGATCCGGTGGTGCACTTCGCGGACGAGGATGTCGCGCTGCTTGACCGCTTCCTCGATGCGCTGGCGCTCGGCGGCCGTGCGCTCGGTCACGTCGTCGGCCACGCCGAACACGCGCACGACGCCGTCGGGCATGCGCACCGGGTTCAGCCGCAGATGCAGCACGCGAACGCCCCGCTGCGGATGGTCGATGCGCACGGTCAGATCGCCCTTGCGAACGCGTCGCATGCGCGCGACCAGCCGCGGCAGCGCGCGCGCGACCATCGGCGCGTCGTCGAAGTGCACGTGCTTGAGCGCGTTGCGCGGGCTGTCGAGCAGCTCGTCGGGCGAGGCGCCGACCAGCGCCGCGTAGCGCGGGTTCACGTACAGCACGGCGTCGAGATCGGCCGACGCGATGAACAGCAGCTGATCGATGTTCTCCGCGAACTGGCGGAAGCGCGCCTCGGTCTCGCGCAGCGCGGCTTCGGCGCGCACTTCCTCGGTCAGGTCGTCGATGATCGACATCACGTAACGCGCCTGCGGCTTGCCGTCGACGTCGCCCTCGAACAGCGGAACGACGCGCTGGTTGACCGTCAGCGCGCGGCCGTCGGCGCGCAACATCACGTCGCGCGGCCGTTCGACCTGGTGGCCTTCCGCGAGCGCCTTGCGGTCCAGCTCCGCGTACAGGTCGGCGAACTGGCGGCCGTACACCTCGTGCCAGGTGCGGCCGATCACCTGCTCGCGGACGAGTCCCGTGATCGACTCGCCGGCGCGGTTCAGGCTCACGAAGCGGCCGGTCGCCGCTTCGCGCACCGACACGAGCACCGGCAGGTGTTCGACGACGAGGTCGAGGTAGTTGCGGACGCGCTTGAGCTCGTCTTCCGAGCGGTGCCGCAGGTCGACGTCCATCAGCGCGAGGATCATTCCGCGCTCGGGCAGCGTCGGGTCGATCGGCCGCGCGTTGCCGGCGCACCAGAAGATCGAGCCGTCCGCGCGCCGCATCTGCTTTTCGAACGTGATGTCGCCTTCGCCGGGCTGCGCGCGCACTTCGTTCCAGTCGGCCGGGTCGGCGAACAGCGCGCCGATCTGCAGTTCGCGCAGGTCCGGGTCCGCGTAGCCGAACATGCGCACCGTCGCGGCGTTGGCCTTGACGATCAGCTCGTCGGCGACGTAGACCATCGCGATCAGCGCGTTGTCGAAGATCAGCTGCAGCTCAGCGAGCGTCGCGCGCAGCTCGCGCTCCGAGCGCTTGCGCTCGTCGACGTTGACGAACGCGAAGATGTAGCCCAGCTCGGGACGCTCCGGGTTGACCGCGCGTCCCTGCACCGCGACCCAGATCGGTTCGCCTTTGCGGCGGAACATGTGCAGCTCGAACTCGCAGACGCCGCGTTCGTTGATGTCGGCGTAGCGCTCGGCCAGGCTCGCGAGCAGGAGCTGATCGGTCGGATGCGTGAAAAGCTGGATCTGGTTGACCAGTCCGCCCGGCTCGCACGCGAGCAGTTCCTCCATCGCGCTGTTGGCGCGCACCGGACGGCCGTCGCGGACGAACAGCAGCCCGACCAGCGCCGTGTCGAAGATCAACTGGCTCTCGGCGAGCAGCGTCTGCAGCTGCGCTTCCTGCGCCTTGCGCTCGGAGATGTCGAGGATCGACGCGATCAGGCCGCTCGCGTGCGTGCGCGGGTCCACGCCCCGCAGCGACACCAGCCCCCAGAAGTTCCGGCCGTCGCGGCCGCACATCTGCGCCTCGAAGGCGAGCGGCTCGCCGCCCGCGAGCCGCGCCTGCGCGGCGCCGGCGAGCGTCTCGAACTCGGCTTCGGACGCGAACAGCGCAGCGAAGCGGCGACCGATGAGATCGACACCGTCGCCGCCGAACATCAGGTAGGCCTGCGCGTTGCAGCGGATGACGCGCTCGCCGGCCAGATGCAGCACCGCGACCGCGGTCGTGTCGAGAACGACGTTCAGCTCGAGCAGCGATCGCGACAGCGCTTCGCGCTGGCGCTTCATCTCCGAGACGTCCTGGAACGTGTAGATCGCCTCTTCGGCCCGGCGGCCGGCGATGCGGGCGCTTTCCGCGGCCTGCTCGTTCGAGTGGATCGGCCGTGCCTGCACCAGACACCAGATCGGCTCGCCGTCGCGGCGGAACAGCACGACCTCGGCGCTGGTCGTCTGATAGGGACGCACCGCCGGCAGCCCCGAGACTTCGTTCGGCGCGCGGTTCGCGTGGTCGCGGCACAGATCCCACAGCGACATGCCGATCACTTCGCCGTCGCCGTAACCGAACATCTGCGCAAACTCGCGGTTGGCGAGCAGGATCCTGCCGTGCAGCGCCTGCACGACGCCGACGGTCATCGTCTCCAGCAGCGTCTGCTGGTCGCGCAGCAGCACCTGCAGCTGCTCCTCCGCGGTCTTGCGCTCGGTGAAGTTCTCCAGCACGAGCAGGTAGTGGCGCTCGCCGTCGGCACCGGCCCACGCGCGCAGCGTCAGCTTGACCCAGGCCTCGTGCCCGTCGCGGTGGCGCACGCGGCGGTCGCTTTCGGTCGCCGACGGCGCTCCGGCCGCGATCGCGGCGCGCAGCCGCGCGATCGCGCCGGCATCATCGACCGCGAGCAGCGCGGCCGGCTCGCCTCCGACGAGCTCGTCGGCAGTCACGCCGACCAGCTCGGCGGCGGCACGGTTGGCCTGCACGATGCGGAAGTGGCTGTCGAGCAGCAAATTGGCGACCGGGCTTTCCTCGAAGATCGTCCGAAAGCGCGACGCCGCCTCGGTCAACTGCGCCTCGATGCGCTTGCGGTCCGAGATGTCGCGCACCAGCCCGAAAATGAACTCGCGGTCGCCGTGCTCGACCCGCTGCAGCACGAGGTCGACCGGGAACTCCGAACCGCGCCGGGTCCGATAGCGCGCCTCGCCGTGAAACGCGCCGCGGCCGTCGAGCTCGCCGAGGATCTCCGCGAAGCCCTCGGGCGTGAGCGACGCGTCGATCGCCGCCAGCGGCATGCCCTTCAGGCGGTCGCGCGCGTAGCCGAGCCAGGCGAGCGCCGTTTCGTTGGCGTCGAGCACCGTGCCGTGCCGGTCGATCTCGAGGACCATCTCGCCGGCGGAGTCGAGCGCCTGGCGCAGCGCGGCGAGCGAGGTTTCGGCGAAGCGCTCGCGGTCGATCCGCTCGACGGTGATGAACACTCCGTCGAAACGCCCGCGCGCGTCGTACACCGGCGTGCGCTTGACGCGCAGCCACGGCTGGCGTCCGCCGCCGAACTGGTACTCCGTCGTCTGCGGCGAACGCAGCGTGCCGTCGCGCATGCGCGCAAGCTGCCGCAGGATGTCCGGGTGCGCAGCGATGTCGGGCACCTCGTCGGGTCGCCGTCCGATCACCGCGTCGGCCGGCACGCCGAGCAGTTCTTCGAGGTAGCTGTTCCAGGCGCGGTACCTGAGCTGGCGGTCGAGCACGCACACGCCGATCCTTGCGGCCGACAGCATCGTCTCGATGAAGTCGCCCGCCTCGCGCGATTCGCGCAGCGCCGCCTTCGGCACCGTGACGTCGCGCAGCACCGCGGTCACATGGCGCGGCGCCCCGCCCGTGGCGTGCTCGATCGCGAGCCGCACGTCGAACAGCTTGCGCCCGGTCGGGTGCGGGAACGCGAACTTGAACCAGCGGTTCTCCTCGCTTTCCAGCACGGCGCCGAGGTTGTCGTCCCACAGCGGCGCGAACGCGGAGAAACGCTCGACCTCGCCGAGCCGACGGCCGACGAACTCACGGCGCGCCACCGCCGTGGCGCGTTCGAGCGCGGGGTTCGCGTAGACGACGCGCAGCGACTCGTCGAAGCGGACGATCGCGTCCGGACTCTCCTCGAAGAAGGCGGGCGGCGGAACGCGCGCCAGCAGTGCGTCGGCGCCGCCCGTCGCGAGCGGCAGCGCCGCCGCAGCGTTCGCGGCGCCGCGCCGGTTGCGCGCCGCCGTGGCGAGCGCCAGCGTGCGTTCCCCCGAGGCGATCTGCGGCGGAGCGCGCCGCCGCGTCGCTTTCTGGGTCGTCTTGGATTCGGCCACCTGCTGCTCTCAGTTGCGTCGCCGTCGACGCCGGGCGAAGGATAGCCCGACGCGTCGGCCGCGTCGGCCGCCGGGACCGGGCGCCGACCGCCGGCTACAGGTAATCGAACAGCGACAGCCGCGAGATCGACGAATAGCTGCGGATCGCGGCCTCGAAAGTGGTCTGCCGGCGCGTCAGTTCGGCGGCGGCCTTCGCGTAGTCGAGGTCCTCGATCGCCGACAGCCGGCCCTGGTCTTCCAGCGTGCGCTCCTCGTTCAGGTTCGCGTACGCGTCGAGCTCGGCGAGCGCCGCACCGATGTCGGCGCGCTTGAGCAGCAGATGATCGAGCGCCTGATCGACCGACGCCTGCGCGCCTGCCAGCGCCGTATTGAACTTGGCGCGGCCGGCGGCGTCGCCGACCGGTTGGCGCAGGGCATCGATCGCCTGCGCGACCGTATCGAAGATCGACCGGAATCCGCTCGGCGCGACGTCGAAGCGGTCGCCATTGGCCGGCGCGCCGGTGATCGAGACGCGGATGCCGTCGAACTCGATCGTCGTCGGGCTCGTGTACGTGCCGCCGGCCACGACCGGCGGCGACGGCGACCCGTCCTGACGCACCACCTGGTAGGTCGTCACGCCGCCGGCGACCGAGAAGTCGATCGTGTACGGCAGGCCGGTCAGCAACGTCGGGTTCTGCACCGAGCCGGGGTCGATCGACGCGCTGCCCGTGTTGGCCGCGGCCGCCGCCGTCGTGAAGCTGCCGTTGCCCGGCCGCATCTTCATGAACAACGCATCGCCCGAGAACTTGACCTGCTGCAGGCGGTCGCGCGACACCTCGAGACGCTGCAGGATCGCGTCGCCGCGGAAGGCGACCGCGTTGCCGGTCTGCGCGAACGGCACGGCATTCTCGCGCGCACCGGCAAACAGGTACCCGCCGGCGCCGTCGCCGCTGTTGGCCAGTCCCACCATGCGGCCCAGCACGCCTTCGAGCTCCTGCGCGATCATCCGCCGCTCGCTGTCGCCGAAGGCGCCGTTGCCGGCCGCGACCAGCTTTTCCCTGACGTCCTGCACCGCGTCGATGAACTGCGCGAGCGCCGACTCCCCCTGATTCAGCAGATAGCGCGCGTGCCCCTGGTTCTCCCTGAGCTGTTCGAACTGCGCGAGACTCGACCGGACCGAGGTCGCGTCCGCCGCGCCGAGCGGGTCGTCCGCGGGAGAACCGATCCGCTTGCCCGACGCGAGCTGGCCCTGCGTCGAAAGCAGCTCGCGCTGCCGCTCGACGATGCTGCGCTCGCCGCTCTGAAACAGGATGTAGGTGGAGACGCGCATGATGATGTCCGTCGGGTAAGGGGCGTCGGCCGCTCGCCGGGTTGAATCCTCGATCCTCGCCGCGTCACCTCGAGATGCTCAGGATTTCCTCGAAGATCATCTTCGCCGTCGCGACGACCTTGGCCGCGGCCTGATACTGCTGCTGGAACTGGATCAGGCGCGACGCCTCCTCGTCGAGGTTCACACCCGACACGGAGCTTTCGGCGTTGACCGCGTCCTGCAGGATCGACTGCTGCGCGGCGTTGTAGATGTCGGCGCTTTGCGTGGCCGAGCCGACGCGCGCGACGACCGCGGAGAACGCGCCGGCGAGCCGGCTGCCGTCGGCGAGCGCGAGGTCGGCAAGCTGCGCGAGCCTGATCGCGTTGCGGTTGTCGCCGATCCCGCCGACATTGGCGCCGATCGTCACCTGGTCGTTGGCCTGCGGCGTCCCGCGCAACGCCAGGCTCCAGCCGTTGAACACGATCGGCGTGCCCGGCGTATAGGTCTGGCCGGTCAGCGTGGTGATGCCGTCGCTGATCGTGTAGGTGTTGGGTCCGGTGAACGTGATCGTCGTCGCGTTGGCGAGCGCCGGATCGCGCGCCGGCCCGACGACCGCCAGGTCGTCGACCGCGATCGAGCCGAGGTTGGTCGCAGGGACCTGTGCCTGCACGGGGCTGGCCGCGGCGATCTGCGCGGGCTGCGTCAGCGCCACGCCGAACGAACGCGCCGCGCCGCGCAGCGGTTGCACGAGGAACACGTCGCCGTTGGCCGGCGGCGCGCCTGCCAGCGCAAAGCGCAGTCCGTCGTAGCTGAACGCGACGTTCGAACCGCTCGCCGAGAAGCCGGGCAGCGTGGCGGCGTCGACGCGCGCGCCGTCGGCGAGCCGCGTCAGCCAGTACGTGCCGCCCGTGTAGTCGATCCGGTAGTCGCTCGCCACGAGCCGGGTCGTGTCGGTGAACGTCGCCGCGATGGTCGTGGCCGGGTTGCCGTTGGTGCCGGCGGCGAAAGCGTTGGCGGCGAGCGGCGAGAAGAAGTCGCCGCCCGGCTGGCCGTTGCGGTCGTCGCCGAGCCGATGCTGCTGGTTGAACTGGGCGGACAGTGCGACGGCAAGCCGGCCCAGCTCGTTTTCGAGCTGCGGCAGATCGCTCGCGCGAAACTGCAACAGCCCGGCGATCCTGCCGCCGCCGATGCGGTCCGCATCGAGCGGCACAACCGTCGCGCCCGAGCGGATGCCGACCAGGACGTTGCCCGGATCGACGGGATCGAGCGTCATGCCGACTTCCGACGCGCGATTGCCGACCACGAGCGGCTGGCCGTTGGCGAGGAACAGGTTCACCGCGCCGTCGTCCTGCTCGACCATCGAGACGCGGATCGACTCGTTCAGCCGCCGTATCGCCGTGTCGCGGCGGTCGAGCAGATCGTTCGGCGAGCGGCCCGCGCCGCGCGCCAGCGCGATCTTGTCGTTCAGATCCGCGATCTCGCGCGCGGTCCGGTTGACCGCGTCGATCTCGAGCCTGAGCTGCTGGTCGGTGCCGTTGCGATACTCCTGCAGCCGATCGCCGACGTCGTTGAAGCGCGCGGCCATCAGGTTGGCGGCCGACAGCAGCGCCTGGCGCGCGGCCGGATCGGCCGGCCGCTGCGTCACGTCCTGAACGGCGCGGAAGAACTGGTCGATCGTGCCGCCGACCCCCGTGCTCGGATCGGCAAACAGGTTCGAGAGCTGCGCGAGCCGAAGGTAGCGCGACTCCGACTGGCTCGCCGCAGCCTGCGCCTGATGCGCCTGCTGCGCGAGGAAGTCGCTGTAGACGCGGCGCACTTCGGCGACCGCCACGCCCTGCCCGACATAGTTGCCGCCGAGCATGACGCCGACCTGCGGCGTCAGCACCGTGATCTGGCGCGTGTACCCGGGTGTGTTCGCGTTGGCGACGTTGTTGCCCGCCGTGCGCAGCGCCGTGTACGCCGCGTTCAGCGCGCTGGTGCCGATCGAAAAGATTCCGGTGGACATTCTGTGGCCTTAATTCGGCAGGTCGGGCGGAATCTTCAGACCCAAACGCGGGATCGCGGCCTTCATGCCCGACCCTTGAGCGCGCCCGCGGTTTCGATCACGCGCGCGAGCTTGACGCCGTACTGCGGGTCGGTCGCATAGCCGGCGCGCTGAAGTCCCTCGGCGAATCCGCGCGCATCGCGCCCCGCGCGCAGCACCTGCGCGTAGCGCGGGTTCGAGCTCAGCAGCTGCGCCCAGTCACGAAACGCTTCGCTGTAGCTGTCGTACGCGCGGAAGCGTTCGACGACCTTCTTTTCGACGCCGTTTTCATACTCGCTCGTCAGCACCTCGACCGTCCGTCCGCGCCAGTTCGGGCCCGCCTTGATGCCGAACAAGTTGTGGCTCGGCCGACCCGCGGCGTCGCGTATCTCGTGCCGCCCCCAGCCGGATTCGAGTGCCGCCTGCGCGACGATGAACTTGGCCGGAATCCCGGTCTGCCGCTGCGCCGCCAGCGCGTGGTCCCAGTGGCGAAGGACAAAGCTGCGCTGCATCGGGTCAGCGGCGGTTCCGGAAGAAGCATCCACGGCGGGCGTCGTGCCAGACGCCGTCTGCGCGGCGGCGGGTCGAAGATCGCCGTGCCGTGCGCCGGTGTCTGCATCGGACGCCGCCGCCTCCGCATAGCGCGCGGCGCCATTCGGATTCGGCCTTGCCGCTTCCGCCCGGCGATCGGCCGGCGACGGCGGCGCCTCCGACGGTCCGCGCGTGGTCGGCGGCGCGCTTGCGACGCCCGCCTGCATGTGCCGGGTCAACTGCTTGGCGAGCATGTCCGCGAGTCCCGTGCCGCTCGCTGCGACCCGCGTTGCGAGCTGCTGGTCGAGCATGCCCGTGTACATCTGCTGCGCGGTCGAATCGAGCATGCCGGACTGCGGAAGCGCGTCGCGCATGCTCTTCAGCACCATCTGCATGAACAGCGCCTCGAACTGCTGCGCGGCCTTCTTGACCGCGCCGTGCGGGTCGCGCTGCGCGTCGCGCCTGAGCGCGTCCAGCGAACGCCCGTCGGCTGCGAGCCCCTGCGCGACCTGTCCCAGCAGACGGTTGTCGAGCGGCGTCATCGGCGGCGTCAGATCACTTCCAGCTCGGCGCGCAGCGCGCCGGCCGCCTTCAGCGCCTGCAGGATCGCGAGCAGGTCCTGGGCATTCGCGCCGAGCGCATTCAGCGCCTTGACGACGTCGGCGAGGTTGGCGCCGCCGTCGATTTTCATCAGCCCGCCGCCGTCCTGCTTGATCTGGATGTCGGCACGCTCGGCGACGACCGTCTGCCCCTGCGAGAGCGGCGCCGGCTGCGAGATCACGGGCTGCGACGAGATCGTCACCGACAGGTTGCCGTGCGCGATCGCCGCGGGTTCGAGCATGACGGTGCGGTTCATCACGATCGATCCGGTGCGGGCGTTGATGATCACGCGCGCCGGCGGTGCGGCCTGCGGCACGTCGATGTTTTCGAGTTCGGCGATGAAGCGCACGCGTTCGTTGGGCGTGGCGGGCGCCTTGACCTCGATCACCCGGCCGTCGAGCGCCTGCGCCGTGGCGTCGCCCAGCTTGCGGTTGATCGCCTCGGTCACGGCACCCGCGGTCGAAAAGTCGGTCGTCGTCAGCTCCAGCCGGATGCGATCGGACAACAGGAACGGGGTGGCGACCGCGCGCTCGACGGTCGCACCGCCGGGCACGCGACCGGCGGACAGGTGGTTGATCTGCACCTTGCTGCCGCCCTGCGCGGCGCCGGCGCCGCCCACGAGCACGTTGCCCTGCGCGACCGCATAGATCTGCGCGTCGGCACCCTTCAGCGGCGTCATCAGCAGCGTGCCGCCGCGCAGGCTCTTGGCGTTGCCGAGCGACGAGACGGTCACGTCGACCTGCTGGCCGGGCTGCGCGAACGGCGGCAGCACCGCGGTCACCATCACCGCGGCGACATTTTTCAGCTGCAGGTTGGTCCCGGGAGGCAGGTTGATGCCGAGCTGCGTCAGCATCGCCTGCAGGCTCTGCACGGTGAACGGCGTCTGCGTCGTCTGGTCGCCGCTGCCGTCGAGGCCAACGACGAGGCCGTAGCCGATCAACTGGTTCGGCCGCACGCCTTGGATCGTCGCCAGCTCCTTGATCCGCTCGGCCTGCGCCGGCGCGGACAACACGATCGCGAGCGCGCACGCGATGGCTTTGACCCACCGGGACACCGCAGACGCCGAGAAAGACTTCCTTCGCATCTCTCCGTGCGCTCCGCGTCTGCGTGTTGAATCGACCGTTTTCTGCATCGTCAGAACGGCGAGAACGAGTTGAAGAAGCGCGCGAGCCAGCCCTGGATCTGCGCTTCCTCGATGTAGCCGCCGCCGCGATAGTCCAGCCGCGCGTCGGCGACCTGCGTGGAGCTGACGACGTTGCCCGGCTGGATCTGCGCCGGATTGATGACGCCGGAGAAGCGCAGCACTTCGGAGTTCTGGCGGATACCGATCTGCTTTTCGCCGGCCACCCGCAGGTTGCCGTTGGCGAGCACTTCGATCACCGTCACCGTGATCGTTCCGGTGAACAGATTGCTCGATGCGGTCTCACCCTTGCCGTCGAACGTGTTGCTGGTCTTCGCCTTGGCGTCCAGCCCGTTGATGTCGGTGCCGAGAATGCCGCGCACCGCCGGAATCGTCGCGCTCACGTCGCCCTTGCGCTCGGCCGCCGAGTTCGCCTTCTGGCTCGCGGCGAGCCGCTCGTTGATCTGGATCGTCAGGATGTCGCCGACGTAGCGCGGCTTGCGGTCCTCGAACAGCGGCCGGTAGCCGGCCGGGCTGAAGATCCCGCCGGTGGGAACGCCGCCGTTGACCACCGGCTGTTCCGGCCGCGCGGTCGTCTGCATGCCGACCGAGACCGGATGCCTCGGCGCGGCGCAGCCGGCGACCGCCGCCAAGGCGGCGACGATCGCGATTCGCGATCCCCGAGCGATGATCCGCGACGGCAGCCGGTAGCGGGCATGCGCGAACATGTTCTGGCGAGCTCCTCGTCCGTCGAGTTCGAAACACCGATGGCGGATCACAGTTGCGACAGCCGCGCGAGCATCTGGTCGCTCGTCTGGATCGCCTTCGAGTTGATCTCGTACGCGCGCTGCGTCTGGATCATCGAAACGAGTTCCTCGACGACGTTGACGTTGCTCGTTTCGAGATACCCCTGCTGCAGCAGGCCGAGGCCGTTGGTGCCCGGCGTGTTCGCCGCGGCCGTGCCGCTGGCGGCCGTCTCGACGAACAGGTTCTGACCGCGCGACTCCAGCCCGGCCGGGTTCTGGAACGTGGCGAGCTGGATCGAACCGATGTTCTGCGGCGCGGCCTGTCCCGGCAGCGTGACCGTTACCGTCCCGTCCTGTCCGATCGTCACGCTCTGCGCGTTGGGCGGCACGGTGATCGCCGGCGACAGCGCGAAGCCGGCGGAGGTCACGAGCCCGCCGTTGGCGTCGACGTGGAACGAGCCGTCGCGCGTGTAGGCGGTCGTTCCGTCGGGCAACTGGATCTGGAAGAAGCCCTGTCCGTTGATCGCCAGGTCGAACTGGTTGCCGGTCTGCTGCAGGTTGCCCTGCGTGAACATGCGCGGCGTGGCGACCGCGCGCACCCCCGTGCCGACCTGCAGTCCCGTCGGCAGCTGGGTCTGCTGCGACGAGTTGGCGCCCGCCTGCCGCACGTTCTGGTACAGCAGGTCCTCGAACGCCACGCGCGCCCGCTTGAAGCCGGTCGTGCCGACGTTGGCGAGGTTGTTCGAGATCACGTCGAGCTGCGTCTGCTGCGCGTCGAGTCCCGTCTTGCTGATCCACAGGCTCTTGATCATCTTTCGCTCCGTTGTCCGCACCGCGCTCCGTGGTCCGTGACCGTTGCGGCGCATCCCGCCGCCACGGATCACGTCGCACTCAGTACGGTGTTCGCTTTCTGTTCGTTTTGCTCTGCGCTCGCGAGCAGCTTCATCTGCAGCTCGAACTGGCGAGCGGCCGCGATCATTCCGATCATCGCCTCGACGACGTTCACGTTGCTGCCTTCGAGCGTGCCTTCCGCGACGCGCACGTTCGGGTCCGCTTCGGCGGGTTCGCCGCTTCTCAAGCGGAACAGCCCGTCGGCGCCCTTGACCAGCTCTTCCGGCGGCGGATTGACGAGCTTCAGCCGCCCGACCGTCGTCACCGCGGCCTGGCCTGCGGTCTTGACCGACACCGTGCCGTCGGGTGCGATCTGCACGTGCGCGTCGGCGGGAATCGCGATCGCGCCGCCGTCGCCCTGCACGGCAAGCCCGTTCGGAAGCTGTAGCGTGCCGTCGGCGCCGATCTGCAGGCTGCCGGCGCGCGTGTACGCCTCGTCGCCGTCGGGCGCCTGCACGGCAAGCCAGCCGGGCCCCTGGATCGCGACGTCGAGGTTGCGCCCGGTCGCCGTCATCGGTCCGGTCGAGAAGTCCGAGCCGATCGTCGTCTCGACCGTGAACACCCGCGTGCCCGCTTCCTGGCCGCGCGCCGGCACCGCGCGCAGCGCGGCGACGTCGGCGCGGTATCCGGTCGTGTTCGCGTTGGCGAGGTTCTGCGCCAGCGTCTCCTGCCGGTACATCAGGTGCTTCGCACCCGTCATGCTGGTGTAGATGACTCGGTCCATCGGTGCGCCGTCCGGACTGCGGGTTGCGGATTGGTCTCAGCTGAGCCGATCAACGCAGGTTGACGATCGTCTGCATCACCTGGTCCTGCGTGCGGATCGTCTGCGCGTTGGCCTGGTAGACGCGCTGCGCGGTGATCATCTTCACGAGTTCTTCGGTGAGATCGACGTTGGCTTCCTCGAGCGCGCCCGACTGCAGGCTGCCCAGGTTGCCCGAGCCGGGCGTGGCCACCAGCGGCTGGCCCGACTCCGAGGTCTCGGCCCACTCGTTGCTGCCGAGCGCGACGAGCCCCTGCGGGTTGACGAAGTTCGCCAGCACGATCTGCCCCTGCGCGCGCGTCTGCCCGTTCGTGTAGCGGCCCAGGATCACACCGTCGTCGCCGATCGCAAAGCCCGCCAGCCGCCCGGTCGTGAAGCCGTCCTGCTGGAGCTGGCTCACCGAGAAGTTGACGCCGAACTGCGTCATGTCGCTGGCCGGGAAAGTGATCGGGAAAGCCAGCGGCGTGGCCGCGCCGTTGGCGAGCGGAATCGACGCGTTCATCGTCACGTTGCCCGCGAGCAGGCCGTTGCCGCCGAAGTTCATCGTGCCGAGCGCGGCGCCGCCGTTGAGCACCGCGCCGTTTGCCGCGCCGTACACGTCCCAGGTGTTGGCGGCGCTCTTGCGGAAGTACAGCGTCAGCGTGTGCGCGTTGCCCTGCGAGTCATAGACCGTCATCGCGGTCGACGAGTTGTAGCTGGTCGGGTCGGTGAAGGAGAACGCGGCCGCCGGCACGTTCTCGCGCGAGTCGAGGTTGATCGCGACGCGCGCGGTGCTCGTCGCGCGCGGCGCGATGTTGGCGAGCGACACCTGCAGGTCGATCGGTGTGGACGCGACGATCTGTCCGTTCGGATCGGCCGGATAGCCCGTCAGCCGCGCGCCGCTGTTGGTGACGATGTAGCCGTCGCGGTCGAGCGAGAACTGCCCGTTGCGCGAATAGCTGACCGTGCCGTTGGTCGACAGCCGGTAGAAGCCCGCGCCGTTGATCGCGACGTCCATCGGGTTGGAGGTCGTCACGATGTTGCCTTGCGAGAACTGCTGGCGAACGGCCGCCACCTGCGCGCCGATGCCGATCTGCACGCCCGCGCCGGCCGCGAGCGAATTGGCGAACACATCGGCGAACTCGGCGCGCGCGGCCTTGTAGCCGATCGTCGACGCGTTGGCGACGTTGTTGCCGATCGCGTCGAGGTTCTTCGCCGCGATGTTCAGTCCGGAAAGGCCTTGCTGGAAGCTCATGGCTTGCTCCTAGAGAATCTGCTTGATGTCGCCGAACGCCACCGGCCCGACGCCGGCGAGGATCAGGCTCACCGTGCCGGCGTTCTGCCGCACGCCTTCGACCTGGCGCACGGTGAGCGCGCTCGCATCGACTTGCCTGCCGGACGCGGTCGCCTTGACCGTGAACGTGTACTGGCCCGCGGCGGCGCGCGCACCGGAGTTCGTCGTGCCGTCCCAAGCGAAACGCTGGACGCCCTCGTTGGCGCTGCCCAGCGCGATCTCGCGCACGAGCAACCCGTTGGCATCGCGCACCTCGACGTTCACGCTGTCGGCGGGAACCGGCAGCTCGAAACCCGCCTGGGCGTCGCCGTCGGCGCCGAGCGAGAGGCCGTTGCCGGCGACCATCACGCTGCGCCCGGTCAACTGCGCGGCCTGCAGCGACTGCAGCTGCGCGAACTGCGCAACCAGCGATGCGACCGTCTCGCTCAGGTTGTTGATTCCGGTCACCGTGTTGATCTGCGCCATCTGGCTCGTGACCTGCGCGTTGTCGAGCGGATTGAGCGGATCCTGGTTGTTCATCTGGGCGACGAGCAGTTTCAGGAACCGGTCGTTCAGCTCCTTGCTGGCGTTTCTGTTGCCGGTCGTCCCGTACACGCGGGTCGTGCCGTCGAGCGCGCTGGTGGCGGCGGTCATCTCGTTTCCTTGCGTTGCGGACCGCGGGTCGCGGATCGCGTTGGTTCAGGCTGCGTGCGCTGCATTCGTTCGGACCGGTCCATCGATGCGCGATCCGCGGGCCGGTCAGGCGCCGAGCTGCAGCGTTTTCTGCAGCAGCGTCTTGGCGGTGTTCATCACGTCGACGTTGGTCTGATAGCTGCGCGACGCGGAGATCATGTTGACCATCTCCTCGACGACGTTGACGTTGGGCATCGTCACGTAGCCGTTCTCGTCGGCGAGCGGATGCTGCGGGTCATGGATGCGGCGCGGCGCCGAGTTGTCCTCGATCACCTGAGCGACGCGCACCCCCGCGCTCGTCGGGTCCGCGTCCTGCATCTGCGTCTGGAACACGACCTGCCGCGCCTTGTACGGCTGGCCGTCGGGTCCGGCCACCGACTCCGCGTTGGCCAGGTTGCTGGCGACGACGTTCAGACGCTGGCTCTGCGCCGACACGGCCGAACCCGAGACGTTGAAGACCTTGAACAGCGACATGACGCCTCCCGATCAACTGCTTTGCACACCACCGGCGCACCGAGCACGCGCAGAAAGGCCGTTCTCCGCGCTGTCCGTGTATCGGTGTTGAATCATGGCCACCCGGCGCGCCGCTACTGCCCGTTGATCGCCGCGAGCAGCGTGCGGATCTGGCCGTTGAGGAAGCGCAGGCTCGCCTCGTACCGCACGGTGTTCTCGGCGAAGCTCGCTCGCTCGCGATCCAGGTCGACCGTGTTGCCGTCGAGCGAAGTCTGCAGCGGCGTTCGGTACAGCAGCGTCGGCGCCCCCGTCGCACTGCCCGCGGCAGCGAGGTGCCCCGCATGCGTAGCGGCCGGCTGCGCGGCCGCGCGCACCGCTTGCTCGCCGACCGCGGTCGCCAGCGCCGAGCGGAAGTCGAAATCGCGCGCCTTGTAGTTGGGCGTGTCCGCGTTGGCGATGTTGGACGCGAGCACGCGGCTGCGTTCGGACCGCAGCTTCAACGCCTCGGCATGGAAATCGAACGTGCTGGTCAGGCGGTCGATCATCTGGGGCTGCGGATCGCGCGGCGCGCTTCGCCCTCGGACAGGCACACCGCCGATGCGTGCTCGCGCACGATCCGCAGTCCGCGCCCCGCGATCCCTAAAGGTTTTTTCATGGCTGCCGATTATTCGAGCGAGGGGCAAGGACGATCAGGCGATAAGTCGGGCTTGCGCGCGCCTTCTTTGTGCTTAGGCGCCGTGTTCGCACGCCCAGAATGCGGCGCATGAGTCGCCTGCTCCTCACCATCTTCGTCGTCGCCGTCGCGCACTCCTCGTTCGCGCAGGACGTGCACCCGCAGCTGGCGGCCGCGGCGCGCCGCTTCGTCGAACAGGAAGCCGCCGGCGCGCTGGCCGCGACCGGCGGGCAGGCACGCATCGAAGTCGCCGTCGGCGAGTTCGACACGCGCGCGAAGCTCGCGCCTTGCGCGCGCACCGAATTCTTCGTGCCGGGCGGCACCCGGCTGTGGGGCCGCGCGCGTATCGGTCTGCGCTGCGTACAGGGCGCGAGCTGGTCGGTGCTGTTGCCGGTCACGGTGCGCATCCACGGGCCGGCGCTGGTCGCGTCGCGCCACCTCGCCGCGCTGCAGCCGATCGCCGAAGGCGACGTGCACGTCGCCGAAGTCGAATGGACGCGCGAAGCACTCGGCGTGGTCACCGACGTCGCGCAACTGGACAACCGCGTGCCGACGCGCCCGATCGCGCTCGGGCAGCCGATTCCGGTCGCGGCGCTGCGCGCGCCGCAAGTCGTCTCCCAGGGCGACGCGGTCAAGGTCGTCGGCGCCGGCCGCGGCTTTTCGGTCAGCACCGCCGCCGTGGCGCTCGCCGCGGCGCAGGACGGCCAGCCCGTCCGCGTGCGAACCGAAACGGGCCGCGTGCTGACGGGCACCGCGCGCGCGGGCCGCATCGTCGAAGTCGTCTTCTGACGGCGCTCGCGCAAAGCCGCGATTCAAGAAAGCGGTCACAATGCCGTTGCTTTTTGTGCCACTGCGCACCGACGGTCTGGCTAAAGTCGGGCGCAGCGCCGCCGATTAATCACCGGAATCCGTGGATCCGCCGCCTGGAGGGCGTATGAAGATTTCGAGCACATCCGAACCGCTGCGCCCCGACCGCGTTTCGCCGTCGAACCAGGAGGCGCGCGCGACGGCCGGCCGGCCGGCCGAGCCCGTCGCCGAGGCCGAGAAGGTGCACGTCTCCGAACTGGCGTCCCGCCTGAACCAGCTCGAAAGCCAGTTTGCGCAAGCCGACTTCGACGTGAAGAAGGTGGAGGAAGTGCGCGCCGCGATCGCGGAAGGACGCTTCAAGGTCAACGCTGAGGCGGTCGCCGACAAGCTGCTGGCGAGCGTGGCCGACCTGCTGGGCAAGAAGAGCTGAGCGCCGCCGGCATGAGCGCGCGGCAGCCTGCGTTCGAGAAGGGACCCGCCGCGCGGCTGTTCGCGCTGCTGATCGAAGCGCTGCACGAAGAAAGCGACGCGCTGGTCGCCAACGACGGTCACCGCATCGCGGCGGCGGCCGACCGCAAGCAGGCGCTGCTCGATGCGCTCGCGCCGCAGGCCAGGGCGCTGCGCGCCGAGCGCGACAACGGCTCGCCCGAAATCGAACGCCTGGCGCGCGAAGCCGCCCAGCTGAACGCGTTGAACGCCGAGATCCTCGGCGCGCGAATGACGGTCACGCGGGCACGCGCCGACGTGCTGCGGCAGGCCGCCGAGGCCGCGCCGCTGTACCGCGCCGACGGCACCGCCACCGCACCCGCACCGTCGCCGCACCCGGCGTCGCGCGCGTGACGCGGGCCGCGGTTTCTTTCACGCCGATCAAACACGCGCATCGTTCGCGCCGTCGCCCTGTCGCGGCCTTGTTCTGCATCAACGCGGGCGCGTGCCCGCCGACCATCCTTTGAGCGCCGGCTTGCAAAGGGGGGACCATGGATGCAGCCCTGTTCGATCCGGTCTGGCGGGTCGACGACCTGCAGTGGCCGGGGGACGCCCCGACGCGGGCGCGCTGGACCTTTCTGATCCGCCACGCGGTCCTCGCGCCGTCGAGCCATAACGCGCAGCCGTGGCGGTTCCGGCTCGACGGGGACGCGCTCGAGTTGCTCGCCGACCGCACGCGCGCGCAGCCCGTGTCCGACCCGTCCGACCGCGAGCTCGTGATCTCCTGCGGCGCGGCGCTCGGCACGATGGAGATCGCCGCATGCGCGCATGGCGTCGCGCTCGACGTGGCCGAGCTGCCGGATGCACACCGGCTAGACGTGCTCGCGCGCGTGCGCTTCGGCGCGGCCGCGACCGGAGCCGAAGCGCAGGCCGCACGTCGGCTGTACGCGGCGATCCCGCTGCGCCACACCAATCGCCACCCGTTCGATTCGACGCCGATCCGCGGACCCGACCTGGCCGCCTTGCAGCGGCAGGCCGCGCGGTTCGGCAGCGACGTGCGCTTCCTCGTCGACGAGGACCAGAAGCGCCGCATCGCCGAACTGGTCGCGGCGGCCGATCGCATCCTCGGCCGCCGGCCCGAGTTCCGCCGAGAGCTGGCCGGCTGGCTGCACACGAACGACCGCGGCGCGCGCGACGGCATACCGGGCCATGCGCAAGGGCTCGGCGCTTTCGCGTCGCTGATCGGCCCGTTCGTCGCACGCAACTTCGACTGGGGGCCGCTGAAGGCCGCCCGGGACCAAGAACTGGCGCTCGCCTCGGCGGCGCTGGCGGTGTTGATCGCGCCGGCCGACACGCCGCGGCTCTGGCTCGCCACCGGTCGCGCGCTCGCACACCTGCTGCTGGAGGCGACCGCCCTCGGCCTGGCATCGTCGTTCCTGAATCAGGCCATCGAGCTGCCGTTGCCGCGAATGCGGCTGCAGGAAGACCTGTCCCTGCAAGGCAAGCCGCAACTGCTGCTGCGCCTAGGCAAGCCGCTGCGGCCGGTCGGCCCGACGCCGCGCCGCGCGATCGACGACGTGATCGAGACGCGCTGAACCGCGTCTTGCACGCCGCGGCCGCGCGCGCCGTCCGACGGTCGGGTCGCGCGGGTTTTCAGGGCGTCGCTGCACCGCCGGTGCGGCGCGCGAGCAGTTGGTCGATGCGGGCCAGCACCGCGGGCGCGTCGATCGGCTTGGTCCAGTAGTCGAGAAACCCCGCGGCGCGCGCCTGCGCCACGTGTTCCGGAAACGCGTTGGCCGACAGCGCGATGCACGGAATCGCCGCCGTTTCCGGGGCCGCACGCAGTTTCGCGTGAACCGCGTAGCCGTCGAGGTCCGGAAGCTGCATGTCGATCAGCACCAGGTCCGGACGCTCCGCGACCGCCAAGGCCAGTCCGGCGGCACCGTTGGCCGCGGTCAACAGGCGCACGTCGGGCCGCTGCTCGAGAAGCGCCTGCAGCACGGCCACGTTGATCGGATTGTCTTCGACGTACAGGATCGTTCCGGCGACCTTGCGCCCGTCGTCGGCGTCGCATGCGGCGGCGTCCGCGCGTGCGCCATCGGCAGCCACGGCGGCGGCGCTCGGAAGCTGGACGCAGAAGGTCGAGCCGACGCCGGCTTCGCTGTCGACCGTGACCCTGCCCTGCATGCGCTCGACGATCGCCCGGACGAGCGCCAGCCCGATGCCGGTGCCTTCGATCGGCCCCGCCTCCTGCCCGAGGCGCTCGAACGGGACGAACAGCCGCGCGATGCGATCCGCGGGAATGCCGATGCCGGTGTCGATCACGCAGATCGCTGCCGTGCCGTCCGTGGTCGCCCGCGCTTCGACCGTCACCGAGCCGCCCTCGCGGTTGTACTTGATCGCGTTCGACAGCAAATTCACGAGCACCTGCCGCAGCCGCGTGCGGTCGGCGGCCACGCGCAATGCGTTGCGCGCCACCGTGCGCCGCAGCGTGATGCCCCGCTCGTCGGCCCTGGCTTGCACGAGCGCGATGGCCTCCTGCAGCACGCCGTCGACGTCGATCGGTTCGATCGACAGCGCCAGCCCGCCCGCCTCGATGCGCGACAGATCCAGCAGGTCGTTGATCAGCGCGAGCAGGTGTCCGCCGGCGTCCTGGATGCACGCCACGCGCGCGCGCTGCGTGTCGGTCAGCGGCTCCTTGCGGTCGGCGAGCAGGATCTGCGCAAAGCCGAGCACCGCGTTCAGCGGCGTGCGCAGCTCGTGACTCATCTGCGACAGGAACTGCGACTTGGCGAGGCTGGCGCGCTCGGCCAGATCCTTCTCGCGGCGCGCCGCCTCGGCGGCCTTGCGCTCGGTCACGTCCTGCACGGTGCCGCGCGAGCGCAGCGGTGCGCCGCGCTCGTTGTAGTCGGTTCTGCCGCGCTCGACGACCCACTTGACGCGGCCGTCCGAAAACAATAACCGGTGCTCGATCTCGTAAGGCTCGCGGTTGTGGACCGAGTTCCAGTACGCGGCGTTGACGGCGTCGCGATCGTCCGGATGGATGCGGTCGAGGAAAGCCTCGTAGGTCGCCTTGAACTTGCGCGAATCGATCTCGAAGATGCGGAACACCTCTTCCGACCAAAGCAGCACGTTGCTGCGCAGGTCGAGTTCCCAGTTGCCGATCTGCGCGAGCCGCTGCGCTTCGGCCAGACGACGCTCGCTCGAGCGCAGGCGCCTCTCGGCCCGCTTGCGCTCGGTGATGTCGTGCTCGATCGCGACGAAGTGCGTGATCGCGCCGTCGCCGTCGCGGATCGGCTGGATGTTGACCGACACCCAGTACGGCGTTCCGTCCTTGCGATAGTTCAGCAGCTCCGCGTAGTCGACGGTTTCGCCGCGGGCAATCGTTTCGTCGATCCGCTGAACGACGGCGCGATCGGTGGCCGGGCCGTGCAGAAAGCTCGCCGGCGTGCGGCCGCGGATCTCGTCGATCGTCCAGCCCGTGAGCCGCGTGTACGCGCCGTTGACCCACTCGATCTCGCGTTGCGCATTGGTGATCACGACCAGCACGCTGGTGTTCTCGATCACGACCTGCAGCAGCCGCAGCAGGCGCTCGACCTCCGGCGTGACTTCGATCATGACCGGCGCCGGCGCGTCGGGTTGCGCCTCGCCATCGGACAACAGCGGATGCACGGTCGCCGGGCGCCGGGCCTTCCCGTCGCGCTGCGCATCGCTTTCGGCGCCGTGCTGCTGGGCATCGTGACTGTCGGGCGAGAACGCGCCCATGGCGAAGGCTCCGGACCGAACTTCGGGTTGCGTCGTGTCGCGGGTCAGTGGCGACGAGGGTCGGGCAGGACCGTGTCGGCCGACCGCATCAGCCGCTCGATGTCGAGCAGGATCAGCATCCGCTCGGCCTCTCCCTGCTGCACCGACGCCAGCCCCGTGATGTAACCCGCGTCCAGCAGCGCGTCGAACTGCGGCGCCGCCCGGATCTGCTCCGGCGCCAGCTCCAGCACGTCGCTCACGGCATCGACCACCGCGCCGACCACCCGCTGCGCAACGTTCAGCACGATCACCACCGTGAAGGCGTCGTACCGCACCTCG
>JBFMFC010000047.1:0-25376 GCA_040752195.1 Pseudomonadota bacterium | reverse complement strand
ACCTCGGGCTGCGGCTGCTGCGTGGCGATCTTCTTCAGCCGGTTGACCAGATCCTCGTTGTCGCGCACGAGTTGCAGACCCCAGTAGACGTCGCCGTCCTTGGTGACCGCGATCTCGACGTTCTCCGGCTTGGTCTGGCGCGGGACGTTGGTCTCCTTCGGCAACTGCAGCGGGATCGACTGCGTGATGACCGGGATCGTGACCAGAAAGATGATCAGCAGCACCAGCATCACGTCCACGAGCGGCGTGGTGTTGATGGCCGAGATCGCTTCGTCCTCGCCGCCTTCGGCGGGACCCACATTCATTGCCATGGCTGGACTCCTTGGCCGCGCTGGCCGGCTAGCGGGCGGGCGTGGCGGCCTTGGTCTCGGGGCGCGCGCCGAGCAGCACGGAGTGCAGGTCTGCACCGAAGCCGCGCACCGTCTCCATCACGACCTTGTTGCGGCGGACGAGCCAGTTGTAGCCCATGACCGCCGGCACGGCGACCGCCAGACCCAGCGCCGTCATGATCAACGCCTCGCCGACCGGCCCCGCGACCTTGTCGATCGACGCCTGGCCGGCGATGCCGATCGCGGTCAGCGCGTGGTAGATGCCCCACACGGTGCCGAACAGGCCCACGAAAGGTGCGGTCGATCCGACCGTCGCCAGAAAAGCCAAGCCGTCCTGCATGCGGTTGCCGACGGCATCGACCGCGCGCTGCACCGACATCGTGACCCAGGTGTTCAGGTCGATGTTCTCGGTGAGCGCGCCCTCATGGTGCTCGTTGGCTTCGAGCCCGCTCTCGGCGATGTAGCGGAATGCGCTGCTCGCCTTCAGCCGCTTGGCACCCTCTTTCAGCGAGGGCGCTTTCCAGAACGCCGTGCGCATCTCGCGGCCCTCGCGCATGAGCTTGTACTGCTCCCACAGCTTGACGAAGATGATGTACCAGCTCCCCATCGACATGATCACCAGGATGATCAGCGTGCCCTTGGACACCCAGTCGCCCTGGCGCCACATCGCCTCGATGCCGTACGGGTTCTCGATGACTTCCTTGGTCACGGTCGGTGCGATCGCCGGGGCGGCGGGCGCGGGTGCCGGTGCGACCTGTGCCGCGGGCGCGGCGGGCTGATCGGCGGACTTGGCGGCGTCCTGGGCGAGCGATGCGGTCGGCGCGGCCAGGCCCGCCGCCAGGAACAAGGCCATGCAGATTGCACAGCGACGGACAAACTGAATCATTGGAAATCTCCTCGTGGAAGAAGGTGCGATCGGGATCGGCGGTCGGCTTGGGCGATGCGGTGGCACCGCGTCATGACTCGCCTCGCTCCATGTACGTCAACGAATCTTAAAGCTCACAGGCGCCTGTACGCGGACGTCCTGGCCCTGGCCCTGACACGACAGACGGGTCTGGACGACGCTGAGCGACGGACGATTGAAGATGCGATTGGTCGAAGAGCGGATGACCGGATCACGGATCTGGCCGCTTGCGGTGACCGTGAATTCGATCACCACTTCGCCCTCGATACCGTCGAGCAACGCCTCCCGCGGGTAGGGGATCGAAGACATCACCTCGCGGTAGTTCGCGCAGACGACCTGCGCGCTGCGTACCGCCGGCTGCGGCGGCGCCGGCGGGGCCGTCTCCGGCACGCGCTGGATCACCGGCGCCTGCGGCGCGGGCGGCGCCTCCTGCGTGACGACGGAGATCGTCGGCGCGGGTGTCGGCGGCGGCGCGATCGCGATCTCCGGCGGCGGAATGAACGGCGGCGGGGGTGCGGCCAGTTTCGGCGGCGGCGGAACGACCTCGGGCGGCGGGGGCGGCTTCTTGATCACCTCCTCGATCACCTTGACCTCGATCGGTCCCTTGACGACCTCGACGACCTTGCGCGCAAGCCCGCTGACGAGCGCCCAGCCGATGAGGACGTGCAGCAGCACGACGGTCCCGATGCCGACGAGATGCCGGGCCGGATTGCGCTGCTGGCGCGCAAAGTCCATGGGAGCTCCTCGGATTCGAATTTCGAAAGCGCGCAATTCTAGTGATTCGCGCAGGCTTTGCACCCCGCGTGCCTGCCCGATCGCTGCCGCACTGCAGCGACGGCGCAACTCCGGCGGTGAGCGGCGCCGCTAGAAGAGTTCGCCCAGACCGCCCCCGCGCTGCGGCTCGGCGATGCCGAAGTGGCGGTAGGCACTGACCGAGGCCACTCGCCCGCGCGGGGTCCGCTGCAGCATGCCCTGCTGGATCAGAAACGGCTCGACGACGTCTTCGAGCGTGTCGCGTTCTTCGCCCACGGCGGCGGCCAGGTTGTCGATGCCGACCGGCCCGCCGCCGAAGCGCTCGATCACCGCGCGCAGCAGCTTGCGGTCCATCACGTCGAGTCCGAGCGCATCGACGTCGAGCATCGCGAGCGCGCGGTCGGCGACCTCGCGCGTGATGCGGCCGTCTTCCTTGACCTCCGCGAAGTCGCGTACGCGCCGCAGCAGCCGGTTGGCGATGCGGGGCGTGCCGCGCGAACGGCGCGCGATCTCGCGCGCGCCGCCGTCGTCGATTCCGGCGTTCAGCAGCCGCGCCGAGCGCGCGACGATCGCCGTCAGCTCGTCGTCGCTGTAGAACTCGAGCCGCGCGACGATGCCGAAGCGGTCGCGCAGCGGGTTGGTCAGCATGCCTGCGCGGGTGGTCGCGCCGACGAGCGTGAACGGCTGCAGGTCGAGCTTGATCGAGCGCGCCGCCGGGCCTTCGCCGATCATGATGTCGATTTGAAAGTCCTCGAGCGCCGGATACAGGATCTCCTCGACGACGGGGCTCAGGCGATGGATCTCGTCGATGAACAGCACGTCGTTCTTCTCGAGATTCGTCAGCAGCGCGGCGAGGTCGCCGGGGCGTTCGAGCACCGGCCCGCTCGTCTGCCGCAGGTTCACGCCCATCTCGTGCGCGATGATGTGCGCGAGCGTGGTCTTGCCGAGTCCCGGCGGGCCGAACAGCAGCACGTGGTCGAGCGCCTCGGCGCGATTGCGCGCGGCGCTGACGAAGATCTCGAGCTGCTCGCGGATCTTGGCCTGGCCGACGTACTCGGCGAGCCGCTGCGGCCGCAGCGCGCGTTCGACCGCTTCTTCGTTCGGCGAAGAAGGGGTGGCGGCGACGATGCGGTCTTCGAGCATTCTTCCACCCTCGCGCCTTGCGGGAGAGGGGCCGGGGCAGAGGGAGTCAGGGCTTCGCGAGCGATTTTAGGGCGATACGGATGCCTTCCGAGACACCCGTGTCGGGCGGCACCTGCTTGACCGCAAGCATCGCTTCCTTTTCCGAGTAGCCGAGGGCGACCAGCGCGCGCAGCACGTCGGCGCCGGCATCGCTGCGCGCGGCCGCGGCGCCCGCGCCTTCGAGCACGGCGCCGAGCTTGCCTTTCAACTCGAGCAGCAGCCGCTCGGCGGTTTTCTTGCCGATGCCCGGGATTCGGGTCAAGCGGCCGCTTTCCTGCAGCGTGACCGCCTGCGCCAACTCCTCGACGCTCAGCCCCGACAGCACCGCCAGCGCCGTGCGCGCGCCCACTCCGGAGATCCGGATCAGCTCGCGGAACGCATTGCGCTCGGCAGCCGTGCCGAAGCCGTACAGCAGGTGCGCGTCCTCGCGCACGACCAGATGCGTCAGCAGCGTGACGCGCTCGCCGACCGCGCCGAGGTTGTAGAACGTGCTCATCGGCACGTCGACTTCGTACGCCACGCCGCCCACGTCGACCAGCACCGCGGGCGGGTTCTTCTCGAGCAGCGTGCCCGACAGCCGGCCGATCATGAGATCAAGCGGCCGTCGCGTACGCGCCAGGCGCGGCGCGAGCTGACGCGAGCAGCTTGCGCGACTGCCCGCAGCACGCCGCCACTGTGCGCGTGGCAGATCGCGCAGGCGAGCGCGTCGGCGGCGTCCGCCGCCGGCGCTTTCGGCAGCGCGAGCAGCCGCTGCACCATCGCCTGCACCTGTACCTTCTCGGCCTTGCCGTGGCCGGTCACCGCCTGCTTGACCTGCAACGCGGTGTACTCGCGCACGGCGAGCTTGTGCGCCACCAGCGCGGTGATCGCGGCGCCGCGCGCCTGCCCGAGCAGCAGCGTGGACTGCGGGTTGACGTTGACGAACACCTTTTCGACCACCGCCACGGCCGGCCGCGTGCGTTCGACCACCTCGGTCAAGCCGGCGAGGATCGCGCCGAGCCGCGCCGGCAGATCGTCGGCGGCGATGCGAAGCACGCCGCACTCGACGAAGTGCAACCGCATGCCGATCTGATCGATGACGCCGAAGCCGGTGCGCTGCAAACCGGGGTCGATGCCGAGGATGCGGATGGAAGAGGACACGCAGGCATTCTGCCACGTGCCCTCAGTGCGAAGGCGTCGAGACGCTGCGTTTCGGCGCGGCGCCGGCGTCAATGCCGGAAGTGCCGCGTTCCGGTGAACACCATCGCCACGCCGCGCTCGTCGGCGGCGGCGATGACTTCGGCGTCGCGCACGCTGCCGCCCGGCTGGATCACGCAGGTCGCGCCCGCGTCGGCGACGACGTCGAGGCCGTCGCGGAACGGGAAGAACGCGTCGCTCGCGACCGCCGAGCCGGCCAGCGTGAGCCCCGCCTCCTTCGCCTTGATCGACGCGATGCGCGCCGAGTCGAGCCGGCTCATCTGGCCGGCGCCGATGCCGAGCGTGGCGCCGTCGCGCGCGAACACGATCGTGTTGCTCTTGACGAACTTGGCCACGCGCCACGCAAACAGCAGATCGTCGATCTGCTGCTCGGTCGGCGCGCGTTTGGTCACGACCTTCAGGTCGGCGCGGCCGACGGTGGCGAGGTCGGGCGTCTGCAAGAGGAGCCCGCCGCCGACGCGCTTGAAGTCGAAATCGTTGTGCGCGTCGCCGCGCGCGATCCGCAGCAGGCGCACGTTCTGTTTGGGCGCGAACACGGCGCGCGCATCGGCGTCGAACTCGGGCGCGATCACGACTTCGACGAACTGCTTGGCGACCGCCTGCGCGCACGCGCCGTCGAGCGGGCGGTTGAAGGCGATGATGCCGCCGAACGCCGAGGTCGGATCGGTCCTGAACGCTTTCGCGTACGCGTCGGCGGCGCTCGCGCCGATCGCCACGCCGCACGGGTTCGCATGTTTGACGATCACGCAGGCCGTCTCGTCGAACGAGCGCACGCACTCCCACGCCGCGTCGGCGTCGGCGATGTTGTTGTACGAAAGCTCCTTGCCCTGCAGTTGCGTGTAACCGGCGAGCAGGCCGGCGCCGACCGCGCGCTCGCGATAGAACGCCGCCGACTGGTGCGGGTTCTCGCCGTAGCGCATCGGCTGCGCTTTGACCCACTGGCGCGTGAGCACCCCGGGAAACGCGCCGCGCCTGCCGCCCTCGTCGAGCGAGGTCAGGTAATTGGCGATCGCGCCGTCGTAACGCGCGGTGTGGGCAAAGACCTTCTTCGCGAGCTCCAGCCGGGTCGCGGCGCTCACCGCGCCGTCGCGTTCCAGTTCGTCGCGCACGCGCCCGTAGTCGTCCGGATCGACGACGACGGCGACCGAGCCGTGGTTCTTGGCCGCCGCGCGCAGCATCGCCGGGCCGCCGATGTCGATGTTCTCGATCGCGTCGTCGAAGGTGCAGTCGGGTCTGGCGACCGCCTGCTCGAACGGATACAGGTTGACGACGAGCAGATCGATCGGCTCGATGTCGAGCTCGGCGAGCGCGCGGACGTGCGCGGGGTCGTCGCGCCGCGCGAGCAGCCCGGCGTGGATGCGCGGATTGAGCGTCTTGACGCGGCCGTCGAGGATCTCCGGGAACCCCGTGTACTGCGCGACCTCGGTCACGGCGACGCCGTGCTCGGTGAGCAGTTTTGCGGTGCCCCCGGTCGACAGGATGCGGTAGCCCTTGGCCGCGACGAAGCGCGCGAAGTCGACGACCCCGCGCTTGTCCGAAACGCTGATCAGTGCCTGCTTCATGGGTTGCGCGGTGTTCAGATCAGGCGATAGTCCTGCAGCTTTTTGCGCAGCGTATTGCGGTTGATGCCGAGCAGCTCGGCCGCGGCCGACTGGTTGCCGCCGGCGCGCGCCATCGCGTACTGCAACAGCGGGCGCTCGACCGCCTGCAGCACCATCTCGTGCAGCGCGTGCGGCTTGGCGCCGTCCAGATCCGCGAAGTACTGGTCGAGGCTGCGCAGCACGGCCTGTTCGAGCGTCTCGCCGCCGCGCGCGCCCGCGCGCCCGTCGCCCGCAGTGCCGCCGCCGCTCAGTGGCCGGTTGATCGTCCGCGGCGGCGTGTTCGCTCCCATGGTTCCTCCGGTCTTTCTGGTGTCGTTCAGTGCAGCGTCGGCGCCACGTAGCACAGCCGCTCGTGGCGCTGGCCGTGTGCGCGCAGGAATGCGTCGAGCGCCGCGGCCTGCGCATCGCAGTCGTCGAGCCGGTTCATTCGCTCGCAGAACTGCGCGCCGCCCTCAAGCCGCTTCGTGTACCAGATGATGTGCTTGCGCGCGGTACGCACGCCGGCTTCGCGCCCGTAGAAGCGGTAGTGGTCGTGCAGATGCGCGGCGAGCAGCGGCCGCACTTCATCCACGCGCGGCGGCGCAAGCCGCTCGCCGGTGCGCAGGTAGTGATCGATCTCGCGGAAGATCCACGGCCTTCCCTGCGCGGCGCGGCCGATCATGATCGCATCCGCGCCCGTGTAGTCCAGCACGAAGCGCGCCTTCTCGGGCGTGTCGATGTCGCCGTTGGCGACGACCGGAATCGAAACCGCTCGTTTGACGGCACGGATCGTGTCGTACTCGGCCTGCCCCGCGAAGCCGCAGGCGCGCGTGCGTCCGTGCAGCGTCAGCATCGCGACACCGGCCGCCTGCGCCATTTTCGCGATCGCGATCGCGTTGCGGTGGCCGGGGTCCCAGCCGGTGCGATATTTCAACGTGACCGGCACGTCGACCGCGGCGACCACAGCGTCGAGGATGCGCGCGACCAGCGCCTCGTCTTTGAGCAGCGCCGAGCCGCACGCGACGCTGCACACCTTCTTCGCCGGGCAGCCCATGTTGATGTCGATGATCTGCGCGCCGCGTTCGACGTTGTAGCGCGCGGCCTCGGCGAGCATCGTGGGATCCGCGCCGGCAAGCTGTACGGCCACCGGCGCGGACTCGCCGTCGTGATTCAGCCTGCGCATCGTCTTTTCGCTCGCCCACAGCCGCGGGTTCGACGCCGCCATCTCGCTGACTGCATAGCCCGCACCGAGCCGCTTGCAGAGCTGGCGGAACGGCCGATCGGTGACGCCCGCCATCGGTGCGACGAAAAGGCGGTTGTCCAGCTCGTACGAGCCGATGCGCATTGCGAGCGGGGGAGCGGACTCGAAGGGAGGGCGCGGATTGTAGCCAAGCTGCGCCGGTGCGGCGGTCGAATCGTTTCGCGCGTTGCGAAAACTTGACTCGCGTCGCACGCCTCGGCGCGGGTCAGTCGCGCACGCCGAACATCAGCAGTTGCGCCAGTTGCTTGCGCAACGGCGGCGACTGGTCGAGCGCGGCCAGACCGATCGACCGCACGAGCGCCAGCGGCGCAAAGCGCGTCCTGAAAACCGCCGGCAGCCACCGGGTCAGTGCGGCGATCGCCTGCCGGTCGACGCGGCGGCGCGCTTCGTAGTCTTGCAGCGCAGCGCCGACGTCCTCATCGTGCGCCGCGACGCAGTCGACGAGCGTCGCGCAGTCGCGTACGCCCAGGTTGAATCCCTGGCCCGCGACGGGGTGCAGCGTTTGCGCCGCATTGCCGAGCGCGACGAGTCTGTGCTCACGAACGCGCTCGCGGAACTGCTGATGCAGCGGATGGCGGCGGCGCGGACCGACGCGTTCGACACGGCCGATACGGGTTCCGAGCGCGGCCTGCAGTTCGTCGCGGAATGCGGCGTCGGGCAGCTCGCTGCGGCGCGTCGCCGCGGTGCGGTCCATGCACCACACGAGCGACATCGCCGGCGCGCCGCCGAGGGTCGACGGGGTCGGCAGCAACGCGAGCGGACCGTCACGCGTGAATCGCTCGAACGCCGCACCCGGCGCGGGGCCGCTTAACGTCACGTCGGCGAGCAGCGCCCAGTCGCGCGCCTCGCGCACGGCCGAGGCGGCCGACTGAAACCCTTCGGCGTTGATCGCGAACGGTGCTTCGAGCGTCGAGCCGTCGTCGAGCGCAACGCGCACCGCGGTGGGGCGTTGCAGGACCTCGATCGCGCGCCGCGGTCGAACGACCTCGATGGCCGGCTGCGCGGCGACCGCCGTCGCGAGCGCCGACAGCAGATCGCCGTACAGAACGGTCGCGCCGAGCGGCGCGCCGTCGAAGTCGGCGTCGGCGATGCGCGTGACGCCGAACTCGCCCGCCGAGCTGACGTGAACCGCGCGGATCGGCGCGGAACGCGGCGCCGCTGCGCCCAACAACGGGTCGAGCAACTGCCAAGTTCCGCGCGACAGCGCGAGCAGGCGCGTCTCGCGCAGCGCGTCTTCGAGCTTGCGGGCGTCGATCACGATCGACGCACGCCCGCGCCGCGCCAGCAGCAGTGCGCACGCGAGCCCAATCGGTCCGCCACCCAGGATCGCGATGCGTCCGTCGTGCGGCATGGCCCTCAGCCGCGCAGCAGCGCATCGAGCGCGGCCAGCTCGTCCGGCGTGCCGACGTTGTGCCAGCGTCCCGCGTAGCGCTCGCCGCTGACGCGCCCGCGTTCCGCGGCGCGATACAGCCACGGGAAGAGCTTCTTCTTCACCGGCGCCTCGCCCGCGAACAGACGCGGGGCGAACACGCCGATGTTCCCGTACGTCAGCAGCGGCGGATGCACGCTGATGCGTCCCTGCGCGAGCCCCATGTCGCCGCCCGGGTGCGACGGCGGATTGTCGACCAGCACCAGGTGGGCGTCGGCCGCGCCCAGCTCGATCGCCTGCGCGTGCGGCACCAGGCGCCGGTAGTCGTAGTCGGTGACGATGTCGCCGCTGACCGCGACGAACGGTGTCGCGCCGTCGGGGCTGAGCAGCGGCAGCGCCTTGACGATCCCGCCGAGCGTCTCCAGCGCATCGTCGGCGGTTTCGCCTTCGTGCGAATACGCGATGCGCGCGCCGTAACGGGCGCCGTCGCCGATCGCGCGCTCGATCTGCGACGCCAGGTGCGCGGTGTTGATCACCAGCTCGCCGAAGCCCGCTCGCACCAGCGCCTCGATCTGCCACTCGATCAGGCGCTTGCCGCCGGCTTCGAGCAGCGGTTTCGGCGTGGCGTCCGACAGCGGCCGCATCCGCTCGCCGCGGCCGGCAGCGAAGATCAGCGCCCTCAAAACGTGTACCCCACTCGCACTTCGACGCCTTCGACCTCGTCGATGAGCCGCGCCAGCGGCGCCAGCTCGCCGTAGCGCTGCGTCACCGCGCGCACGTATCCGACGAAGCGCGGCGTGTCGGCGAGGTAGTGCGGTTTGCCGTCGCGGTAGTTGATGCGCGCGAAGATGCCGAGCACCTTCAGGTGCCGCTGCAGCCCCATCCATTCGAGGTCGCGATAGAACTCGCCGAAGTCCGCACGCACGGGCAGCCGCGCGCGGCGCGCCTTCTCCCAGTAGCGCACCGCCCAGTCGATCACGCGCTCTTCGTCCCAGCTGATGAAGGCGTCGCGCAGCAGCGAGGCGAGGTCGTAGGTGATCGGCCCGTACACCGCGTCCTGGAAGTCGAGGATGCCCGGGTTCGGCGTGGCGACCATCAGGTTGCGCGGCATGTAGTCGCGGTGCACGTACACCGCCGGCTGCGCGAGGTTCGACGCGAGGATCCGGCCGAACGCGGCCTCGAGCGTCTCGCGCTGCCGCTCGCTCAGGGCCCGGCCCCGGTGCCGCGCGACGTACCAGTCGGGAAACAGCATCAGCTCGCGCTTGAGCAGCGCCTCGTCGTACGGCGGCAGCTCGCCCGTGCGGCTTGCGAGCTGCCAGCGGATCAGCGCGTCGATCGCGTCGGCGAACAGTGCGTTCGCGTCCGCGCCGCCTGTTCTGAGCGCGTCCAGGTAGGTCGTCGTTCCGAGGTCGGTCAGCAGAAGGAAGCCGCGCGCGACGTCGCGCGCGAGCACCTGCGGCGCGTTCAGTCCGGCGTCGCGCAGCAAGCTTGCGACGTGGATGAACGGCCGCACGTCCTCTTTGTCCGGCGGCGCGTCCATCGCGATCAGGCTCGCCGCGCCCGCGTCGATGCGGAAGTACCGCCGGAAGCTCGCGTCGGCCGATGCGGGTCGCAGCGAGTCGACGTGCAGACCGTGCTCGGGCGCGAGTGCGACGAGCCACTCGCGCAGCAGCTCGAGTCGTCGATCGGAAGCGGCGTCGGTCACTCGTCGGGGCCTTTGTCTTCGTTGCGCGCGGAGCGTCGGCCCGGACGGCCGCAGCGCGAAGCGCCGCAGCCGCGCCGATTCGCGCAGGTCGCTCCCTATAATACGTTGCGCATGGTCGCCCGACGCCGTGCTCCCGTCCCCATGCCGACACGCCCGGCGCGCGCTGCCCGCGCTTCCTTCGATCGCACGCGCCTCGTTTCAGCGCTCTTGATCGCTTTCGCACCGCTCGCGCAGGCGCAGTCGTCCGGCGACAACCCGGATCATCCGCGGCTCAAACTCGAACGCGCGCTCGGCGACGGGCGCGCGCCGCTCGCCGCAGACGTTCCGACGCCTACCTATGCCCGGGCGCGCCGGCTCGAGGGCGAGATCGACGAGCGCGTCACGCTGCTGGGCGACGCCGAGGTGCGGCGTGCGGGCGCGGTCATGCGCGGGGACCGCATCACGTACACGGTACCGACCGACGAACTCGAGATCGAGGGCAACGCGCGCGTGTACCGCGACGGCGTGGCCTTCTTCGGTCCGTCGCTGAGGCTGCGCATCGACGCGCAGACCGGGCAGATGCCCGATGCGAACTTCAGCTACGCGGTCAGCGGGGGGCGCGGCGCCTCGAAGCTGCTCGAGTTCCTCGGCGAAGACCGCGTGCGACTGCTCGACGCGACCTACAGCACGTGCTCACCCGATGACCAGGCGTGGTGGGTAAGCGCCGACCGGCTCGACATCGACCGCCTCGACGAGCTGGCGGTGGCGCGCGGCGCGTCGATCTACTTCCAGGGCGTGCCGATCTTCGCTTCGCCGTATTTCCAGTTTCCGCTCGGCGATCGCCGCCGCAGCGGCCTGCTGACGCCGAGCTTCGGGATCAACTCGCGGCTCGGGCCCGAAGTGACCGTGCCGTTCTACTGGAACATCGCCCCCAACCGCGACGCGACGATCGCGCCGCGCGCGATGGCGCGGCGGGGCGTGCTGCTGCAGAACGAGTTCCGCTACCTGGAGCCGACGTATCGCGGGACGATCGAGCTCGACGTCATCCCGGACGACCGGGTGTTCGGCGGTTCGCGCGAGTTCGCGACCGTGCGTCACGAATACGCGGCGCCGACCGGCGTGGTCGCGGGACTGAACTACAACCGCGTCACCGACGACCGCTTCTTCGTCGATTTTTCGCGCACGATCGTCGGCAGCGCGCAGGCCGTGCTGCCGCAGGAAGGCTTCGTCGGCTACAACCGGCCGTACTGGAACGCCGCGCTGCGGATCACGAAGAACCAGACCCTGCAGGACCCGCTGGCGCCGGTGGTCAAGCCCTACGAGCGCGTGCCGCAGCTCGCGTTCAACGCGCGGCGCAACGACCTGGCGGGCTTCGACCTCGCGTTCGCCGCGGACGCGACGCAGTTCGAGCACCCCACGCTGGAAACGGGTTCGCGCCTGATCCTGAATCCGAGCGTGGCGTACCCGCTGCAGGCGCCGGGCTGGTTCGTCGTTCCGCGGCTGCAACTGCACTCGACCGCGTACTCGCTCGACGCGACGCGGCGCACCGACGCTTCGCCGACGCGCAACGTGCCGATCGCTTCGCTCGACACGGGGCTCGTGTTCGAGCGCGAGGCGTCGTGGTTCGGCGCGCCGTCGGTGCAGACGGTCGAGCCGCGCCTGTACTACGCGTACATCCCGTACCGCGAACAGAACGCGCTGCCGAACTTCGACAGCGCGCTCGCCGACTTCAACTTCGCGCAGCTGTTCACCGAGAACGTGTTCGTCGGCGGCGACCGCATCGGCCAGGCCGACCAACTCACCGCCGCGCTGGTCGGGCGCGTGCTCGACCCGGCGACCGGCGCCGAGCGCCTGCGCGCGGCGATCGGGCAGCGCTTTTACCGCTCGCCGCAGAACGTGGTGCTGCCCGGCGGGGTGCCGCGCACGGGCGCCGCCTCGGACGTGCTGTTTGCGGTCAGCGGCTTCCTGCACCGGCACTGGATCACCGACGTGGCGGTTCAGCACTCGACCGAGCTCGGCCAGGTCGTTCGCGCGGCGGTCGGTGTGCGCTACCAGCCGCGGCCGGCGTCGGTGCTGTCGCTGTCGTACCGCTACAAGCTCGACGAGCTGCAGCAGGTCGACATCGCCGCGCAATGGCCGCTGTCGCCGCGGTGGTACGGCGTGGCGCGCGTCAATTACTCGCAGCGCGACCGCCGCTGGGTCGAGCTGCTCGGCGGCCTGGAGTACAAGGCCGACTGCTGGACGACGCGCATCGTCGCGCAGCGCTTCGCCACCGCGGTCAACGAGGCGACGACGACCGTGTTCGTGCAGCTCGAGCTCAACGGGCTGGCCAGCATCGGCACCAGCCCCGTCGAGGCGCTGCGGCGTAATATCCCGGGCTATCAAGTCATCAATCCGCCCCCGCGCGAGCCGGGGCGTTTCGATTTTTACGAGTAGTCGATGAGCCGAATCCTTCCGGCGCGCCGCGCGGCGCGCCTCGTGCTGCTTGCCGCGCTGTTCGCGACGGCGCTTCCCGCGGCGGCGCAGACCCGCGCGCCGACGTCGACCAAGCCGCTCGACCGCATCGTCGCCGTCGTCAACGACGAGGTGATCACGCAGGTCGAGTTGCAGGCGCGCGTGCAGATCGCCGAGCAGCAGTTGCGCAGGCAGAAGATCACTCCGCCGGCGCGCGACGTGCTGACGCGCCAGGTGCTCGAGCGGATGATCGTCGATCGGGCGCAACTGCAGCTCGCGAAAGAAACCGGCGTGCGCGTCGACGATGCGACGGTCAATGCGGCGATCGCGCGGATCGCCGAGCAGAACGGTACGACGCTGCCCGCGTTCCGCGAGCGGCTCGAACGCGAGGGGATCAGCTTCGCGCGCTTCCGCGAGGACGTGCGCGACGACATCACGATGGCGCGGCTGCGCGACCGCGAGGTCGACAGCCGGATCCAGATCGCCGAAGGCGAGATCGACAACTTCCTCGCCGCGCAGGCGGGCGTGGAAGCCGGCGCCACCGAGTACAACATCGCGCAGATCCTGTTGCGCGTGCCCGAGGCCGTGTCGGCGCAGCGCATCGAGGAGATCCGCAAGCGCGCCGAGGATCTGCTCGCGCAACTGAAGGGCGGTGCCGACTTCGCGCGCCTGGCCGCGAGCTATTCCGCAGGACCGGAAGCGCTGTCGGGCGGCGAGCTTGGTTGGCGCACGGCCGAGCGGCTGCCGACGCTGTTCCTCGAGGCGGTCAAGGATCTGAAACCCGGCGAGCTGGCGCCGATCGTCCGCAGCCCCGGCGGCTTTCATGTGCTCAAGCTCGTCGGCAAGCGCAATGCCGTCGAGGGCCGGCTCGCGACCGGTCCGGTGCAGCAGACGCGCGTGCGGCACATCCTGCTGCGCGTGTCGGATCTGACGCCCGAGCCGGAAGTGCGGCGCCGGCTGCAGGACCTGCGCGATCGCGTGGTTCGCGGCGGTCAGGATTTCGGGCAACTGGCGCGCCTTCACTCGGTCGACCCGAGCGCCACGCGCGGCGGCGACTTGGGCTGGCTCTACCCCGGCGACACGGTGCCCGAGTTCGAGCGCGCGATGAATCAGCTCAAGCCCGGCGAAGTCAGCGAGCCGGTGCAGAGCCCGTTCGGCTGGCACCTGATCCAGGTGCTCGAGCGGCGCACCGAGGAGTCGCCGATCGAGCGCAACCGGCTCGCCGCGCGCCAGGCGCTGCGCGACCGCAAGGCCGACGAGGCGTATCAGGAGTGGCTGCGTCAGCTTCGCGACCGCACCTATGTCGAGTACCGGCTGGAGGATGCGTAGCGCCGGCACCGGTGGATCGCGCCGCGCGTGTCTGCAGCGCGCATGGCGCGGCGCGGACGTTCTGCACGCGGGCCGGTACCGGTTCGCAACGGACCGGCACGCATGACTCGGCCTGACGCGGTCGGCCCGCGATCGGCGATGCGCATCGCGCTCACCACCGGCGAGCCGGCGGGCATCGGACCGCAGATCGCGGTCGCGGCGCTCGATGCGCTGCCGGCCGGCGTCGACTGCGTGCTGATCGGCGATCGCTCGCTGTTCGCGGGTGCGCGGTTGCCGGCGGGCGTTTCGATCGAGCACGTCGCACTCGGCGCGCCGGTCGTTCCCGGTCGGCTCGACGTGCGCAACGCGCACTACGTGCTCGCCACGCTCGACCGCGCGATCGAAGGCGCGCTCGCCGGCGAATTCGCTGCGATCGTCACCGCGCCGGTGCAGAAGAGCGTCATCAACGACGCCGGCGTTCGCTTCACCGGGCACACCGAGTACCTGGCGCAGAAGTCCGGCGCGCGGCGGGTCGTGATGATGCTGGTCGGCGGCCACGCCGCGCATCCGCTGCGCGTGGCGCTCGCGACCACGCATCTGCCGCTGGCGGACGTGCCGCGCGCGCTCACGACCGAAGGGCTCGTCGCGACGATCGAAGTGCTGCACGCCGACCTGGTCGAGAAGTTCGGTGTCGCCGCGCCGCGCATCGGCGTGTGCGGACTGAATCCGCACGCGGGCGAAGGCGGGCACCTCGGGCGCGAGGAGATCGAAGTCATCGCGCCCGCGCTCGAGCGGCTGCGCGCGCGCGGCGTCGCGCTCGACGGCCCGCTGCCGGCGGATACGGTCTTCGTTCCGGCGAACGCGCGCCGCTACGACGCGATCCTCGCGATGTATCACGACCAGGGGCTCGCGCCGCTGAAGTACGCGAGCTTCGGCCGCGCCGTCAACGTCACGCTGGGGTTGCCGTTCGTGCGCACGTCGGTCGATCACGGCACCGCGCTCGACCTGGCCGGCACCGGCCGCGCCGACGCCGGCAGCCTGCGCGCCGCGCTCGCGCTCGCGGTCGAGCTGGCGCGGCGCGCGCGCGGGACCGTCCGCTAGCGTCGCGCCGATGCAAGGCCACCGCGCGCGCAAGCGCTTCAGCCAGAACTTTCTGCACGACGCCCGTTACATCGCGCGCATCGTCGACGCGATCGCGCCGGCGCCCGGCGACCGCATCGTCGAAATCGGTCCTGGGCTTGGCGCACTGACCGCGCCGCTGGTCGAACGCGCGGGGCACGTCACGTGCGTCGAGATCGACCGCGATCTGGCCGCCCGGTTGCGCGAGCGCTTCGCGCCCGCGCAGCTCACCGTGATCGAGGCCGACGCGCTCGCGCTCGACTGGCGCTCACTGGTCGACGCCGATCCGCGGCCCGTGAAGGTCGTCGGCAATCTGCCGTACCACATCTCCACGCCGCTGCTGTTCGCGCTCGCGCCGATTGCGCAGCGTGTGGCCGCGCAGCACTTCATGCTGCAGAAGGAGGTGGTCGACCGGATCGTCGCCGCGCCGGGCAGCAAGGACTACGGCCGCCTGTCGGTGATGCTGCAGTTTCGCTACCGCGTCGCGCGGTTGTTCGTCGTGGCCCCGGGCGCTTTTTCGCCGCCGCCCAAAGTGCACTCGGCGATCGTGCGGATGCTGCCGATTGCGCCCGGCGAGCTGCCGCCCGTCGATGCGGACACCTTCGCGCGGGTGGTGAGCGCGGCGTTCGGCCAGCGGCGCAAGACGCTGCGCAACGCGCTCGCCGAGCTGCTGCCCGAGCAGGCGATCCGTGCCGCCGGCGTGGATTCCTCGGCGCGAGCGGAGACGCTCGCCGTCGAACACTTCGTCCGCTTGGCCGCGCAGCTCGGGGTCCGCTGAGCCGAGGAGCCGCGCAGCCCGTCGGCGAGGCGGCCGCTCAGCGGGGCTTTTCGATCAGTTCGATCTTGTAGCCGTCGGGGTCCTGCACGAAGGCGATCACGGTCGAGCCGCCCTTGACCGGGCCGGCTTCGCGCGTGACCGTTCCGCCGGCCGCCCTGATCCGCTCGCACGCCGCGCGTGCATCGTCGACCGCGATCGCGATGTGCCCGAACGCGTTGCCCAGCTCGTAGCGGTCGACGCCGTAGTTGTAGGTCAGCTCGAGCACCGCACCTTCGGACTCGTCGCCGTAGCCGACGAACGCCAGCGAGTACTTCTGCTCGGGGCGATCGGTCGTGCGCAGCAGTTTCATGCCCATGACCTTCGTGTAGAAGTCGATCGAGCGCTGCAGGTCGCCGACGCGCAGCATGGTGTGGAGGATTCGCATCTGATCTGAATGGCCTCGTGGGATCGCGGCGTCGGCGAAGTGTAGCCCGCACACAGGTGGGCATCGCCGCGGCGCGACGGCGTCCGCGTACGAAGTAGCGCGTAGCGTCAACAGGCGACGCGCAACAGAGGGAGGGTGCTGCGATGTTCGATACACCCGCCATGCAGTCCGCGGCGCGCGCGACGGACGACTCGGTGCATCGGTCCCTCGCCGGGCCCGTCTCGCCGTTGCGCGTAGCGCTTCGCCCGTCGTCCCGGGGTGGCGGACCGACGCAGCGTGCCCGTGTTGTCGCGGCAGCCCGGTACGCCTCGCTGCGCGCTCGGCGCGACGCAAGCCGCACCAAGCCCGGGCCGAGGCGGGCCTTGGTTGCAAGGTCGACCGACGTTTTCCTAAGATGCGTTCCAGTGATTCGGGAGGGATCCGAGTCCACGCCAAGGGAGAAGACACAATGAGCGGACACGCAGCACGTTCTGTGCAGGAATTGCGGAGGCGCCTGCTCGCGGGCGCCGGCGGAGCCGGCGCGCTCGCGCTGGCGGCGCGGGTGCCCGCCGCTTACGCGGCGTCGGTGGGCAGCGCGGCCGACCTGGGTTTCGCCGAAATTCCCGACGGCATGCTCGCCGTGCAGAGGCTTGCGGTGCTGCCGGGCAAGCTGCCGCTGATCCAGAAGACCTATCGGCCGCCGAACTTCGAAACGCCCGTCGAATACTTGCGCACGGCGATCACGCGCAACGACGCGTTTTTCGTCCGCTGGCACCTCGCGGGCATCCCGCAGGTCAACGCGCGGGACTGGGCGCTGACCGTCGGCGGCGACAGTGCAGAACGCGAGCTGAGATTCACGCTCGATCAACTGAAACGCGAGTTCCCGCTGGTGGAGCTGACGGCGGTGTGCCAGTGCTCGGGCAACCGGCGCGGCCTGTTCGAACCGCATGTGCCGGGTGTCCAATGGGGCGTCGGCGCAATGGGCAACGCGGTATGGCGCGGCGTGCGTCTCAAGGATGTTCTGACGAAAGCCGGCGTCAGGGCCGGTGCGATCGAAGTGGCGTTCGACGGCGCCGACCATGCGCCGATCCCGAAGACGCCGGACTTCGTCAAGTCGCTGCCGATCGAAGTGGCGCTCGATCAGAACACCCTGATCGCGTTCGACATGAACGGCGAGCCGCTGCCGCATCACAACGGCTATCCGGCGCGGCTGGTCGTCCCGGGTTGGACCGGAACCTACTGGGTCAAGGCGCTCACCAGCATCAAGATCCTGTCGAAGCCCGAGGGCAATTTCTGGATGAGCACCGCGTATCGGCTGCCGCGCGGAAAGTTCAAGACACCCAGCTTCAAGTCGCAGGTCAAGGAAGCCAACGAGCCGATCACCACGATGGTCGTCAACTCGCTGATCACGTCGCTGGTTCGCGGCCAGAAGATTCCGCGCGGGCACGTCATCCCAGTGAAGGGACTGGCTTGGGACGGCGGCTCCGGCATCGCGAAAGTGGAGGTATCGACCGACGGCGGAAGCACGTGGCAGGCGGCGGCGCTGGGCAAGGATCTGGGGCGTTTCTCGTTCCGCGAGTTCGCGCTCGAGGTTCCCGCCGTCAGGCCGGGCCCGGCGGTCGTGATGGCGCGGGCGACGAGCCGCGCCGGCGAGACGCAGGTCGAGCAGTTGATCCACAACCCCGCCGGATATCACCACAACGTGATCCAGCGCATCGCGATCGAGATCGTATGAGGACGCCGATGAAATCTCGTGCTGCTTTGCTGGTACTCCTGCTCGCCGGCTGCGCTGCGCCGACGCCGACGACGGTGCAACTCGCGCAGGAGACGCCGATTGCCCTGCCCGATGGGCCGGGTAAGGACAAGGTCGGCCAGTGCGTCGCCTGCCACAGCCTGGACTACATCGCGATGAACTCGCGCTTTCTGGACAAGGCCGGCTGGACCGCGTCGGTCAACAAGATGATCAACGTGTTCGGCGCTCCGATTCCCAAGGAAGACGTCGAGCCGATTGCGGCGTATCTGGCGCAGCACTACGGCAAGTAGGTCGAGACACGCCGCGGTCGCGTTGCGGGCACCGGCGCGGCGCCGGGCCCGCGTTGAACTCGGCTCGGACCCGTGCGCAAAGGGCGCGGCGTGTCGCGGGTGGGCGTGGCGCGCGGCGCGCGCGGCCGCTCGCCACGCGGTCAGGTTCGCGTCAAGGACTCGGTAAATCGACCCGGCGGCACGGCGTTGCTTCGGTACGACGCGCCAACGATTCTCCGGGCTCGAGTTCGCGCCGCTTGCCCGGGCCCTTCACGGACGCCGCGCGAACCCGCGTCGCCCCGGCGGTGCACATTGGCTCAGCACCCCGCCGCCTGAATGCGCCGATTCACCGAGACAGAGCGCACGCATGCGGGCGCGACCTCGCGAAGTACCCCGGCTAAACCGGCAACGACGCGATGTCGACGCCCTTGATCTCGTCGCGCGCGGCCTCGAACCCCGGCAGCAGTTGTGCGACCGCGCTCCAGAAGCGCGGGCTGTGGTTCATTTCCTTCAGGTGCGCCAGCTCGTGCGCGACGACGTAGTCGATCACCGGCAGCGCGAAGTGCACGAGCCGCCAGTTCAGCCGAATCCGGCCGTCGTGCGTGCATGAACCCCATTGCGAGCGCGCCGACGACAGCGACCACGCGGCGGGCTTCACGTCCACGCGCGCGGCGAGCAGCGCGAGCCGTTCGCCGAGAACGCGGCGCGCCTCGGACTGCAGCCACGCCTGCACGGCGTCCTTGACCTGCGCCTGCGCGGCGTCCGGCGGCAGCGCGATGTGCAGTTCGCGGCCGTGTTCGGTTTCGACGAGCTGCGTGCCGGCCATGTGGGCGCGCAGCCGCAGCACGAGCGGCCGACCGAGATAAGGCAGCGATCCGCCGCAGGCCCACCGCACTTCGGGCAGGCTGCGCTTGGCGCGCCACTCGCGCCATTCGGCGAGCTTGGCGCGGATCCAGCGTTCCTTTTCGACGATCGCCGCTTCGATCTCGGCGAGCCGCACCCAGCGCGGCGCGCTGACGGTGAGCCCGCCGTCGTCGATCTGGAAGCCGATCGTGCGGCGCTTGGCGCGGCGCAGCCGGTAGCCGATCGGATGGCCGCCGACGTGAAGCTGTCGCGTGCGCTGCGACGGTTCGGATTTCGGTTCTTCGGGAGGAAGCGGGGATGCGGGCGCGGCGCTCGGTAAGTCGAACGCCAGAGTGAGTTGCTGCGCGGTGCTGGTCAGGGCTCTTTTCAAGCGCCGAGCGATCGTCCGCTACCTTCATGTCGCGCGGACCCGTTCGAATCGCCGCGTTCGCTGCCGCGCGCGGCCGGCACGTACGGTCCGCTGTAACGATGCGGCGCAATTCGCCGCATCTCGTTTTCGATCCACGATTCTACAAGCGCGGCGAGCTCGTCGGCGCTCTTGCCCGCCGGGTCGATCGGCGGGCCGATCGACACCGTGATCTCGCCCGGACGTTTGATCAGCGGGCCGCGCGGCCAGCACTCGCCGGAGTTGAGCGCGATCGGAACGACCTGCGCGCCGGTGCGCACCGCGAGCCGCGCGCCGCCCGTCTTGTAGCGCTTGGTCGAGCCGGGCGGCGTGCGCGTGCCTTCGGGAAAGATCACGATCCACCAGCCGTCGCGCAGCAGTTCGGTCCCCTGGCGCACCACCTGCTCGAAGGCATCCTGCCCGCGCGAGCGGTCGATGTTGATCATTCCGAGCGAGGCGATGCCCCAGCCGAAGAACGGAATCCAGTGCAGTTCGCGCTTGTAGACGAACGACAGCCGGCGCGGCATGAAGCTCGGCAGCCAGAACGTCTCCCAGGTCGACTGGTGCTTGGGCAGCACGATCGCCGGACCGTCGGGCAGGTTCTCCCAGCCTTCGACGCGCCAGCGCACGCCGCAGATCGCGCGCGCCGCCCGGATCGCGAGCCGCGTCCACATCACCGCGAGCCTGTAGCGCGTGGCCGGCGGCGTGACCCACGACGCGACGACGACGAACGACCACGGCGCGACCGTGATCGTCATCACGAGCAGATACAGGATCGCGCGCAGGCGGCTCATCGGTGCGCGCGCGGCTTGGGTCAGCCGGCCGCCAGCAGCGACAGGTCGGCCACGCGGTTCATCGTCGCGCGCAGCGCGGCGAGCAGCGCGAGCCGGTTGGCGCGGATCTTCGCGTCCTCGACGTTGACCATCACGTCGTCGAAGAACGCGTCGACCGCCGGCCTCAACGGCACGAGCGACTTCAGCATGCCGGTGTAGTCGCCCTGCACGAAGTACTCCTCCGCGTGTGGTCGAACGCGCTCGAAAGCGGCGGCCAGCGCCTTCTCGGCCGGTTCGAACAGCAGCGCGGGTTCGTAGCTCGCGGGCACGGCGTCGGCCTTCTTCAGGATGTTGCCGATGCGCTTGTTCGCCGCCGTCAGGCTTTCGGCTTCCGGCAGCTTCATGAACGCGCGGACCGCGGCGAGTTGCGCCGGCACGCGGTCGATACGCTGCGGCGCGAGCGACACCACCGCCTCGACCTCGTTGGCGGTGTAGCCCTGTTCGCGCAGCAGGCCGCGCAGGCGGTCGTAGATGAAGGACGCGACTTCGGCGGCTGCGCTCTCGTACGCCTTGACCGCCGAGAACAGCTCTTCGGCGATGGCGAGCAGCCGGTCGAGGGCGATCTCGAGGCGCTTTTCCGTCAGCATTCGCAGCACGCCGATCGCGTGTCGGCGCAGCGCGAAGGGATCCTTGTCGCCGGTCGGCCGCTCGCCGACGCCGAACAGGCCGACGAGCGTCTCCAGCTTGTCTGCCAGCGCCACGCAGGTGCCGACCGCCGACGCCGGCAGTGCGTCGTCGGCGAAGCGCGGCCGGTAGTGCTCCTCGATCGCGTTGGCCACGTCCGGCGCTTCGCCGTCGTGCTGCGCGTAGTAGCGGCCCATGATCCCCTGCAGCTCGGGAAACTCGCCGACCATCAGCGTGCGCAGATCGGCCTTGGCGAGCCGGGCGGCGCGCTCGACGTGCGTCTCGTCGACGCGCAGCAGCTTCGCGATCTCGACCGCGATCCCGGTGACGCGCTCGACGCGTTCCAGTTGCGAGCCGAGCTTGTTGTGATAGACCACGCTCGCCAGCCCCGGAATGCGCGACTCGAGCGTCGCCTTGCGGTCCTGGTCGTAGAAGAACTTCGCATCGGCCAGCCGCGCGCGCACGACGCGCGCGTTGCCCGCGACGATCGCCGACGGGTCATCGGTCTCCAGATTCGACACCAGCAGGAAGCGGTTCAGCAGCCGGCCGCCGGCGTCGGTCAGCGCGAAGTACTTCTGGTTCTGCTGCATCGTCAGGATCAGGCACTCCTGCGGTACGGCCAGGAACTCGGCCTCGAAGCCCGATTCGTACACGACCGGCCACTCGACCAGCGCGGTGACCTCGTCGAGCAGCGCATCGGGCATCACGGGCTGCGCGTTGACCTTCGCCGCGGCTGCGGTGAGCTGCGCGACGATGCGCGCGCGGCGGGCCTCGAACGAGACGATCACTCGCCCTTCGCGTTCGAGCTGCTCGACATAGGTGTCGGCCGAGTGCACCGCGATCTCGCCCTGCGACAGGAAGCGGTGGCCGAAGGTCTTGGTGCCGCCGATCAGACCGAGCGCCCGCACCGGCAGCGGCGCATGGCCGTGCAGCGCGACCAGCCGATGCGCGGGCCGCACGAACTGCACGGTCGTGCCGTCGGCGAGCTGGTAGCTCATCGTCTTCGGGATCGGCAGCCCCTCGATCGTCTCGTCGAGCACGGCCTGCAGCTCTGTGATCAGCGGCTGTCCCGCGGCCACGGTCCTGAGGAAGACCGACTCGACCTTGCCGTCGTTCTCTACGACCAGCGCATCGGGCCCCTCGTGCGTGCCGAGCGCGAGCTTGGCCAGATGCCCGCGGCCGAGCGACTCGAGTTTTTTCAGGAATGCCGCGGTCCAGTTCCTGGTCTGGTCCTGCGCGACCGCGAGCGGCATCAGCTTCCGCTTGATCGGCCGGTCGGCCGACCGGGCCGCGACGTGCGTGATGTGCACGCCGAGCCGGCGCGGCGTGCCGAACACGGTGACGCGGCTGTCGGCCGCCAGGAACTGCCGGCTGCGCAACCCCTGTTCGATGCCGGCGGCGAACGCCGCGGCGAGCGTCTTCAGCGCCTTCGGCGGCAGCTCTTCGGTGTGCAGTTCGATCAGCAGATTGGCGGGGTGTGGCACTTCGCGGAATCCTCATTGACCCCCGGGACACGGAGAGCACGAAGCACTGATCGGCGGCGGCTCGCTGCGTCTCGGGTTGAAAGCGCTGTCACGCCGCCGCCTTGCGGTCGGCCTCGGCGAGCATCGGGAAGCCGAGCCGCTCGCGCGACTCGTAGTAGCTCTGCGCGACCGCGCGCGCGAGCGCGCGGATGCGGCCAATGTAGGCGGCGCGCTCGGTCACGCTGATCGCGCCGCGCGCGTCGAGCAGGTTGAACGTGTGCCCGGCCTTCAGCACCATCTCGTAGGCGGGCAGCGCCAGTTGCGCGTCCATCAGCCGCTTTGCCTCCGCCTCGAACAGCTTGAACTGGCCGAGCAGCACCTGCGGGTCGCTGGCTTCGAAGTTGTACTTGCTCTGCTCGACCTCGTTCTGATGGAACACGTCGCCGTAGCGCAGCACTTTCTCGACGCCGCGGTCGCGCCACTTGGTGTAGACGAGATCGAAGACGTTGTCGACGTTCTGCAGGTACATCGTCAGCCGCTCGAGCCCGTAGGTGATCTCGCCGGTGATCGGCTTGCACTCGAGCCCGCCGACCTGCTGGAAGTAGGTGAACTGCGTGATCTCCATGCCGTTCATCCACACCTCCCAGCCGAGCCCCCACGCGCCGAGCGTGGGGTTCTCCCAGTCGTCTTCGACGAAGCGGATGTCGTTCTTCTTCGTGTCGATGCCGAGCGCGGCGAGCGAGCCGAGATAGACATCGATGATCTCCGGCGGCGAAGGCTTCAGCACGACCTGGTACTGGTGGTGCTGGTGCAGCCGGTTCGGGTTCTCGCCGTAGCGCGCGTCCTTGGGCCGGCGCGACGGCTGCACGTACGCGGCGCGCCACGGCTCGGGGCCGATCGCGCGCAGGAACGTCGCCGTGTGCGACGTGCCCGCACCGACTTCGAGATCGATCGGTTGCAGCAGCGCGCAGCCCTGCTGGTTCCAGTAGGTCTGCAGGCGGAGGATGGCTTCCTGGAACGTGATCATCGTGGGTTGCGGTCGCTTCGTCGGGCGGTGCGGTGCAGGGCGCGATTCTACGGGCGCCGCGCTCGCCCGGCCGCGAACGCAGCGAGCAGCAGCGCGGCGATCGCCGCCAGCGCGGGCCCGTCGCCGAGCCGCACGTACGGCGTCGTCCCGACATGGCCGCGCACCGTGCCGTCGAGCGCGCCTTCGGTGTTGAACGGAAGCTGTGCGACGACGCGGCCGCGCGCATCGACGATCGCGGTCGCCCCCGTGTTGGTCGCGCGCAGCATCGGTCGCCCCGTTTCCAGCGCGCGCAGCCGCGAGATCTGCAGGTGCTGCGCGAGCGCGATCGAATCGTCGAACCACGCCAGGTTGGAAAGGTTCAGCAGCAGCGTCGGCGCGTTGCCGGGGTCGCGCCACGCGTCGATGATCTCGGCGCCGAACAGATCCTCGTAGCAGATGTTCACGGCGATGCGCTGCCCCGCCAGCGTCATCGGCGGCTGATACGCCGGTCCCCGTTCTTGGTCGCCGATCGGAATCGCCATCCGGTCGACGAACCAGCGGAAGCCCCACGGGATGAACTCGCCGAAAGGGACGAGGTGCCGCTTGCTGTAGCGCTGCGGTGGCGCGCCGGGCGCCAGACCGATCGCGCTGTTGTAGTAGCGGCCGGGCGGATCCTCGACGAACACCCCGAAGACGAGCGCGCTGCTGCGTGAACCCGTGAAGTCGAGCAGATCGCGCGTGACGGCGTCCGGCAGATACGCGAGCGGCAACGGGAACACCGACTCGGGCAGCACGACCAGATCGGCGCGCTCGCCGGCGCGCATCAGTCGCATGTACGTGTCGTGCGCGCGCCGTAGACCCTCGGGGCCGAACTTGAGGTTCTGGGGGATGTTGCCCTGGACCAGGCGCACGCGGATCGGAGCGCCGGCGGCCTGCGTCCATTCGACCGAGCGCAGCGCCTCGCCGCCGGCGACGAGCGCGACCAGCACCGCGACCGCGCTTGCCGCGACCGGGCGCGAACGATGGCGCAGCAGCGCGACCAGCGCACCCGCGGCGAGCGCCGCGAGCAGCGTGAGCCCGTAGACGCCGACGACGGGCGCGAAGCCCGCCAGCGGCGTGTCGGTGTGCGCGTACCCGCTCGCCAGCCACGGAAAGCCGGTGAACAGCACGCCGCGCAGCCACTCGGCCGCGGCCCACGCCGCGGGAAGCGCGAGCAGCGGACGCAGCGGCGACGGCGCAACCCAGCGGGTCCCCGCCCACAGAGCGAGCGCCGGAAACAGTGCCAGCAGTGCCGCGAACGCCACTGTCGCCAGTACGGCGAGCCAGGCCCACATGCCGCCGTAGACGTGCATGCTGATGTAGACCCACGACACGCCGACGCCGAACCAGCCGAGCCCGAACGCGAAGCCCGTCAGCGCCGCCCGCGGCGCGCCGCGCGCGGAGTCCGCGAGCGCAAACAGCGCGGCGAGCGCGAGCACCTGCAGCCATCCGTGATTCCAGGGAGCGAACGCGAGCGCGTGAGCCGCGCCGAGCAGCGCGGCGGCGATGGCCTGCAGAGGGAACGACAGGACGATGACGGGCACGCGGGCGCCGGCGGGGCGAAATCGGCGCGCAGTCTACCTGCGCGCCCGCCGCACGCTCGGGCCGCTACGCGGCCCGGCCCGGAAATTCCACGAGGTCGCCCCCGAATGCGTGAGTTGCCGAGCTTCGGCGAACGTTTGTCTTACGCCGGCCGGAGTCCACTCTGGATGTTCGGGGCTACGCGGGTTTGCGCGGCGCCGGGCCGGCCATCTTGCGCTCAACTCCTCGCGCGTGCCCCTTGGCACGCGACTGCGTTCCACGGCGCGGCTTGCAGGCC
>JBFMFC010000046.1:0-26747 GCA_040752195.1 Pseudomonadota bacterium | reverse complement strand
CGATCGCGTAGTAGCCGGCGTCGGCCAGCCCCAGATCGCGCCCCGCTTCGTGCAGCCGCTCGTAGACGCCGACCGCGAACTCCACCGGCACGTACAGCTCCCAGCCGAGTTCGCCGACGTAGGTGAGCCTGGTCGCGCGCACGGTCGCATCGCCGACCTCGATTTCCTGTGAGGCGCCGAACGGGAACGACGCGCTGTCGAAGCGCGCGGTCGACACGCGGCTCATCAGCTCGCGCGCGCGCGGACCCATCACGGCGAGCATCGCGATCATCGAGGTCACGTCGGTCACCGTGCAGCGCCAGCCGCGCGCGCGAATCGCGCGGTCGATCACGTCGCGGTCGCGCACGGCGGAGCCGGAACTCGTCACGATCAGGTACTCATCGTCGCCGACGCGGGTGATCGTGAAGTCGCTCTCGTAGCCGCCGCGGTCGTTCAGCATGCCCGTGTAGACGGTGCCGCCGATCGCCGCGGGCAGCTCGTTGGCGACGAGCCAATCGAGCGCGTCGCGCGCCTGCGGCCCCTGCACGAGCAGCTTGGCGAAGGAGCTCATGTCGAACAGCGCGACGCGCTCGCGGCACGCGCGATGCTCGGCGGCGACCCACGGATGCCAGTTCTGATGGCCCCAGCCGTACTCGATGCGCGCTTCGCCGGGCGACGGCGCGAAGAAGTTGGCGCGCTCCCAGCCCATCTTGGAGCCGAAGCACGCGCCGCGTTCTTTCAGGTGTGCGTACAGCGGCGAGCGGCGCAACGGCCGCGCGCTTTCCAGCTCGCGGTTCGGCCACGGCATCTGGTAGTGCATGCCGAGCACTTCGGCGACGCGCTGCGCCAGCCACGCCTCGTTGCCTTGAAACGGCGCGAAGCGGCGGATGTCCACCGGCCACAGATCGAGCGTCGGTTCGCCCTCGACGATCCACTCCGCCAGCGCCTTGCCCGCGCCGCCCGCGGAGGCGATGCCCATCGAGTTGAAGCCGCAGCCGACGAACACGTTGTCCAGTCCCGGCGCGGGGCCGAGGATGAAGTTGTTGTCCGCGGTGAACGACTCGGGGCCGTTGTAGAACTGCTTGACGCGTGCGGTCGCGAGCGCCGGCACGCGGACGAGCGCGTTGTCGAGCAGGATCTGGAACGCATCCCAGTTGTCGGGCAGAAGCTGGAACTCGAAGTTCTCCGGAATGCCGCCGCGGTACTGCGCGCTTTGCAGCCACGGCGTGGCTTTCGGCTCGAAACCGCCCATCAGCAGCCCGCCGACTTCTTCTTTGAAGTAGACGTAGCCGTCGGGGTCGCGCAGCACCGGAAGATCGCGGTGAACGCCGTCGATCCGGTCGGTGACGATGTAGTAGTGCTCGCAGGAAAACAGCGGCACCGTGATGCCGAGCGCGCGGCCGAGCGCGCGCGACCACTGGCCGGCGCAGAGCACGACGATCTCCGCCGCGATCCGGCCCGTCTGCCCCTGTTTGTTCTGCCAGTCGAGGATGCCGATGTGGCGGGTACGGCCGTCGATCGTGACGCGCGTCGCGCCGGTCACCCGCACGCCTTCGCAGATGCGCACATCGCGATTGCGCGCGCCCTTGGCGAGCGCGACGGTCAGATCGGCCGGATTCGCCTTGCCGTCGCCGGGCAGCCACACCGCGCCGGCGAGGTCGCGCGTGGCCATGAGCGGATAAAGCTTGCCCGCTTCGCCCGGCGTGATCACGTCGCAGGTCACGCCATACGCCTTGGCGACGGCGGCGGTGCGCTTCAGTTGCACCATGCGGTCGGGCGTGCGCGCGACCGCGAGCGAACCGCACTGCTTCCAGCCGGTCGCGAGCCCCGTCTCCGCTTCGAGCTTCGCGTACAGCTCGGTCGAGTAGCGGATGAGCCGCGTCATGCTCTCGTGGTTGCGCAGCTGGCCCACGAGCCCGGCGGCGTGCCAGGTGGTGCCGCTGGTCAGCCGCCCCTGCTCGAGCAGCACGATGTCGCGCTCGCCGAGCCGGCTCAGGTGATAGGCGACGCTGCAGCCCATGATGCCGCCGCCGATGATCACGATGCGCGCTTGCGCGGGCGGAGCTTCGGCGGTGACGAGGCTTTGCGGATCGGCCATGCGAGGTCCGCACGCGGCATCCTGCGTCGGCGCGCGCGGCGGGTCTGCTCCGTTCATCGTTTGGGCGCCATTGTGCCTGCGGCGCGCGCCGTGCGCGAGGCGGGCGGCGCGATCTGGATCAAACGCCGATGGCGCCGCGCCGCGGAACGCGGGAGTAGAGTCGCCCTTGCAAACGAACCCGACTAGGAGGACCCCGGCCATGGCCGAAAGCACCACCTACGCGACGGAGAATCTGAGGACCGTGGCCCTCGTGGGCCACGGCGCGGCGGGCAAGACGACGCTCGCCGAACAACTGCTCGCCAAGAGCGGAATGATCGGCGCGCCCGGCAGCGTCGAGCGCGGAACGACCGTCAGCGATTACGACCCGCAGGAGAAGGCCGCGCTGCACTCGCTGCGCTCCTCGATCCTGCACTGCGACTACAACGGCGTGCGCATCCATCTGATCGACACGCCGGGCTACCCGGACTTCATCGGCCAGTCGATCGGGGCGCTCGACGCGGTCGAGACCGCGGCGGTGGTCGTCAGCGCGACCGGCGGCATCGAACTGGTCACGCGACGCATGATGGAGTGGGCCAGGAGCCGCAACCTGTGCCGCATGATCATCGTCAACAAGATCGACCACGAGCACATCGATCTGCCCGCGCTGCTGGAGCGGCTGCGCGAAGCGTTCGGCCCCGAAGTGCTGCCGATCAACCTGCCCGCGGGCGGCGGCAGCCGCGTGATCGACTGCTTCGACCACGACACGGGCGAAGCGGACTTCCTGTCGGTCGCCGAGGTGCATCGCAAGGTGATGGAGCAGATCGTCGAGGTCGACGACGCCGCGATGGAGAAGTACCTGGAGGACGGCGCGATCGACCCGCGCACGCTGCACGGCCCGCTGGAGAAGGCGCTGCGCGAAGGCCACCTCATTCCCGTCTGTTTCGTGTCCGCGCGCACCGGCGCGGGCGTGCAGGATCTGCTCGACGTGATGGTGCGGCACCTGCCGCATCCGGGCGAGGGCAACCCGCCGCTGCTGATCAAGGGCGAGGGCGACGCCGCGCAGTCCTTCCGCGCCGAGCCCGACCCGAACAAGCACGTCGTCGCGCACGTGTTCAAGGTCGTCAACGACCCGTACGTCGGCAAGATCGGCGTCTTTCGCGTGCACCAGGGCACGATCGGCAAGGACACGCAGCTTTACGTCGGCGACAGCAAGAAGGCGTTCAAGGTCGCGCATCCGATGGTGCTGCAGGGCAAGGACATGGTCGAGGTGCCGCAGCTCGTCCCCGGCGACATCGGCGCGGTCGCGAAAGTCGAGGACATCGTGTTCGACTGCGTGCTGCACGACTCGCACGACGAGGACTTCGTGCGGATGAAGCCGCTCGATTTTCCGCGGCCGATGTTCGGCTGGGCGATCGAGCCCAAGCGCAGAGGCGACGAGGGCCGCATCTCCGAGGTGCTGAACAAGATCGCCGCCGAGGACCCGACGCTTGCGATCGAACACGACGCCGCGCAGAACGAGACGGTGATGCGCGGGCTGTCGGACCTGCATCTGCGCTCCGTGCTCGAGCGAATGAACACGCAGTACAAGCTCGAGGTGACGACACGCCCGCCGCGCGTGCCGTACCGCGAGACGATCAACGCGCCGGCGGAAGGCCACGCGCGCCACAAGAAGCAGACCGGCGGCGCGGGCCAGTTCGGCGAGGTGTTCCTGCGCGTCGAGCCGCTCGGCCGCGGCCAGGGGTTCGAGTTCGTCGATCAGGTCAAGGGCGGCGTGATCCCGTTCAACCTGATCCCCGCGGTGGAAAAGGGCGTGCGCGAAGTGCTCGCCACGGGCTACGTCGCCGGCTATCCGATCCAGGACATCCGCGTCACCGTCTACGACGGCAAGCACCATCCGGTCGACAGCAAGGAGATCGCGTTCGTCGCCGCCGGCCGCAAGGCGATGCTCGACGCGCTCGCCAAGGCGCGGCCGATCGTGCTCGAACCGATCGTCAGCATCGAGATCGTCGTGCCCGAGTCGGCGATGGGTGACATCACCGGCGATCTATCGGCGCGGCGCGGGCAAGTCACGGGCACCGACAACCTCGCCGGCGGCATGATGGTCGTCCGCGGTGTCGTTCCGCTGTCCGAGCTCGACGGGTACGCGGGGCGGCTCAAGGCGATCACGCAGGGCCACGGCAGCTACTCGATGGAGCTGTCGCACTACGAGGCCGTTCCGCCAAACGTGCAGGCGCAGCTTGCCAACGAGTTCAAGAGCCGGCGCAAAGAGGCGGAGGAAGACTGACTGCGCCGAGTTGTTTCGCGCCCGCAGCGGCCGGCCGCACTCAGACCGACCGCAGATGCCACGCCTTCGGTCGCGTGAAGGTCTCGATGCCGTAGGTCGACAGCGTCAGGCCCACGCCCGAGTGCTTGACGCCGCTCCACGGCAGCCGCGGGCTCACGCGGTCGCAGCAGTTCCAGTACACGCTGCCGGCGTCGACGCGCGCGAGGATCGTCTGCGCGCGCGTTTCATCTTTCGTGTAGACGCCCGCGGTCAGGCCGTAGTCGGTGTCGTTCATCAGCCGCACGGCTTCGTCGTCGTCCGCGACCTTCTGGATGCCGATGACCGGGCCGAAGCTCTCCTCGCGCATCACGAGCATGTCGTGGTTGACGTTCACGAGCACGGTCGGCTCGAACCAATGGCCGCCGGGGCGGTCGAGGGGTTTGCCGCCGGCGAGCAGCTTGGCGCCTTTGGCTACGGCGTCGGCGACCTGCACCTGCAGCACCTTGACCTGCTGCGCGCGCGTCAACGGCCCGATGTAGCTGTCTTCCGCGGTCGGCTCGCCGACCTTGAAGGCCTTCACTTCCTTGACGAACGCGTCGACGAAGGCGTCGTGGACCCCCTCGTGCACGTAGATCCGCTCGACCGAGCAGCAGCTCTGTCCGGTGTTGTACATCGCGCCGTCGGCGAGCGACGCGGCCGCGGCGGCGACGTCGACGTCGTCGCACACGTAGGTCGGGTCCTTGCCGCCCAGTTCGAGCTGCAGCTTGATCATGCGGCCGGCGACCGCTTCGGCGATGCGCTTGCCGGTCGCGTACGAGCCGGTGAAGAACACGCCGTCGACGGGTTCCTTCAGCAACTCGATGCCGACGCGGCCGCCGCCGACCAGCACCTGGAAGACCTCCGGCGGCACCCCGCTCGCGTGCAGCAGCCGGCCGATCTCCAGCCCGGTCAGTGTCGCGTATTCGCTCGGCTTGTACAGCACCGCGTTGCCCGCCAGCAGCGCCGGCACGAACACGTTGCTGCCCACGAAATACGGGTAGTTCCACGCCGAGATGTTGGCGACGACGCCGAGCGGGACGTGTTCGATGACTTCGCGCAGGCCGGCCTCGTCGTGCACCTGCCGCGGCGCGAGCGTCTTCGCGCTTTCGTTCAGGAAGAAGTCCAGCCGGCCGAGCAGACCGGCGAGCTCGTTGCGCGACTGGCGGATCGGCTTGCCGACTTCGGACGTGAGGATCGCGGCGAGCCTGTCCCGATCGCGCACGATGCCTTCGCGAAAACGGCGGATGCAGGCGAGCCGATCTTCGAGCGCAGCCGCGGCCCAGACGGGCTGCGCCGCGCGCGCGGCGCGGTACCCGGCGACGACCGATTCGTGGGTGTCTTCGGGCACCTCGGCGATGAGGCTGCCGTCGGCCGGGTTGGTGATATTCAGCATCGGCGTCGGCTCATCGGGTCGCGTCGCCGCGGCGCAATTGTTCCGCCAGCCGGCGCGCCTCGTCGCCTTCGGGGATCGGCCGGCCCGAGTCGCGCCACTCGACCGCCGAATGAAAGCCGTGCCTGGCCGCGTGCGCGCGGAACCACATGCCCTCGGGATTGTGCCGCGTGATGCCGTCGAAGACGGTCGCGATCATCTGCGTGGTCGCCAGCCCCATGTTCTCGTAGGCTTGGTTGATCATCAGCTTCTGCATCATCAACTGTCCGCGCGGCACGCCGGCGATGCGGTCGGCGAGCGCATCGACCGTCGCGTCGAGCCGCTCCGGCGGCACCGCGTCGATCGCCAGGCCCCATTCCTTGGCGGTCGCGCCGTCGATCGTGTCGCCGGTAAAAAGCAGCCTCTTCGCGCGCTGCATGCCGACGCGGTACAGCCACATCGCGGTCGTCGGGCAGCCCCATACGCGCGTGGGCATGTAGCCGATTCGCGCGGTCGTCTCCATCACCAGCAGGTCGCAGGCGAGCGCGATGTCGGAGCCGCCGGCGACCGCGTACTGCTGCACGCGGCAGATCGTCGGCTTGTCGCTGCGCCACAGGCTCATGAGGTCGTCGGTGGCGCGCTTCATCCACTTGTAGTCGACCATCGGGTCCCACGGCATCTCGCTCTGCAGCCATTCGTGCGCTTCCGGGCGCTCGGCCGACTCCTTCATGTCGTAGCCCGCGCAGAACGCGCGGCCCGCGCCCTGCACGACGATCACGTGCACTTCGTCGTCGTCGTTGGCAAGCTGCACCGCGCGACGGATCTCGCCCGGCATCGCCGGGCTGATCGCGTTGAGCCGCTCGGGCCGGTTCAGCGTGATTCGCGCGATGCGCGGGTTGCGCGCGTCCTTGCCATAGAGCAGCGTTTCGAAGGTCGGTGCCATGTTGGCCTCCGCAGATGCGTCACACCCGCGCGTCGTCCCGCGCGCGGATCGCCGCGACGAAGTCGCGCAGCAACGGGTCGCCGTCGAGCACTGCCGGGTCCTTCCAGTCGTGAAACTCCGGGTGCCACTGCACGCCGGCGACGTACGACGGCCCCTGCCAGCGGAACGCCTCGACGATGCCGTCGTCGGGGCAGCGCGCCTCGACGGTGAAACCGGCGGCCAGATCCTTGATCGCCTGGTGATGCACGCTGTTGACGGTCGCGCACGGGGTGCCGTCATAGAGCTGCGCGAGCCGCGTGCCGGGGACGAACTCGATCGCGTGGAAGTTGCGGTCGTACAGCGCCGCGTCGCGGTGCTTCGCCGCGCCGGGCTTCTGTGTGGCGATGTCCTGGTACAGCGTGCCGCCGAAAGCGACGTTGAGCACCTGCAGCCCGCGGCACACGCCGAGCACCGGCTTGCCGCGCGCGACGAAGGCGCGCGTCAGCGCGATCTCGTACTCGTCGCGCACGCGGTCGCCGGTCCACTCGGGCCGCAGCGGCTGCTCGCCATAACTGCCGGGCCACATGTCCGAGCCGCCCTCGAGCACGAGCGCGTCGAGCACATCGGCGTACTCGGCGAGCGTCACGTCGCCGCGCCGGGTCGGCCCTTCGGGCGACGGAATCAGGAAGGCGATCGCGCCGGCCGACTGCACCCAGTGGACGATCGACTGCTCGACGTACTGCAGCGTCTTGCCGGTGAACACCGGCCGCTGCGCGTCCGGATGGAAGAAGCAGGCCGAGATCCCGACGTGCGGCCGCCGCGCCATCACATCGCCTGCTCGAAGAAGCGCTCGAAGTCCTCGCGCCGGCAGGGACGCGGGTTCGTCAGGTGGCAGTTGTCGCGCAGCGCGAGGTCGGCCAGCCGCGCGATCGATTCGCGCTTCACGCCGTAGGCCGCGAGTCCCTTGCCGATGCCGATCTCGGCCTTCAGTCCGGCGAGCCATGGCACGAAAGCCTCGGCCGAACCGGCGCCGACCACGCGCGCCAGCTCAGCGAACCGGGCCGGCGCGGCTTCGAGGTTGAACCGCATCACCGGTTCGATCATCAGCGCGTTGGCCAGGCCATGGTGCAGATCGCACACGGCGCCCAGCGCGTGCGCGCACGAGTGCACGGCGCCGAGATCCTTCTGGAACGCGATCGCGCCCATCATCGACGCCATCATCATGTCGCTGCGTGCCCGCAGGTTCTTCGGCTCGCGCACGGCGGTGGCGAGCGCGCGTGCGGCGAGGCGCGCGCCTTCGAGCGCGATGCCGTCGCACAGCGGATGGTAGGCGGGCGATAGATACGACTCGACGTTGTGCGTCAGCGCGTCCATGCCGGTGGCGGCGGTCACGTGAGGCGGCAGTGCGAGCGTCAGTTCGGGATCGGCGAACACGACCTTCGCGAGCAGCTTCGGCGAGAAGACGACGCGCTTGACGTGCGTGTCGTCCTCGCTGATCACGCTCGACCGTCCGACCTCCGAGCCGGTGCCGCTGGTCGTCGGCAGCGCGACGAAGTAGGGCGGCTCGCCCGCGATCGGCCGCGCGTTCGGGTGATCCCACGCGTACTCGAGCGCGTGGCCGTCGTGCGTGGCGAGCACACCGACCAGCTTTGCCACGTCGAGCGCCGCGCCGCCGCCGAAGCCGATCACGCTGTCGGCGCGATGCAGACGGTACGCGTCCGCGCCGGCCATCGCCTGCGCGGCGGTCGGATTGCCGGCGACCCCCGAGTACACGCCGACGTCCAGCCCGGTGTCCAGGTGCGACATGAACTCCTTCAGCAGCGGCAGCGCCGCGAGCGACCGGTCGGTGACGACGAGCGGCCGCTTCAGTCCGCGCTCGCGCAGGTGAACGCCGACCAGCTTGCGCGCACCGGCGCCGAAATGGATCGTCGTGGGGAAGGAGAAGTGCGCGATGCTCATGGGCGTTTGCCTGCCGTTCGTTGCGGAGTTCAGTCGATGCGCACCCAGCGCAGTTCGAGCACGTCGTTCGGCCATTGCACGACATGGATGTTCGGCTTCATCACCCAGGTCAGCGTTCGGCGGTACAGCGGAATCAACGGCAGGTCTTCGTGCATCAGCCGCAGCGCATCGCCGACGAGCCGGCGGCGGCGGGCGGGGTCGGGCTCGACGCGGATCGCGTCGATCAGCGCGTCGAGCTTCGGGTTCGAGTAGCGCCCGCCGTTGAATGCGCCGCTGCCCGCGCCGTCGTAGGTCCGCACCGTGTTCTGCAGCATCGCCCACGCGTCGGTGCCCGGCGACCAGCCGAACTCGAAGAAGCTCGCCGTCGCCTGCGTGAGCTTGGGGAAGAAGATCGCGCTCGGCGAAGGCTGGAAGCTGACGCGGATGCCGACCTGCGCGAGCATCGCCGCGATCGCCTGGCACACCGCCGCGCGGTAGGTCACGTTGACGCAGTCGAGCGTCACGCCGAAGCCTTCGCCCCAGCCTGCCTCCTTCAGCAGTGCGCGCGCCCTGGCGGGGTCATACGGCAGGCGCGCCTCCACGTCGGGCGTGTAGCCGTCGACGAGTTTCGACAGATGCGAACCGGTCGGCGTACCGAGCCCACGCAGCACCTTGCCGACGATCAGATCGATGTCGATCGCGTGGTAGATCGCGCGCCGCACGCGCAGGTCCTTGAACGGATTGGTGCCGCGCTTGCCGGGCGGGAGTTCGACGAACTGCGGCTCGTCGCGCTGCTGGTCGAACCCCAGGTACTGCGTGCCGATGTCGGAGATCTCGGCGAACTTGAGCGGGCGGTCCTTGGATGCCTTCAGCCGGGCGATGTCCTGGAACGGCGGGTCGATCACGAAATCGACCTGGCCGGACGCCAGCGCGGCGAGCCGGGTCGCGTCGGCCTGGATCACCGAATAAACCGCCTCGGTCACGTTGCCGACGTCTTTCGCGCCCCGGCCCCACCAGTCGGGATTGGCGACGAGCACGAGCCGCTGGTCCGGGTCGTAGCTCTTGAGCTTGAACGGCCCGGTGCCGTTGGCGTTGCGCACCGCGTAGGTTTCCTGCTTGGCGTTGTAGTCCTGCGGGACGAGCACGCCGTGCTTTTCCGCCCACGGCTTGCTCATCATCGCGATCAGCCAGAGCTTTTCGGGGAGCACCGCATCGGGCGCGGAAAGCAGCACGTCGATCGTCAGGGCATCGACCTTGCGCACGCCCGTGACGCCGCGCAACTGGTTGGCGCGCTGCGAAGTCTTGGCGAGCGCGCGCTGGATCGAGAACACGGCGTCGTCGGCGGTGAACGGAGCGCCGTCGTGGAACCTCACGTTCGGCCGCAGCTTGAAGCGCCAGCGCTTTGCATCGTCGGCCGACTCCCACGACAGCGCGAGCGACGGCTCGAGCTTGAATTCCTTGTCGCGGTTGACCAGCCCCTCGTAGATCTGCGTGACGACGCGCGATTGATACAGCAGCGCCAGCGAATGCGGATCGAGCGAGTTCGGATCGAACGCGCTGGCAAAGCGCAGCGTTTTCGCCTGAGCGGCGCCGACGCAAGCAAGCAGCGCGAACGAGGCGAAAGCCAGAAAACGCTTCATGGGCGGGATCCTCCGGGGCCAGCGGCGAAGCATAAACGCGCGCCCGCCGCGCGTGGGTTTCGTCCGGCGCATGATCCGAAATCCGGCGCTTGACCGCTCGCGGCCTCGGGCCATGCGCCGTCTGTCGAGGTCTTGCGGCTTCGGCGCGGCTTGACCGAACAGTGAGTCCGCGCCGCAAGGATTGGCGCACGACGCACCGTCGAGCGTCGCTGCGCGTCCTCGCCCGGGGTTGCCTTGCCCCGCCTCGCGCCAGGCCAGCCGGTGCGCCGCACGCGCTCGGCCGCGCGTTCGACGGCCGGATTCGCGACGCCGGCGAACGGCGGGGCGTGGTCGTGCGCTGCGACGGGACCTCGGCCGACCGCCCGCGGTGCTTGCACCCTTCCCCAGCGAACTTCTCGGCCGCGACCTCGATGCCAAACTGCGGCGGCCGCCAGGAGGCGCGCGGCGCTGCGCTTACTTCAACGCGAGCACGACGACGCCGATGCCGACCAGCGCGATGCCGAGCCACTCGCGCGGCGCGGGCCGCTCGCCGAGCAGTGCGACCGCAAACAGGGCGACCAGCACGACACTCAGCTTGTCGACCGGCGCGACCTTGGACGCATCGCCGACCTTCAGCGCGCGGAAGTAGCACACCCAGGAAGCGCCGGTTGCGAGCCCGGAGAGGACGAGAAAGAGCCAGCTCTTCGGCGGCAGCTCGAACGGGTTGACCCACTTGCCGGCCAGCACGACGAACGCCGCCAGCACCACGAGGATGACGACGGTGCGTACGAGCGTGGCCAGATCGGAGTCGATCCCTTCCAGTCCGATCTTGGCGAAGATCGCCGTGAGGGCTGCAAAGACGGCCGACAGCAATGCCCAGACAAACCAGTTCGTCGCCGTGCTCGTCATCGGGTTTCTCTCACTGTTGCCGCATGAGGTGCGCACGGCGGCGTCCGCTCGACGCTTCTCGCCGCCGCGTACCGTCAGATGATCTCGAAGTAGCGCTTCAGTTCCCAGTCGGTGACACCGTCCTGCCACTGCCGCCACTCCCACTCGCGGGTCGCCGCGAAGTGGTCGACGAAGTCGTCGCCGAGCCAGTCGCGCGCGACGTCGGAGCGCTTGAAGATCTCGGTCGTCGCCGCGAGCGAGCGCGGTGCGCGCGGGATGTTCTCGGCGCCGACATTCGTTCCGGTGATCGGCGGCGCGGTGAGCTCGAGGTTCTTCTCGACGCCGTGCATGCCGGCGGCGACCAGCGCGGCGACGGCCAGGTATGAATTGATGTCGGCGCCGGGGCAGCGCGTTTCCAGCCGCGTGCTCTTGGGCGAGCCGCAGATCACGCGGAAGCTGGCGGTGCGGTTGTCGATGCCCCAGGTCGGCTTGACCGGCGCCCAGAAGCCGTCGACCAGCCGCTTGTAGCTGTTGATCGTCGGCCAGAACATCGGCGCGAACTGGAGCGCGACCGCGAGCTGCCCGGCGAGATAGCTCTCGAACAGCTTGCTCATCGAGTGCCGCCCCTTCGGGTCGTAGAAGAGGTTCTTCCTGCCGTCCGAAAGCGACTGGTGCAGGTGGCCGCTGCAGCCGGGGCACTGCGCGCTCCACTTGGCCATGAAGCTCGGCATGATGCCGAAGCGCGCGCCGATCTCTTTCGCGCCGGCCTTGAAAAGCGCGCCGCGATCGGCCGCTTCGAGCGCTTCGGAGAACTGGATCGCGGCCTCGAACACGCCCGGCCCGGTTTCGGTGTGCAGTCCCTCGATCGGCACGCGGAAAGCGAGCATCTCGTCGAGCAGGGCGTTGAAGTAGTCGCGGTTTTCGTTGGCACGCAGCAACGAGTAGCCGAACATGCCGGGCGTGAGCGGCGTCGGGTCCACGCCCTTTTTCGCCGCCCAGCTGTGCGGCGTCTCGCGGAAGTTGAACCACTCGAATTCCAGCCCGCACATCGGCGCGAAGCCGAGTTTCTCGGCGCGCTTGAGCACGCGCTTGAGGGTCTGGCGCGGGCACAGCGGGTGGGGGCTGCCGTCGGCCTTGACGAACTCGCCGAGGAAGAACGGCACGTTGCCGTCCCACGGCACCTGCCGATACGTTGTGAGGTCGAGCCTCACCTGCGCGTCGGGAAAGCCGTGGTGCCAGCCGGTGAGCTTGGTGTTGTCGTAGCAGGCGTCATTGATGTCCCAGCCGAAGACGACGTCGCAGAAGCCGAAGCCGCCCTCGGCCGCTGACTCGAACTTGTCCTTGTGCAGGTACTTGCCGCGCAGCACGCCGTCGATGTCGCTGACCGCCACCTTGACCTTGGCCGAGGGCGAGCGCGCGACCGCATCGAGCGCTCGCCGGTCGGCCGGGGCCGCGGCCTTTCTTGTCGCCATGCTCTGTCTCCTCCTGTCGATCCTCGGCGCCCCGCACGCGCGGGCGGCGCGCTGCCGCTGCCGCCGCGGCCGACCGCGGCGACCCGCGAGCCGGCGTGCCGCCCCGCCGCGGACCCGCGGGCGAGTCTGCAACAGGTCGCCGCCGATGTCCAAGACGGGGCACCCAGGCGACGGACGGGTTGATTGTTGCGCCGGCCTCCCCCATTTCCCCGTTCGGGCCCGTGGGGCCTGCCCATATAATTCAGCCAGTTACGCATCGGAGCGCCAGCCATGCCGATCTACGCCTACAAGTGTTCGTCCTGCGGACACACGCAGGATGTCTTGCAGAAGATCTCCGACGCGCCGCTGACGGTTTGCACAGCCTGCGGCGCCGCGACCTTTGCCAAACAATTGACCGCAGCGGGCTTCCAGCTCAAGGGCAACGGCTGGTACGCCACGGATTTCAAGAACGGCCCGTCGGGCAAGAACGGCAATGGGGAGAAGAAGCCGGCGACGGCCGACAGCCAGCCGGCCACGCAGGCCGCACCGGCGTGTGGCAGCGGCGCCTGCCCGGCCTGTTCCTAGGCGGCGCGCCGTCCACAAGAGGGAAAAGCCGCGGTGACTGCCGCGGCTTTTTCGTTCGGATGCCCAAGAAATACTTCATCACCGGCCTGCTGATCTGGCTGCCGCTCGCGGTCACGCTGTGGATTCTGGACATCGTCCTGACCACGCTCGATCGCACGCTGCTGCTGCTGCCCGAGGCGTGGCGCCCGGACCAACTCCTCGGTGTGCACGTTCCCGGCTTCGGGCTGATCCTGTCGGTGCTGGTGATCTTCGTCACCGGCGTGCTCGCGGCGAACATCATCGGCGAGCGGCTGCTGCGCTGGTGGGAGGGGCTGCTCGCGCGCATCCCGATCGTGCGCTCGATCTATTCCAGCGTGAAGCAGGTGTCGGACACGATGCTCGCGTCGCAGGGCAATGCCTTCCGCAAGGCGGTTCTGGTCGAATTCCCGCAGCGCGGCCAGTGGGCGATCGGACTGGTCGCCGGTGCGCCCGGGCCGGCGATCGAACGGCATCTGCCCGGCGAAACGCTGACCGTGTTCGTGCCGACGGCCCCCAACCCGACGTCGGGCTACACGATCATCGTGCCTGCCGCCGAGGTCAAGGAGCTCGATGTCAGCGTCGACGACGCACTGAAGTTCATCATTTCGCTCGGCGTGGTGACGCCCGGCGGTGCGCGGCTGCATCGGCCGGCTGCGTTGGTCCGCGAGGATCCACGCACCGTGCCGGGCGAGCGGACGCAGCCTTGAGACGATGCCGACGCATGAAGGCCGCGCCCGTTCCGCTTGACCCGGCCGCCGGTCGCGTTGGCAGCCCATCCGGCGCGGCGCGCGGGACCGCCTCCGCGCGGCGTCCCGGGTTCTGCGGCCCGGGCTGGCGCCGCGAAGGCGGAGCGCTCCGGGCGTCGCCGACCGCACTTCGACGGTTTGGACTGCGATGATCGATCTCGGCGCGCTTGCGTTCGATGAACTGGCGATGTTGCTGTCGGCGATCGCCTGGGTGCTCGTCGCCGGCGCAGGGCTTGCCTTCTTCGCCACGCATCGCGACGCCGCGCTGAAGCGCCGGCTGTGGCCGTGGGCCAACCTGCTGGCATCGGCGTTGTTCGTCGCGCTCGCCGTCTGGGCGAGTGGCGCTTCGGTCGAGCTGGCGCCGCTGCTGTTGGTCGGTGTGGCCGGCCTCGCCGTCTACGGCTATCGCACGGCGCAGTTCTGCGGGCGCTGCGGCGCGACGGTATTCAGTGCCAACCCTTTTGTGCGAGAGCGCTTCTGCCCGAAATGCGCGGCGCGGCTGCGCGTGGGCGCGGGTTGAGACCGCCCATGAACCCCTTTAAGCTCCGCGCCGTGACCCAACGAGCGCATCCAGACCCGAGCCAGCGCGTGGCGAGTTTCGTCGCGCCTGCCGCCGCGCGCAGCCGCGACCGAAACCGGTAGGGCCGGACGCCGTAAGTCCGGCCCGCCCTCCCGCAGCCGCGCGTTTGCGCACGCATCCGCGCCCGTTCCGACCGAATCCCTGGAGTTTCCATGCGTACCGAATATGCCGGCCTGGTGGACACCAAGTTCATCGGCAAGACCGTCACCCTGTACGGCTGGGTGCACCGCCGCCGCGACCACGGCGGCGTGATCTTCATCGACCTGCGCGACCGCGAAGGCATCGTGCAGGTCGTCTGCGACCCGGAACGCGCGGACGTCTTCGCGCAGGCCGAGCGGATCCGCAACGAATACTGCGTGCAGGTGGTGGGCGAGGTGCGGCGCCGGCCTGAAGGCACGGTCAACCCGAACCTCGTGTCGGGCGAGGTCGAAGTGCTGTGCCGGCAACTGACGATCCTGAACCCGTCGGTGCCGGTGCCGTTCCAGCTCGACGACGAGGACCTGTCCGAGAGCACCCGGCTGACGCACCGCGTGCTCGACCTGCGTCGGCCGCCGATGCAGAGGAACCTGCGACTGCGCTACCGCGTGACGATGGCGGTGCGCAGGTTCTTCGATGCGCACGGGTTCATCGACATCGAGACGCCAATGCTCACCAGGAGCACGCCGGAGGGTGCGCGCGACTATCTGGTGCCTTCGCGTGTGCATCCGGGACACTTCTATGCGCTGCCGCAGTCGCCGCAGCTGTTCAAGCAGCTTCTGATGGTGGCGGGCTTCGATCGCTACTACCAGATCGTCAAGTGCTTCCGCGACGAGGACCTCAGAGCCGACCGCCAGCCCGAGTTCACGCAGATCGACGTCGAGACCTCCTTTCTCACCGAGCAGGAGATCCGCGATCTGATGGAGGAGATGATCCGCACGGTGTTCGACGAAGTGCTCGGCGTGAAGCTGCCGAATCCGTTCCCGGTGATGAGCTACGCCGACGCGATGCGGCTGTACGGCTCGGACAAGCCGGACCTGCGCGTCAACCTGCAGCTCACGGAACTCACCGACGCGATGCGCGACGTCGAGTTCAAGGTGTTCAGGAACGCGACCGAGCTGAAGGACGGCCGCGTCGCGGCGCTGCGCATTCCGGGCGGCGGCGAGATGCCGCGCTCGGAGATCGACGGCTACACCGAGTTCGTCAAGATCTACGGCGCCAAGGGGCTCGCCTACATCAAGGTCAACGAGCGCGCGAAAGGGCGCGACGGCCTGCAAAGCCCGATCGTCAAGAACCTGCACGACGCGGCGCTCGCCGAGATCCTGAAGCGCACGGGCGCCGAGGACGGCGACCTGATCTTCTTCGGCGCCGACCGCGCGAAGATCGTCGCCGACAGCATGGGCGCGCTGCGCACCAAGATCGGCCACAGCGAGTTCGGTCGCAAGCACGGGCTGTCGGCCGAAGGCTGGAAACCGCTGTGGGTCGTCGACTTCCCGATGTTCGAGTTCGACGAGGACGAGCAGCGCTACGTCGCCGCGCACCACCCGTTCACGAGCCCGAAGGACGAGCACATCGACTACCTCGAAACCGATCCGTCGAAGTGTCTCGCCAAGGCATACGACATGGCGCTGAACGGCTGGGAGATCGGCGGCGGCTCGGTGCGGATCCACCGCGAGGACGTGCAGAGCAAGGTGTTCCGCGCGCTGAAGATCGGGCCGGAGGAGGCGCGCGCGAAGTTCGGCTTCCTGCTCGATGCGCTCCAATACGGCGCGCCGCCGCACGGCGGTATCGCGTTCGGGCTGGACCGCATCGTCACGATGATGGCCGGCGCCGAGTCGATCCGCGACGTGATCGCCTTCCCGAAGACGCAGCGCGCGCAATGCCTGCTCACGCAGGCGCCGAGCCCGGTCGACGAGCGGCAGTTGCGCGAGCTTCACATCCGCTTGCGCGTGGAGCCGAAAGTCGCGGAGGCGAAGACGGTGTCGCCGTGAGCGGCGCGGCGATCCGGACCGATGCCGCCGTACAAGATCCCCGAATCGGTCCTCGTCGTGATCCATACGCCCGAGCTCGAGGTGCTGCTGCTCGAGCGCGCGGATCATCCCGGGTTCTGGCAGTCGGTGACGGGCAGCCTGGCGCGGCCGGACGAACCGCTCGCCGAAGCCTGTGCGCGCGAGGTGCGCGAGGAGACCGGCTACGAGGCGCCGCCGTCGGCGTTCGACGACTGGCACCTCACGTACCGGTACGCGATCTATTCGCACTGGCGGCACCGCTACGCGCCCGGCGTTACGCATAATACGGAGCATGTTTTCGGGCTTCGCGTGGCGTCCCGGTTCGAGCCCCGTCTCGACCCACGCGAACATACGGCCTGGCGCTGGCTGCCCTGGCGCGATGCCGCCGACGCCTGTTTTTCCTGGACCAACGCGCAGGCGATCCGCAAACTCGCGGATCGCTGAGCTGGCCGCGGCGATCGCGCTCGCGGCACCGCTCGCCGCGGCGGCGGCACCCCTGCAGATCGAAGTCCTGCGCGAAGGCGACCAGTTCGAGATCCACGCGGCCGTGCGTATTGCCGCGCCGCCGACGATCGTGTGGGACACCCTGACCGACTACGAGCGGCTGCGCGAGTTCATGCCCGGCGTGTCGTCCTCGCGCGTGATCGAACGCGAAGGCAACCGGCTCATCGTCGAGCATCGTGGCGAGTTCGACCTGCTGTTCTTCGCGCGGCCGGTGCGACTGCGGCTGGCGGTCGAGCACCGCCCGTTGACGACTGTCATCGCGCGTTCACTGCCGCAACTCGCCGACGGCAGCGCTTCGACGCTGCGCGGTTTCGTCGGCCGCTACGAACTCGCGGTCGTGCGCGACGGCGAGGTCCGTCTCGAGTACGAAGCGCGCTTCGAACTGGCCGAACCGCTGCCACCGGTGATCGGGCCGCTGTTCGGCACGATGGCGATGCGAAGTGCGATCCGTGCCGACTTCGAGGCCTTGATCCGTGAGATCGAACGCCGGCGAGCGGCGGTGCGGCCGATCGAGAGAAGCCGATGAGCCGCGCGGCGCGTTCGGTCACGACGGGCTCGTGGCCGGCAGCGAGCGCGCCGAGCGCTTTGCGTTCTCGCCGACGGGCGGCGCCGGCGGGATGCGTCAATGGCGCCACCGCGCGATCGGCCATGGTCGGCCGCTGCTTCGACGATCCGTCGCGCTTCGACAAGTACTTCGAGCGGGTGAAATGAGTCCGATCGCGGATTGGGAAAATGGTGTCTGACCCCAATTTGTTGTTGCTTGGGGTCTTGCCGTGAAGCTTCGAGTCGCCACGTACAACATTCACAAGGGCGTGACCGTCCGCGGGCGGCCGCGCGTCCACGACGTGCGGATGGCATTGCAGGCCATGAACGCGGACATCGTTTTCCTGCAGGAGGTGCAGGACCGCAACGAGCGGCTGGCGGCGCGCCATGCGAGTTACCCGAAGTCCACGCAGATCGAGTTTCTCGCCGCCCAGATCTACGAGCATCACGCGTACGGGATGAACGCGGTCTATCCGCACGGACACCACGGCAACGCGATCCTGTCGCGCCATGCGATCCGGCAGTTCACCAACCACGACGTGTCCGACCACGCGCTGGAGAAGCGCGGGCTGCTGCACGCGGTCTGCCGGCTCGGCAAGCGCGACGTGCACTTGATCTGCGTGCACTTCGGGCTGTTCAAGCGCAGTCGGCTGCGGCAGGCGAGCTTCCTGATCGACTTCGTCGAGTCCGAGGTCCCCGCCAAGGCGCCGCTGATCATCGCCGGCGACTTCAACGACTGGCAGCGCCGCGTCGACACCGAGCTGCGCCGGCGGCTCGGCGTGATCGAAGTGTCGGATGCCGTGGCCGAACCGACGCTGCTGGACCGGCTGCTGCCGTGGCGCAGGGTCGAGCGCGCCGACGGCGTACGCAAGGCGAGGCTGGCGCGCACGTATCCGGCGCTGCTGCCGTGGCTGCACCTGGATCGCATCTATGTGCGCGGTTTCCGCGTCAGCGCGGTGCATGTGCCGCGCGGTGCGGCGTGGGCGAAGCGCTCCGACCACGTGCCGCTGATCGCGGAAGTGCGGTTCGCGTAGGGCTGCGTCCGATGTCCGCGCGCCCGCCGCACTTGCGACCCAGCGCGCGACGCTTCGCGCTGTCGCCGCGCCCGGTCGTCTACGGCGGCAACCGCGTGCGGCTGCTGGTCAACGGCGAGCAGTACTTCCCGCAGCTTCTGGCCGCGATCGACGCGGCGCGCCGCTCGATCCACCTCGAGACCTATATCTTCGCCGACGACAACATCGGTCAGCGCGTCGCGTTCGCGCTCGCCGCCGCCGCGAGCCGCGGCGTGCAGGTGCACGTGATCATCGACGGCTTCGGCGGCGGCGAGCACGCGCGCCGGCTCGTGCGCGAGCTCGGCGCGCAGGGGGCGGAGGTGCGTATCTACCGGCCCGAGCGCTGGTGGCGGCTGGAGCGGCGGCTGCTGCGCCGGCTGCATCGCAAGATCGTCGTCGTCGACGACGCGATCGCTTTCGTCGGCGGCATCAACATCATCGACGACCACAACCATCCGGGCGGCGAGCGCGGGCGGCTGGGGCCCCGCTTCGACTTCGCGGTTGCGTGCGAAGGTCCGATCGTGGCGGCGATCGCGCTCGCCGGCAAGCGGCTCTGGTGGACGCTGTCCTTGGTCGATCCGACCGGGCGGGCCGGGCCGCTGCCGCAGCTCGCGGGCCAGCCGCGCACGCCGTACTTCCCGGACGGCGTGCGCGCGAGCCTGCTGCTGCGCGACAACCTGCGCCATCGGCGCACGATCGAGCGCGCGTACCTCGAGGCGATCGGCGGCGCGCGGCGCGACGTCCTGATCGCGTGCGCGTACTTTCTGCCCGGGCGACGCTTCCGGGCGGCGTTGCTCGACGCGGCGGCGCGCGGGGTGCGGGTTCGGCTGCTGCTGCAGGGACGCGCCGAGTATTCGCTGCAGCACCACGCGCAGCGGGCGATGTATCGCCAGTTCTTCGCCGGCGGCATCGAGATCTACGAGTACGTGCCCAGCTACCTGCACGCGAAAGTCGCCGTGGTCGACGGTTTCTGGTCGACGGTGGGATCGAGCAACATCGATCCGTATTCACTGCTGCTCGCGCGCGAGGCCAACGTCGTCGTCTATGACGACCGCTTCGGCGCCGAGCTGCAGGCGGTGATCGAGCGTGCGATCGAGCGCGACGCCGTCCTGCTGCGCGCCGAGGACTACGCGCGCCGCTCCTGGCTCGATCGCCTGGGCGACTGGCTCGCCTATCGCCTCGTGCGGCTCGCGACCGTCGTGCTGGCGCGGGCGAGGGACTATTGAACCCGCGCTGCGCCGCCGGCGTCGCGCGCCGACCCGTTGCGGTGTGCGCGCCGACCGAAAGGCGGCGCCGGCGACAGCCGTTCGCCGCGAGCGTCATCGCCATCGCGTTGCTGCCCGCCGCCGCTCGCGCCGAGGGACTTGCCTTGTGGGAGATCGGGCTCGGCGTGGCGGGACTGTATCTGCCCGACTATCGAGGGGCCGATCAGGCACGCGGCTACGCCTTGCCGTTCCCGGTCGTCGTCTACCGTGGCGAACGCGTGCGGGCCGACCGCGAAGGTCTGCGCGGGCGGCTGTTCGACACCGACCGGGTCGAACTCGACGTGAGCCTCGGCGGCGCGCTGCCCGTGCGAGCGGACCGCAACGAGGCACGGCGAGGGATGCCGGCGCTCGATCCGGTGCTCGAAGCCGGACCGTCGGTCATCGTCAGGCTCGCACGCGGCGACGATCGCCGGCGCTCGCTCGAGCTGCGGCTGCCGGCGCGTGCGGCCTATGCGGTCGATCGCCGCGGGCTGCGCAGCGTCGGCGCCGTGTTCGCGCCGCAGCTTCGCGCCGGCTGGCGCGACGCCGCCTGGGGCTGGAACGCCGATGTTTCGGTCGGGCCGATGTATGCCTCGCGCGCGTTCCACCAGTACGTCTACGGCGTCGACCCCGCGTTCGCGACGCTCGACCGGACGGCCTACCGCGCGCCGGGCGGCTACGCCGGCGCGCAGCTCACGTTGACCGCGAGTCGGCGGCTCGGCCCGCTGCGGCTGTTCGGCTTCGTCCGCGCCGAGACGCTGTCCGGGGCGGTCTACGCTTCGAGCCCGCTCGTCCGGCGCAGCACGCAGGTACTCGCCGGCTTCGGCGTCGGCGCCGTGCTGGCCGAGTCGTCGCGGCGCGCGCCGGCCCCCGATTGAGCCAGCGCCGCGCACGGCGATGCGACGCATCCCAAGGCTGCGCTACCGTGTCGGCGCGAAGCCCGCGCACGCGCGCGGCGCGCGCGGGAATACACTGCCCACCCGTGCTGTTTGCTGCCCGGTCCGGAGAGGACGATCAACCTAAGGAGATGAACGATGAAGACGAGACTTGCGTTTGCCGTAGCTGCACTGGCCTTTTCGTCGGCCGCGCTGGCCTTTCACTGCCCGGCCGACATGAAGAAGATCGATGAGGCGCTGGCCAAGAACCCGAAGCTCAGCGCCGACCAGATGGCGCAGGTGAAGAAGTACCGCGCCGACGGCGAGTCGCTGCACAAGGCCGGCAAGCACCAGGAGTCGGTCGATACGCTGGCCAAGGCGATGAAGATGCTCGACATCAAGTGACCGCCACGGCGCGATCGGAAAAGCCGCCCGCCGGGCGGCTTTTTTTTTTGGCCGGCGGGTCGGCCGGCGCGCCGATTCGTCTTTGCGCGCGCGCCGGCGCGGCGCACACTGCGCCTATGAGCGGCAGCCCCGGAAGCGGGCCAAGGAGCGACGATGGTCGGTGAATCCCTCCACGCCAGTTGTCTGCGGATCGCGCAGCACCTGGCCGACGGCTATGCACGCAGCGGCGGCCCGCCGTGCACGTTCAGCATCGTCGGTGCGGGCGACATCGTTCGCACGCCGCGCCAGACGATCAACTGCACGCTCTACGCGTACCGCTTCGCGCAGAACCAGAACCTGCGCAGCGCGCGCCCGCGCGATCTGCGGCCGCGAGCGAGCGGCGACGCGCCGCCGGCGGTGCTCGATGTCCATCTGCTGCTGACCGCCTGGGCCGAGCGCGCCGAGGACGAGCTGGCCGTGCTCGGCTGGGTCGCACGCGAACTGAACGGCGCGCCGCGCATCGAGTACCCGACGCCGGGCGGCACCGCGATGGCCGACGTCGTCGCCGACGAGCTTTCGCTCGCCGATCTCGGCGCGCTATGGCGCGCACTGGCGCTGCCGCTGCGCCCGTCGTTGACCTACGTCATCCGTCAGGTCGCGCTGTGAGGTCCGGACATACAAGATGTCGGACTTCTGGCCGTACTTTTTCAACATCTTGTGGCATGGTCGCGCGACGGGCAGCGAGCGGCGTCTCCGGCAAACGCAGTTTTCTCCTCTGAAAAACGTTGCTCGATCGCACGATCTCCCGCGTTTTCCCTCTGAAAACGCTTGATTCCCGACGCGTTTCGCTTAGTATCCGGCTCACGCAACGAGAGCGCTCTTCATGCACTTCGAGCCGAGAACGCTGTCGCTGTGATTCGCCAACTCAATCAGGAGATCGACATGGCAACGAAGAAAGCGAAGAAAGCGGCCAAGAAGGCCCCGGCCAAGAAGGCCAAGAAAGCGGCGCCGAAGAAGGCCGCGAAGAAGGTTGCGAAGAAGGCGGTCAAGAAGGTCGCGAAGAAGAAGGTCGCGCGCAAGCCGAACGCGGCGTTCATGAAGCCGATGACGCCGACCGGCCCGCTGGCGGCGATCATCGGGTCCAACCCGATGCCGCGCACCGAAGTGACGAGCAAGATCTGGGCGTACATCAAGAAGAACAAGCTGCAGGACGCCGTCAACAAGCGGATGATCAACGCGGACGAAAAACTGCGCGCGCTGTTCGGCAAGGCGCAGGCGTCGATGTTCGAGCTGACCAAGTACGTCAGCAAACACCTGAAGCCGTAAGCGCCGACGCGGCCAGGCTGTGGGGCCCGGGCGACCGGGCCCTTTTCATTGCGCGCCGAGGCCGCGCAGCGCCGCTGCGATCGTCGGCGCCAGCGCGATCCGGTTCGACGGGTGCGCGATGGAATCCGTACTCCACACCTCGCGCACGCCGGCGCCGGCGAGTGTGACGAGCGCATCGCCGACGAACAGCGCGTGGGTCACCGCCACGTCGACGCGCGCGGCTCCCGCCGCGCGGGCCGCTTCGGCCGCGCGGGCGAGCGTGCGGCCGGTGCTGGCGACGTCGTCGATCAGCACGACGTGGCGACCGCGCAGGTCGACCGCCGGCAACTCGATGTCGACGTCGCGGTCGCCGTGCCGGATCTTGTGACCGACGGCGTGCTCGAAACCGCCGGCGCGCGCCGCCTCGGCCACCCACTGCGCCGACTCGCCGTCGGGGCCGATCAGCAGCGGCCGCAGGCCTTGTTCGGCGATGAACCGGCCGATCAGCGGCGCGGCCGACAGCGCGATCGCCGTGCGCGCCGGCACCGCCTGCGCCAGAGTGGGGGTGCGGTGCAGATGCGGATCGACCGTGATCACCGCGTCGAACAGATCGGCGAGGAAGCGGCCGACGATTCTCTGGCTGACCGTCTCACCCTCCGCAAAGGCCGCGTCCTGCCGCATGTAAGCCAGATACGGCGCGACGAGCGCGAGTTGACGCGCGCCGAGCGTGCGCGCCGTGTGCGCCGCGAGTAGCAGTTCGATGAGCTTCTCGTTCGGGTAAGCGAGCGTGCGCAACAGGAACGTGCGCTCGGGCAGCCGCGCCGGCAGCGTGAGCTTCAGCTCGCCGTCGGGAAAGCGATGCCGCGCGATGCTCCGCAGTTCGATGCGGGCCGCGCTCGCGAGCGACCGCGCGAAACCGGTTTCATCGTCGAACGCGAGCAGCACGCGCAGCTCCCTTCCCTAGCCCGGATATTTCACGAGGTCGCCCCCTCATGCGTCCTTTGCGTCTCGGTGAATCCGCAATGTCGCCCCACGACCTTCCGATCCAATGTGTACCGCCGGGGCTACGCGGGTTTGCGCGGCGCCGTGCCGGCCATCTTGCGCTTAACTCCTCGCGCGTGCCCCTTGGCACGCGACTGCGGCCGTCTCGCGCAACCCCGGATCGAGTCCGGGGCAGGCTCTGGCTCGCCCCGGCATCCGCGCAACTCCCGCGTCCCCCGTGAAACATCCGGGCTAGAACTCCACGAAGACCTTCGGCACCTCGTCCGCGGCGCCGATCGCGTAGCCGGTCGCGCGCGCGGCAACCTGGCGCGCGAATTCCAGCTCGGAGGGGCTGTCCGCGTAAATGCGATAAAGCGGTTCGCCGCGCACGACTTTTTCACCGAGCTTGCGGAACAGGTCGACGCCGGCGCCCTTGATCTTCGGCGCGCCCGCGAGCCGCGCGATCCGCGCCAGCCGCTCGTTGTCGATGCCCGTGACCACACCGTCGTCGACGGCGACGACATCGTGCGTCAGGCGCGCCAGCGGCGGCGGTTCGGCGCGGCGGCCCTGCGCGTCGAGGATCTCGTTCATCTTGGCGAGCGCCCGCCCCGAGTCGAGGATGTCGCGCGCGACCGCGAAGCCGTCACCGCCGCGCAGATCGGGATCGAACTCGAGCACGCGGCCGGCGAGCCGCAGCGCCTTGACGCGCAGATCGCTCGGCGCATCGGGGTCGTTGTTCAGCACCTGCATCACGTCGCGCGCCTCCAGCACCGGGCCGATGCCGCGGCCGACGGGCTGGCGTCCGTCGGTGATCACCGCGTCGAGGGCAAGCCCCATCTTGTGCGCGACGTACTCGAACAGCTTCTTCAGCCGCTGCGCGTCGTCCATGCGCCGGACCTTCGCGGTCGGCCCCAGCGGAATGTCGAGCACGAGGTGGGTCGAGCCGGCCGCGATCTTCTTCGACAGGATCGACGCGACCATCTGGCCCGGCGAGTCGATCATCAGCGGGCGCGACACCGAGATCAGCACGTCGTCGGCCGGCGAAAGCTGCGCGCGTCCGCCCCATGCGAGGCAGCCGCGCACCCGGCGCACGATCTCGCCGAGCCGCTCGAACGGCAGCTCGACCTGCGCCAGGCACTCCATCGTGTCGGCGGTGCCGGCCGGCGAGGTGATCGCGCGGCTCGAGGTCTTGGGGATCAGCATGCCGTGCGCGGCGACGATCGGCACCACCAGCATCGACGTGCGGTTGCCGGGCAGGCCGCCGATGCAGTGCTTGTCGACGACGGGGCGCTCCTTCCAGTCGAGCCTGCGGCCGACCGCGACCATCGCTTCCGTGAGGAAGTGCACCTCGTCGCGGTCGAGCTCGAACTGATTGGTCGCGACGACGAACGCCGCCAGCTCGATCTTCGAGTAGCGGTGCGCGGCGATGTCGCGCACGACCGCGTGCAGCTCTTCGCGCGTCAGCCGCTCGCCGCCGATCTTGCGCTTCAGCGCCGAGATCGACGGCGGCGGCTCGGCGTGCGCGATGTGGACCGGCTGCCCTTCGGCGACGCCGAGCTGCGCGAACGCCTCCTCGGACAGGCCGAGTTCGCACTCGCCGATCAGCCGAGCGTCGTCGACGACGTTGAGGACCGCCAGGATCGTGTTGCCGTTCGCGCTCACCTCGACCTTCGACAGCGCCTGGAATCCTTCGGCGCGGTAGGCGGGGCAGTCGCGCCGCAGATAGACGACGTTCTCGCGGTACGTGTCGATGCCGACCTTGCGCGCGGTCAGCGCGGCCGGTGCGGCGGGTGCGGCGGGTGCGGTGTCAGGCGTCATAGCGGGTCTGCGGTGCGGCGACCGTCGGGTTCCACTTCAGCTCGCGCGCGATGCGGGCCGACAGCGCATGCGCTGCTTCGGGCTCGCCGTGCGCGACGAAGACCGCCTTCGGCCGGCGCGGAACCGCGCGCAGCCATGCCATCAGCGAGTCCTGTCCCGCGTGCGCCGACAGGCCGCCCAGCGTGTGCACGCTCGCGCGCACCGGGATCGTCTCGTTGAAAAGCCGCACCGAGCGCGCGCCGTCGACGATGCGCCGGCCGAGCGTGCCTTCGGCCTGGAAGCCGGTGAACAGCACCGCGCACTCGCGCCGCGGCAGGTTGTGCCGCAGATGGTGGCGGATCCGGCCGGCCTCGCACATGCCGCTGGCCGCGACGATCACCGCACCGCTCTTGATCGAGTTCAGTAGTATCGAGTCCTCCACGTTCTCCGTATAGCGCAGCGTAAACGGCAGCTTGCGCGTGCGCTGCGCGACGTGAAACTCGTGCGCCAGTTCGTCGAGCGCCTCCAGGTGCGCGAACGTGACCTCGCTCGCCTGCGACGCGAGCGGCGAATCGACGAACACGAGCGGCACGCGCAGGCGGCCGTCGCGTGCGAGCCGGTACAGCAGCACGAGAAAGTCCTGCGTGCGGCCGAGCGCGAACGCCGGAACGATGACGTTGCCGCGCCGCTCGTACAGCACGTCGTTCAGCACGCCGATCAGCTCGTTTTCGGTGTCGACCAGCGAGCGATGGTTGCGGTCGCCGTAGGTCGACTCGACGACCAGCACGTCGGCCGCGCCCGGCGCGTCGCGGTCGCGCACGATCAGCGGCGAGTCTTCGCCCAGGTCGCCCGAGACGACCAGCGTGCGGTCGCGCCTGCCGTCGTGCAGCCGGACTTCGGCGAACGCGGCGCCGACGATGTGGCCGGCACTGCGAAAGCACACCGCGACGTTCGGATGCGGGCGGAACTCGACGTCGTAGGGCACCGCGCACAGCCGCGTGGCGAGCCGGTCGACGTCTTCCATCGTGTACAGCGGCCGCTCCGTCGGCGACGGGCGGCGCGCGCGCCCGCGCGCCGCGTTCGCGCCGCGCGCCTGCACGTGGGCGCTGTCCTTCAGCATCACCGGCACCAGATCCGCGGTCGGTTTCGTGCAGTAGATCATCGGGCCGCGCGGTGCGGCGAAGCGCGGCAGCAGCCCGCAGTGGTCGATGTGCGCGTGCGTCAGCAGCACGAAGTCAACCCGCCCGAAGTCGCGCGCGTACGCGGCGCGGTTCTTCGCCGCCGCGTCGCGCCCGCCCTGGAACATGCCACAGTCGACGATAAACCGCACGTCGTCGGCCTCGACGCGCAGGCATGAACCGGTCACCTCGCCGGCCGCGCCGAAGAAAGTCAATCGCACTGACCCGCCTCCTGCGGGCAGTCTAGCGTTGTCGACGCGCGCGTGTGCGCCCGGTCTTTGCGCGCGGTCATAATCGGCGCATGCCTTCGATCGTGCTGGCCACGCTGAACACGCGCTATGCGCACGCCTCCCTCGCGCTGCGCTATCTGCGCGCGAACCTGGGCGATCTGCGCGCGCGCTCGGCGATCGCCGAGTTCGTCGTCG
>JBFMFC010000045.1:19949-27014 GCA_040752195.1 Pseudomonadota bacterium | reverse complement strand
CGGCTTGACCGCAGCCAAGGACGTTGCGCCGGGCGGGTGCTACTTTGAGCCGTGTAGAGCGTCCGGAGGCGTACCGATGAAAATCCTGGTCCCGGTCGACGGCAGCAAGTACAGCGAAGCGGCGCTCGCTTTCATCGCGTCGCGCACGAAACTGATCGGCACCAAGCCGGAAGTCGAGCTGCTGAACGTGCAGCTTCCGGTGCCGCCGCGAATCGAGCGCGTGGCCAGCCGCGGGACGATCCGCAGCTATCTGGCGGCCGAGGCGAATCGGGTCCTCGAGCCCGCGGTGGCCCGGCTGCTGCGCGCGGGGCTCGTGGTCCGCTCCAGCTTCGCGGTCGGCGTGCCGGGTGCCGAGATCGCGCGCGCGGCCGCCCGCAGCGGCGTCGACCTGATCGTGATGGGCTCGCACGGGCACTCGGCGGTCAAGGGTCTGCTGCTCGGCTCCGTGACGCACGCCGTGCTCGCGTCGTGCACGACGCCGCTGCTGGTCGTGCGCGATGCGGCGGCACCGAGCCGCGAGTCGCTGAAGGTCGGCATCGCGGTCGACGGCAGCAAGTTCAGCGAGGCTGCGGTGCGCTACGCGATCGCGCACCGCGACCTGTTCGGCGAGTCCCCGGAGCTGATGCTGCTGCACGTCGTGCCCGATCTCGCGGCGTTCGTGATCCCCGGGCTGGCCGATGCGCCGTTGCAGCTTTACAAGCCCGAGCAGATCGTCGCGCTGCAGACCAAGCGGCTCGAGCGGGCCGTCGCGCCTGCGCGCAAGCAGCTCGAACGCGCCGGACTGAAAGCCGAGACGGTCTGCCTGGTCGGCAACGATGCCGGCGACGAGATCGCCGCGTACGCCAAGCAGAACAAGCTCGACGTGCTCGTGCTCGGCTCGCACGGGCGCGGCGCGCTGAAGTCGGCCGTGCTCGGCTCGGTCGCCACGCGTGTGGCGGCGCAGTGCCGCACGCCGCTGTTGCTGGTCCGGGAGGCCTGACACGCGGGCCGCGAAAGGGCTGACCGGCCGGCGCTGCCTCAAGTCGATCGGGCAGCCTGCCGATTAAGACTGCATCGCAGCCCGTCCGTGAAGCCGTGTTCAAGTTCGCTATCGCCACTGGCATTTCCGTCGAATGGCTGCTCGGCCCGACCGTCGAATCGTGGCTGGGCTTTGGCTTGGCGTCGCTGCGCACCCTGATGGCCAGCGCGGCGGCCTGGATGATCTTCGAGGCGGGCCGCGCCGTGTTCAGCGCGGTCATGACGCTCGAGGACAAACCCTGAGCGGACGCCCGGACGCCGCGCCCCGCTTGACGGATCGCGGTACTTGAGCGACAAGGCGGTCGGAATCGGCCGCGGCGTTCGATGTCCACGCGATTGTCGCCTTCTCCGGGTGTCGTTCTGCTCGACTCGGTCACGCAGACCGCGGCCGAACACACCGGCTGCGTCGTCGTCACCGGCTCGCACGCCGGGCGCAGCGTCGTGCCGTACGCGCTTTCGGTCCCGGCTCGGCTGTACGTTTTCAACGACGCCGGCGTCGGCAAGGACGGCGCCGGGATCGCGGCGCTGGACGAACTGCAGGCGCATGGCGTGGCGGCGGTGGCGGTCGCGCACACCAGCGCTCGCATCGGCGAGGCGCTGGACACGTGGGCGAGCGGCGTGATCTCGCACGCGAACGCTGCGGCGCGCGCGCTCGGTCTGGCGCCGAGGCAGCGGCTGCGCGAAGCGGTCGCCCGCATCGCAGTGCAACCCGGGGCCGCTTGAGACGGCGCCGCGGCCGGTGCGGGCGCGCCGTGCGGCCGCTGGCGATCGCCCGGCGCGGGTGCGGACGATCGGGCGTGGCCGATCTCGGCGCGCGTCACAGCGCGATCCGTTCGAGCTCCCCGCGCTCGGCGCGCGCGAGCGCTGCGCGGGCGATGCGGTAGGTGTCGGCTTCGAAGTCGCGCGGTGCGGTGGCGGCGAGCGCGTGCGCAGCCGCGAGCGTCTTGACGCTGCCGAGCCAGCACCAGCGGTCGAACACGTGCAGGTCTTCGGCGAAGCGCGGCGCATCGCGCTCGGCGAGCGCGACCGCGCCGGCGAAGGGCCACGCCGGAATGCGCCAGCGAGCGAGCGCTGCACGCACGCGCGCGCCGTGCGCTTCGATCGGCTCGGCGCCGATGCAGCAGCCCGCACACCGCTTCAGTTGATGGTTGAAGCAGGGTGCGCCGGCGGCCGACTGCGCGGCGCGGCCCTCGAGCTTCATCGTCTTCAGGCACAGCCCGTGTTCGGCCGCCAGCTCGACCAGAAGGCGCCGCGCCGCCGCGCGCGAGCCGAACGGACCGTGGAATTCGTGCAGGCGCGCGAGCGGCAACCGCGCCGCCGGAGCGAACAGCGGCCGTCCCGCGTCGTCCAGCGCGAGCACGGCGGCGCTCGCCTTGCGGCGCAGCGCGATGTTGTGCGCGGGCAGCCGGGTCTTGACCAGCTCCGCTTCGCGCAGCAGCGCGCCGATCTCGCCGGCCGTTTCCTCCCATTCGACGCGACGCACTTCCTGCGACAGCCGCGCGTCGCGGTCGCTCGCGCGATCGGCGGCGAAGTGGCTCGCCACGCGCGCGCGCAGATCGACGCTCTTGCCGATGTAGATGGGATGCGCGTTCAGCCCGTAGAACAGATAGACGCCCGGCGCATGCGGAACCGCGTCGAGCGACTCGGGCGAAAGCAGCGGCGGTGTTGCGGGCCGCGCGAGCAGCGTGCGGATCGCCGCTTCCAGCTCGCTGCTCGGGTGTCGTTCGTAGAGCCGCTGGATCAGCCGCCACAGCACCCGCGCGTCGCCGAGCGCGCGGTGTCGCTCGTCGCCTTCGAGCCCGAAGCGCGCGATGACGGCGTCGAGCGAGTGCGGACCGCGGTCCGGATACAACAGCCGCGACAGGCGCACCGTGCACAGCGTCGGAGCGCGCCACGCGATCCCGGCGCGCGCGAACTCGGCCTTGAGAAACCCGTAGTCGAAGCGCGCGTTGTGCGCGACGAATACCGCATCGTGCAGCCGTTCCAGCAGCGCCGGCGCGACCTGCTCGAAGCGCGGCGCATCCCGCACCATCTCGTTGGTGATGCCGGTGAGCCAACGGATCTCGGCCGGGATCGGCACGCCCGGGTTGACCAGCGTCGACCACTCGGTCACGCGCAGCGCGTCGCCGTCGCGGTCGACCGTGACCACGCCGACCTCGGTCACGCGCGCCCGCGCGGGCGACGAGCCGGTCGTCTCGACGTCGACGAAGCACACGCGCGGCGCGAACATGCGGCGAGTCTACGGTGGCCTAGACTCCTTCCATGCCGATCGACTGGCGCGACCGCGTCAGCCCGACCGCCGTCGGGCTGGTTTCGCGCGCGTGGGTGATCGCCGAAGTCGAGCGCGCCGCCGACCGCGCGGGCATCGCCGACGCGGCGACGCGCGCGCGGCTCGTCGAGGCGCTGGTCGACTACGAGCCGCCGCGCACGCACGGCATCCGCAACAACGCGATCGTCTGGGTCGGCCTGATCGGAAGCGCGATGGCGACCGGCGCGATCGGCCTGCCCGGATGGGTCGGCTTCGTCGCCGCGCTGGCCGGCTTCCTCGCGATCGCACGCGAGCTCGCGGTGCGCGCGCTGCGCTGGCGGCTCCGGCAACTGCTGGCGGAGCTGCGCTCCTAGCTCGACGCAGACGAAAGCCTGAGCCGCCGAAGCAGCAGTGCGTTGGTGACCACGCTGACGCTGGAAGCCGCCATCGCCGCGCCGGCGACGACCGGCGACAGCCAGCCGAGCGCGGCGAGCGGAATTCCCACCACGTTGTAGGCGAAGGCCCAGAACAGGTTCTGCTGGATCTTGCGCACGGTCGCGCGCGAGACCGCGATCGCGTCGGCGACCAGGCGCGGATCGCCTCTTAGCAGCGTGACGCCGGCGGCGTGCATCGCGACATCCGTTCCATTCCCCATCGCGATGCCGACGTCGGCGGCGGCGAGCGCGGGCGCGTCGTTGATGCCGTCGCCGACCATCGCGACGACACGACCGCCCTGCTTCAGCGCCTTGATCCGCGCGGCCTTGTCCTTCGGCAGCACGTTCGCTTCATAGCGCGTGAGCCCGAGCTCGCGCGCGATGTGGCGCGCCGCGCCCTCGTTGTCGCCGGAGATCATCGTCGTCTCGATGCCGAGCCGCGCCAGGCGCTCGATCGCCTCTTTCGCGTGCGGCTTCGGCGCGTCGCCGAAGGCGATCAGACCGATCGCCGAGACGCCCGCGCCGGTGCGCTGCGCCAGCCACGACACCGATCGGCCTTCGGCTTCGAGCGCGGCGGCGCGGTCCGCAAAAGGCGATAGGTCGACCTTCAACTCGTCCATCAGCCGCTTCGAACCGAAGACGAGCTCGACGTCGGTCGGCCGGTCGCGTTCGTCGACGAGTTTCGCGCTCGCCCCGCGGCCGGCGAGCACGCGATGCGCGGTCGCTCTGCGCGTGCCGGCGGCGGGGTTGCGCCGGGCGGCGTCGCGCACCGCCTCGGCGAGCGGATGCGTCGAGCCCGCGTTGACGGCGGCGGCCAGCGCCAGCACGTCGTCCGGTCCGAACCGATCGCCGCCGTGTACGGCGACCACGCGCGGCCTGCCTTCGGTCAGCGTGCCGGTCTTGTCGAACGCGACGACGCGGATCTTCTTGGCCAGTTCGAGCGCTTCGGCGTCCTTGATCAGGATGCCGGCGCGCGCCGCCACCCCGGTGCCGGCGATGATCGCCGCGGGTGTGGCGAGCCCGAGCGCGCACGGGCAGGCGATCACGAGCACGCTCACCGCGTTGATCACCGCTTCGTCGAACGGCGCGCCGGCGGCGAGCCAGCCCGTCACCGTCGCCGCCGCGATCGCGAGCACGACCGGCACGAACACCGCGGCGATGCGGTCGACCAGGCGCTGGATCGGCGCCTTCGCGGCCTGCGCGTCCTCGACCAGGCGGATGATCTTCGCGAGCACGGTCTCGGCGCCGACCGCGGTCGTCTCGACCTCGATGCGGCCGTTGCCGTTGATCGATCCGCCGGTGACCTTGTCGCCGACGCCGCGCTCGACGGGCAGGCTCTCGCCGGTGATCATCGATTCGTCGATCGCGGTGGCGCCGGCGCGGACCAACCCGTCGACCGGGACGCGTTCGCCCGCGCGCACGACGACGAGATCGCCGAGCTTGACTTCGTCCAGCGGCACTTCGACCTCGTGGCCCGCGCGCAGCACGCGCGCCGTATCCGGGCGCAGCGCGGCGAGCAGGCGGATCGCCTCCGAGGTCTGCCGCTTGGCGCGCGCCTCGAGCCACTTGCCGAGCAGCACCAGCGCGATGACGACGGCGGCCGCTTCGAAGTACAGGTGCTGCGCGTGGCCTTCCACCAGCCACAGGTACAGCGACAGCCCGTACGCGGCGAGCGTGCCGATCGACACCAGCAGGTCCATGTTGCCGGTGCGCGCGCGCACGGCGCGGTAAGCGGCGACATAGAAGCGGCGCGCCGACCAGAACTGGACCGGCGTGGCGAGCGCGAACTGCAGCCACGCCGGCCATGCGAAGTCGATGCCGGCGAGCGCGGCGAGCATCGGCGCGACCAGCGGCGCGGCGAGCACGAGCGCGAGAATCGCGTCGCGCTTGATCGCCGCGACCGGATCCGTGCCCGCCGCCGCGGCCGCTTCCGCCTGGGCCTTGCCCGTGTAGCCGGCGGCCTCGATCGCCGCGAGCAGATCGCGCGTCGTCGCCGAGCCGGCGATCAGTTCGACGGTCGCCGATTCGTTGGCCAGATTGGCGGTCGCGCGCAGCACGCCCGGCACCGCGGCGAGCGCCTTTTCGATGCGCGCGACACAGCTCGCGCAGGTCATGCCTTCGATCGAGAACACCAGCCGCTGTGTCGGGACTTCGTAGCCGGCCTCGTGGACGGCGCGCTGCAGCGCGCACGCGTCGAGCGCGGCGGCCTCGACGGCGGCCGACTCGGTCGCCAGGTTCACGGCGACCGCGCCGACGCCGGGCACGGCGGCGAGCGCTTTCTCGACGTGCGCGACGCACGATGCGCAGGTCATCCCGCGCACCGGCAGGACGAAGCGCCGCGCGGCGGCATGCGCGCCGCCGGCGACGGGTTGCAGGGGTGGTCGATCCATCGGGGTCGTGGCCGGCTCGGGTTCGGCGCGATCGTACGCCGGGCGAGCGGCCGCTTGGCTGTGGCGCATTGACATGGTGCAGTCGATATGGGGTTCGGACCGGCAACGTAAACTCCGTTCCCGGGTACGGAGTCAAGCCGATGGACCGCGAAGCCGCCGAACGAATGACGATCGGGCACCTTGCCCGCACCGCCGGCGTCGGTGTCGAGACCGTGCGCTACTACCAGCGGCGCGCGCTGCTGCCCGTGCCTGCGCGCACGCATGGCGGCTACCGGACCTACGGCGCGGCGGACATGGCGCGGCTGCGCTTCATCCGCCGCGCGCAGGAACTCGGTTTCTCGCTCGATGAGATCGGCGAGCTGCTGCGGCTGGCCGACGCGAGCGATCGGCGCCTGACCAAGGACGCCGCGCGGCGCCTCGCGCAGGCGCGGCTCGACCAGGTGCTCGCGCGCCGCGACGATCTCGATCGCATCGCGCGGGTGCTCGCGCATCTGATCCACGAGTGCGAACGCTCGGGCGCGCGACCGGCGTGTCCGATCATCGAAAGCATCACGGGCGAGTCGTCCGGCGGGAGCGGTCGTGCGCAGCGGGCGCGCCGGCTGGCTTGAACGCGCGGGCACGCTCGGCGCGGTCGTCGCGGCCGCGGCGTGCCCGGTGTGTTTCCCCAAGCTGGCGCTGCTCGGGGCCTTGCTCGGATTCGGCGTGTTCGCGCCGTACGAGGGCGTGTTGATCGTCGTGGTGCTGATCCTCGCGGGCGCGGCGTGGGCGGGCCACGTCGCGGCGTACCGACGTCACCGCCGGCGCGCGCTGCTCGCGGCGGCGACGGCAGCGACCGTGCTTCTGTACGTCGGCTATTTCGTCGCGGGTTCGCCGCTGCTGATGCAGTCGTCGCTGGTCGCGCTCGCGGGCGCCAGCGTCTGGCTCGCGCTCGAACTGCGCCGCTGCGCCCGCTGCGCGCAGTCGGTGCCGCCCGCCG
>JBFMFC010000045.1:0-19849 GCA_040752195.1 Pseudomonadota bacterium | reverse complement strand
GGCTATTTCGTCGCGGGTTCGCCGCTGCTGATGCAGTCGTCGCTGGTCGCGCTCGCGGGCGCCAGCGTCTGGCTCGCGCTCGAACTGCGCCGCTGCGCCCGCTGCGCGCAGTCGGTGCCGCCCGCCGCGCCGCCCGCCGATTCCGGCGGCGGCGCTTCGCGATGACCCGACCGCGACGTCACACCCGGCCGACGAAGTCCCGCTTGCCCAGTTCGACGCCGTTGTGCCGCAGGATGCCGTACGCGGTCGTGATGTGGAAGTAGAAGTTCGGCGTGGCGACGTGCAGCAGGTAGGCGAGGCCGGGGTACCTGACCGTCTCGCCGCGGATCTTCAGCTCGACTTCGCGCGTCTCGGATCCGTTCAGCTGTTCCGGCGTGAATGTCTGGATGTACTCGACCGTGCGCGCGATGCGCGCCTTTAGGTCGGCGATCGTCGTCTCGTTGTCCTCGTATGTCGGCGGCTCGTGGCCGGCCAGCCGCGCGACCGCGCCCTTGGCGAAGTCGCACGCGATCTGCACCTGCTTGGTCAGCGCGAACATGTCCGGATACAGCCGCGCGCCGAGCAGCACCGCCGGATCGACCTTCTTCTGTTCGGCGTAGGCGGCGGCCTTGTCGAGGATCGCCGACAGGTTGCCCAGCATCTTCACGAACACCGGCACCGACGCCGCGTACATCGAGATCTGCATGAAACCTCCTTCGTTCAGCGCTTCTTCGGCGCGAGCATCGTTCCGCGGCAGTTCTTCGCGCCGCAGCGGCACGCGTGTTCCTTCTTCAGCTTCGGCGTGATGCGCTCGTCGACGATCAGGCCGTAGTCGTACGACAGCTCCTCGCCGCGCCGGATGTCGCGCAGCGCCTGGATGAAGACGCGCCTGCCTTCCTCGTCCTCCTCGCTTTCGCAGTTCGGATCGCACGAGTGGTTGATCCAGCGCGCGGCGTTGCCGCCGACGGCCGCGTCGATCACGTGCTTGCCGTCGGACAGCGCGAAGAAGAACGTGTGGTGCGGATCGTCCGGATCCGACGGCGGCCGGCGGTCGGCCTCCTTCCAGGTGATCAGTTCGCCCTTGTATTCGATGATGCGCTCGCCAGCGCGGATCTTGCGCGCCGCGTACACGCCGCGGCCGTGGATGCGGGAGTTCCTGACGACGATCTTGGGTTTGCGGGCCGCCTTGCTGCTGTTGGACATTCGAAACGGTACGGGGCGTTGAAAAAGGCGCGCAAGTATCGCAGAACGCGGGCGCGCGCAGCGCCGGTCACAACGCGTCGATCAGCCGGCACGCCTGCGCCACGTAGCCGCCGCCGAAGAGGTTCGCGTGATTGAGCACGTGGTAGAGCTGATACAGGCGCAGCCGTTCGCCGCGGCGCGGGCGCGGCGGGCGGACGGCGTCGTACGCGGAGAAGAACGACGCGGGGAACCCGCCGAACAGCCGCGCCATCGCCAGATCCGTCTCGGCGTCGCCGTAGTACGTCGCGGGGTCGAACAGCACCGCGCGGCCGGCCGCGTCGAACGCGAGGTTGCCGCACCACAGGTCGCCGTGCAGCAGCGACGCCGGCGGCGCTTCGCCCGCGAGCAGCGCGTCGCAGCCGCGGCAGGCGGCGTCTTCGAGCGCGGCGAGCGCGTGCAGCCCGCGTTCGCGCGCGAAGCGGAACTGCGGCCGCAGCCTGCGTTCACGGTAGAACGTCGCCCAGTCGGTCGCCCACGCGTTGAACTGCGGTGTGGCGCCGATCGCGTTGTCGCGGTGCCAGCCGTAGCGCTCGCACGTCGCGCCATGCAGCGCCGCGAGCGCGGCACCCGCAGCGGCCCAGTCGCCCGCGCCGTGCAGGTCGATCCACTCGAGCACCAAAAAGCCGCGCGCGGCGGTCGCGCCCCAGGCGATCGGCCTCGGTACGCGCACGGTGCGCGTGGCGGCGATCTCGTCGAGCGCCTGCGCCTCGGCATCGAACGGGTGCGCCGCCGCGCCCGTCTTCAGGAACAGCGGCCCGCCTGCGGCGTCGAGCCGCCACGCGTCGGCGATCGAGCCGCCGCCGATGCGATCGGCCGCACGCAGCCGCCACGCGTTGCCGAGCACGGCGCGAACGGCCGCTTCGACCGCTTGCGCGAGCGACGGGTCGAGGCCGTTCAAGCGCGCTGAGCCGCGGCCGGCTGCAGCCACTCGGCGAAGCCGAGTTGCGGGCCGCGCCACAAGACCTGCGGAAGCATCCCGGCGAGCAGCTTGCCGAGCCGCTCAAGCGCCACCGCGAAATCGCGCGCCGGCAGATACGACAGCACGTGCCCGGTGTTGATCCGGACCTGCGACATCGACGAGGCCTTGGCGTCGACGATGCGATAACCGAGCTCGGCGACCACGCGCAGGTTCGGCGTGCCGCGTGCCTGTCCGGCGAGGATCGAACGGATGCCGGCGGCGGTCGCCGCGTGCAGCGTGTACCAGCGCAGCACGTGGTTCAGCCGCATCCCGGCGTAGCGTTCGGCGGTCGCGGCCCGGCTGACGACGAGCGCGGGAAAGTCGTCGGCCGAGAAGTCGGCGTCCAGCTCGAGCACTTCGGTCGCCTCGGCCGCATCGAAAATCAGCGTCTGGCAGACGGTCGCGACCGGAACCTCGCCGTCGAACACCGCCGTGACGCGCGATCGGGGCGCGTCGCGTTCGCAGCGGATCCGGTCGTCGTCCTTCAGCGTGAACCAGGTCGCGCGGCGGTAGCTGGCGATGCGCAGCTCGTCGACCGCGGGATGGTCGGAAGCGTCGATCACGCGCGCGGTCAGCATGCGGGGCGTCCGTCCGAAGTCGGGCAGGGCATCGGTCACGCCGCGGGGCGCAGCCCTTCGGCGGGCTGCGGACGCAGCGTGCGGAAGGCGTCGAGATGCAACGGTGTGCGAACGCGCAGTTGCCCGGCCAGCCGCACCACCGCGCCGGTCAGCCAGTCGAGCTCACTGCCGCGACCGGCGGCGACATCGATCGCGAGCGATGGCCGCAGCGCGGGCGGGCCGTCGAGATAGGCCTGCCAGCGCCGCACCTGCGCATCCGGCGCGAGCTCGGCGCCCGCCGCGTGCGCGACGTCGAACACCTCGTCGAACAGCCCGCGCAGGAAGCGCAGCGCGATCGGTTGCGCACGCAGCTGGCCGAGCGCGAGCTGCGTCACCGCGCACGCGGTCGCGAGCGGCTCGAGTCCGACGAACGCCTCCCACAGCAGCGCGTTGGCGCTCGGCGCGACCTGCGTGCGGATGCCGGCGTGCGCCAGCCGCGCCGCGATCGCGCGCGCAACCGATCCTGCGGCCGGATGCAGCGGCGCGAGGCCGAGCTTGCGCAGGTCGGAGAGGACCTCGACCACGCCGGGTTCGGTGCGCTGCGCATTGACGACCGCCGCGCCTGCCAGCACGCGCTCCCTGCCGAACAGCGCCGCGCACATCCGCGGCGCGGCGAGCCCGTTCTGTGTGGTCACGTAGACGCGTTCGCCGTCGTCGTCGTCCGCCAGCGCCTGGATCGCCCGCTCGAGCCCGGGCATCTTCACGCACAGGAAAACGAGCCGGTGCGAACCGCGCGCCACCGCGTCGCAGATGAAGCGCTCGCGGTCGATCGCCGTCTCGCCTGCGCCGTGCCGCACGACGAGGCCGAGCCGGCGGTAGCCGAGAAAGCTTTCCGGGCGCACGCGAAAGGTCACGTGCCAGCCGGCCGCGAGCAGCGCGGCGCCGAGCACCGCGCCGACCGCGCCGGCGCCGACGACGAGTGCGCTCCTGTCCGAGTACAGCATCCCCTTGAACGCGGCATGCAAACCGCGCGAACCGTAGCAGCGCCGCCGCTTCGGCGGCAAGCGCCCCTACGTCGATAGGGGATGGCGGCGCGCGGCCGCTTCATTCAGTCGGATGATTCGACCGTCCCGCGCGTCGACAGCAGCGACTTCAGCTCGTCCAGCGGACGGCTCTTCAGCACGTCCAGCAGGTTGTTGAACTGGTCGGTCCACAGCGAGTACGCCGGGCTCGGCGCGATGTCCTCGGCGCGTGCCGCGAGCGTCGGGTCGTCGAAGGCGCGCGGATCGCGTGCGATCAGCACCCAGTCGGTGGTCGACGCCGAGCCGCCGCCCTCGGGCTCGTCGCTGACGAGCTTCGCGATCAGGCCTTCGGCGCGCGCGATGTTCGCCAGCACCGGCTTCAGATCCAGGAAGCGGTTCGAGATGTGCACGGCGACGATGCCGTCGGGCGCGATGTGCCGCGCGGCGAGCGCGATCGCCTCGCGCGTGATCAGATGCACCGGGATCGAGTCGCTCGAGAACGCGTCGATCGCCAGCACGTCGTAACGTTGCGGCCGGCCGGAGGCCAGCTCGCGCTCCAGCGACAGCCGCGCGTCGCCCAGCTCGAACTCGAGCCGCGCCGGTGTGGCGTCGAGATAGGTGAAGTGGCTGCGCGCCAGCCGCAGCACGTCCGGGTCGAGCTCGTAGAAGCGGATCGTGTCGCCCGCGCGGCCGTACGCCGACAACGTGCCGATGCCGAGTCCGACCACGCCGAGCTTCACCGGCCCGCGCGACTGCTTGGCGGCGATCGCCAGTCCGACGCCCGAGCTGCGCGCGTAGTAGGTGCCGGGTTCGAGCCGGTCGGCGCCCTGAGTCGGTTGCTCGCCGTGCAGGATCACGCCGTGCAGCAGCCGCCGCACCTGGTCGGCGCCGCTTCCCTGTTCGCGCACGCGCAGCGTCCCGTAGAAGTTGCGCTGCATGACGATCACGTCGTTGCGCAGGAACTCGACGTACTGCCAGCCGAAATAGCCGGTCGCGATCGTCGCGACGAGCGCGGGTCCGATCAGCGCGCGGCTGCCGAGCACCAGGTAGACCGCGAGCGCCGCCAGCGCGAACAGCGCGAGCGGCAGCTCGAAGTACGCCGGGAACACGCGCGGCGCGATCAGGCCGACCGCAAGCCCGCCGAGCGCGCCGCCCGCCGACAGCGTCAGGTAGAAGTGCGTGAGGTAGCGCGGCGCCGGCTTGTGCAGCGCGAGTTCGCCGTGGCAGAACAGGCACACGACGAACAGCCCCGCGCAGTACAGCGGGATCGCGATCGCCACGTCGAGCACGCCGCGTTCGGCCGCGAGCCCCCAGGCCATCGCGACGACCAGCATCAGCGCCGGCAGCAGCAGCCACTTGCGCTCGTACCAGCCGCGTCCGCCGCGGCCCTCGAAGACGATGACGAACGAAAGCAGATACAGCGTCAGCGGCAACACCCACAGGAACGGCACCGACGCGATGTTCTGCGTGATGTGGCTGGTCGCTGCCAGCAGCATCACCGAGCCGAGCGCCGACAGTGCGAGCCACAACGCGTAGTCGCCCGCGCGCGGGCGATGTTCGGCGGCGCCGGCCGGCTCGGCCGCCGGCGCGGGCGAGGCGCCGAAGTCCAGCGGTGCGGTCGGGCGGTTGCGCGACTGCCAGGCCGTCGCCGCGCACGCGGCGACGAACAGCGCGTACGCGCCGCTCCAGACGTACGACTGCGCGGCCGAGGTGGCGAACGGTTCGATCGCGAACGGAAACGCGAGCAGCCCGATCAGCGAGCCGAAGTTCGACAGCGCGAAGAGGCGATAGACGGTCTTCTCCGGAAACCGGTGCGCGACCCACTTCTGCACGAGCGGGCCGGTCGTCGACAGCAGGAAGTAGGGCAGTCCGATCGTCGCCGCCAGCAGCACGATGATCGCGAGCGCGGCGTCATCCTCGCCGCCGGGCTTGAGCGACTCGCGCGGAACGATCGGCAGAAAGGCAAGGCTCGCGGCGAGCAGCGCGACGTGCAGCAGCGTCTGCCGTCGCGGCGCCAGCCGCCGCGTGACGAAGTGCGAGTACGCGTACCCCGCCAGCAGCAGCACCTGGAAGAACACCATGCAGGTCGTCCACACGGCCGAGGTGCCGCCGAACCAGGGCAGGATCTGCTTGGCGATGATCGGCTGGACCAGGAACAGCAGGAACGCTGACAGCAGGATCGTCGAAGCGAACAGCAGCATCGGGGGGAGGGCGCGCGCCGGCGCGCAGACACGATTGACGCCAGAGGCGGCGCGGGATTGTCGCACGCGGTGCGCGGGCGGCCGGCGGCTCGCCCGGGCGTCCGAGGCGCTGACCAATTCGCGTGATCGCCGGCTCAAGCCCGGCGCCGCGCTGCCGAGTAACAGCCAAGGCGGCGCGCATCGGTTTGCGCGAGGCGCGCCTCGCTCTCGGAGAGACCCGCGGTGTTCGAACTGCCCCCTCAGCGACGCGACAACCCAGGCGAACCGACGCACCTGGACGCGGTCACGCCGACGTGGAGCGCCATCGTCGCGCGCGATGCGCGGCCGATCGGCTTCCGGCTCGCGCTGCGCCGCGCGCAGGGGGCGGAGTCGCCGCCGCTGGCGGCGCTGTTGGCGGACGTGCTGGCGGCCTTCGCCGTGGACGGCAGCACGTCGTTTCCGCACGGCCTGGTGCTCGTCGCGCCGCTGGACATCGGCATCGACGCTTCGCTGGCGAGTCTGCGGCCGCCGCGCAACGTGCTGCTGGAGGTCGCGCAGGCCGATCTCGCCGATGCCGAACGGATGCGCCTGCTGTTCGATGTGCAGCGGCACGGCGTTCGGCTCGCGCTGCGCGTCGAAGACCGCGCGGCGCTTGCCCGCGACAAGCTGCCGCTGTTTCAGTACGTCGTCGCCGATGCCTCGACGCACGGCCCGCCGCCGAAGGACGTGGCGCTGCTGGCGCTCGCCGCCGCCACGCGCGCGCAGGCCGACGCGGCGCTGAAGGCCGGGGCGCACGCCGTGGTCGGCTGGCCGCTGGCAGACGCACCCGTCGGACCGGCCGGTGCGCTGCAACCGACGCACAAGGCCGTGCTCGAACTGATCCGGCTCGTGCAGGGCGACGCCGACGTCGCCGAACTCGAACGCGCTTTCCGCGCCGAGCCCGTGCTCGCGTACCTGCTGCTGACGCTCGCCAACAGCCCGGCCTTCATCCGCGCCACGCCCGTGGCCTCGCTCGGGCAGGCGATCACCCTGCTCGGCTACAAGCGGCTCGTCAAATGGCTCGTGCTGCTGATGGTGATCGCGTCGAAGGAAAGCAAGGCGCTGCCGCAGGTCTACACCGCGGTCGCGCGCGGGTTCTGCATGGAGAACCTGGCCGCGGCGGCGGGCGCCAAACACGGCGTGCGCGACGATTGTTTCGTCGTCGGCGCGTTCTCTCTGCTCGACAAGATCACCGGCCAGCCGATGGCGCGGCTGTTCGACGAGTTGCCTCTGCCGCCCGCGGTGCGCGCCGCCCTGCGCGAACGCGCCGGTCCATACGCCCCCTACCTCGAGCTGGCGCTCGCGTTGGAGGACGGCGGCTCGGTGGGCGAGCACGCCGCGGCGCTGGATCTTTCGCTCGCGCAGATCAACGCCGCGCTGCTGCAGGCGCTCGCCGCGACCGACGCGCTGCAGACGATCGTCTGAGCGCCGCGCGATCGCCGCTCAGTTCGGCGCGTGCACGGACGCCGCCTGACAGAACGGAACGCCGGCCTTTGCTTCGGCGAGCAGCACCGTGTCGACGGTTGCGCTCGCGATGAACTGCTTGACCGCTCCGGCGAAGGCGACCGTGCGGCCGCCGGCGCCGAACGCGTCCGTGTACCAGATCGTCGCGCCGCCGCCGTTGCGCACGAGGTTGTCGCGGAAGATCGCTTCGCGCCGGCATGCGTTGAACGGGCTCGCCGGATCGTCGAAGGCGATGCGCCGGTCGAGCGGGGTGGCCGGCCCGTCCGGCGCGATCGCGGTGCAGACGCCGCCGCGCGCCCGGCGCACGATCGTCGCCGCCTGCAGCGGATCGGTGACGAACTGGCCCGCGGCATTCAATCCGCCGTAGCAGATCTCGATCGTGCGCGCGAGCCCGCGATTCGCGTCGAAGTAGCGCGGCGGCGTGAACACCGTGAAGCCGGGATCGATCGTCGCGAGCGCGCTGCCGTCGGCGCGGCGCAGCGCGATGCGCGTGTCCCAGCGTTCGGCGAGCGCGGCATCGTAGTTCGACGTCTGTCCGACCGGCACGAACACGTTGGCGGCGACCTGGTCGAAGGTCGGGATCTGGCGCCCCAGCTCGGGGCCGCCCGGCGGCGAATTCGGCGGCGACGCGGTGCCCGCGGGCTGCTGCGCCGGCTGCCCGTTGACGAAGATCGTGAACCCGCCGGGGTTGCCGTAGGTCGCCATCGCGCTGGCGATCAGCTTGACCGGATACTGGGTTCGCGCCGCGCCGCTCGCGCAGTCGATCGCGTAGGTCACCGAATGCAGGTTGCTCGCGAACGCGTCCGCGCTCGACGTGCCCTGCTGGAACGCGGCAAACAGATCGCAGCCGAGGTCGAAGGCCTGCGGCTGCCCGTTGACGAGCCGCGTGCGCGGCACGTCGTTCGCGTGGATCACCTTGTAGCCCGTGTGCGCCTCCAGCCGCGGCGTGGCCGTGCCTTCGAGCTGCTCGGCGACGTAACCGAAGGGGACCCCGCTCGCGGCGAGCTCGGTGTCGTCGATCGTTCCGCTGCCGTCGGCGTCGTACGCGAAGTGGCGCTGCAGGTCGGACCAGAGGTCGGAGCCGCGCGGATCCATGCCGTGATCGTGGCCGAAGGTGCAGCGCGCGCCGGTCGCAGGGTCGACTTCCTCGGGGCGGTGCCAGGTCGGATAGCGCTTGCCGTCCGGGCCGACGACGAAGAACGTGTCGTGGAACTTCGCCGTGCAGGTATCGACGTTCGCCAGCGGCGTCCATTGACCGAGCGCGCGGCTGGCGGGCCGCGTGCCGGGTGCGCCGCGGCCCGGCGCATCGCCCGCGCACGACACGACGATGGCGCCGCTCAGCAGGCCGACAGCCGCGAGCGCGGACGCGGTGCGCAGGAACAGGGCGGGCGTCCAAGGCACGGGCGGCAGCGATGCGAGGACCGGCGCGGATTGTCCCGGTGCTACAGCCCCGACGAAATCGCGGGCTCGCGCGGTCCGATCCAGTCGAAGAATCCGCGCACGCCGAGCAACCGGTCGGCCAGACGCTCGGCCATCCGCAGCCTGCCCGCGAGGTCGTTGTCGCGCAGCCCGGCAGCGAGCAGCGTGCCGCCGGCCGGATCGAGCTTCATGAGCATCGCCGCGCGCTGCTTTGCGGGCGGCAGCCACTGGCCGCGCGCGGCGAACGCGTAATCGACCATTGCAGCGAGCGCCTGCCCGAGCAGCAGCTCGCTCATCGTCGGATCGCGCGCGAGCAGGTCGCGTGCGTCGTCGAGCAGGCAGGCGGCGAGGTAGCGGCGGCGGGTCAGCTCGGCTTCGCCCGGATGAAAGCCGCCGGCGAGCTGCGCCTGCGCCTCGGCGGCGAGCGCGGCGGCGCGGCCGAGCGGGTCGTACACGATCAGCCCCTCCGCGAACATCTGAGCGGTGACCGGCCGCCCGGCGAAACCCTCTTCGGCGAAGTCGCGGCGCACCTGTTCGAACGGATTGATGAGGAGCTCGCACGGCACCCCGTCGATGCGCCGTTGCACGCGCTGCCGCCACGGTTCTCCGTGCAGAACGCACACGTCGAGGTCGGCTCCGGCGTCGGGCGATGCGCCGGTGCGCGACGCGGTCGCGATCGAGCCGCAGGCGACGATCGCGTCGAGCTCCGTCAGCGTATACGCCAGGTCGATCGCGCCGCGCAGCGCCTTCTCGTAGCGCGGCGCGATCTGCGGCAGCCGGATCGCGCGCGCGGTCACATGGCCCCCTGCGCGCTTCGCGCTGTCCCCCAAAGGGAGCGCGCGCCGGACACGGTGTCCTGCGCTGCGACAGGACCCGCGCCTGCGAGCGCGGCCGGCGCGGCCGAGCGCCTGCGGCGCGGCCGTGCGGCGCTCATGCGCGCGCCTGCGCCAGCGCGGCGGCCGCGCCCTGCAGCAGCCAGGTCGTGTCGGCGGCGAGCGCGATCAGCGTGAAGCCGCGCGCCGCGTAGTCGCGCGCCTGCGCGGCGCTCGCCGCGAAGATGCCGGCCGGCTTGCCGTGCCTGCGCGCGGCCGCCGCGACGCGGTCGATCGCCGCCTGCACGTCGGCGTGGCCGCTCGCGCCGAGATGGCCGAGGCTCGCGGCGAGGTCCGCGGGGCCGACGAACAGCACATCGACGCCGTCGACCGCGGCGATCGCGTCGACCGCGGCGAGCGCCGCGGCGCTTTCGATCTGAACGATCGCGCAGGCGTTGTCGTTGGCGCGCGCGAGGTATTCACGGTCGAACCCGTAGCGTGCGGCGCGCACGCCGCCGGCCACGCCGCGCACGCCGGCCGGCGGATAGCGCATTGCCGCCACCGCGCGGCTCGCCTCGCCGGCGTCGCCGACCGACGGGAAGACGATCGTCGCGCAGCCCGCGTCCATCGCGCGCTTGACGCGCACCGCGGCGTTTTCGGCGACACGAACGATCGGCGCGGCGCCGCCGTTGCCGATCGCCTGCAACAACGAGACGACCTCCATGCCGTCGATCGGCGAGTGCTCGGTGTCGACGACCAGGAAGTCGAACCCCGCGTGCGACAGCGCCTCGGCCGCAAGCGGTGCGCCGAGCGACAGCCAGCAGCCGTACAGCGTTTCGCCGGCGCGCAGTCGCTGCTTCAAAGGGTTGTCCGTCATTTGCGCAGGATCCACAGCAGCAGCGTGATCACGATCGAGATCACCAGCGAGGTCATCAGCGGGAAGTGGAAGGAAAAGCCTTCGCGTTCGAAATGGAAGTCGCCGGGCAGGCGCCCGATCCAGCGCCACCAGCCGGATTTCGCGAGCCAGGGCCAGGCCAGGCCCAGCGCGAGCAGGACGACGCCGGCGAGGATCAGGAAGCGTTGCATTCGGCGAGGATAGCCGAGCGCGCACCGCCCGTTGCGCGCCGCCGCCCGTCCGTGTCGGGCTTCAGCGGGTCCGACGGGTCTTGGCTGCCGGCGCGCGTTTGGCCGCCGGCTTGGCCGGCGCTTTGGCCGCGCGCGTGGCGGTCTTCGCGGCGGGCTGGGCTGCGGCCGACTTGGCGCTGCCCGCCGCGTACTTTCTCGGCGCGGGTTCTTCGGCGGCGGGTGCCGCTTTCGACGGCGGCTTGGCCGCCGGCGCGGCGGTCTTCGCCGCGCGCGGCTCGAACTCGAAGCCGATCGTCCCGTCCGGTTTCTTGACGAGGAACGCCGAGAACTTGCGGCGCGTCTTGTTCGACACGAAACCGCGCAGCAGATCCGTTCGGCCCGTGGCGAGCAGCCTTCTCATCTGCTCGGGCTCGATCGGCTGCTGCAGGATCACCTTGCCCGAGCGGAAATCGCAGCTTCGTTCGGGGCCGACGGCCTTCTCGCACACGTAGGCCATCGGCAGCTCGAACACGCGCGCGCCGCACTTCGGGCAGGCGCCGAGCGGCGTGTGCCCGCTGAAGTCGACCGCCTCGCCGCCCTGCTCTTCGCCCGCAGGCGCATTGCCGAAGTCGAACTCGAGCTTGTAGTCGGGCGGCACGAGCTTGAGCACGGCGGCGAACGGGCGTCCCATTTTGCTGCGGAACCCGGTCAGCGGGCCGATCTGCTTGTCGCGCAGAAGCTGCTCGACCTCGTCGACCTCGAAGAAGCGGCTGCCCGGATGCTTGCTGATCGAGAACTCGCACTTCGTGCACGCGAAGCGGCGGTAGTTCTCCTTGACCTTGGCGCCGCACTTCGGGCACGGCGTCTTCAGCGTCACGTAGTCGCCGGGCACTTCGCCCTTCTCGGCGCCCTTGCGGATCCGCTCGACGATGTCGCGCGTCATCCGCTCGATGCCCTTCATGAAGGCATCGCGCTTGAGCTTGCCGCGCTCCATCTGCGCGAGCTGGTATTCCCACTCGCCGGTCAGCTCGGGCGCGTCGAGCGCGTCGACCCCGAAGCCGCGCAGCGCGCGCAGAAGCTGGAACGCCTTCGCGGTCGGGTGCAGTTCCTTGCCGTCGCGCACCAGGTACTGCTCGGTGATCAGCCCTTCGATGATCGCCGCACGGGTGGCGGGCGTGCCGAGCCCTTTGCCGGCCATCGCGGCGCGCAGCTCCTCGTCTTCGACCAGCTTGCCCGCGCCCTCCATCGCCGACAGCAGCGTCGCTTCGTTGTAGCGCGGCGGCGGTTTGGTCTGCAGGCCGACGGCTTCGATCGCTTCGGTCCGCACGCGTTCGCCGGCCTCGACCTTCGGCAGCGTCTGCTCGTCGCTCGCCTCCTTGCCGTAGACCGCGAGCCAACCCGGCTCGACCAGCACCTTGCCTTCGGTCTTGAAGCGGTGTTCGCCGACGGTCGTGATCCGGGTCGTCACGAGGTACTCGGCCGCCGGGAAGAAGATCGCGAGAAAACGCTTGACGACGAGGTCGTAGATCTTCTGCTCGGCCTCCGACAGGTGCTTCGGCTCCTGCAGCGTCGGGATGATCGCGAAGTGGTCCGACACCTTGGCGTTGTCGAAGATGCGCTTGTTCGGCTTGATCCAGCCGTTCTTCCGGATCGCCTTGGCGAACGGCGCGTACTCGCGTATCTGCCCGACGACGTCGACCGTCTGCTTGACGACCTTCAGATAGTCCTCGGGCAGCGCGCGCGAGTCGGTCCGTGGATAGGTCAGCACCTTGTGCCGTTCGTACAGCGCCTGCGCCAGCGACAGCGTCGTCTTGGCCGAGAAGCCGAAACGTCCGTTCGCTTCGCGCTGCAGCGAGGTGAGATCGAACAGCAGCGGCGCGGTCTGCGTGCTGGGCTTGGCTTCCTCGCTGACCGTGCCGGTCCTGCCCCGGCACGCCTCGACGATCGCCGCCGCCTTGCGCGCATCCCACAGGCGCTCGGGGCGAGCGTCGGGATCGTCTTCGGGCTTCTTGAAGTCGGGATCGAACCAGCGGCCCTCGTACGCGCCGGCCTTGCAGCCGAACGTCGCGCGAACCTCCCAGTAGTCGCGCGGGACGAACCGCTGGATCGCCTCCTCGCGCTCGACCACCAGTGCCAGCGTGGGCGTCTGCACGCGGCCCACGGTCGTCAGGAAGAACCCGCCGTCGCGGCTGTTGAACGCGGTCATCGCGCGCGTGCCGTTGATGCCGACCAGCCAGTCGGCTTCGGCGCGCGAACGAGCGGCCTCCTCGAGCCGGTGCATCTCGGCGTCGCTGCGCAACTGCGCGAACGCCTCGCGGATCGCCGCCGGCGTCATCGACTGCAGCCACAGCCGCCGGATCGGCTGCCTGGCCTTCGTGTACTGCACGATGTAGCGGAAGATCAGCTCGCCCTCGCGGCCGGCGTCGCAGGCGTTGATGAGTTCGGTCACGTCCTTGCGCTTGATCAGCCTGGCGAGCAGCTTGAGCCGCTCCTCGGCCCGCTTGTCGATCGGTTCGACCTCGAACGCCGGCGGGATCATCGGCAGGTGCGCGAAGCTCCACTTGCCGCGCGCGACCTCGACCGGGTTCGACAGCTGCAGAAGGTGGCCGACGGCCGACGCCAGCACGTACTCGTCGGACTCGTAGTAGTCCTGATGCCGCGTGAAGCCGCCGAGCGCGCGCGCGATGTCCGCGGCGACGGAGGGCTTCTCGGCGATGATCAGGCTCTTGCTCATGTGATATGAAAAAGCCGCCCGGTCGGATTCGGATTGCACCCGAACGGACAGGCGGCTTCCTTTTTTCAGGATAACAACGAAACGGGGTGGCCGCGCAAGTCGGCCTGCGCGCCTCAGTGCATCAGGCGGTCCTCGCCGTCGTCGAGCAGTTCCTCGATGAGAAGGACGTCGACGCGCGCCTCCTGGCTCCACAGCACCATCAGCACGATGACTTTCAGCTTCGCCAGCGGCACCGGCGTTTCGTCGATCGCGAGCGCGCGCTCGATCACGATCTCGCGCTGCGCGGGCGAAAGCTGGCCGGCGCCTTCCAGGAAACGCAGGAACGCGACCGCTTCCTGGCCGAGACGGTCGGTCTCGAAGCCCGCGTAGACGCGGAATGCGCCGGCGCGCTCCTCGCCGACCGCGAGCGACTCGCGCGTGACGTGCGCGAGCCCCTGCAGCCAGGCGAGCGCCGCTGAAATCTCGTCGTCATCGAAGCCCGCCGCAGCGAGCTTGCGCGTCAGTGAATCGGCGTCCGGGCACGCCGTGAACGCGCCGTAGTTCTCGTAGAGGTAGACGAGGACGTCGAACATCTGCCGCGCACTGTAGCGGCTCGGCGCCGCGGGCGCAAACGGCTACCGCAACCTCTGGTAGCGGTTGCCGGGCAGACGCTCAACATGTTGAGCCAGCTCGAGCTCAAGCAGATCGGCCGTCAGCCCGCCGGCGTCGCGCCCGGTGCGCTGCGCGAGCGCGTCGAGGTCGACCGGATCGAAGCCGAGCGCTGCGAGCAGCGCGTCCTGCGCGGGCGTCAATGCCGCCGCGGGCGCCGCCTCGGGCGCGGCACCGGCCGGTGCGAGGCGCAGTTCGTCGAGCACGTCCTGCGCGGACTCGGCGAGCTTCGCGCCTTCCTTGATCAGCTTGTGGCATCCCTTGGCGAGCGGCGAGTGGATCGACCCCGGCACGGCGAACACCTCGCGCCCGGCGTCGGCCGCCAGCCGCGCGGTGATCAGGCTGCCGGAACGCAGCGTGGCTTCGACGACGAGCACGCCGCGCGCGAGCCCGGCGATCAACCGATTGCGGCGCGGGAAGTTGTGCGCGATGCCCGGTGTGCCGAGCGGCAGCTCCGAGATCACGACGCCGCGCCGACGGATCTCGAGCGCGAGCGCCTTGTTCGCCGCCGGATAGATCACGTCCGCGCCGGTGCCGACGACCGCGATCGTCGACGCGTCGGTTTCGGCCTTCAGCGCGCCGCGATGCGCGGCCGCGTCGATGCCGAGCGCCAGTCCGCTCGCGATGGTCAGGCCGGCGCGCGCCAGCGCGTGCGCGAAAGCCTCCGCGTTGCCCTCGCCCTGTCGGGTCGCGTTGCGGCTGCCGACGATCGCGACCGTGGGCCGGTTCAGCAGCTCGCGGCGGCCGATCGCAAAAAGGAGCGGCGGCGGATCGGCGATCGCGAGCAGCGCCTGCGGATAGTCGGCGTCGGCCAGTGTCACCAGCGCGTGCGAGGGGTCGCGTGCGAGCCAGTCTTCGGTCGCGTCGATCGCGGCGCGCAGCGCGGCGTCGGGCGCGGCCGCGAGCGTACGTGCGAGCTTCTCGGGAACATGCCTGCCGAGCGCGGCTGCGCTCGCGTCGAAGATCGCCGTCGGCAGCCCGAACGCTGCCAGCAGCGCACGCGCCGTGCGCGGACCGACTTCCGGCGTCAGCGTCAGCCGCAGCCAGGCGGCGCGTTCGGCGGCGTCCAAGGCGGGATCGGGCGGCTCGCGCCGGCGAGACGGGGCGGCGCGCGCCTCGCCCGCGCCGCGCTCGCTCGCGCGCTACTGCTTGGCCGGCGGCGTGACTGCGCGCGGCGACACCGGTCCGGGCGAAACGACCGGAGCGGCCATCGGAACGGCCGACGCGGCCGGGCGGGGTTCGGCCGTGGCAAGCTGCAGATCGTCGGGCTGCTGGAAGCGGTCGCCGACCTTGACCGGGCGCTCCACGCGCATCACCAGCGCGTACGAAATGCCGTCGAACACGCGAAAGACGAACATTTCGCCGATGCGCTCGTCGGGCAGCTTGATGTATTCGCGCTTGTCCGCGGTGCGGTCCAGGATGGTTTCGCCGGTGGACAGCAGCGCCAGCACATGACCGACCTCGAGGCCGTCGCGCCGGCCGCGGTTGATCGTCACGATGCTCTGCGTGCCGGCCTGGTTGACGCCGCCGTAGACCGACACGATGCGGCCGTCGATCGCGCGCTCGGGCCGGCGCGGAACGTACGCGATCAGCGGCTGGCGCTCGATCGGCACGAGGCGGTCGCCCACCCCCATCTCCTGCTTGCTGTCCTGGATGCGCAGCGTCGCGACTTCGCCGCGTTTGGCCATGCGCGCGGTCCCGAGGTAGAACGCCTCGTACGCGATCGGGTTCTTGCGCGCGGTGTCGTCCGGGTCGTACAGCGGGCGCGCCGGACGGAAGACGTGGTAGTTCTCGATGCGGTCGTCGGTGATGCCGCGCGCGTACGCGATGTCGCCGCGGCCGAGGTAGACGCGGCCTTCCTGCGTGGCGACGATGCGCGGATAGCGCGCCAGCTCGTTGGCTTCCACGACCATCGGCTTCGACAGGAACGGCTCGATCGCGTTGTTCGGGATCGCCGAAATCGCCGCGTCGCGCTCGGCGCCCAGATCGCGAACACGCGGCGCCAGTCGCACCACGTCGCCGGGGGCGCCAGGCAGCGAGTCGGGCTGGGCGACCTGCAGCGTGGCGCGGCCGTCGGCCTTCACCAGGCGCAACACCTGCCCCGGATAGATCAGATGGGGGTTGCTGACCTGCGACTTGTTCATGCCCCACAACTCGGGCCAGCGCCAGGGGCTGGTCAGAAACACGCTGGAGATGTCCCACAGCGTGTCGCCCTTCTTGACCGTGTACAGGTCGGGCGCGTTCGGTGCCAGCGCCGACAACGGCACGCCGGCTTGCGCGACCTGATCCGCGGTCCTGCGCTGCTCGTCCGTGACCGGATAACGGCCGTCCGGCGTGGTTTGCGCCTGCGCGCCGCCGGCCAGCACGGCGCCGGCAAGCACCAGCGCGAGCGGGGCGGGGCGAAAGGCGTCGATCACCGTCTTCATGGATGCTCCCTGTTGCGCGGACTCGCCGAACGGCGGCCGCGGCGCGGATTGCCTCGGAATCGCTCCGAACCGGGCGAACGTGATGCAGCGCTTAAAATTCTGCCCATAGGGCCTTGATATCGCAACGGATATCGTTTTGCATCGATACCCGTAATGAGCGATGCCAAGCGGCTGGGACCCGCGCCGAGTATGGTCGGTCGGACTGGACGGGAATCGTTGAAAAGCAGTACGAATCACCCAATTGATGGACGCTGAACCGCCGGTCCACGGTCCGGCGCGGTGAGGATCGAACGTGGCCCTGCTACCCATTCTTGAATACCCGGATCCGCGGCTGAAGAAGGTCGCGCGACCCGTCACCTGCTTCGACGAGCGGCTGCGCAAGCTGGCGGCCGACATGGCCGAGACGATGTATGCGGCGCCAGGCGTCGGTCTCGCAGCGACCCAGGTCGACGTGCACGAGCGGCTGATCGTCGTCGACGTGTCCGAGACCAAAGACAGGCTGCACGTGCTCGTCAACCCGGAGATCGTCTGGGCGTCCGAGGAGACGGTCGTTTGCGAAGAAGGCTGTCTCTCGGTTCCGGGCATCTACGACGAGGTGCGCCGGCCCGCCAAGGTGCGCGTGCGCGCACAGGACGTGCAGGGCGCCCTCTTCGAGCTCGACTGCGAGGGGCTGCTCGCCGTGTGCGTGCAGCACGAGATGGATCACCTGCTCGGCAAGGTCTTCGTCGAGTACCTGTCGCCGCTGAAGCAGGAGCGCATCCGGACGAAGCTCAAGAAGCGCAAGGCGCGCGAGGCGGCCTGACGATCGGATGCGCCGCGTCGATGGCGGTTGGCGGCGCCAGCGCGTCGATTCGCGCCGCGGTACTGGCGCCGCGGGCGCCGGCCGCCTAGATTGGTCGGCCGCTGAGACGGGTCCGACCAGGAGCGAATCGTGCAGGCACGGCAGCAGGCGATCGAAGGCGCGGGCGAACGCCGCGCGGCGAACGCGGTCGCCGCGACCTTGCGCGCTTCCTGGCGAAGCTGGTGGAACCCGTCGTTCCGCGCCGTCGGCCCCGAGTGGCTGCAGTACGTCTGGACGTTCGTCTTCAACAGCGGGCTCGCGGTCGTCCTGACGCTGATCGCCTGGAGCTTCGCGCGTCGCGCGGACGCGATCGAGCTGTTCAAATGGAACTTCGCGATCTCGCAGTGCGTCGGCTTTTCGATCCATCTGCTGTTCCGGTTCGGGCTGCTGCTGTTCGGGCACGCGCGGATCGAGGCCTTCGGCACTGCGCAGCGGGTCCTGTTCTTCGCCGGCATCCCGATCGTCGGCGTGTTCATCGGGTACCCGGTCGGCATGATGCTGATGGGCGTCGGCGTGGCCAGGCTGATCGAAGGTGCGCCGCGCGTCGTGCTGTCGGTGCTCGTGCTGTCGATCGTCATGTCGACGCTGTGGTACCGCTACATGGCCAACAAGGCGCGGCTGGCCGAGGCCGAAGCCGAGCACGAGCGGACCAAGGCGCGCGCGGCGACCCTCGAACGGCAGGCGCTCGACGCGCAGTTGCGGACGCTGCAGGCGCAGATCGAACCGCATTTTCTGTTCAACACCCTGGCCAACGTTGCCGGCCTGATCGATGCGCAACCGGCCGATGCGCGCCGCATGCTCGAACGCCTGATCGAGCTGCTGCGCGCCTCGCTCGCAGCGAGCCGCTCGGCCACGGTGACGCTGGGTCAGGAAAGCGCGCTGCTGCGCGCCTATCTGGAGATCCTCGCGATCCGCATGGGCCCGCGGCTGCGCTTCGAGATCGACGTTCCCGCGGAGCTGCAGTCGCAGCGGGTGCCCCCGCTGCTGGTGCAACCGCTGGTCGAAAACGCGATCAAGCACGGGCTCGAACCGACCGTCGCCGGCGGATGCGTGCGCGTCGCCGTGCGCGCCGTGGACGGCGCGCTGCGGATCGAAGTGGCCGACGACGGCCGCGGCTTCGAGGCGACCACGGCGACGACCGGCGTTGGCCTCACCAACCTGCGCGAGCGGCTCGCTGCGCTGTACGGTGAACGCGCGCGCCTGACGATCGAAGACGCCCGGCCGGGCACGCGCGTGCGCCTGACGCTGCCGTTGCAGGCGGCGTGAGAGCGGATCGCCGATTGCGGATCGCTGAATGCGGCAAGCCGACTACCCTGTCTCCTCCCGCACCCGATGCCCATGCCGACCGCGCTGATCGCCGACGATGAACCGCATCTCGCGGAGTATCTGCGCACGCGGCTCGCCGCGATCTGGCCGGAGCTTCGGGTTGTCGCCGTGGTGGGCAACGGAGCGGACGCCGCGCGCGCGATCGCCGAGCACGCGCCCGACATCGCATTCCTCGACATCCGCATGCCCGGTGCGACGGGGCTGGACGTCGCGCGGCAGTTGAGCGGAGCGCGGCGGCCGCGCGTCGTGTTCGTCACCGCGTTCGACCAGTACGCGATCGACGCATTCGAGGCCGACGCGGTCGACTACCTGCTGAAGCCGGTGACCGACGAGCGCCTGCGGCGCGCCGCCGACAAGCTGAAGGCCGGGCTCGCCGCGAAGCAACCCGCCCCCGAGATCGCGGCGCTGCTCGCGCAGCTGTCGCAGCAGCTCGCGACGAACGCGCAGCGCAGGCTGCGCTGGATCCGTGCGAGCAAGCGCACGGGCGACGGCGAGGTCACCGAGCAGATCGCGGTTGCCGACGTGCTCTACTTCCAGGCCGACGACAAGTACACGTGCGTGTTCGCGCGCGACGGCGACACGGTGCGCGAATGGCTGATCCGCGTGCCGCTGTCGGAGCTCGCCGCGCAGCTCGACGGCGAGTCGTTCCAGCAGATCCACCGCTCGGTCATCGTCAACCTGAACGCGGTGGCCGGAACGCGTCGCGACCTCGCGGGCAAGCTGTTCGTCCGCATCCGCAACCACCCGCGCGAGCTGCCCGTCGCGCGCCAGTACGTGCACCTGTTCAAGCTGACGTGACGGGCGCGCCCGTGCGCGCAGCCTCGGCCGCGCGGCGCAAGCGGCCGATCTTCCCGGCCAGGATCGGCAGCAAGCCGGCGCAGATCGTCGCCCACGCCGTCGATCACCTCAATCGGCGGCATGGCCGGCGCGGCCGGATCGCCGAAGGACCCGTCGCCGAGCGTCGGGCCGTCGACGATCGCCGCAGGCATTGGACACGCGGATAGCCGGGTACGGGCTGCGAGCGACGGATCGCGCGCCGGGCTAGTACCACGTCTTTCGCTTCGGATCCCAGTACAGCCACGCGCGTACGCCGCTGCGGTCGAACGGTTTCCAGGCGCCTTCGGGCTGGGCCAGCCT